>NZ_JBICZJ010000007.1:225745-507134 GCF_043201895.1 Streptomyces sp. NPDC048254
TTCCGGGTGGGAGGGCGGCCGGTCCGGGTCGGCCGGTCGTGAGGACCGTCGGTCCGATTCGTTCGTGTCTCCGGGCCGGGAGGGCGGCGGCGTCACGCCGTCTGAGGCTTCCGGGTGGGAGGGCGGCCGGAGTGTGCCGCCCGCGTTTCCGGGGCCGGGGGGCCGCCGGACCGAATCGTCGGTGACGCCCGGAGGGGATCGCCGCAACGAACGGCCGGCGTCTCCCGGAAGGGAGGGCGGCCGCGGTCCGCAGTCCCGGCCGCCGTACGGGCCCGGGCTGTCGGCCCGGCGTCCGGAGTCCGCTTCGGAGTCGACCGCCTCGCTGCGTCCGGTCCGTGCCGCGGAGGAACCGGAGGCGTCCTCGGACGGGCGGCCCGGTGCCGCCGAGCCGGGCCGGGGTTCCTCCGGCATGCCCGGGGCCAGGCGGCCCGAGCGGTCGCGCGGTGACTTCCCGGCCTCCTTCGGTGCGCCGGAGTCGGGGACCGCCTGGAGCCCGCACATGCGGACGTTCCCGATGCCGACGGCCCCGCCGCGCCCCGCGACGCCCCCGAAGACGGCCCCGCCGCCCCGCCCGGCGCCCCCCAAGCCGACCGCCCCGCCGCTTCCGCCCCGGCCCACGGCACCCCCGGACCCCGGCGCCGCCCAGCCGTCCCATGACACCGCCTCCTGGCCGCAGGGCCCCGGCCCGTTGCCGGACCCCGCGATGTCCTGGACCACCGCCGCGGGAACTCCCGGCAGCAACCGGCCCGTTGTCACGTTCGGCGAGCCCGAGGGATACGACGAGCGGGGCTGGGGGCGGTCTTTGGTCAGTCGGGTGGCGCCCCGTACCGCCGCTGCCGCCGCCTGCATGGTGCTCGGCCTGGGCCTCATCGGCGGTGCGGTGACCGGAAGCTGGATCATCGACGACGACGGTGACGTGGCGACGGCGAGCAGCTTCAGCGCCGCCGCCGGCCTGTGGCACAACGTGCCCGTCGACGAACTCTTCCCGCCCACCGTGCTGGGCACCGGCGCCGGTCCCGGCGGAGCCGACCGCACCTGGACCCGGATCGCCGTCGCCCCCGCCACCGGCTGTGCCGACGCCTTCGACCCGCTGCTGCGCAAGGCGCTCGCCCCCGTCGGCTGCCAGCGCCTGATCCGCGCCACCTACACCGACGCCACCCAGAGCTACGTCACGACCGTGGGGCTGCTTTTCACCAAGGCCGACCCGGCCGCGATGACCGCCCTCGCCAAGCGGTTCGAGGCCGAGCACCTGGACCGCCGTACCGACCTGATGCCCCTCCCGTACGCCGCGAAGGGCACCGCAGCCGAGCGGTTCGGCCGGCACCAGCGCGCCTCCTGGACCATCTCCGTGCTCACCGACGCCCCGGTCGTCGCCTACGCCGTCTCCGGCTGGGCCGACGGCCGTACCGTCGACACCCCGCAGTCCGCCGCCGACGCGGAGGCGTCCGGTGCCACCACGGCCGCCGCCCAGGCAGGCCTCGGCAACGAGGCCCAGGGCCTGGCCGACCGCATCGAACGGCGACTACGGCAGACCACCGCAGGCTCGGCAACGGAGAAGCCCTCATGAAGCGCCGCGCAACCGGGGCCGCGGTGAGCCTGCTGCTCGCCGGCTCTCTCGCCCTCCTGCCGTCCACGACCGCCTACGCCGACAGCATCCGCGCCCAGCAGTGGGGTCTGTCCGCCCTGCACCTCGACGAGGCCTGGCGGACCACCAAGGGCAAGGGCGTCACCGTGGCCGTCCTGGACACCGGTGTCGAGTCCGACCACCCCGACCTGGTCGGCAACGTCCTCACCGCCAAGGACATGATCGGCTTCGGCGCCAGGCCCGGTGAGCGCACCTGGGCCCGGCACGGCACCGCCATGGCCGGCATCATCGCCGGTCACGGCCACGGGATCGGCAACGACGAGGGCGTGATGGGGGTCGCTCCGGAAGCCAAGATCCTGCCCGTCCGGGTCATCCTCGAAGACGGCGACAGCGCCCGCGGCAAGGCCCGCTCCACCCGGGGCAACGCCCTCGCCGAGGGCATCCGCTGGGCCGCCGACCACGGCGCCGACGTCATCAACCTCTCCCTCGGCGACGACTCCGACTCCGCGCACCCCGAGCCCAGCGAGGACGAGGCCATCCAGTACGCCCTGAAGAAGGACGTCGTGGTCGTCGCCTCGGCCGGCAACGGCGGCGACAAGGGCGACCACATCTCCTATCCGGCCGCCTACCCGGGCGTCATCGCCGCCACCGCGGTGGACAAGTTCGGCACCCGCGCCGCCTTCTCCACCCGCCGCTGGTACGCCACGGTCAGCGCACCCGGCGTCGACATCGTCATCGCCGACCCGGACCACAAGTACTACGAGGGGTGGGGCACCAGCGCCGCCTCCGCCTTCGTGTCGGGCGCCGTCGCCCTGATCAAGGCCGCCCATCCCGGCCTCACCCCGGCCCAGGTCAAGAAGCTCCTGGAGGACACGGCCCGCGACGCCCCGTCCGGCGGCCGTGACGACTCCCGGGGCTTCGGCATGATCGACCCGGCGGCGGCGATCAAGGACGCGGCCAAGCTGAAGACACAGAGCCTGACGTCGGCGTCGTACGGCAAGAAGTACTTCGGCCCGGGCCCGGACACGGAGAAGGCGACAACCAGCGCGACGGACTGGGCGGCCCCGCTGGCGGGCGGCGCGGGCGGCGTGCTCCTGGTGGCAGCGGGAGTGCTGTGGCGCAACCGCCGCAGGCCGATCTGATCCCCCCGGACTTTGAAACGCCCCCAGGACAAGCGCCCCCTTAGGGGCGCGGGGCTGTGTCGATATGCGGCTCCGCCGCGTGGGCGCGACCAGCCCCCACGGTCCCGCACCCGCCCACGAACCATTGAACCCTCCCCCTACTGCGAAGCCGAAGCCGACGCAGACGAATCAGCTTCCGTGAAGGACCGCACCGCCGCCTTCGCCGCCGCCTCCACCAGCGAGATCCCCTTCGCCTGGCTCACCGTCCCGTTGGACAGCACCGCGACCAGATAGTCGGACCCGCCCACCGTCACCCGCCCGATGCTGTTGACATCCCACAGCCCGGTCGAACTCCGCGCCAGCCACCCGTTCTTCAGCGCGAACTCCGAACCGTCGGCGGCGGCCGAAACCCCCCACCGCTGGTCGGACTCGATCGTCTTCATCAGGCCCTGGAGATACGACCGCGAGGTCTCGCTCAGCTTCGAGTCGTCCCCGAACACCTGCTGGAGCAGGGTGAGTTGGTCCGCCGCCGTGGTCTGGGTCAGCCCCCACAGCGCCCCGTCGCCGCCCTCGGTGTCCGTCAGCCCGAAGCGCTTGTTCGCCGCGTCCAGGCCCGCCGCCCTGCCGATGACGTCCCACAGCTCCGACGCCGACGTGTTGTCGCTGTTCTCGATCATCTTCGTGGCGTACGCCTTCTCCGTCGCCGTCAGATGCCGCCCCGCGTCCTGCGCCTGGAGCAGCAGCGTCGCCAGGATGTCGACCTTGACGATGCTCGCGGTGTCGAACGCGGCGTCGCCGTAGGCCGCGCTGTCACCGGAGTCCGGATCGAGGACGGCCGCCGACACCTTCGCCCCGGACGGCACGGTCACCGTCTCCATCGCCGTGCTCAGCAGCGCGTCCCGGTCCACGGCCGGCTCCGTCACGGGTTCCACCGATGCCTCCCCGCTCGCCGAGGCCGATGAAGGGGAAGAGGAAGAGGGCGTCGGCGACGCAGCTGAGGATACGGCGCCACCGTCGCGGGCGTGCGCCTTCACGTACACGGTTCCCGCCGCGGTGACGCCGAGGACGGCGACCGTGGCGAGGGAGACGTAGAGAAGAGCCCGGCGCCGGGGCCGGGCACGGCGGCGGGCCCGCCGGGATCCTGGGGTGGCTCTGGGGGACTCCATGCCCGCGATGCTCGGGGCGGGGACTGTGCGATCCGTTTGCCGGACGTTAGAAGGAGGTCAGGGATATCTGAGAATCCCGTGAAAGCCGTGTCGATCCGGTTTCGGGGGCCGCACAACCGCAGCAGCATCCCCCCGATAGGGTCGGGGACCGTGGCGAACAAGAACATTCCCGACTCCGGCTACTCCGCCGACGACGGCTCCGCCGACCCCCGGCTGGCCGCCGCGCTGGCCGCCTGGGCCGAGGACCGCACGGCGGTGGGACCCGTCCTGGCGGCGCTGAACGGCGCCCGGCTGCTCGTCCCGGTGGTGGCCGTCCTCGGCGAGGTCGAGGAGGACGGGAACGGGCTGCGCCGCGAGAAGAGCAGCGACATGGCCGTGCCCACCCTGAAGGCCGGTCACCGCACCGCCCTGCCCGCCTTCACCTCCACCGAGTCGCTGGCCCGCTGGGACCCGGCGGCGCGGCCCGTCGCCGTACCCCTGCACCAGGCGCTCCAGGCCGCCGTGCACGAGAAGGCGGACACGGTGGTGCTGGACCTGGCGGGGCCGGTGCCGTTCGAACTGACCGGGCCGGCGCTGCTCGCGCTCGCGGAGGGGCGGACCACGCTCGATCCGCTCGCCGACCCGGCCGTGATCGAGGCCGTCCGTACGGTGGTGGCCGCCGAGCCCGCCGTTCGCCGTGCCCACCTCGGGCCGGGCCAGGCCGACGGCACCCTCGCGCTGGTCCTCGACCCGGCCGCACCACCCGCCGAGACCGCCCAGGCCGTCGCCGGGCGGCTCGCCGCCGACGAGACACTGCGGGCCCGCCTGGTACGCGGCCTGGACCTGGCGCTGCTGCCGGCCGGGGCCGTGCCGCCGGGCGAGCCCCTGTACGTGCGGAACTGACCGTCAGCCGTAGACCGGGCCGGTGTACTTCTCGCCGGGGCCCTGGCCCGGCTCGTCGGGGACGATCGAGGCCTCGCGGAAGGCCAGCTGGAGCGACTTCAGGCCGTCCCGCAGCGGGGCCGCGTGGAAGGAGCTGATCTCGGTCGCGGACGCGTCGAGCAGCCCGGCGAGGGCGGTGACCAGCTTGCGGGCCTCGTCCAGGTCCTTGTACTTGTCACCCTCCTCGGTGAGACCGAGCTTCACGGCCGCGGCGCTCATCAGGTTGACGGCGACCGTCACGATCACCTCGACCGCGGGGACCTCGGCGATGTCGCGGGTCATCTCGTCGAAGTCGGGCTGGCCGGCGTCACCGGTGCCGGGAAGGGGCGTTTCACTCATGACGCACACGATAGGCGCAGCGGGCACGGGGCCCCGACCTGGCCCCAGGACGCCCCAATTGGTCCTCTCTCTGCTTTGCTGCTAACCTTGTGTGACGACCGGCCGAACAGGTATGCCTCACGGCTCACCGACCCGGCCAACAAGTGGAGGCTTCGAACTCCCACCTGACCGCCCTGCCGGGCGGCGGGTCACCGGTCAGACGGTTGCTTCGCCGTTATGGCGACGGCATTCCGTCCGATAGTGCGCCCCGCGATCCCCGCGGCGGTGCTCCGGTAGTTCGAGGAGCCCTGCCTGTGATCGTCCGGGGCATTTTTTGTGCTTCGGTGCGGTTAGGTCTTACGAGAAGAGACGTTACGCGGCTGTCCGCCAGACCGTCGCGTGGTGCTACCGAGGAGGATCCATCAGCACCGAGCCCCGCATCAACGACCGGATTCGCGTTCCCGAGGTGCGACTTGTCGGTCCCAGTGGCGAGCAGGTGGGCATCGTCCCCCTGGCCAAGGCACTGGAGCTTGCGCAGGAGTACGACCTCGACCTGGTCGAGGTGGCGGCGAGCGCACGCCCGCCGGTCTGCAAGCTCATGGACTACGGCAAGTTCAAGTACGAGTCGGCCATGAAGGCCCGTGAGGCGCGCAAGAACCAGGCGCACACGGTCATCAAGGAAATGAAGCTCCGGCCGAAGATCGACCCGCACGACTATGACACCAAGAAGGGTCACGTCGTACGGTTCCTCAAGCAGGGCGACAAGGTCAAGATCACGATCATGTTCCGTGGTCGCGAGCAGTCCCGGCCCGAGCTGGGCTACCGGCTGCTGCAGCGTCTCGCGGAGGACGTCCAGGACCTCGGTTTCGTCGAGTCGAACCCGAAGCAGGACGGCCGGAACATGATCATGGTTCTCGGTCCGCACAAGAAGAAGACCGAGGCGATGGCCGAGGCCCGGCAGGCGCAGGAAGCCCGCAAGGCCGAAGCGAAGGCCAACCCCGGCAAGTCGCAGAACGCCGCCGAGCTGGACGCCGACGCCGAGGTCGAGGCCGAGGCGCCCGCCGAGGAGCCTGCCGAGGCGTGATCCCGGGGCAACCGCCCCAGGTCAGCACCCAGGGGCGTAAGCCTCAGGATGTAACCGATACAAGAGCGACGTTCCACTGTGCCCGGTTTCGCGACCGGGCACCGGAGCGCCATCGACGAGGAGATAACGGCGCTATGCCGAAGAACAAGACGCACAGCGGTGCCAGCAAGCGCTTCAAGGTGACCGGCTCCGGCAAGGTCCTGCGTGAGCGCGCCGGCAAGCGCCACCTGCTCGAGCACAAGTCGTCCCGCGTGACGCGCCGCCTCACCGGTACCGCGGAGATGGCCCCGGGCGACACCGCGAAGATCAAGAAGCTTCTCGGCAAGTGACGCGCGGGCGCCGGCCGGCGCCCTGAAGTCAGATCCGGGACCCAGTCGTTTCCGGGCCGCGTGAGTCCAACCGCGGCCCCGCTACAAGGAGTTAACAAGTGGCACGCGTCAAGCGGGCAGTCAACGCCCACAAGAAGCGCCGGGCGATCCTCGAGGCGGCCTCCGGCTACCGCGGTCAGCGTTCGCGCCTGTACCGCAAGGCCAAGGAGCAGGTCACCCACTCGCTGGTCTACAACTACAACGACCGCAAGAAGCGCAAGGGCGACTTCCGTCAGCTGTGGATCCAGCGCATCAACGCCGCTGCCCGCGCCAACGGCATCACGTACAACCGCTTCATCCAGGGTCTGAAGGCCGCGAACGTCGAGGTCGACCGCAAGATCCTGGCCGAGCTGGCGGTCAACGACGCGGGTGCGTTCGCCGCGCTCGTCGAGGTCGCGCAGAAGGCGCTGCCGGCGGACGTCAACGCGCCGAAGGCCGCGTGACGCTGGCGCTGGCCTTGGCCGACGTGACTGAAGGACCCGCAGGCTGAATGGCTTGCGGGTCCTGTTGTTGCCGTCGCGGGTTCTTCGTTCGGCTGCGGACCGGTGGGGGCTGGTCGCGCCCATGCGGCGGAGCCGCACATCGATACAGCCCCGCGCCCCTTACGGGGCGCCTTTCGCCGCGTTTCTCGGAAAGTGATCCACACATGCCCAGCCCCGAGCTGATCTCCCCCCGTTCCGCGCGTGTCGCCGCTGCCCGGCGGCTTGAGAAGCGGAACTTCCGGGGGAAGGACCGGCTGTTTCTCGCCGAGGGGCCGCAGGCCGTGCGGGAGGCGGCCGGGCATCGGGCCGGCGGGACGGCGACGCTCGTCGAGCTGTTCGCGACCGTCGAGGCCGCGGAGCGGTACGCCGACATCGTCGCGGCGGCCCGTGACGTCGGCGCCCGGATCCACCTCGCCTCCGAAGAGGTCATCGCCGACATCTCCACCACCGTCACCCCGCAGGGGCTGGTCGGTGTCTGCCGGTTCCTGGACATCCCGTTCGAGGACATCCTCGCGGCCCGCCCCAAGCTCGTCGCCGTCCTCGCCAACGTCCGCGACCCCGGCAACGCCGGGACCGTGCTGCGGTGTGCCGACGCCGCCGGTGCCGAGGCCGTCGTACTGACCGACGCCTCCGTCGACCTGTACAACCCCAAGGCCGTGCGCGCCTCCGTCGGGTCGCACTTCCATCTGCCCGTCGCCGTCGGCGTGCCCGTCGAGCAGGCCGTCGCCGGGCTGAAGGGCGCCGGCGTGCGGATCCTCGCCGCCGACGGCGCCGGGACCGACGACCTCGACGACGAGCTCGACAAGGGCACCATGGGCGGGCCCACCGCCTGGGTGTTCGGCAACGAGGCCTGGGGGCTCCCGGAGGAGACCCGCGCGCTGGCGGACGCGGTCGTGCGCGTTCCGATCCACGGGAAAGCCGAAAGCCTGAACCTCGCCACCGCCGCCGCCGTATGTCTCTACGCAACGGCCCGTGCACAGCGCGCCTCCGGAGGGTGCCGTTCCGTCACCGAGAGCTAGTAGGGTGACCAGCTCGGGGGCCTCCTGCGCCGTCTGAGAGGTGGAGTACGGGGATGAGTGTCGGCACCAGCAACGCGCCGGGCGGCCGCGGCACCGGACGCGTACCCGCACCCCGGCACGGCGACCTCACCGGGCTCGGCATCGACCCCGACGAACTGCCCGACGGCCTGGTGGTCGCCGACGAGCACGGCGTCGTCGTCTGCTTCAACGCCGCCGCCGCCCGGATCACCGCCACCGCGCCAGCCGACGCCCTCGGGCAGCGGCTGGAGAAGGCCCTGCCGTTAGAGGACCTGGAGGGCAGGCGCTGGTGGCAGCTCACCGATCCCTACGGCGGCCTCGCCATCCGGGTCGGCCAGCCGGAGCGGAACCTCCTGCTGCCCGGCGGCCGGGAGGTGCTGGTGTCCGCCACCTACGTGCGGACCGAGCCCACCGGACCCGTCCGCCGGGTCGTCGTCTCGCTCCGGGACACCGAGGCCCGCCGCCGTACCGAACGCAGTCACGCCGAGCTGATCGCCACCGTCGCCCACGAGCTGCGCTCCCCGCTGACCTCCGTCAAGGGGTTCACCGCCACCCTGCTCGCCAAATGGGAACGGTTCACCGACGACCAGAAGCGGCTGATGCTGGAGACGGTCGACGCGGACGCCGACCGGGTCACCCGGCTCATCGCCGAGCTGCTGGACATCTCCAGGATCGACAGCGGACGCCTCGAACTGCGCCGGCAGCCCGTCGACATAGGCGCGGCCGTCGGGCGGCACATCCAGGCGTACGTCGCCGCCGGGCAGCCCGCCGACCGCTTCCTGCTCCGCATCGAGCAGCCGCTGCCCGCGCTGTGGGCCGACCCCGACAAGGTCGACCAGGTCCTCAGCAACCTCATCGAAAATGCCGTGCGGCACGGCGAGGGAACCGTCACCATTGACGTCACGCCCTCGGCGTCCCCCCGCGAAGGGGAAGACCTCGAGAACACGGCCACGTCGGTCACCGTGAGCGACGAGGGACCAGGCATCCCGGAGGAGTCCATGAACCGCGTCTTCACCCGCTTCTGGCGGGGCAGCAAGCGCGGCGGCACCGGCCTCGGGCTGTACATCGTCAAGGGGATCGTCGAGGCCCACGGCGGCACCATCACCGTCGGACGCGCCGCGAGCGGCGGCGCCGAGTTCCGATTTACGTTGCCCGTGAGCGCACCGGCGTATCTCACCTGAGATCGCGGACACCGTCCGTGATCACGGAGACCGCCTGAGCCGCCCGCGGGCGCTTCGCATTCCTCCACCCCGTTAGACTCGGCCTTTGGCACCTTTGTGTCCTTCACACGGCCGACCAACGGTCTCGGGGACCACCGCCAGCCAATCGGAAGCACGGGAAGAGATGTCGGCACCCAATAAGTCGTACGACCCTGTCGAGGTCGAGGCGTTGAAACCGGATGAGATCGAGCGCATGCGGGACGAGGCGCTCGCCGCCTTCGCCGCGGCGGACTCCCTCGACGCGCTCCAGGAGGCCAAGGTCGCCCACACCGGGGGCACCTCCCCGCTGGCGCTCGCCAACCGCGAGATCGGCGCCCTGCCCCCGCACGCCAAGGCCGCCGCCGGAAAGCTGGTCGGCCAGGCCCGCGGCGCCGTGAACAAGGCCCTCGCCGGCCGCCAGGAGGAGCTGGAGGCCGAGCGTGACGCCCGGGTGCTGGTCGAGGAGGCGGTGGACGTCACGCTGCCCTACGACCGTGTCCCGGCCGGTGCCCGGCACCCGCTGACCACGTTCTCGGAGCGCATCGAGGACATCTTCGTGGCCATGGGCTACGAGGTCGCCGAGGGCCCGCAGGTCGAGGCCGAGTGGTTCAACTTCGACGCCCTCAACATCGGCCCGGACCACCCGGCCCGCGGCGAGGCGGACACCTTCTTCGTGCAGGCCCCGGAGGGCGGCACCGAGTCCGGTGCCGTGCTGCGCACCCACACCTCGCCGGTCCAGATCCGCTCGCTGCTCGACCGCGAGCTGCCGGTCTACGTGATCTGTCCGGGTCGCGTCTACCGGACCGACGAGCTGGACGCCACCCACACCCCGGTCTTCCACCAGGTCGAGCTGCTCGCCGTCGACGAGGGCCTGACCATGGCCGACCTCAAGGGCACCCTGGACCACATGGTCCAGTCGCTGTTCGGCGAGGGCATGGAGACCCGGCTGCGGCCGAACTTCTTCCCCTTCACCGAGCCCAGCGCCGAGATGGACATGCTGTGCTACGTCTGCAAGGGCGAGTCCGTCGGCAACCCCGACCGGCCCTGCCGTACCTGCTCCTCCGAGGGCTGGATCGAGCTGGGCGGCTGCGGCATGGTCAACCCGCGGGTGCTCATCGCCTGCGGTGTCGACCCGGAGAAGTACAGCGGCTTCGCCTTCGGCTTCGGCATCGAGCGGATGCTGATGTTCCGCCACAACGTCGAGGACATGCGAGACATGGTCGAGGGTGACGTCCGGTTCACCCGGCCGTTCGGGATGGAGATCTGATGCGGGTCCCGCTTTCCTGGCTGCGGGAGTACGTCGACCTGCCGGCCACCGAGACCGGCCGCGATGTGCAGGCCAAGCTGATTTCGGCCGGTCTGGAGGTCGAGACGGTCGAGCAGCTCGGCGACGGCCTCAAGGGCCCGCTGGTCGTCGGCCGGGTGCTCACCATCGAGGAGCTGGACGGCTTCAAGAAGCCGATCCGCTTCTGCACCGTCGACGTCGGTACGGCTGGGGGCACCTCCCAGGCTTTCGGCTCTGGGGGAGGCACGGGTGAGCCGCAGGAGATCGTCTGCGGCGCCCGCAACTTCGCCGTCGGCGACAAGGTCGTCGTCGTGCTCCCGGGCGCGGTCCTGCCCGGCGGGTTCGCGATCGCCGCCCGCAAGACGTACGGCAAGACCTCCCACGGCATGATCTGCTCCAGCGACGAGCTGGGCATGGGCTCCGACGGCACCCACGGCATCATCGTGCTGCCGCCGGAGACCGAGGTCGGCAAGGACGCCATCGAGCTCCTCGAACTGGTCGACGAGGTCCTGGACATCGCCGTCACCGCCAACCGCGGCGACTGCCTGTCCATCCGCGGCGTGGCCCGCGAGACCGCCATCGCCTACGGCCTGCCGCTGCGCGACCCCGCGCTCCTCGACGTGCCCGGACCGAACGCCTTCGGCTACCCGGTCCAGGTCTCCGACCCGCTCGGCTGCGACCGCTTCACCGCGCGCACCGTCACCGGGCTGAGCCCCGAGGCCCGCTCCCCGATCTGGCTCCAGCGCCGGCTCCAGAAGGTCGGCATGCGCCCGATCTCGCTCGCCGTCGACGTCACGAACTACGTGATGATGGAGCTCGGCCAGCCGCTGCACGCCTACGACCGCTCCCTGGTCCAGGGCACCATCGGGGTCCGCCGCGCGGCCGAGGGCGAGAAGATCGTCACCCTCGACGGCGTCGAGCGGAAGCTGCACGCCGAGGACCTGGTGATCACCGACGACCGTGGCCCGATCGGCCTCGCGGGCGTCATGGGCGGTGCCAACACCGAGATCGCCGACCACGAGGACACCGAGAACGCCACCTCCGACGTGGTCATCGAGGCGGCCCACTTCGACGCCGTCGCCATCGCGCGCACGGCCCGCCGTCACAAGCTGTCCTCCGAGGCCTCCCGCCGCTTCGAGCGCGGGGTCGACCCGCAGGCCGCGGCCGCCGCCGCGCAGCGCACGGTCGACCTGCTGGTGCTGCTCGCGGGCGGCACCGCCGAGGCCGGCGTCACCGAGGTCATCGCGCCGTCCGCGCCGCACACCATCGCGGTCGCGGCGGACCACCCCGACCAGGTCGCGGGTGTCGAGTACGGCCGGGAGACCGTCGTCCGCCGCCTCCAGGAGGTCGGCTGCGACGTCTATGGAAATCCTGCCGCGTGGAACGCGTCGTTGGGGGGTGGTGGTCGGGCGACGGGCGGGCAGGACGAGCTGATCGTCACCGTGCCGTCCTGGCGGCCCGACCTCCTCGAACAGAACGACCTGGCCGAAGAGGTCATCCGCCTGGAGGGCTACGAGAACCTGCCCTCCACGCTGCCCAAGCCGCCGTCCGGCCGGGGTCTGACCTACCGTCAGCGACTGCACCGCCGGGTGGGCCGCGCGCTGGCCGGTGCCGGCTATGTCGAGGCGCCGAACTACCCGTTCGTCAGCGAGCAGGTCTTCGACCAGCTGGGCCTGGCCGCCGACGACCCGGCCCGCCGGGCCGTCCGGCTGACCAACCCGCTCAACGACGAGGAGCCCGTGCTGCGCACCTCGCTGCTGCCGGGTCTGCTCGGTGCGCTGCGGCGCAACGACGGCCGGGGCGCCCACGACCTGGCGCTGTTCGAGACCGGCCTGGTCTTCCTGCCCCGCGAGGAGCAGGGCGTCGCCGGTCATCCGCCGGTCGACCGCCGCCCGACCGACGCGGAACTCGCCGCGCTGAACGCCGTGCTGCCCGAGCAGCCCCGGCACGTGGCCGTCGTCCTCGCGGGCGCCCGCGAGCAGGCCGGCTGGTGGGGCAAGGGCCGTCCGGCCGACTGGGCCGACGCCGTCGAGGCGGCGCGCGTGGTCGCCCGTGAGGCCGGCGCCGAGCTGATCGTGCGGTCCGGCCAGTACGGGCCGTGGCACCCCGGCCGGTGCGCCGAGCTGGTGGTCGTCGCCGACGGCACCGAGCGGGTCGTGGGCCACGCCGGTGAGCTGCACCCGCGGGTGCTCAAGGCGCTGGGGCTGCCCGCGCGCACCTGCGCGACGGAGCTGAACCTGGACGCGCTGGAGCAGGCCGGCGACGGTACGCCGCAGGCGCCGAGCATCTCGACGTTCCCGGTGGCCACGCAGGATGTCGCCCTCGTGGTGGACAAGCCGGTACCGGCCGCCGAGGTCGAGGCCGCGCTGCGTGACGGCGCCGGTGAACTGCTCGAAGGCATCCGGCTGTTCGACGTGTATGTCAACGACGAGCAGCTCGGTGACGGGAAGAAGTCGCTGGCGTACGCGCTGCGGTTCCGGGCCGGTGACCGGACGCTGACCGTGGACGACGCGTCGGCCGCGCGGGATGCGGCGGTCGCCCTTGCGGGGGAGCGTACGGGAGCGGTGCTTCGGGGTTAGGCGCCGGGGGGACTGCGCGTTTCGGCCGGGTGCGGGTTTCGTCGTGGCTGGTCGCGCAGTTCCCCGCGCCCCTGAAGGGGCGCGTCCATGAGGGCGTTGGCAGGTGCTGCCACCTGCATAAATGCGGGTGTCCTGTTGTTGGTCACTCATTTGGGTGAGATCCAACCCGGACATGGCCCTTTCGGGGCATGCCGTCGACAGAATCGGACCGGCCTTTCGGGGTCGGTCCGTCTGTTCTGTCAGGGCCTACTTGGGGGCCATCGGCATGATCCGCATCAAGGCTGGGGTTCCCCACAGAAGGCGGCCCCGGACCAGCTCTCGGCGCTCGCGCTGTGCGCTCACCCTGGGGTTGCCCACGGTGTGGGGGGCCGTCGCGATCTCGTACAAGTTCGGATGCCCGCTGGCCGAGCAGAACGGGCTCGGCGCGCGCATCGTCACCAGCGCCGTGTTCTTCGCGGTCGGAACCGGGCTGATACTCCATGTCCGGCGGGCCCTGCTCCGGGAGCTACGGCAGGCCCGCAAGGTCGCCGGTGCCGCGCAGAGCGTACTGCTGCGGCCACTGCCGCCCCGTCTCGCCGGGCTGAACGTCGCCGCCGCCCAGCTCTCCGCCGACCGGGGCGCGGCCATCGGCGGCGACCTCTACGAGGCCGTCGCCACCGAGCACGGCGTACGGGTCGTGATGGGCGACGTACGCGGCCACGGACTGGCCGCCATCGGCACCGTCGCCGCCGTCCTCGGCAGCTTCCGCGAGGCCGCCCACGACGAGCCCGAACTGGGCCATGTCCTCGGCCGGCTGGACCGCGCCCTGGCCAGACACCTACGAGAACGAGCCAGGGCGGAACACCCCGCCAGCGGCCTGGACCCGGACAACCCGGTCGCCGAGGAGTTCGTCACCGTACTCCTTCTGGAGATCACGGGAGACGGCGAGCTTCGGGCGATCAACTGTGGCCATCCATGGCCGTATCTGCTGAGTGAGCAACGGGTCACGCCGGTGTCCCGAGCCGAACCGCTGCCACCTCTTGGCCCGTTCCCACTCCCGACGGATCTGGCCACCACCGACTGCGGCTACCTGCGCCCCGACGATTCCCTGGTCCTCTACACGGACGGCGCGGAGGACGCGAGAGACACGAAAGGCCGCTTCTTCTCCCTGCCGCAGGCCCTGACAGAGGCGGTACGAGACCGCCCGGTCTCCCCGCAGGCCATCCTCCGCACTGTCTTCACGGCTCTGCTCCACCACACCAACGGCCGCCCGACCGACGACATCGCACTCCTTGTGCTGAACAACGGACGCGCACAGCAACGTACCTGTTCGGGGGCGCGGGGCGGTGACATCAGCGGCTCCGCCGCGCGGGCGCGAGCAACCACAACGCACCCGCAGCCGACAACGCACGGCTAGCCTCCGATGTCGGCCAGGCAGGCGGCCAGGCCACCGCACTGTACGAGGGGGGAGCCGGCGGCCCGGCCGGCCTCTTGCGAGGCAGTTCAGTCAACCGGCCCGACACGCTCCGCAACAGCGCGCGTACGCTGCGGATTCGCGCACTCCGTTCACACCCCGTGTGAACACCCACGCACTACGCTGACGGCACCAGGCCACTCGGGGGGGCATCCATGCAGCCCAACTCTCTGCTCGACGCGATCCTGGACGAGGCGGGGATCTCGCACGCCGGTCTCGCCGCCCACGTCAACCAGGCGGGCCGCGCCCGTGAACTCTCCCTCCGCTACGAACACACCGCCGTCGCCCGCTGGTTGAAGGGCCAGCGGCCGCGCGGCCAGGTCCCCGACCTGATCTGCGAGGTGCTCGCCGCCCGGCTGCACCGCACGGTCACCCTCGACGACATCGGCCTCGGTGTGCCCGGCGAGCCCAGTGTCCCGCACACCACCTCGCTCTCCGGGTTCGTCGAACGGGCCACCGCCCTGTGGCGGTCCGACGAACAGCAGCGCCCGCACATACTCGGCGCCCCCGCCGTCACCGGCACGCCTGCCGTGATGCCGGTGTGGGAGTGGGAGAACCCCCCTGAGGACGTGGACGTCTCGCGCGGCGGCCGGCACCGGGTCACCCCGGGTGACCTGGAGATGCTGCGGGCCGCCCGTGCCCACTACGAGCAGATGTACCGCAAGGCCGGCGGCATGGCGACCCGCACCCGGGTCGTCGGCTTCCTCAACGCCGAGGCGGCTCCGCTGCTGCGGGGCAGCTACACCGATGCCACGGGGCGTCAACTGCACCGGGCGACCGGCGGGTTGGTCGCCATCGTGGGGATCTGCGCCTACGACTCCGACGCCCATGGCCTCGCGCAGCGTTACTTCCACCAGGCCCTGCGCCTGGCGAAGGCGAGCGGCGACCGGGGACTCGGTGCTTATGTCATCGCGCTCCTCGTCAACCAGGCCCTGTTCATGCGGGAGTTCCGGCAGGCCGTCGCGTTCGCGGAGGCCGCGCTGCGCGCCGCCGGCAAGCACATCACCCCCGCGCTCGCCTCCGACCTCTACGCGATGCAGTCCAAGGCGTACGCCCACCTCGGCGACGGCACGAGCGCGCTGTCCTGCATCCGGCGGGCGGAGGCGGCCGCCGAACGCATCCGGCGGGGCTACGAACCCGACGAGACCGGCTATGTCCAACCCGGCCTGGTCAATGTGCAGGTGGCCGAGGCACTGCTCAGTCTCGGCGAACTCGCCGCCGCCCGGGAGCATGCCGCGGCCGCCGTCGACAACCCGGCCCACGACCGGGGCCGGGTGCACCGGCTGGCCATGCTGAGCACCATCGAACTGCGCCAGGGAAACGCGGACAACGCGGTGGCCACGGCCGTGCAGATGGCCGAACAGGCCCGCGGAATGGAGTCCCAGCGACTGCGCGACAGACTCCGCGCGGTGCGCGAGCACCTGGTGCGCAGCGGTTCGGCCGGAACCGCCGAGGCCGCCGAGCTCATCGACAGCGCACTGCGCGTACCGCTCTAGTCCACACCCGTACGGATCCAGTCGATCGAGGCGCCCTGTAGGCCTGAGGAGTCCCTGCTGCGATATTGCCACTTACTCGGCGGAAGGTGGCAGAACCGTGCAGTGGACGAAACTGAACGAACAAACTGTGTATGAAAACCGCTGGTTCAGCGTCAATCTCGCAGATGTCGAGCTGCCGGACGGTCGGCATCTCGACCACTTCCTGATACGGCTGCGGCCCGTGGCCGTGGCGACGGTGGTCAACGAGGCGGGTGAGGTCCTGCTCCTGTGGAGGCACCGTTTCATCACCGACAGCTGGGGGTGGGAACTCCCGGCCGGGGTGGTCGAGGACGGGGAGGACATCGCCGTCGCGGCCGCCAGGGAACTGGAGGAGGAGACCGGCTGGCGACCGGGAACCCTGCACCACCTCATGACCGTGGAGCCGTCCAACGGCCTCACCGACGCCCGGCACCACATCTACTGGTCCGACGAGGGCGAGTACGTCGGACACCCCGTGGACGACTTCGAGTCGGACCGCCGGGAGTGGGTCCCCCTCAAGCTCGTCCCGGACATGATCGCCCGCGGGGAGGTCCCGGCCGCCAACATGGCGGCCGCGTTACTCCTGCTGCACCACATGCGCCTTGCCGGCGACTAGTGGGCCAGTGCCTGCCAGACGGTGACGACGAGGGCGCCCAGTGCGGTGAGCGCGGCGATCGAGGGCAGGGGCCAGCGGGCGTTCTCCAGCAGGGCGAGCCGGGTGTTCACGTCGTCCAGTTCCTTGGCCGTCTCCTTGGTGCGGTGACTGAGCAGGTTCAGCCCGCCCTCGACCCGGGCGTAGGCCACATCGAGGCGGCGCCGTAACTCTGCGAGTTCTCCTTGGACCACGGGATGCTCTGGTTCGGTGGCCACGAGTCCACTCCTTTGCGTAGTCGAAGATGTCGTTCCGCATCCCTTTGCATGCGCATGAAGAGTGAACTCGCCTGGTGAGCGCGTGGGGAGAGTGTGCGAAGGGCATATGCGTGCCCGGAGCGCACACGGTGTGTGAAACACACGGGCCCGGCACCGATGGTGGTGCCGGGCCCGTGGAGCATCGCTCCCTGTAGTCAGCGGGGGTGTGCTCAGCCGTAGGTGTAGAAGCCCGAACCGGTCTTCCGGCCCAGCCGGCCCGCCTCGACCATGCGCTGGAGCAGCGGGGGAGCGGCGTACAGCGGCTCCTTGTACTCGGCGTACATGCTGTTGGCGATGGAGACGATGGTGTCCAGGCCGATCAGGTCGGACAGCTTCAGCGGGCCCATCGGGTGGGCGCAGCCCATCTCCATGCCGTTGTCGATGTCCTCGCGGCTCGCGATGCCGGACTCGAACATCCGGATGGACGAGAGCAGATACGGCACCAGCAGCGCGTTGACCACGAAGCCGGAGCGGTCCTGGGCGCGGATCGCGTGCTTGCCGAGCACCTTCTCGGCGAAGACCTGGGCGCGGCTGATGGTGCCCTCGGAGGTGGTGAGCGCCGGGATCAGCTCGATCAGCTTCTGCACCGGGGCCGGGTTGAAGAAGTGGACGCCGATCACGTGGTCGGGACGGGAGGTCGCGACCGCCAGCTTCACCAGCGGGATCGAGGAGGTGTTGGAGGCCAGGATCGCGTCGGGTCGGGTCACCACCTGGTCGAGCACCTGGAAGATCTCCGTCTTCACCTGCTCGTTCTCGACGACGGCCTCGATCACCAGGTCACGGTCGGCGAACTCGCCGAGGTCCGTGGTGAAGCTCAGCCGCGCCAGCGTGGCGTCCCGCTCCTCCTCGCTGATCTTGCCGCGCTCGGCGGCCTTGGCCAGGGAGTTGAACAGCCGGGTACGGCCGATCTCCAGGGCCTCGCCGGTGGTCTCGGCGACCTTCACGTCCAGACCGGAGCGGGCGCAAACCTCGGCGATGCCCGCTCCCATCTGGCCGCAGCCCACGACTCCGACCTTCTCGATGTCGGTCACATCGTCCCCTTCGCTGATCTACGGCCGGCCGGCAGGACCTCCGGATCCGGTGCCTGCTCCGTTCGTGCACGTTACCCGTAAGTATCGATGATCGATCGTCCGGGTGCGGGCATCCTGTGGCGCGGAGGCGATCCGTGACCGTACGGATCCGGAGAGTTAGAGGGTGTCACGATGACACAAGTGTCTCGCAGGGCGTTCGCGGTGGCGGCGCTGTCGACGCTGGCGCTGGCGGCACCGGGGGCGACGGCCGCGGCCCGGCCCCGGGGCGCGGCCACCGAGATGCGGGGCATGTGGCTGGCGACCGTCTCCAACCGTGACTGGCCCTCGCGCACCGGGCTGTCGGCCTCCGCCCAGCGCAAGGAGCTGACCGCCCTCCTCGACAAGGCGGTCGACTACCGGCTCAACACGGTGATGTTCCAGGTGCGGCCCACCGCCGACGCGTTCTGGCCCTCGCCCCACGAGCCCTGGTCCCAGTACCTCACCGGCACCCAGGGCAAGAACCCCGGCTGGGACCCGCTCGGTACGGCCGTCGAGGAGGCGCACGCCCGGGGCCTGCACCTGCACGCCTGGTTCAACCCCTACCGGATCGCCAACCACACCGACCCCGGCAAGCTGGTCGCCTCGCACCCCGCCCGCAAGCACCCGGACTGGGTGGTGCCGTACGGCGGCAAGCTCTACTACAACCCGGGCATCCCGGCCGTGCGCGCCTTCGTTGAGAAGGCGATCCTGGACGCGGTCGCCAAGTACCCCGTGGACGCCGTCCACTTCGACGACTACTTCTACCCGTACCCGGTGGCCGGCCAGACCTTCGACGACGACGACGCCTACGACACCCACGGCGGCGACTTCTCCTCCCGGGCGGCCTGGCGGCGGGACAACATCGACAAGCTGGTGACCGAGACCGCCGCCGGGATCAAGAAGCTCCGGCCCGGCACCCGGTTCGGGATCAGCCCGTTCGCGGTGTGGCGCAACGCCACCACCGACACCCGGGGCTCGGACACCAAGGCGGGCGTGGAGACGTACGACGACCTGTACGCGGACACCCGGAAGTGGGTGCAGAAGAACTGGATCGACTACGTCGTCCCGCAGGTGTACTGGCAGATCGGCAACGCGGCCGCCGACTACACCAAGGTCGTCGACTGGTGGACCGGGGTGGCCAAGGGTTCCGGGACCCGGCTCTACATCGGTGAGGCGCTGTACCGGGCCGGGGCCGCCGGCGCGCCCTCGGCCTGGCAGGACCCGGCCGAGCTGTCCCGGCATCTGACCCTGGCCGGCGAGTACCCGCAGGTCGGAGGGCATGTGTACTTCGCGGCCCAGGACGTGGCCGCCGATCCGATCGGGGCGCTGTCACGGGTGGTCGCCGACCACTACCGGCAGCCGGCGCTCCCGCCGAGCTGACCGGCACGCGGCCGGCGACCCCGTTGCCGCGGCCTACATTTGCTGATGGGTCTCCCGGTGCCTGACCTGGCAGTCGGGACCGGGGGACATGATGGCCTCGTGGCCGTCCTCGAAGCGGACCCGGTAGGGCGGGGTGCCCTCGGGGCCCAGTACCTGGACGATTTCCGAGACATGGTCGTGCTGTCCGACCACCCTGCCGTGCTGGACAAGCTGGTCGCCCTCGGATGCACGCATCTCCAGGGCCTCCTCACGATCGCGATCGTTGGGTGACGGCGATGCACACGAGCACGGCGGCGGCCGTGAGTGGAGCGGCCGCGGTGAGGTGCTCGCCCAGCAGCAGCACCGACCACACCAGTGTGAGCAGCGGCTGGGCCAACTGCAACTGGCTGGCCTTCGGAATGCCGACGGCCGCCATGCCCCGGTACCAGACCACCAGACCGAGGAACTGCGAGCCCACCGCCACCCACAGCACGCCGGCCACCCCGTGCACGTTCCAGACAACCGGCTCGTACGACAGCGCGACCACCGCGGCCGGCACGGTCAGCGGCAGACAGCACACCAGCGCCCAGCCGATGACCTGCCAGCCCGGCATGATCCGGGCCAGCCGGCCGCCCTCGGTGTACCCGGCCGCGCACACCACAAGGGCCGCGAAGAGATAACCGTCGGCGGTCGTGAGCGCCCCGCCGCTCTGGGCGACGGTGAACGCCAGCACGGCCGCCGCGCCGGCGAGGGCCGCCGCCCAGAAGGTGCGGGAGGGGCGCACCCCCATGCGCAGGGCCGAGAAGAGGGCGGTGGTCAGCGGGAGCAGGCCCACCACGACGGCCGCGTGCGCGGTGGTGGAGGTCTCCAGGGCGAGTGTGGTCAGCATCGGGAAGCCGAGCACCACGCCGGCCGCGACGACCGCCAGTCCCGCCCAGTGCCGGCGCTCGGGCAACCGTACCCGGAGGAACAGCAGGCAGCCGCCCGCCAGGGCCGCCGCGAGGACGCTGCGCACCGCGACCAGCGCCCAGGGCCCCGAAGCCCTCCAGGCCCCAGGCGGTGGCCGGGAAGGTGAGGGAGAAGGCGACGACACCGAGGGCGGCCTGGAGAGTGCCGGCCCGGTGGGAGGCGGGGGCGGCCGGGGAAGTGCCGACCGCTATCGAACTCGGCTCGGTAGCGCTACTCTGTGCTCTCATGCAAGAGCGTAGCAGCGTACGCGAACTGGCAGAACAGCTACGGCGAGATCTCGACCGCTACTCGCCAGGGGGAAAGCTCCCGTCCAGCCGGGCGCTCATCGAGCGGTTCCGGGTGAGCCCGGTGACCGTCTCACGGGCGCTGGCCCAGCTGGTCGCGGAGGGGCTGGTCGTCACCCGGCCCGGCGCCGGCGCCTTCAAGGCCAGGCCGCGCCTCACGGCCGAACCCACCGGGGACACCTCCTGGCAGGAGGTGGCGCTCAGCGCCGACGGCGCCCTCGACGTGGTCCCGCGCACCGTCGACGCGTCCGGGGTCACCGTCTGCCTGGCCGCCCCGCCGCCCGGTGTGCTGGAACTCAGCGGCGGCTACCTCCACGCCTCCCTGGAACCCGAACGCGCGATGGCGGCGGCCCTGGCGCGGGCCGGCCGGCGGCCCGGCGCCTGGGGGCGGCCGCCCCTCGACGGGCTGCCGGAACTGCGCGAATGGTTCGCGCGGGACATCGGCGGCGCGGTCACCGCCGCCGAGGTGCTGATCGCGAACGGCGGCCAGTCCGCCCTCGCCACCGCCCTGCGCGCGCTCGCCCCGCCCGGCGCCCCGGTCCTCGTCGAGTCCCCCACCTACCCCGGCATGCTCGCCATCGCCCGCGCCGCCGGACTGCGGCCGGTCCCGGTCCCGGTCGACCCCGACGGGGTGCGGCCCGCCCTCCTCGCCGACGCGTTCCGCGCCACCGGCGCCCGGGTCTTCGTCTGCCAGCCACTCTTCCAGAACCCGACCGGCGCCGTCCTCGCCCCCGACCGCCGCGCCGAGGTGGTGCGCATCGCCCGCGAGGCCGGCGCGTTCGTGATCGAGGACGACTACGTACGACGGCTGGTCCACGCCGACGCGGGCCCGCTGCCCCGCCCGCTCGCCGCCGACGACCCCGACGGAGTCGTGGTCCACGTCGGCTCGCTGACCAAGGCCACCTCGCCGAGCTTCCGGGTGGCCGCACTCGCCGCCCGCGGCCCGGTCCTCGAACGCCTGCGCGCCATCCAGATCGTCGACACCTTCTTCGTTCCCCGCCCCCTCCAGGAGGCCGCCCTCGAACTCGTCGGTTCCCCGGCCTGGCCCCGCCATCTGCGTGCCCTGTCGGCCGCGTTGAAGACCCGCCGGGACGCCCTCACCGGCGCCCTCGCCCTCCACCTCCCCGAACTCGCCCTCCCGCACATCGCCTCCGGCGGCTACCACCTCTGGCTCCGCCTCCCCGAGGGCGTCGACGACGGGACCCTGACCGCCGCCGCCCTGCGCGCGGGCGTCGCCGTCACCCCCGGCCGCCCCTACTTCAGCGCCGAACCCCCGGCCGCCCACGTCCGCCTGAGCTTCGCGGCGGTCGCCGGCACTGGGGAGCTCGTGGAGGGCGTACGACGGCTGCGGACGGCCTGCGACGAGGTCCTGCGCCCCGCACCCTGAGAGCCCGACCCCGGGATCCAGGTTCTGAAATCCGATCGACGACGCCGCCGCCGACCGGCGAGGATCCCCCCATGAGCGACGCACCCAGCCTCCCCGAGGGCTACGAGTTCTCCGCCGACACCGACCGGGTGGACGTCGAACGCGTCCACCGCTGGCTGTCCACCGACGCCTACTGGGCGACCGGCCGCCCGCTGGACCAGCAGCGGCGGGCGATGACGGGCTCCCTCAACTTCGGGGTGTACGACACCGTCACCGGGGAGCAGGTGGCGTACGCGCGCGTGGTGACCGACCAGGCGCTGTTCGCCTGGCTCGCCGACGTGTATGTCGACCCGTCGGTACGCGGCAAGGGCGTCGGCACGGCGATGGTCGGGGCGATCCGCGAGCACCTGCGGCCGTACGGAATCCGGCGGGTGCTGCTCGCCACGCACGACGCCCACGGGGTCTACGAGAAGCTCGGATTTGCCCCGCTCGAACACCCGGACCGGTGGATGGCGCTCTACTACGAGGCACCGAAGTGACATTACGGTTGACTTGTCGGACACCTCCTGACCATTGGGTAACGTTTCCCCCACCTCGCGCAATTCACCTATCAAGAGCCCTTGACCTGCCCACTTGAGCGTCACACCATCACCGCATGTCACTTCGGGTCACGTTCGTCGCGGCCGCGCGCAGCTCACCGCTGCTCGCGGAGCGCTTCGAGGACGCCCGCCCCCTGGATCAGGCGGGCTGGGACGAGGTGCAGCGCGTCGCCGCCGACCTGCTACCGCTCGCGGCGGCCGAGCTGCGCTACTGTTCGCCGACTCCGCGCAGCCGCGCGACCGGCGAGGGTCTGGGGTACGCCCCGCTGGTCCAGCTCGCCCTGCGCGACTGCGACATGGGCCGCTGGCGCGGGCTGACGCTGGGGGAGGCGATGGCCAGGGAGCCGGACCAGGTGGACGCCTGGCTGTCCGACCCGCGCGCCACCCCGCACGGCGGCGAGTCGCTGCTGTCGTTCATCTCCCGGGTCGGCGGCTGGCTCGACACCCGCCCGGTGGACGACGGCGGCCGGATCGTCGCCGTCGCCGAGCCCTCGGTGATCCGCGCCGCGCTCGTCTACGCCCTCAAGGCGCCGCCGTCGACCTACTGGAACATCGACGTGCGCCCGCTGTCGACGACCACGGTGACGGGCCGCGGAGGCCGCTGGAACCTGCGGTTCGACGTGTCGCCGGCCCAGGCCTCACGCACCTGAGCGCTCCGCCGGAAGTGCGCACCACGCGGTCGGCCGTGCGCCGCGCCCTCGTGGCCGCCGTGCCCACGCGATGGTGGGCGGAGGCCCGGTACGCCGGTCCGGTCTCAGGCCTCGCGCACGTAGTCGGTGGTCAGGACCAGGTCCTTCGCCGGGCCGCCGACCCGCCACACCGTGCGCCAGTGGTCGGCGTCCCGGACGGTGAACTCGCCCCGGTAGAGGTCGGCCACGCACGGGTGGTCGGCGACATACCGCCCCGAGGTCAGGTCCAGGTCGTGGAAGGGCCGCCCGTCGGCGAACCGCACGTCCGCCGTCCCGGGCCGCGGCCCCGGCAGGAACCGCAGGGTCCGCTCGGCCGGCCGCGCCACCCCCTGCCAGGTGAACGTCCCCGACTCCGCGTGCAGCAGCCCGCCCCCGTCCAGCGCCCGGAACACCGTGGCGCCCTCGAACCACCCTTCGTCCCCGCTCGCCAGATCCCGCACGCTCCGCTCGACACGCCACCGCCCGAGCAGATGCGCGAGCACATCCGCCACCGGCCAGAAATCATCCACGGTCATGCCTTCGGTCATGCCTTCGGTCATGGCTTCGGTCGTGCCTTCGGTCATGGCTTCTTCGGGCGGGGGGAGCCGGTCGGCGCCTTGCGCTCGGCCTGCTGCCGGATCTCGTAGTGCGAGGCGTGGCCGGTCGCCCGGAACGCCTCCTCGTACGCGGCCAGCGCCCCGCCCAGCCCGCCCGCCGTGCCCCGCCGCCGGATGTACCGCGCGAGCCAGCTGAAAGCCGTGAGGACGGCGGCCAGTCCGGCGACCACGATCAGGTACGGCAGCAGCGTCTGCATGCCCCGACCTTACGCCCGCGGTGTCACCCGGCCCGGAGCCGGCCGACGTCCGCCCCATTGACGCGGCCATGTCGCGTACCTATCTTTCCGTTCGAAGTGCTGACAGCTGTCCGATATTTCGAACCCGAGTGAACCTGTTCGTACCCGGTAGCGCCTGGTCGATCCAGGCCAACTCCTTCACGAGCCGCGGAGTATCCATGTCACGCACCACCCGCACCCGGCTGAGACTCGGCCTTGGAGCAAGCGCTTTCCTGCTCGCCGCAGGCCTGGTCCCCGCCCCCGCCCACGCCGAGGACGTCACCGACTACGCGATCACCGTCGACCCGACGGCCCGGGGCGCCGAGATCGACAAGACGATGTACGGCGTCTTCTTCGAGGACATCAACCGCGCCGCCGACGGCGGCCTCTACGCGGAACTGGTCCAGAACCGGTCCTTCGAGTACACGACCGACGACAACAAGTCGTACACCCCGCTCACCGCCTGGACGGTCACCGGCACCGCCCAGGTCGTCGACGACTCCGGCCGCCTCGACGACCGCAACCGCGACTACCTCGCCCTGTCCGCCGGTTCGGCCGTCACCAACTCCGGCTACAACACCGGGATCCGGGTCGAGGACGGCAAGAAGTACGACTTCTCGGTCTGGGCCCGCGCCAAGGGCCGTACGACCCTCACCGTCAGCCTCGCGGACGCCGGCGGCACACTCGCCACCGCCCGCCGGGTGGCCGTCAGGGAGAACGGCTGGGCCCGGTACAAGGCGACCTTCACCGCCACCCGCACCAGCTCCACCGGCCGCCTCACCGTGGCCGCCCCGGACGCGGCCGCGCTCGACATGGTCTCCCTCTTCCCGCGCGACACCTACAAGCACGAGCCCAACGGCCTGCGCAAGGACCTCGCCGAGAAGATCGCCGCCCTGCACCCGGGCTTCGTCCGCTTCCCCGGCGGCTGCCTGGTCAACACCGGCTCGATGCAGGACTACAGCGCGGCCTCCGGCTACCAGCGCAAGCGGTCGTACCAGTGGAAGGACACGATCGGCCCGGTCGAGACCCGGGCCACCAACGCCAACTTCTGGGGCTACAACCAGTCGTACGGCCTCGGCTACTACGAGTACTTCCGGTTCGCCGAGGACATCGGCGCCATGCCGCTGCCCGTCGTCCCCGCCCTGGTCACCGGCTGCGGCCAGAACAGGGCCGTCGACGACGACGCGCTGCTCAGGCGGCACATCCAGGACACCCTCGACCTCATCGAGTTCGCCAACGGGCCGGTGACCAGCGAGTGGGGCCGGAAACGGGCCGAGATGGGCCACCCCAAGCCCTTCCACCTCACCCACATCGAGGTCGGCAACGAGGAGAACCTCCCCACCGAGTTCTTCGCCCGCTTCACGCGGTTCCGGGCCGCCATCCAGGCCGCGTACCCGTACATGCAGGTCATCTCCAACGCCGGCCCGGACGACTCCGGCACGACCTTCGACACGGCCTGGCAGCTCAACAGGGACGCCAAGGTCGACATGGTCGACGAGCACTACTACAACAGCCCGCAGTGGTTCCTGCAGAACAACGACCGCTACGACTCCTACGACAGGAGCGGGCCCAAGGTCTTCCTCGGCGAGTACGCCTCCGGCGGCAACACCTTCGAGAACGGCCTCGCCGAAGCCGCCTACATGACCGGCCTCGAACGCAACGCGGACGTCGTCAAGCTCGCCTCCTACGCGCCGCTGTTCGCCAACGAGGACTACGTCCAGTGGCGCCCGGACATGGTGTGGTTCAACAACCACGCCTCCTGGGGCTCGGCCGACTACGAGGTCCAGAAGCTCTTCATGAACAACGTCGGCGACCGGGTCGTCCCCTCCACGGCCACCGGCACCCCCTCCCTGCTCGCCCCGATCAGCGGAGCCGTCGGCCTGTCGACCTGGAACACCAGCGCCGCCTACGACGACGTCAAGGTGACCGACGCCGGCGGGACCACGCTGCTCAGCGACGACTTCTCCGGTGACGCCTCCCGGTGGACCCACACCGGCACCGGCAGCTGGACCGTCCAGGACGGGCAGTACGTCGAGACCTCGGACACCGCCGAGAACACCATGGTCTCCGCCGGCGACCCGTCCTGGCACGACTACGACCTGCACGTGAAGGCCACCAAGAAGTCCGGCAAGGAGGGCTTCCTCGTCGCCTTCGGCGTCAAGGACACCGGCAACTACTACTGGTGGAACATCGGCGGCTGGAACAACACCCAGACCGCGGTCGAGCAGGCCGTGGACGGCGGCAAGTCGACGCTGGTCGCCAAGGCGGGGGCGGTGGAGACCGGCCGGACCTACGACGTCGACATCAAGGTGCGGGGGAGGCAGGTCACGCTCACCCTCGACGGGCAGGAGTGGGGCAGCTTCACCGACGACAGGCCGGCCGAGCCGTTCCGGCAGGTCGTCACCCGGGACAGGAAGACCGGCGACCTGATCGTCAAGGTCGTCAACGCCCAGTCCTCGGCGGCCCGTACGGCCATCGACCTCGGGGGCGCCGAGGTGTCGAGGAAGGCGAAGGCGACCACGCTCGCGGCGGCGCCGGACGCGGTGAACACCGAGACGGCCACCGCGGTCGCCCCGGTCACGTCCACCTTCACCGGAGTCGCCGACCGGTTCACGTACACCTTCCCGGCGAACTCCGTCACCTTCCTGCGGATCAGGCAGAAGTAGCCCCCTGCGTGGGCTGCTGCCCGACCGGCAGCAGCCCACGCTCTGCGAAGACCTTCTTGGCGACCAGGGTGGCGTTGAGCGCCTTGGGGAAACCGCAGTACCCGGCGGAGTGCAGCAGCGCCTCGACGATCTCCTGGGGCGTGAGTCCCGCGTTCAGGGAGAAGTTGATGTGCACCTCCAGCTGGGGCTCGCAGCCGCCCAGCGCGGTGAGCATGCCCAGGGTCACCAACTGCCGGTCACGGGGCACCAGTTCGGGCCGGGAGTAGATCTCCCCGAAGCCCCAGGCGACGACCTGGTGGCCCAGTTCGGGGCTGATGTCGGCCAGCGACTCCAGGACCCGCTCCCGGAGCCCGCCGTCGACCTGGCTCATGACCTCGAGACCGCGGGCGAAACGCTCGTCACGGGTGGTGCTCTCGCTCGTGTCAGCTCGTGCGTCCATGGGGAGAACGCTAGGAGTTGGAGCGTGCTCCAGGTCAAGCCCGCTTCGCGATCAGCCCCTGGCGCGGATGGTCTCCGCCGCGGCCCGCAGTTCGCCGAGCACGGTCCGTACCGCCCTGCGGGCCGTGCGCTCGGGGCGGTGGAGGGCGTCGATGTGGCGGTGGGCCTCGATGCCGTCGAGGGGCCTGAGGGTGACGTCCGGGTGCGGGCGGGACGTCCAGCGGGGCATCAGGGCGATCCCGCCGCCCGCGGCGACCAGCTCGGCGACGACCGAGATCTCGTTGACGCGATGGACGATGTCGAGCCGGTGCCCGGCCGCGGCGGCGATGGCCTCGACGGTCGAGAGCAGCGGAAAGCCGTCGTGCACGGTGATCCAGGGCTCGCCGGACACGTCCCGCGCGGTCAGTGCGGTCCGCGCGGCCAGCGGATGGCCGACCGGCAGGGCGATGTCGAGGGGCTCGCGCAGCAGCGGGGTGGCCGTGGCGGTCCGCGGCCAGGGCGGGGCGTGGTCGAGACGGTGGGCGAGGACCAGGTCGTAGCTGCGGGTCAGGGGCGGGAAGTCGGCCTGGGCCACGTCCTCGTCGTGCAGGGTGATCCTCGGGGAGCCCGGGCCGCGCACCTGTCGTAGCAGCAGCGGATAGAACGCGGCGGCCCCGCTGTGGAACGCCGCCACCGACACCGTGCCCTCGGGCTCGTCGACGTACTCCTCGACGGTGTGGCGGGCCCGGGCCAGGGCCGTCTCCACCCCGATCGCCGCGTCGGCCAGGGCCTGCCCGGCCGCCGTGAGCACCAGCCGGCGCCCGGCGCGCTCGGTGAGCGGTACCGGGAGGGACCGCTGGAGCAGGCGCAACTGCTGTGAGATCGCCGAGGGCGTCACCCGCAGCGCCTGAGCGGCCGCCGTGACGCTGCCCAGTTCGCCCAGCTCCCGCAGGACGCGCAGCTGCCGTTCGTCCATGCCGTCAGTGTAGCTTCGCTACAGGGTTGGTTGAGCAGGTCGTCGTTTACTTCAAAGTGCTGGCCAGGGATCGTGAACGGCATGCCGCACACCCGTCGTACCGATGGGGTGCTCCTGGCTCTCGCCGTCGTCTGGGGCTCCAGTTACCTGACGGCGAAGACGGCCACGGACGCCCTCCCCGTGCTGATCGTCCTCTTCCTGCGCTACGCCATCGGCGCCCTCGTCTGCCTCGTCGCACTGCGCGGCTTCGGCTCCCTCACCCGGGAGGAGAAGCGGTACGGCTCGCTCCTCGGCCTCACCCAGGCCGCCGTCCTCGTCCTGGAGACCTACGGTGTCGCCCACACCAGCGCCGGGAACGCGGGCCTGATCATCAGCCTGACCCTCGTCCTCACCCCGGTCCTGGACCGCGGGCGGCTGCCGGGGAGGTTCTTCCTCGCCGTCGGCGTGTGTGTCGTCGGCGTCGGGCTGCTGGTGTCCGGCAACGGGCTGCGCGCCCCCGGCGCCGGGGATCTGCTGATGCTCGGGGCCGCGGTGGTCCGGGCCGGTCATGTGGTGCTGGTCGGGCGGGTGACCGCGGGCCGGGCCGTGCGCCCGTTCCAGGTCACGGCCGTGCAGACCGTCGTCGGCGCGGTGCTCTTCCTCGTGCCCGCCGCGCCCGGCCTGCCGGTGCTTGCCCGGACCGGCGCCGCCACCTGGGCCGAACTGGTCTACCTCGCCCTGTGCTGCGGCCTGCTCGCGTTCCTCGCCCAGACCTGGGCGGTCCAGCGCACCTCCGCGACCCGGGCCAGTCTGCTGCTGGGCACCGAACCGGTGTGGGCCCTCCTGGTCGGCGTCGGCCTCGGCGGCGAACGCCTCACCGCGCTCGGGATGCTGGGAGCGGCGCTGATCGTCTCCGGGACGTACTGGGGCCAATCCGTCGAACGCGTCCATCGCGCGGCCTCCTCGGAGGCGGTGCGCGATGCGGCCCTCCGCCGCGCCCGCACGGACCTCTCACAGGCGCGTTAACCAGAAGAACACCTTTCTGAAATCCTCAGTTCCCTTTGAAGTCGCGAATTCTTTCCCGGGTCGCACGCGGATTCGGAATTCGACTTATTACTTCATAGGTGAGGCACAACCATCAGCAACAACTACCCGTCTAAGTCGGCGAAACACCGACCAGCGGGGAGTAACAGCCCCCGTTTTTCTCTGGGGGCCGCACAGAATGAATCGCACGACCCTGACCGGGCGCGAACAGGGGGTGAAACCGGCGGGGGGCGAAGAGCGGGAGACCGAACCCGCGCGACGGCTCGACGCCGATCCGCGCTGGGCGGCCGCCCTGCTCGCGGCGCTCCTCACCGCCGTCGCCCTCTGCGCGGCCGACGTCGTGGCGCGCAGCTACCCCTTCGGCTCCCGCACCCGCAGCGTCAACGACCTGGGCAACCAGTACGTGCCCTTCCACGCGCACCTGTGGGACCTGCTGCACGGCAGGGCCGACGGAGGGATGGTCTTCAACTGGCAGTCCGGCTACGGCTCCAGCTTCCTGCCGGACATCGGCACCTATGTCAGCAGCCCGTTCGCCCTGCTGGTCGGGGTGTTCCCGCGCGACGAGATCGACCTCGCGGTGTACGTGATCACCGTCCTGAAGACGGCGGTCGCCGGTGCCGCCATGGCCTGGCTGCTGCTCAGCCTGCGCCGCGGCCGCTGGTGGGCGGCCGGGATCCTGGGCGCCTCCTACGCCCTGTGCGGCTGGAGCCTCGCGCTCGCCTCGTTCAACCCGATGTGGCTCGACGGCCTGATCGCGCTGCCGCTGTTCTGCCTGGTCGGTGAGTGGGCCATGGCCGGCCGGCGCCCGCTGCCCAGCGTGCTGATCGTGGCGCTCGCCTGGATCGCCAACTTCTACACCGCCTACATGGCCACCCTCGGTGCCGCCCTGGTGCTGCTGCTCCGGCTGGTCCTCGCCGAGCTGCCGTGGCGACGGGCGCCGGCGGTGGTCGGCCGGGCCGCGGTCGTCGTCGGGCTCGGGGTCGGCCTCGCCGCGCCGCTGGTGATCGTCGTCTACTCCGGCACCAAGCACGCCTACCCGGGCCGCGAGGGCCACTTCGCCCCGGTCGGGGCCGACGACCTGTTCGCCCGGCTGCTGCCGACCACCTACAGCTACAGCTCCCCGGCCCTCTACGTGGGCATCACCGCGCTGGTGCTCGCCCTGGCCCTGCCCTTCCACCGCAAGGTCCCGGTCCGGGTGCGGGCGGGCTGGACGGTGCTGGTGCTCGCGGTGGCGCTGTCGCTGCAGTGGGCGCCGACCAGCCTGGCCTGGCACGCCTTCGCCGCTCCGAACGGCAGCTCCTACCGCCAGGCCTTCGTGCTCTGCGCCCTGCTGGTCATCGCGGCTTGGCATGCTCTTGCCTACGGCCTGCCGGACTGGCGTGCCCTGGGCCCGGCGGCCGTGCTCCTGGCCCTGGTCGCCGCCGTCGCCGGCCGCAGCACCCTCACCCAGCAGCACTCCCACCACACCTGGCCGGTGGTGCTGCTCGCCGCCGTGGGCACCCTCGGCGGACTCGCCCTCCTGAGCTTCAGGAACGGCCGGCCGCTCCTCGCCGGACTCGCCGCCGTACTGCTGGTCGGCGCCCAGTTCGGCGAGGCCGCCGCCACCTCCGCCGTGGCCACCCACATGCGCCTCACCCAGATGGACGACTACGCGCCCTGGGGCGACCGTCAGCAGCGGGAGTCGGACGCCGTCGCCCAGGCCGACGCCTGGCCGAAGTACCGCACCGAACCCGGCCGCGACCAGACCGTCGCCAACGACCCGATGATGGTCGGCGGCCAGGGCTCCCAGTACTACAGCAGCCTCACCGCCGACGTCCTCAGCCGCACCATGACCGCCCTGGGCGACGGCTGGACCTCGCGTGGCCGCAGCCTGCAGAGCCTCGACAACCCCGTCACCGACGCGGTCTTCTCGGTGGGTGCCCGGGTGCACAACCCGCCGGACCCGCACCAGAAGTGGCTGCCCCAGGGCGGGGGTCCCTCGACCGTCACCCGCGAGGACGTCCCGCCGCTGGTGACCGTGCGGCCGGCCGCGCCGCGCACCACCCCGGCCGCCTTCGGCCCCTCGCCGTACCGCAACCAGGAACTGCTGCTCGGCACCCGCGTCTACACCCTGCCCCGCACCACCCTCAGCGGTGAGCGCAAGGGCGACGAGGCGCGCGGGCTGCTGGTCGACGGAGTCCAGACGCTCACCGCACGCTGCCAGGCAGGCAGCGAGGCGTTCCTGTGGGCGCCGCACTACTCCGGTACGGCGCAACTGGCCGGCGGCGAGCAGCAGCTCTACCGGTCCGACGCCGAGGGCACGAAGATCGCCGCGATGCAGCCGCTCGGCACGGTACGCGCCTCGGGGCGGATACGGATCGACCTGAAGCCCAACCGGCTCAGCCGCGTCCCGGCGCAGGGCGCGGTCGGCTGCCTCGACACCGCCAGACTGCGCGGCGCCGTACAGCAGTTGAAGGCCACGGGGGCGACCAAGGTGACCGTCTCCGACGGCACCCTGCACGCCCAGCTCCCCGCCGGCAGCACGGGAACGGCCGTCGTGGCCGCCCCGCGGATCGCCGGCTGGCGCTGCTCCGCCGGGGGCGACGAGGTCGCGGCGAGCGAGTTCCACGGCCTGATCGCCGTCCCGCTGGGAGCCTCCGCCACCAGCCTCACCTGCACGTTCCACCCGCCCGGCCTGCGCCTGGGCACGGCCGTCGGCGGCGCCTCGCTGCTGACCCTGATCCTGCTCGGCACCCTCTCGGCCGTACGCCGCAGAACCGCCATCCGCTCCGGCGAGCGCACGACCACCGCTCACTGACCCGTCCCCAGGGGGAGAAACCCATGCTGATATCGATCGTCGCGCCCTGTTACAACGAGGAAGACGTCATCGAGCGCTTCCACGAGCAGGTCCAGAAGATCGCCAACGAGCTTCTGCCGCTCGGTCACGACATGGAGTTCGTGTATGTCGACGACGGCAGCCGTGACAAGACGCTGCCCCTCCTCAGCCAGATCGCCGACGGCGACTCGCGCGTCCGGTACGTCTCCTTCAGCCGCAACTTCGGCAAGGAGGCCGCCCTGCTGGCCGGCCTGAAGCACGCCACCGGCGACGCCGTGATCGTCATGGACGCGGACCTCCAGCACCCGCCGTCGCTCATCAAGCGCATGGTCGAACTGCGCGGCGAGGGCTACGACCAGGTCATCGCCCAGCGCACCCGGCAGGGCGACCGTTTCACCCGCACCCTCACCGCCCGCCTCTACTACCGGCTCATCAACCGGCTCGTCGACGTCGAACTCGTCGACGGCGTGGGCGACTTCCGGCTGATGTCGCGCCGGGTGGTGCACGCGATCGTGGACCTCACCGAGTACAACCGGTTCTCCAAGGGCCTGTTCGCCTGGGTCGGCTTCCCCAGCACCACCTTCGAGTACGAGAACGCGGTGCGCGAACACGGCTCCAGCTCCTGGTCGTTCCGCAGCCTGCTCAACTACGGCTTCGACGGGCTGCTCTCCTTCAACAACCGCCCGCTGCGCGCCGCGCTCTACCTCGGCATGACCCTGCTGGCCCTGGCCGGCGTGTACACGGCGTGGATCGTGGGCGGAGCGATGATCAACGGCGTCCAGACGCCGGGCTATGTCACCATCATTACAGCCGTCACCGCCCTGGCCGGCGTACAGATGATCATGCTCGGGGTCATCGGCGAGTACACCGGCCGGATCTACTACGAGGTCAAGGGGCGTCCGCACTTCCTGGTGAAGGCGACGAACGTGCACCGAACGGAAGACCGCACCCGCGGCACGACGAAGGACCTCATCCCCTGATGCCGAACGCCCTGTCGACCACCGGACCCACCCGCCCGATATCGGGCCAGATCATCACCTTCGCGGTGATCGGGGTCATCAACACAGCGACGTACTACGGCCTCTACCTGCTGTTCCTGAAGTATTTTCCGTATCTCGGCGCGCATATTCTCGCGTTTTTGCTGAGCATGATCGGTTCGTTCTTTCTCAATGCGAAGTTCACTTACCGAATACGGCCCACCTGGCGTAAGTTCCTGCTGTTCCCGCTGACCAACGCGACGAATTTCGTGATCACGACGGTGGGGGTGTACGTGATCGTCGACGTCCTGCACGCCGGCAGCCGGTTCGCTCCGCTGATGGCGTCGGCGGCGGCGATTCCGGTGACCTTCGTGGTGTCGCGCTGGGTCATGCTGCCGAAGGTGGAGGCGGCGTAGTCCCGGTACGGCGACAGCCGCCGGTAGGTCTCCCGCACCGCAGGCAGGGCGGCCCGTACGGCCGGTGAGACCGTGCCGCTCCGGGCGACGGCGCGCAGCGCGGTGCGGAAGCCGCCGAAGGAGCCGTCGGCGACGGCCAGGACGTGCTTCTCCAGGACGGACAGGCTCGGCTCCGTCTCGCCCGTGATCGACCACAGGGCGATCGCCGCCCACATCGAGAAGGGCCACCACCTCCGGCAGGGCGGGCGCCGCGGCCGGGCCCCAGGCCGTCAGGACCTTGAGGGCTCCAGCCGCTCCCACGGCACATCGTCGAGCGCCTCCAGGGTTGTGTCCGTCACTGCACCCCGCCCCGTGATCTCGGCCGGCCGGCTCCCCGCCGCGGGTCCGTCTCCTCGCGCTCCTGGACACGGAGAGGACGCCGGGACGACGCCGGGAGGGCGCGGGGAGGACGTTCTCCCTTGCCCCCTCGTGGGCATCATCGGAAATGCCGCCGGTGCGCTCGGGGACGCGGCGGCGCAGGAGTCCGTTGCATAAAAGTGCAGAGAACCGTATAGTCATGCCATCCAGAGGAGGATGGACATGGCGGTACGTGCGGCGGTTGCCGGAGCGAGTGGATACGCGGGCGGAGAGGTCCTGCGGCTGCTCCTCGGGCACCCCGAGGTCGAGATCGGTGCCCTGACCGGCAACTCCAACGCCGGGCAGCGCCTGGGCGCGCTCCAGCCGCATCTGCTGCCGCTGGCCGACCGCGTGCTGGCGGAGACGACCGCCGAGGCCCTCGCCGGGCACGACGTCGTCTTCCTCGCGCTCCCGCACGGGCAGTCCGCCGCCGTCGCCGAGCAGCTCGGCCCGGACGTCCTCGTCGTCGACATGGGCGCCGACTTCCGCCTGACGGACCCGGCCGACTGGGAGCGTTTCTACGGCTCCCCGCACGCCGGCACCTGGCCCTACGGCCTCCCCGAACTTCCGGGTGCCCGCGCCGCGCTGGAGGGGTCCAAGCGCATCGCGGTACCCGGTTGCTACCCCACCGCCGTGTCCCTCGCCCTGTACCCGGCCTACACGGCCGGGATCGCCGGGCCCGAGGCGGTGATCGTCGCCGCCTCCGGCACCTCCGGCGCCGGCAAGGCGCCCAAGCCGCATCTGCTGGGCAGCGAGGTCATGGGCTCCATGACGCCGTACGGCGTCGGCGGCGGCCACCGGCACACCCCCGAGATGATCCAGAACCTCAGCGCGGTGGCGGGGGAGCGGATCGCGGTCTCCTTCACGCCGACCCTCGCGCCCATGCCCCGCGGCATCCTCGCCACCTGCAGCGCCGCGGCGAAGAGCGGGGTGACGGCCGAGTCCGTCCGGGCCGCCTACGAGAAGGCCTACGCCGATGAGCCCTTCGTCCACCTCCTCCCCGAGGGCCGGTGGCCCGCGACGGCGTCCGTCTACGGTTCCAACGCCGTTCAGGTGCAGGTCGCGTACGACGACGCCGTGGGCCGCATCATCGCGATCAGCGCCATCGACAACCTGACCAAGGGCACCGCCGGCGGTGCCGTCCAGAGCATGAACCTCGCCCTGGGGTTCGACGAGACCACGGGGCTGACCACGATCGGAGTTGCGCCGTGAGCGTGACGGCAGCGAAGGGATTCACGGCCGCGGGCATCGCCGCCGGGATCAAGGAGAGCGGCAACCCGGACCTGGCCCTCGTGGTCAACAACGGGCCGCGCCGTGCCGCCGCGGGCGTCTTCACCTCCAACCGCGTGAAGGCCGCGCCGGTCCTGTGGTCCGAGCAGGTCCTCAGGAGCGGCCAGGTCTCGGCCGTCGTCCTCAACTCCGGCGGCGCCAACGCCTGTACGGGCCCCAAGGGCTTCCAGGACACCCACGCGACGGCCGAGAAGGCCGCGGAGGTACTGGGCCGTGGCGCCATCGAGGTCGCCGTGGCCTCGACCGGTCTGATCGGCGTGCTCCTCCCGATGGACAAGCTGCTGCCGGGGGTCGAGACCGCGGCCGCCGCCCTGAGCGAGCACGGTGGCGAGAAGGCCGCCATCGCCATCAAGACCACCGACACCGTGCACAAGACGTCCGTCGTGGCGAAGGACGGCTGGACCGTCGGCGGCATGGCGAAGGGCGCCGGCATGCTCGCGCCCGGCCTCGCCACCATGCTGGTCGTGCTGACGACGGACGCGGTCGTCGAGAGCGAGGTGCTCGACAAGGCGCTGCGCGCCGCCACCCGCACGACCTTCGACCGCGTCGACTCCGACGGCTGCATGTCCACCAACGACACCGTGCTGCTGCTCGCCTCCGGCGCCGCCGAGGTCACCCCGGAGTACGCGGAGTTCGCCGAGGCCGTACGGGCCGTCTGTGATGACCTCGGGCAGCAGCTGATCCGGGACGCCGAGGGCGCCAGCAAGGACATCAAGGTGGAAGTGGTCAACGCCGCTTCCGAGGACGACGCCGTCGAGGTGGGCCGCTCCATCGCCCGCAACAACCTCCTCAAGTGCGCCATCCACGGCGAGGACCCCAACTGGGGCCGCGTGCTCTCCGCGATCGGCACCACCAAGGCCGCCTTCGAGCCCGACCGGCTCAACGTCGCCATCAACGGCGTCTGGGTCTGCAAGGACGGCGGCGTCGGCGAGGACCGCGACAAGGTCGACATGCGCTACCGCGAGGTGCACATCGTCGCCGACCTCGCGGCCGGCTCCGAGACCGCCACCATCTGGACCAACGACCTGACCGCCGACTACGTCCACGAGAACAGCGCCTACTCGTCATGAGCACCACGCGAAAGCACACCGCGCTGCCCAAGGCCCAGATCCTCATCGAGGCACTGCCCTGGCTGACCCGGCACCACGGCCGGACCGTCGTCATCAAGTTCGGCGGCAACGCCATGATCGACGAGGAGCTGAAGGCCGCCTTCGCGCAGGACGTCGTGTTCCTGCACCACGCCGGCCTCAAGCCGGTCGTCGTGCACGGCGGCGGCCCGCAGATCAGCGCCGCCCTCGACCGGCACGGCATCGTCAGCGAGTTCAAGGCCGGACTCCGGGTCACCACCGAGGACGCCATGGACGTCGTACGGATGGTGCTCGCCGGGCAGGTCCAGCGCGAACTGGTCGGACTGCTCAACCAGCACGGCCCGCTGGCCGTCGGGCTGACCGGCGAGGACGCCCACACCATCACCGCCACCAGGCACCGGCCCGAGATCGACGGCGAACTCGTCGACATCGGCCGGGTCGGCGAGATCACCGCGATCGACACGGGCGCGATCGAGGCCCTGCTCGCCGACGGCCGGATCCCGGTCGTCTCCTCCATCGCCCGCTCCGAGGACGACGGACATGTCTACAACGTCAATGCTGATACGGCGGCTGCGGCACTCGCTGCTGCGCTGGGCGCCGAGACCCTCATGGTCCTCACCGACGTCGAGGGTCTCTACGAGGACTGGCCGAACTCCGACGAGGTGATCAGCCGTCTCACCGCTTCCCAACTGGAGAAGCTGCTGCCGGAGCTGAGCTCCGGCATGGTGCCGAAGATGGAGGGCTGTCTGCACGCCGTACGCAACGGCGTCACCACCGCCCGCGTCATCGACGGCCGGGTCCAGCACTCGATCCTGCTGGAGATCTTCACGGACGAAGGCATCGGCACGATGGTCGTGCCCGACGAGCGACAGGGGGAACGGTCATGAGCAACCAGGAGCTGACCACGCGGTGGCAGGGCGCGCTCATGAACAACTACGGCACCCCGCGGCTGCCCCTGGTACGCGGCGAGGGCGTCAAGGTGTGGGACACCGAGGACCGGCAGTACTACGACTTCGTCGGCGGTATCGCCACCAACGCGCTCGGCCACGCCCACCCGGCGATCATCGAGGCCGTGACCCGGCAGATCGCGTCCCTGGGCCACATCTCCAACTTCTTCATGGCCGAGCCCACCGTGACCCTCGCCGAACGGCTGCTCCAGCTCTTCGGCCGGGAGGGCAGGGTCTTCTTCTGCAACTCCGGCGCCGAGGCCAACGAGGCCGCCTTCAAGATCGGCCGACTGACCGGGCGGACCCACATGGTCGCCACCGACGGCGGCTTCCACGGCCGTACGATGGGCGCCCTCGCGCTCACCGGGCAGCCCGCCAAGCAGGACCCGTTCCGCCCGCTGCCCGCCGACGTCACCCACGTGCCCTTCGGCGACGCGCAGGCACTGGCCGCCGCCGTCACCGAGGAGACCGCGCTCGTCGTCATCGAGCCGATCCAGGGCGAGAACGGCGTGGTCGTACCCCCGGCCGGCTATCTCAAGGCGGCCCGTGCGATCACCGCCGCCACCGGCGCCCTGCTCGTCCTCGACGAGGTGCAGACCGGCATCGGCCGGACGGGCACCTGGTTCGAGTACCAGGCCCACGAGGGCGTGCTGCCCGATGTCGTCACTCTCGCCAAGCAGCTCGGCGGCGGACTGCCGCTCGGCGCGACCGTGGCCTTCGGCCGGGCCGCCGACCTCCTCCAGCCGGGCCACCACGGCACGACCTTCGGCGGCAACCCGGTCGCCTGCGCCGCCGGGCTCGCCGTTCTCGACACCATCGAGAACGAGGGGTTGCTGGAGAACGTCAAGCGGCAGAGCGAGAAGTTGCGGGACGGAATCGAGGGCCTCGGCCACCGGTTGATCGATTATGTCCGGGGTGCGGGTCTCCTCATGGGTATCGTGCTCACCGAGCCGCTGGCAGCACAGGTGCAGCAGGCGGCTCAGGAGGCCGGGTTCCTGGTGAACGCGCCCGCCCCGGACGTCGTTCGGCTGATGCCCCCGCTGAACCTCCGTGACGACGAGGTGGACGCGCTGCTGCGGGCCCTGCCCGGCATCCTCGACGCAGCGAGCGGGGACGGACGATCCGGAGAATGAGACGACGATGAGCCAGGCGCAGGAGTTCGACCAGTCGGGCGGGGCGGGGCCCGCGGTACCGCAGACCCGGACCGCCCGGCACCGCCGGATCGTGGACATCCTCAACCGGCAGCCGGTGCGGTCGCAGAGCCAGCTCGCGAAGCTGCTCGCCGACGACGGGCTGACGGTCACCCAGGCGACGCTCTCCCGGGACCTCGACGAGCTGAACGCGGTGAAGATCCGCAACACCGACGGGGAACTGATCTACGCGGTGCCGAGCGAGGGGGGTTTCCGTACCCCGCGTGCGCCGCTGGGGGGGTCGGCGAAGGAGGAGCGGATGCGGCGCCTCTCCCAGGAACTCCTGATCTCCGCGGAGGCGTCGGCGAACCTCGTCGTCCTGCGGACCCCGCCGGGGGCGGCGCAGTTCCTCGCGTCCGCGATCGACCAGGCGGAGCTGCACGACATCCTGGGGACGATCGCGGGGGACGACACGCTGCTGCTCATCAGTCGTGAGCCGACGGGGGGTCAGGCCCTGGCCGACCATCTGCTGAGGCTGGCTCAGAACGGCCACGGAGGGATGTGACGCGGGTGGGTGCGTCTGCCGGTGGGTGGGGGCTGGTCGCGCCCACGCGGCGGTAGCCGCATGTCGAATACAGCCCCGCGCCCCTAAAGGGGCGCTGCCCCAGCCGTGGCTCACATAGCCGCGGGTACCTCAGCCCAGACGCGCGGCCAGCCCCCCGGTGCACCGCACCTCGTCACCAGCCGTGATCAGCAGAGCCTCGACATCCGGCAGGGACTCCAGCCAAGCCAACCCCGCCCGCGACCCCATCGCGAACGCCGCCGTGGCCCAGCAGTCCGCCCAGGTCAGACGGGGGCCGACCACCGTCACCGCCACCAGGTCCGTCACCGCCGACTTCCCGGTCCGCGGGTCGACGATATGGGCGCCCCGCTCCGCCGTACCGGACGTGGCCACCGCCAGTTCGTCCACCCCCGCCGCCGAGATCACCGCCGCCAGCCCGCCCGGCCTGAGCGGATCGGCGATCCCCACCCGCCACGCCCGGGTCGGCTCGGGCGCACCGAACATCTGGACGTCGCCGCCCCCGTTCACGCTCACCCCGGTCACCCCGGCCACCCGCGCCAGCGCCCGCGCCGCCCGCTCGACGGACCAGCCCTTGACGATGCCGGTGGGGTCCAGGCTGCCCCGGTAGCGGGTGCTGAACCAGCCGTCGCTCACCCGCTCCGCCTCGGCCGCGAGCTCCAGCACCTCGGCCACCTCGGGGTCGCACTCCGCGAGGGCGGTCTCCTCCCGCGCCAGCCGGGACACCTGGCTGTTCTCGCGGTAGGTGCTGAACACCTCGTCGACCCGGTGCAGTCCGGCGACCGCCTCGCCCAGGGCCGCCCGTACGGCGTCCGGACGCCCGCCGCGGACGTCGAAGGAGAAGACGGTCCCCATGACCTCCTCCGCGTGACGTACCGCGGCCGGAGCCTGCGCGGACTCGGCCACCGCCTCAGCCACCGGCCTGGTCCAGCGCGGACTGCAGGGACTGCTTGTAGCCGGTGCTGGTGTAGGTGGCCCCGGAGACGGAGTCGATGTTCGCGTTCCCGGCCGCCACCGCCTCCTGGTTGAGCTTCGGTACGGACAGGGCGGTCTTCTGGTCGCTGGTGCCGCCGCTGGGCGCCTGCACGGCCTCCGCCTTGGTGATCTTCCCGCCGGCGACGGTGATCCGGACCTGGACCGGCCCGTACTGGGTCTGCGCGACCTGCCCGGTCACCGTCTTGGCCTGCGCCTGCGCGGAGCCGGAGGAGCCCGAGGTACCCGACGAGGAGCCGGTCGCGCCCGCCGTCTCCTTCATCTTGTCCAGCGCCGACTGCAGGGACTGCTTGTACCCGGTGCTGGTGTAGGTCGCGCCGGAGACCGAGTCGATGTTCGCGCTCTGCGCGGCCACCGTCTCCTTGTTCAGCTGCGGTACCGACAGCGCGGTCTTCTGGTCGCTGGTGCCGCCCTTGGGCGCCTGGACCGCCTCGGCCTGGGTGATCTTGCCGTTGGCGACGGTCAGCCGCACCTGCACGACCCCGTACTGGGTCTGGGTCGCGTCACCGGTGACGGTGGTGGCGCCGGCGGCCCCGGTGCCGCCCTGCGGCGACTCCTGTCCCGCCGCCGCGGCCGACGGGGCCGCGCCCGCCGCCGCGGACGCCGGGTCGGACGACGGCTTCAGCGACAGCAGCAGCACGACACCGGACACGGTCGCCGCGGTGGCCAGCACCACACGCCTGATGGGGTGACTCTTCCTCATCGCTTACGAACTCCCGATTCCCTGGATTCCCGTGGGGTCCCGTCGCTCACATCTCGAACGACTCGTGATGGATGCGGCGGGCGGGAACTCCCGCGCCGCGCAGTGCTTCGTACACGCCCTGCGCGAACCCGGGCGGGCCGCACATGAAGACGTCGTGGTTGTCGATGTCCGGGATCTTCCGCTGGAGGTTCTCCGCGGAGATGTCCGGCCGCTCGCCCTCCGGGCTGTTGACCGCGTACATCAGCCGGGCCCCGCGCTCGTTGGCGATCTTGGCGAGTTCGTCCCAGAGGGCCAGGTCCTGCGTGGTGTTGGCACGGTAGAGCAGGGTCAGGTCGCCGGCGGCGCCGGGCAGCGTCTCGAACAGCGCCCGCATGGGCGTGATCCCGACACCGCCCGCCACCAGCAGAACCTTGCCGCGGCTGCGCCGGGACGCGGTCATCGCCCCGTACGGCCCTTCGGCCCACACCTTGGTTCCGGGCCGTAGTTCGCGCAGCCGCGCGCTGTGGTCGCCGATCGCCTTGACGGTGATCCGCAGCATGTCGGGGCGGGGTGCCGCCGACAGCGAGTACGGGTGCGAACTGAACCGCATCCCGGGGGCCATGAACCGCCAGCGGAAGAACTGGCCGGCCTGCGCGCCCATCCGGTGCAGCTTGCGCCCGCCGATCAGCACCGACACGATGCCCGGCGTCTCCTCGATGACCGCCTCGACCCGCATCCGGTGCCGCAGGTTGAGGCGGATCGGGGTGAAGATCCGGTACCACACGACCAGCGCGGTGACGGCGCCGTACAGGCCGTACCAGAACGTCTTGGCCATCGGCGTGAGAGCGAAGTCGTTGCCGGTGGTGATCTGGTGCCAGAAGGTCAGGAACACCGCCGCGTACGTGAGCAGGTGCACGTGGTACCAGGTGTCGTACGGCATCCTGCGCCGGACCGGGCCGATCGACGTGAGGCCGATGACCACGAACAGACCGGTGCCGATGGCCGCCTTGCCCATGTCGGGGAGCTGGTTGATGGAGTCGATGGTCTGCTGGACGATGTCGTTCAGCGTCTTGCCGGCCTGCAGGGCATAGCCCCACATGATGAGGAAGACGTGCGCGAAGACCAGGCAGAGGGTGTAGCGCCCGCTCATCGCGTGCCAGCGGGCTACGCGGTCGGAGCCGACCCGCCGCTCCAGCGCCGGTACCCGGGCCATCTGCAGCACGACGAGTGCCATCAGGTATCCGGCCAGCAGACCGGTGATGCGGCCGGCGTTGAGGATCTTGCCGTTCTGGTCGGCGATGGACGGGGTGTTGTGCCACCACAGCCACAGCACGGCCGCCGCGCCCGCCCATACGGCGATCAGCAGTGGTACGGCCGGGGAGCGGCGCGGGCGGATGCGGCGCATCGTCTGGCGGCGGGCGGCACGTCCGCCTGCGAGCGTGGTGGTCACGGTTCCTCCGTGGGGCTTTGACCCTTGGCCCACAGATACGTGCCGAACAGCCTGAGTGTTCAGAGACCTGCGGAGTCCAGCGCGGACTGGAGTGACTGCTGGTAACCCTCACTGGTGTAGGTGGCCCCGGAGACGGTGTCGATCTGCGCGCTCTGTGCCGTCAGCGCCTCGCGGCGCAGCTGCGGCAGGGCGTAGCTGTTGATCTGCTGGTCCCGGGGGTTGTCCTGCGGGTACTGGAGCGCCGTGACGTCGGTGATCCTCCCGCTCTTGACGGTCACCCGCACCTGGACGGGGCCCCAGCGGGTCTGCACGGTGTCCCCGGTGACGGTCTTGGCACCGGTACTGCTGCCCGACCCGCCGGACGCGGCGCTCGCGCTGCCCGACGGCGCAGGGGCCGCCGAGTCCGTGACCACGGTCGGGGCGGTGTGCGGCTTCAGCGCCAGCAGCATCACCATCCCGGAGACGGTGGCGGCGCTCGCCAGCATGATGCGCCGCAGCGGCCGGTTCTTGTTCAGCGGATGCACGGCAGGGGCCTCACAGCTCGAAGGACTCGTGGTGGATACGGCGACCGGGCACACCGGCGGCGCGCAGCGCGCCGTACAGCTCCTGGGCGAAGCCGTGCGGGCCGCAGATGTACACGTCGTGCCCGGCGAGGTCGGGGAAGGCGGCCCGCAGCGACTCCGCCGTGAGGGCGGGGCGTTCGCCGCGTGGACCGTTGAGGGCATAGCGCACCTGGGCCCCGCGCCACCGTGCGATCGCCTCCAGTTCGCCGCCCAGCGCCAGATCCTCGGCCGTGCGCGCCCGGTAGAGCAGCGTGACCTCGCCGGGCAGCGTCTCGAAGAGCGCCCGCAGCGGGGTGACCCCGACGCCGGCCGCGATCAGCAGGGAGCGCCGGCCGGTGGCCCGGTCGGCGGTGAGGGAGCCGTACGGCCCCTCCGCCCACACCCGGGTGCCGGGGCGCAGCAGCGACACGGCCGCGCTGTGGTCGCCGAGCGCCTTGACGGTGATCCGCAGCAGGTCGCCGCGCGGCGGCGCCGAGAGCGAGTACGGCGTGGACGTCCAGCCCATGCCGTCGCCGCCGAAGAACCGCCAGCGGAAGAACTGCCCGGCCTGCGCGCCCAGTTCACCGATCCGCCGGCCCTGCACCACGACCGAGTACACGCCGGGCGCCTCCTGCCGCACGGACTCCACCCGCAGCCGGTGCCGGAGATTGAGCCGTATCGGCGCCAGCACCCGGAACCACACCACCAGGGCCGCGGCCCCCAGGTACAGCGCGTACCAGAAGGCGGTGGCGACCGGCTTGCCGTTGAAGTCGTTGCCCAGCGTCAGCTGGTGGAAGAAGGCGAGGAAGACGGCCGCGTAGGTGAGCAGGTGGACGTAGTACCAGAACTCGTAGCTGGTACGCCGGCGTGCCGCGCGCATCGAGGTGATGCCGACGGCGAAGAGGATCACCGTGCCGGCGGTCGCCTTGAGCATGTCGGGGTAGTCCAGGACGACGTTCACCGTCTCGTGGACGAGTGAGGCGTGGTCCTGGGCCGCGTACCCGGTGAGGATCAGCGCGATGTGCGCGACCAGCAGACAGACGGTGTACCGCCCGGCCATCGCATGCCACCGCGCCACCCGGTCGGAGCCGACCCGGACCTCCAGCAGCGGGACCCGGGCCATCAGGCCGACGAGCACCGCGCAGGCGTACCCGCACAGCAGCCCGGCCATCCGCCCGGCCCCGGTCAGCCAGCCGGCCGCTCCGACCACCGAGCCGGTGTCCGACCACCACAGCACGAACACGGCCGCCGCCCCGGCCCACAGCACGGCGAGTACGGCGGCGGCCGGGGAGCGGCGCGTGGCCACGGCGGGCACGGCCGAGGCCGTACGCCGTTCGTCCACGGTCGTCATGAGTCGGGTCCTTTCTCCGTTCGGTGCCGCCACTGTGCAGCCCGAACCTCTGAGTGACCTCTCAGTGACCACCGGGCTCAGCCGACTCAGAGCAAACTCAGAGGGCCGGGGGTCACCGCTCGCCACCAGGAGGAGCGATGCTGGTAGACGCCATGAACACGACCCGCTCCGGCCGCCCCGCCCTCACCCGCCCCGACGGCACCCCGCTCCGCGTCCTCGTCGTCGACGACGACCCCGACCTGGCGGAGGTGCTCACCGGCGCCCTGCGCTACGAGGGCTGGGAGGTCCGCGCGGCCGGCGACGGCGCGTCCGCCCTGGCCGCGGCCCGGGAGCTGCTGCCGGACGCGGTGGTCCTCGACGTGATGCTCCCGGACACCGACGGCTTCGCCGTGCTCCGCTCGCTGCACCGGGTCAAGCCGGACGTCTGCGTGCTCTTCCTCACCGCCCGGGACACCGTCGAGGACCGCATCGCCGGCATCACCGCGGGCGGCGACGACTACGTGACCAAGCCCTTCAGCCTGGAGGAGGTCGTCGCCCGGCTGCGCGGCCTGCTGCGCCGCGCCGGAATGGCCCGCCAGCAGGAGGACGGCCCCCGGCTGGTCGTCGGCGACCTGACCATGGACGAGGAGGCCCGCGAGGTGACCCGGGCCGGCGAACTGATCGAGCTCTCCCCGACCGAGTTCGAACTTCTCCGCTTCCTGATGCGCAACCCGCGCCGTGTCCTCAGCAAGGCACAGATCCTGGACCGGGTGTGGTCGTACGACTTCGGCGGCCGCGCCCACGTCGTCGAGCTGTACATCTCCTACCTGCGCAAGAAGGTGGACTCGGGCCGTGAGCCGATGATCCACACGGTCCGCGGCGCGGGCTATGTCCTCAAGCCGGTGACCAGGTGAGTCCCGTACGACGGCTACCGCGGCTACGGCGCCTGCCCCGCCTGCGCACCCTCCGCGCCCGCCTCACCGCCGGCCTGGTCGTCCTGCTCGCGCTGAGCTGCGCGGCCGTGGGCGTCGCGGCCGTGGTCGAGCTGAACGGCTTTCTCACCGGGCGCCTGGACCAGCAGCTCCAGCAGACGGGGCCGAGCTTCCCGCAGTCCCTCGAACACGGCGACTACAAGCCCAGCGACCGGGACGGCGACGAGCACGGCGACACCCGCCGCCAGGCCGCCGGCACCTTCGGCGCCCGCCTGCTGAAGGGCCAGGTCACCAACGCGGCCGTCATCCCCTCCGGAACCGACCCGGACCTGACCGTCGGCCTCACCGCGGGGGACCGTGCGGCCCTCGCCCGGCTTCCGGTGGACGGCAGGGCGCACACGGTCCCGCTCGCCTCGATCCACGACTACCGGCTCCTGGCCTGGACCGGCCGCGACGGCGACGTCCTGATCACCGGGCTGCCCCTGGAACCGGTCCGGGCCACCGTGCACCGCCTGGAACTGGTCTGCGCCGCGGTCTTCGGCCTCGCCCTGGCCGTGGCCGGGGTGGCCGGCGCCCTCTGGGTCCGCTGGTCCCTGCGCCCCCTGAGCCGGGTCGCGGCGACGGCCACCCGGGTCAGCGAACTCCCGCTCGCCAGCGGTGAGGTGGCGCTGCCACCCCGCGCCCCCGAATCCGACCCCCGCAGCGAGGTCGGCCGGGTGGCCACCGCCTTCAACCGCATGCTGGGTCATGTCGAGGACGCGCTGACGAAGCGCCACGCCAGTGAGGAACGCCTCCGCTCCTTCGCCGCCGACGCCAGTCACGAACTGCGCACCCCGGTCGCCACGGTCCGCGGGCACGCGGAACTGGCGCTGCTCCACCCGGGCCCGCTGCCCCCCGAGATCACCCGGGCCCTGGAACGCATCGCCGCCGAGTCCTCCCGGATGGGCGAGATGGTCGACGACCTCCTCCTGCTGGCCCGCCTGGACGCGGGCCGCCCGCTGGAGAGCCACCCGGTCGACCTCACCCGTCTGACCCTGGACGCGGTCACGGACGCCCGTGCCACGGGTCCCGACCACCGCTGGACCCTGGACCTCCCCGAGGAACCGGTGACGGTGACCGGCGACGCGCACCGGCTGCAACAGGTGCTGGCCAACCTGCTGGCCAACGCCCGACTGCACACCCCCGCGGACACGAAGGTGACGGTGACGCTGGAGACGGACGGCGCCCGGGCGGCCCTTCAGGTCCACGACGACGGCCCCGGCATCCCGCAGGACATCCAGTCCGGCGTCTTCGAACGCTTCACGAGAGCGGAACACCGCCGCCGCGCGGACGCCTCCGGCGGGGGAGCGGGCCTGGGCCTGTCGATCGTGGCGGCGGTGGTGGAGGCGCACGGGGGAACGGTGACCTTGGAGAGCCGCCCCGGCTCGACGACGTTCACCGTGCAGCTGCCGGCAACCGCCACTCCCTAGGGGCGCGGGGCTGTATCAATGTGCGGCTCCGCCGCGTGGGCGCGACCAGCCCAAGACGGACTGCACCCGCCAACGCACCGCACCTCTTACGGCGCAACCGCACCTCAATACCGGGTAAGAGCCGTATCCCCGTCCACCGTCCCGATCGCCATATGCGGCCCCTTCTTCGGATCCACCCACCGCACGATCTCCCGCATCGCGTCCACCGGCACGGACACACACCCCGCGGTGGCCCCGTCCCCGTTGACATGCAGGAAGATCCCGGCCCCGCGCCTCCGGACCGGACGCTCGTAGTTGAAGCCGATCACCAGCGCATACGCGTACTGCGTCCCGTACGACGACAGCTGCTCCGCCTCGGTGGCCAGGCAGTCGGCCGGCAGCGGCTCCACCCAACGGTTGTAGGAGGTCGAGTTGTTGTCCTGGCACCACCACGAAGTCGCCGTCACCGGGCGGTACTTGACGGAGGTACCCGTCGGCGCCGCCTGGAGGCCGAACCCGAACGGAAGGTCGTACAGCCCTGTCGGGGTGGTGTTCGTGCCCTGCTGCCGCGCGGCCCCCTCGACCAGCCCCTTCGCGCCGAACCGTGCGGCGGCCGTCCCCACCTGCACCCACTGTCCGTCCCGCCGCTCCCACCAGGTCACGGTCCCCGATGTCGAGTTCGGCGCGGGCGCCTCGGCGGTGATCAGCTGGTCGCCGCCGCCCGTGTCGGCCATCCGGGCGGGCAGCGGTTGCGGATCCCCGGCCCCCGGTGCCGCACCGAGCAGCAGCAGGGACGCGGAGACAAGGGTGACGACGACGCCTGGACGCATGGCTCAGACGGTAGACGGCGGCAGCGGCAACGGCAGCCCGGGTAGGCCGTCCAGGCTCACCGCGATGTGGTCCTTCTTCTCGAAGTACGCGCTCAGCGAGGCGTCGTCCTCGCGCGCGAACCGCTTCCCGTGCAGGTCACGGTCGGCCTCGTACGCCATGTAGGGGACCGCGTAACCGCAGCTGTCCCGGATGAGTTCGGCGTGCACGACGATGATCGCGCGCAGGCCGTGCCGGGTCGGGTCGATGTCCGGGAAACGGGTGAGGAGTTCCCGGAAGCGGGGGTCGTCGCGGAAGACCGCCTCGCCGTGCCCGTGCACCCGCACGATGTTCGGCGGGCCCTGGAAGGCGCACCACATCAGGGTGATGCGGCCGTTCTCCCGCAGATGGGCGATGGTCTCGGCGTTCGAGCCGGCGAAGTCCAGGTACGCGAGGGTGCCTTCGTCGAGTACCACGAAGGAGCCCTGGAGGCCCTTGGGGGAGAGGTTGACCGTGCCGTCGCCCGCGAGCGGGGCGGTCGCGGTGAAGAACAGGGGCTGTTCCTCGATGAACGTGCGGAGCCTGCCGTCGATGCGCTCATAGGTCTTTCCCATACCGGGGGATTATCGGCGCGTTTACTTCGCACGTCTAAGCAATTCCGGCATCCGGACGACCCCCGGGGCCCCAGGCCCCGGACACCACTGTGGCCGCCCCGGCTGGCGCTGTACACGGGGCGGCCACAGCTGCCTGTCACGTCACTTGGTGAGCGTGCAGGCGGCCAGGGAGTCGAGGCCGGTCGGCTTGGTCGACGTACGGCCGATCGCGATCGCGATCCGGTCGATGGTCGACTTCCGCTTGTCCGCCAGGGGGCCGAGGATCGCGTTGTTCACGAAGTTCGGGCCGCCCTGGCCGACCGTGGTCTGAAGCCGGTTGTTGGCCTCGTCGATCTGAGTCTGGAGCAGGGTGAGGTTCCGGTCGACCTCCGCCTGCGCGGACGCGGGGATCGCCGGCAGCTGCGAGGCGACGTCGGGGCAGGTGATCGTGCCCACCGCGGAGCTTCCGGTGCTCGTGCCGGTGCTGCCGGTCGACTGCTGCTGGGTGGCCGCCGTGCTCGGCGTGGCCGAGGCGGAGGCCGCGCCGGTCGCCGTACCGCTGCCCGTGTTCGTGCCGGTCCCGCTCGCGTTCAGGGTGCACGGCGCCAGCGCGTCCAGGCCGGTCGGCTTGGCGGCCGTACGGCCGATCGCCGTGGCGATCCGGTTGACGGTCGCCACGCGCTTGTCCTTGAGGGGGCCGAGGATCGCGTTGTTCACGAAGTTCGGGCCGCCCTGGCCCACCGTGTCGACCAGCCGCTTGTTGGCCTCCTGGATCTGCGTCTGCAGGAGCGTGAGGTTGCGGTCGACCTCGGCCTGCGCGGAGGCGGGGATCGCGGGCAGCCGGGAGGCGACGTCCGGGCAGGTGATGGTGCCGGGCGAGGCGGCGAGGGTGCGCGCGTTGCTCGTGCCACTGCTCTTGTCGGGCGTACCGGCGAGGGCCGAACCGGCGATGATCGCACCGGAGAGCGCCACTGCGGCAGCGCCGCCGATCAGCACGACGCGACGCTTGTTGTACTTCGGAAGAGCCCTGGACATGCGGATGCCTCACTCGGGTCAGAGGTGGGTTTACAAACGCGGCGCCGGCGTTCGGGGATGGGTACGAGAAAGCGGTTTCATTTGTTCAAGCCTCTTTCACAAATCCCCGACATGGCTCGGGAGGTCTCCGTGGCCGGAGCGAGCCGGATTGACGAATCATGCAGAGCTATGCATACTCATGCATGGCAAGTGGATGTACGGGAGGAGGGACCCATGACCGAGCGCGTCGTACTCGCCTACTCGGGCGGGCTGGACACCTCCGTCGCCATCGGCTGGATCGCCGAGGAGACGGGCGCCGAGGTCATCGCCGTCGCGGTGGACGTCGGCCAGGGCGGCGAGGACCTGGACGTCATCCGCAAGCGCGCCCTGGCGTGCGGCGCGGTCGAGGCCGAGGTCGCCGACGCCAGGGACGAGTTCGCCGAGGAGTACTGCCTCCCGGCGGTCAAGGCCAACGCCCTCTACATGGACCGCTACCCGCTGGTCTCCGCCCTCTCCAGGCCGACGATCGTCAAGCACCTGGTCGCCGCCGCCCGCAAGCACGGCGCCACCACGGTCGCCCACGGCTGCACCGGCAAGGGCAACGACCAGGTCCGCTTCGAGGCCGGCATCGTCGCCCTCGCCCCCGACCTGACCTGCATCGCCCCGGTCCGCGACTACGCGATGACCCGCGACCGGGCGATCGCCTTCTGCGAGGCGAAGCGCCTCCCGATCGCGACCACCAAGAAGTCCCCGTACTCCATCGACCAGAACGTCTTCGGCCGCGCCGTCGAGACCGGCTTCCTGGAAGACATCTGGAACGGCCCGATCGAGGACATCTACGAGTACACCCAGAACCCGGCCACCCCGCGCGAGCCCGACGAGGTGATCATCAGCTTCGAGGCGGGCGCCCCGGTCGCCATCGACGGCAAGCCGGTCACCGTCCTCCAGGCCATCCAGGAACTGAACGAGCGCGCGGGCGCCCAGGGCATCGGCCGCATCGACATGGTCGAGGACCGTCTCGTCGGCATCAAGTCCCGCGAGGTGTACGAGGCGCCGGGCGCCATCGCGCTCATCACGGCCCACCAGGAACTGGAGAACGTCACCGTCGAGCGCGAACTCGCCCGCTACAAGCGGCAGGTGGAGCAGCGCTGGGGCGAACTCGTCTACGACGGTCAGTGGTTCTCCCCGCTCAAGCGCGCCCTGGACGGCTTCGTCAACGAGGCCAACCAGCATGTCACCGGCGACATCCGGATGACCCTGCACGGCGGCCGCGCGGTGGTCACCGGCCGCCGCTCCGGCTCCTCCCTCTACGACTTCCACCTCGCCACCTACGACACCGGCGACACCTTCGACCAGGCCGCGGCCAAGGGCTTCATCGACATCTACAGCCTGTCGTCGAAGATTGCCGCGAAGCGGGATCTCTCCTAAGCAGTAGCGTGACGACCGCCTCCCCGTTCATGGCCGGGGAGGCGGTGCCACATCCGTATCTCTTCTAGGAGCAACGCAAGTGAGCAGCAACAGCGGTGACGTACGGCTCTGGGGCGGCCGTTTCGCCGACGGTCCCGCCGAGGCCCTGGCGAAGCTGTCCGCGTCCGTCCACTTCGACTGGCGGCTCGCGCCCTACGACATCGCCGGTTCGCGTGCCCACGCGCGCGTGCTGCACAAGGCGGGCCTGCTCAGCGAGGACGAACTCCAGCGCATGATCGCCGGCCTCGACCAACTGGAGGCCGATGTCGCCGACGGCTCCTTCGTGGGCACCATCGCCGACGAGGACGTCCACACGGCTCTGGAGCGCGGCCTCCTGGAGCGCCTCGGCCCCGACCTCGGCGGCAAGCTCCGCGCCGGCCGCTCCCGCAACGACCAGGTGGCCACCCTCTTCCGGATGTACCTCCGGGACCACGCCCGGGTGATCGGCGGCCTGGTCGCCGACCTCCAGGACGCCCTGATCGGTCTCGCGGAGGCCCACCCGGACGTGGCCATGCCCGGCCGCACCCACCTCCAGCACGCCCAGCCGGTGCTCTTCGCCCACCATGTCCTGGCCCACGTCCAGTCCCTGTCCCGGGACGCGGAGCGGCTGCGCCAGTGGGACGACCGCACCGCCGTCTCCCCGTACGGCTCCGGCGCCCTCGCCGGCTCCTCGCTCGGCCTGGACCCGGAGGCGGTGGCCGCGGACCTCGGCTTCGAGCACGGCAGCGTCGGCAACTCCATCGACGGCACGGCCTCCCGCGACTTCGTGGCCGAGTTCGCCTTCATCACCGCGATGATCGGGGTGAACCTCTCCCGGATCGCCGAGGAGATCATCATCTGGAACACGAAGGAGTTCTCCTTCGTCACCCTGCACGACGCCTTCTCCACGGGCTCCTCGATCATGCCCCAGAAGAAGAACCCGGACATCGCGGAGCTGGCCCGCGGCAAGTCGGGCCGCCTGATCGGCAACCTGACCGGCCTGATGGCCACCCTCAAGGCCCTCCCGCTCGCCTACAACCGCGACCTCCAGGAGGACAAGGAGCCGGTCTTCGACTCCTGCGACCAACTGGAGGTCCTGCTCCCCGCCTTCACGGGCATGATGGCCACCCTCACCGTCAACCGCGAACGCATGGAGGAACTGGCCCCGGCCGGCTTCTCCCTCGCCACCGACATCGCGGAGTGGCTGGTCAAGCAGGGCGTACCGTTCCGCGTGGCCCACGAGGTGGCCGGCGAGTGCGTCAAGGCGGCCGAGGCCGAGGGCAAGGAGCTGGACGAACTGACCGACGACCAGTTCGCGAAGATCAGCGCCCACCTGACCCCCGAGGTCCGCACGGTCCTCAACGTCCCCGGCGCCCTCGCCTCCCGCAACGGCCGGGGCGGCACGGCCCCGAGCGCGGTGGCGGTGCAACTGGCGGAGGTCAAGGCGAACGTGGCGACGCAGCATGCCTGGGCGGACGTCAAGAAGTGAGCTGATCAAGCGCCCCGAGTGGTAGCGCCCCATCAGGGGCGCGGGGAACTGCGCGAGCAACCACGAAGCACCCGCAGGCGCGAACGCACGGCACCCCGAGCCGAGCGGCGAACCAAAGGTCATCGCGGGTTACGTTGGTCGAAGCCCTCTACGGAGCCGACCGAACGGAGCCCGCGATGCCTTTCGCCCGACTGGCCTCAGCGACAACCCCCACCTGCCATATCGGACTGGGTCTCGCCGCAGTCGGCCGCCCCGGCTACATCAACCTCGGTCGCGAAGAGGACCTCGGCACTGATCGCAGCGCAGCCGCGCTGCGCACCCGCACGCACGAACTCCTCGACGCCGCCTACGCCCAGGGCGTCCGCTACTTCGACGTGGCCCGTTCCTACGGCCGCTCCGAGGAGTTCCTCGCCGACTGGCTGAACGCCCGCCCCGACGCCGCCGCCGACGTGGTCGTCGGCAGCAAATGGGGCTACACCTACACCGCCGGCTGGTCCGCGGACGCCGAGACCCACGAGGTCAAGGACCACAGCGTCCGGACCTACGACCGTCAGCGCGCCGAGACCACCGAACTACTCGGCGACCACCTCGACCTCTACCAGATCCACTCGGTGACCCCGGACAGCCCGGCCCTCACCGACAAGGAACTGCACGCACGCCTCGCGGAAGCGGCCGCCACCGGCCTCACCGTCGGCTTCTCCACGAGCGGACCCGCCCAGGCCGACGCCATTCGTGCCGCCCTCGCCGTCACGGTCGACGGCGAGCCCCTCTTCCGTACCGTCCAGTCGACGTACAACGCCCTGGAGACCTCGGCAGGACCCGCCCTCGCCGAGGCGCACGAGGCCGGACTGACGGTGATCGTGAAGGAGGGCATGGCCAACGGCCGCCTGGCCGCCCCGCACGCCCCCGACGCGCTGCGGGCCGTGGCCGAGGAGACCGGCCTCGGCTGCGACGCCGTGGCCCTCGCCGTCGTCCTGCGGCAGCCCTGGGCCGGAGTGGTCCTGTCCGGCGCGGCGACGCTCGCCCAGCTCGACTCCAACCTCCACGCGGCCGCGGTCGACCTTGACGAGGACCAGCTGACCCGCCTCGCCACCCTGGCCGAGCAGCCGCACGCCTACTGGGAGCGCCGCGGCAGCCTGCCCTGGCACTGACGCGGAACCACCCCCGACCAGCCTCTAGTGAGTCACGCATGCCCATGGTGAGACAGAGGTGTCTCACATGGGTTACTCTTGTCTCATGGCTCTCGATCGTGAGCAGGTGCTGCGCAGCGCGGCCGCCCTGCTGACCCGTAAATCCACCGCGACCATGGACGAGGTCGCGAAGGCCGCCGGGATCAGCCGGGCCACCCTGCACCGGCACTTCGCGGGCCGGGACGCGCTCGTCCGCGCGCTGGAGGCGCTCGGCATCGAGGAGTGCGAGGCGGCCCTGGACGCGGCCCGCCTGGACGAGGGCCCGGCGGCCGACGCCGTCCACCGCCTGGTCCGCGAGATCGAACCGGCCGCCGGCCTGCTGGCCTTCCTCTACACCGAGAACCAGCTGTTCGAGGGCGAGCAGCAGAACCAGGGCTGGACCCGCATCGACGACCGCATCGCGGCCCTCTTCCGACGCGGCCAGCAGAACGGCGAGTTCCGTATCGACCTCAGCCCCGCCTGGCTCACCGAGGCGCTGTACGGCCTGCTCGCCTCCGCCGCCTGGGCGGTGACGGAGGGCAGGGTCGCCCCCAAGGACTTCACCCACATGATCGTCGAGCTGCTGCTCGGCGGTGCACGACGAAGAGAGGAATCATGACCAGCACCGTGCGGCCGGCGTTCACCACGGAGACGGAGGAGAAGCGCCCGGGCCGCTGGCTCGCGCTCTCCGTCCTGGTGCTTGCCGTGCTGCTGGTAGCCGTCGACGCGACCGTCCTCGGCCTCGCGACCCCCTACATCAGCGAAGACCTCAACCCCTCCGGTACCCAGCTGCTCTGGATCGGTGACGTCTACTCGTTCGTCATCGCAGGACTGCTGGTCTCCATGGGCAGCCTTGGCGACCGCATCGGCCGCAAGCGGATCCTGCTCGGCGGTGCGACGGTGTTCGGCGCGATATCAGTCCTGAACGCGTACGCGACGACCCCGGGGATGATGATCGCGGCCCGCGCCCTGCTGGGCGTCGCCGGCGCGACCCTGATGCCCGCCACCCTCGCCCTGATCCGCAACCTCTTCCACGACCCGCGCGAGCGCAGCCTCGCCGTCGGCATCTGGGGCGCCACCGCCTCCGCCGGTACGGCCGTCGGCCCGATCGTGGGCGGTTTCCTGCTCGAACACTTCTGGTGGGGCTCGGTCTTCCTCATCAACCTGCCGGTGATGGTGGTCCTGGTCCTCGTCGGCATCAGGACGCTCCCCGAGTCCCGCAACCCCGACCCCGGCCCCTGGGACCTGATCAGCGTCGTCCTGTCGCTGGTCGGCATGATCGCGGTCGTGTACGCGGTGAAGGAGGCCGCGACCCACGGCCTCACCGGAGTCACCGCGGGCACCGCCCTCCTCGGCACCGCGGCCCTCTACGGCTTCGTCCGCCGTCAGCTCACCATGCCCAAGCCCCTGCTCGACATGCGGCTGTTCCGCCGGCGCGGCTTCAGCGGTGCCGTCCTCGCCGACCTGCTGACCGTGCTCGGCATGTCGGGCCTGGTGTTCTTCCTCTCCCAGTACCTGCAACTGGTCCAGGGCAGGCCCCCGTTCGAGGCGGGCCTGGCCGAACTCCCGGCTGCCATGGGCGCGGTGGCGGCGGGCCTGGTGGCCGGCCGGACGGCCCGCCGCCACTCGGTACGCGCGGTGGTCTCCGGCGGTCTGGCGGCCGTCGGCGTGGCCCTCGCGGCCCTGACCACGCTCTCGCAGTCCACCGGCTACCCGGTCCTCGGCGCGGCCCTCCTGGTGGTCGGCGTCGGCGCCGGCTTCTCCTTCACGGTCACGGCGGACGTGATCCTCTCCAGCGTCCCCAAGGACCAGGCCGGTGCGGCCTCGGCGGTCTCCGAGACGGCGTACGAACTGGGCGCGGCCCTGGGCATCGCCCTGCTCGGCTCGATCGTGATGGGCGTCTACCGCGGATTCCCGGCCCCGGCGGGCACCCCGGCCGCCGCTCACGAATCCCTGGGCGCGGCGGTGCAGGCATCGACGGCCATGTCCCCGCACGCGGCCACCGAGATGCTGGCGGCGGCCCGGGACTCCTTCGTCCAGGGTCTGCACCTGGCCTCCGGCGCGGGCGCCGTGGTCCTCCTGGCGACGGCGGCGGCGGCCTGGTTCCTGCTGAAGGGGCAGAAACTGGAAGGCGCCCTGCCGGCGTGACGCCTCACCTCTTGTAGCCGAGCACCGTCATCATCCCGCTCTCCGAGTGGTACTGGTTGTGGCAGTGCAGCATCCACAACCCGGGGTTGTCGGCGTCGAAGTCGAGCACCAGCTTGCGGTGCGGCAGCACGATCGTCGTGTCCTTCCGGGCCCCCGCCGAGTTCAGCCCGGTGACCGAGAACGTGTGCCCGTGCAGATGCATCGGATGCCACATGTCGGTCGCGTTGATGAGCGTCAGCCGCACCCGCTCACCGGCCCGCACCGCATGCCGCTGCCGCACGTCGTACGGCTTGTGGTCGAACCCCCAGTCGTACTTCTGCATCGTGCCCGTGATCCTGATCCGCAGGTCGCGGTCGGGTACCCGGTCGTCCATGCGGACGGACTCGGCCGGCAGCAGCCGGCGGGCCGGCACGACCTCGCGGTCCAGCTCGTTCGGGCGGGCATCCGCCGCCGGAAGGTTTCTTCCCTTGTCGGTACGGAGGATCGCGAGCGCCTTGCCCTTCTTGCCCTCGGCGAGTGCGACCAGCGGGAAGACGCCGTCCTTGGCGGTGACGAGGACGTCGTACCGCTCGGCCATGCCGATGAGCAGGGCGTCGGTCCTCTTGTGCTCCACGGGGTAGCCGTCGGTGTGGGTGACGGTCATGGCGTGGTCGCCCAGCGCGACCCGGAAGGCCGTCTCGGAGCCCGCGTTGATGAGGCGGATCCGGACGCGGTCGCCGGGGTTGCAGCGGAAGACGGAGGGGTCGGTGCGCAGCCGCCCGTTGGCCAGGTAGTGCGGATAGGCGACGTTGCCCCCCTCGCCGTGCAGCATGCTGCTGTGGGAATCGCGCAGCACCCGGTCGGGACCCATCCGTTTCCTGGATCTGGACGGTGCCGCGGAGGCGCTCGCCGACCGGCGCGGGCTCGGGCCGCCGTGGCCGGGGCCCATGCCCATGCTCATCCCCATCCCCATGGAGCCGCCCGGCTTGAGCTGGGCGAGCACCTGCTCGGGGTCGGAGCCGTCGATGTCGTCGACCCAGTCGTCCAGGACGACGATCCACTCCTTGTCGTAGGCGAGAGGCTCCTTCGGGTCGTCGACGATGAACGGCGCGTACAGGGCACGGTCGGGCTGCATGCCGACGTGCGAGTGGAACAGATAGGTGCCCGGATGGGCGGCGACGAAGCGGTAGACGAAGTCCGTCCCCGGTTCGATGGGCGGCTGCGTCAGGTCCGGAGCACCGTCCATGTCGCAGCGCAGCCGCACCCCGTGCGCGTGCAGGGAGGTCTTCTCGGCCAGCCGGTTGCTGACGGTCAGGCTCAGGACGTCACCGGCGGTGACGCGCACCAGCGGACCCGGAACCGACTCGTTGTACGCCCAGCTGTGCACCGACCGCCCGCCCAGGTCCAGCATGCTCTCGGCGGCCGTGAACGTGACCATGCGAACGGGGCCGGAGCCGCGCTTCCGCTCGGCCGCGAGCACCTCTGGATCCGACGGGTTGACGAACCCCTTGGGCCCCTGCGGGACGAACGCCGCGGTCCCGGCCGTGTGTTGCGGGCCGGAGTGCGAGGGGGAGTCGGAGTCGGAACAAGCGGCCAGGAGTCCCGCGCCGGCGGCAGCGAACGGAGCACTGAGCAGGGTACGCCGAGAAGGTTTCTGCATGTCTGAATAAGACATGCTGTGTGCTCATATGGGCGGTAAATACGCATGAATGACCCAAGTGTCGGGCCAGATTCCACCGCCAGGCGGACGTGGACGGATGTCAGGCGGATGGCAGACAGAAGGGCACGGACCCCGGTCCGTGCCCTTGCGCCGAAAGAGTGTCAGGCGGCCTTCGCCTTCGTGGCGTACATGTCCACGTATTCCTGCCCGGACAGCCGCATGACCTCGGCCATCACCGAGTCGGTCACGGCCCGCAGCACATAGCGGTCCCGGTCCATCCCCTCGTACCGGGAGAACTCCATGGCCTCGCCGAACCGGACGGTGACCTTGCCCGGCCGCGGGATGCCCGCGCCGCCCGGCTGCAGCTTGTCCGTGCCGATCATCGCGAACGGCACCACCGGCGCGCCGGTCATCAGCGTCAGCCGCGCGATCCCGGTGCGGCCCCGGTACAGCCGGCCGTCGGGGGAGCGGGTGCCCTCCGGGTAGATCCCGAAGATCCGGCCCTCGTCCAGGACCCGCTTGCCGGTCATCAGCGCGGCGACACCGCCGCTCGCGCCGTCCCGGTCCACCGGGATCATGCCGACGCCGGTGAAGAACCAGGCCATCAGCCGGCCCTTGAAGCCCTTCCCGGTGACGTACTCGTCCTTGCCGATGAAGAACACCTGCCGCTTGCTGACCAGCGGCAGGATCATCGAGTCGATGAACGTCAGGTGGTTCCCGGCGAGGATGACCGGACCGTCTCCCGGGATGCGCTCCACGCCCTCCACCTGGGGGCGGAACATCAGGCGCATGATCGGTCCGAGCACTGCCTTGATGAGCGCGAAGCGGGACAACGGGTCCTCCGATGTCGAGGGGCGGTATGAGTCTGTGCAGGTGAGGACATTACTCGCGGCCCCATGGGGAGCGCACATCGAGTACCGCCGGTTCACCGAGGTCTTACGCACTGTTGACGCTGGTTTACCTGCGGTGCTGCCCGGGGGACAGCTTGCGGCGAGGCCGCGGCGATGTGACGGAAGTCGCCGACGGACCGTCATGACCCGCCGTCCACCGGCCATACGGCGTCACCCGGCCGTTGGGCCGACGGTCTCCCCTCGGTCACGTCGGCAGCCCTACGATCAGCCCGCAGCCAAGGGTGAAGGTCAGGAGGGCGCTCATGAACACGAACGACTCGAACGAGCGGACGCAGGTGAACGGCACGACCGGACGGCGGGCGCTGCTCGGGGCGGCGATGCTCGGCGCCGGCGGAGCGGTCCTCGGACTGCCCGGTGCCGCCAGAGCGGCCGAGGCGACGCGGTCCGGCCACGGCCACGGCGGCCTGAAGAGCCTGCCGAAGCCGACGATCATCGGCCACCGCGGCGCCAGCGGCTACCGGCCGGAGCACACCTTCGGCTCCTACAACCTCGCCCTCGATCTCGGCGCCGACGTCGTCGAGGCCGGCGACCTGTGCCCCACCAAGGACGGCCACCTGGTCTGCCGCCACGAGCCGGAGATCGGCGGCACCACCGACGTCGCCGACCACAAGGAGTTCGCCGACCGCAAGACCACCAAGGTCCTGGACGGCATCCCCACCACCGGCTGGTTCACCGAGGACTTCACGCTCGCCGAGCTGAAGACGCTGCGCGCGATCGAGCGCATACCGGCCAACCGCCCGCACAACACGCTCTACAACGGCCACTGGGAGATCCCCACCTTCGAGGAAGTCCTCAAGTGGCAGGACGAGCAGACCCGCAGGCGCGGCAAGCAGGTCTGGATCTACCCCGAGACCAAGCACCCCACCTACTTCCGCAAGCTGGGCCTCGGCCTTGAGGAGCGGGTCGCCAAGCTGCTGCGCAAGTACGGCAAGGACAAGCGGAACTCGCCGGTCATCCTGCAGTCCTTCGAGCCGACCAGCATCCAGCGTCTGAACACGCTGGTCGACAACCCGCTGGTCGTCCTGCTCTCCGCGGCGAACACCCAGCCCTACGACTTCGTCGCGACCGGCGACCCGCGCACCGTCGCCGACCTGATCACGCCGAAGGGCCTGCGGGAGATCGCCGGCTACGCGCAGGGCATCGGCCCGACCCTCGACCTGGTCATCCCGAAGGACGCCAACGGCAACTTCACCAAGCCGAGCACGCTGGTCGCGGACGCGCACAAGGTGGGCCTGGTCCTGCACCCCTACACCATGCGCAACGAGAACCCCTTCCTGCCGCCGGCCTACCGCAAGGGCAGCGACGTGACCGCGTACGGCGATGTCTTCCCGGTCTTCCAGACCTACTTCGAGACCGGCATCGACGGCGTCTTCTCGGACAACGCCGACACCGCGGTCCTGGCCCGCGACGCCTTCGTCAACGGCTGATCCCCCGCACCCCGTTCGGGGTGTCTCCCGGCCGCCCCGGCAACCTGTCCCGGGGCGGCCGCGTCGTTCCGCACATGACGCACGACCTGGTTGCCGCCCTGGGCCCCCTGCTCACCGTCGAGGCCTCGGCCGAGGCGTATGCCTGCGGAAGCGACCCCGGCGACCTGGAACAGACCGTCTGGGTCCGCCTCCTGGAGCGGCTGGAGACCCACGGCCCGCCCCGGGCACCCGAGGACTGGCTGCGCAGAGCCGTCCGCGCCGAGTCCCGCCGCACCCGCCGTACGACGCGCCATGAACGCCCCTACGGCACCGAACCCGCCGACCACGCCACCCCCACGCCCGAACAGCGCGTCCTCGCCACCGCCCACCACCGCGCCCTGCGCGAGGCGATCGCCCGCCTCCCCGGCCGCTGCCCCCGCCTCCTCGACGCTCTGCTCTCCCCGAAGGACCTGACATACCGGGAGATCGCGGGGGAGTTGGGTATCTCACAGGGCAGTCTGGGACCGGAACGTTCCAGATGTCTGGGATGTCTGCGCCGATTGTTGACGCCGGAGGTTGCGTCCATCGAAGCGCGGGGATAGGAGTGAGAACGACAGGCGATCAGGTGAGCGGGAGGCGTGCGCACATGGGCATGAGCGTGACCATCTCGGTGGCGACCGAGCAGGATGCAGAGCAGATCTTCAGGCTCCAGTACCTGTGCTTCCAGAGCGAGGCGGCGCTGTACGGCAACTACCGCATCGACCCGCTCGTCCAGAGCCTCGACTCGGTCCGCCAGGAGGTCGCCTCCGACTGCGTCTTCGTCGCCCGACTCGGCGAGGAGGTCGTCGGCTCGGTCCGCGGCTCGGTCACCGAGGACGGCGCCGCAGCCATCGGCAAACTCTGCGTCCACCCCCGCCTCCAGGGCCACGGCATCGGCGCGCGGCTGCTGCGCGCGGCCGAGTCGGCGCTGGTCGAGGAGCGCGGCGCCAAGAGGTTCCGCCTCTTCACCGGCCACCGCAGCGAGGGCAACCTCCGCCTGTACCGCCGGGTCGGCTACGAAACGGTAGGCACGTCGAAGGGTGCGGACGGCGTCCCGATGATCGTCCTGGAAAAGCCGGCCGGTACGTACGCAACGACGGCTTAGCTTTTCAACGCCCCAGGCTGGAGCGCCCCGAAAGGGGCGCGGGGAACTGCGCGACCAGCCACGAACCGCCCGCAGTCGCGCACGCTCCTCAAGCCGCTCCCCGCTGGGCGCCCTTCCGCAACCAGTACAACGCGGAGATCGGCAACAGCACCGGAATGAACACGTACCCCATCCCGTAGTCAGACCACACGGTCGCGTCCGGGAACGCGGAAGAGTCGACCAGGGTCCACGTACCCACGATCAACACCCCCGCAAGTTCGGCGGCGCAGCACACCTGCGCCACCCTGCGCGCCGTCTCGCCGCCGCGCACCAGCGTGTACATGATGAACCCGTACACCACCCCCGCGACCGCCGACAGCGAGTACGCGAGCGGCGCCCGGTCGAACTCGGTCGCGATCTGGTACGCGGATCGCGACACCGCTCCGACGACCATCACGCCGTAGAACCACACGAGAAGCGTGCCCGGCCCACTGGTGAGCCGCTTCGGCCTCTGCTCCACGGTCGTCATCTCACCCTCCCCAGATGTCATAGAGCCGCACCTCCAGCACGGCCAGCACCACACCGCCCGCGGCGACCGTCACGGAGCCCCACCGGGTCCGCTCGGCCAGCGACATGAACCCCGCCGCCGGGACACACGCGAAGGCGCCCACCAGATACGCCACGAAGATCGTCGTACCCTGCGCCGGCTTGTCGCCCCGGGCCAGCAGCACGATCCCGGCCACCAGCTGGATCACCGCCAGCACCGACACCACGGCCATCCCGATGAAGTGCCAGTCCTTCGTCGGCTGGTCCCGGTACGCGGCCCAGCCGCACCACGCGGCGAGCAGCAGTGCGGCGACTCCGGTCACCAGCAACAGGGCATTGAGCATGCGGTGACCTTATTACGGCCGAAACGGCCCCACGCCGTCGCCCCTGCCGTACGCCGTAGGGTCTAGACCATGACGATCCACGCACAAGCCCTGCTCTTCGACAACGACGGCACCCTGGTCTCCTCCCTCGACTCCGTGGAGCGCTGCTGGACCCTCTGGGCGGCGGAGTACGGCGTCACCGAGGAGTTCGCCCGAGTCGAACTGCACGGCCGGACCGCCGCGGACATCGTCGCCGACCTGGTCCCCGCCCACCTCGTCCCGGAGGCCGTCGCCCGGGTCGAGCAGCTGGAGGTGGAGGACGTCCCGGGCGGTGGTGTCCGGCTGCTGCCCGGCACCACCGCCCTCCTCGACTCCCTCCCCGCCGACCGCTGGGCCGTCGTCACCTCGGCCACCCGCCGGCTCGCCGAGGCCCGCCTGGACGCGGTCGGGATACGGCCGAAGACGCTGATAGCCGCGGACGACGTCTCCCGCGGCAAGCCCGACCCCGAGCCCTACCTCCTCGCCGCCCGCCGGCTGAGCGTCGACCCGGCCCGCTGTGTGGTCTTCGAGGACGCCCCGGCCGGGCTCCAGGCGGGCCGCGCCGCCGGGATGGCCACCGTGGCGTTGGCCACAACCCACCAGGCGGACGAGCTGGACGCGGACCTCGTGGTGCCGGACCTCTCTGCCCTGTCGGCGCTGGTCACCGACCACGTCGTCGAGATCTCGACGCGCCGCTGACGGACATCCGCCGCTGTCCAGCATGCGGACAGCGGCGGGCTGTCAGGACCGTAGGTCTGGTTTACTGATCGCATGACCACGACGAGCGACCGCACCCCTGCGACCGAGGCGACCATGACGCCCGGTGCTCGTTGTATGTGTCGAATGTGCGCCTTCTAGAGGGCCCCCGCACCACCCCAGGCCTCGCGCCCCGAAGCGAGCCGCCGCCGTGGCCTGTCCGTACGCCGTGAGCCGTATGTGACCCGGCTGCCCCGCGCACATTTTCCCTCCCGTACCAGGGCCCACCCACGCCCGCGTACTCAACAGTGATGGAATCCCAGTGATCACCACAACGGGCCTGACGAAGATCTACCGGTCCCACCGCTCCCACGGCCGCGAGATCACCGCCCTCGACGGCGTCGATCTGCACGTCCGCGAGGGCGAGGTGTACGGCGTCATCGGCCAGTCCGGCGCCGGCAAGTCCTCGCTCATCCGCTGCGTCAACCTCCTGGAACGTCCCACCGCCGGCACCGTGACGGTCGACGGTCACGACCTCACCGCCCTCGCCGGGCGCGGCCCCCGGGCCGGCCGGGAGCTGCGGCAGGCGCGCAGCCGTATCGGCATGGTCTTCCAGCACTTCAACCTGCTCTCCTCCCGGACCGTCCAGGACAACGTCGAGCTGCCGCTCGAAATCCTCGGCATCTCAGGGAAGGAACGTTCCCGCAAGGCGCTGGAGCTGCTCGACCTGGTCGGGCTCGACGACAAGGCGAAGGCCTACCCCGCCCAGCTCTCCGGCGGCCAGAAGCAGCGTGTCGGCATCGCCCGCGCACTCGCCGGCGACCCCAAGGTGCTGCTCTCCGACGAGGCCACCAGCGCCCTCGACCCGGAGACCACCCGCTCCATCCTCCAGCTGCTGCGCGACCTGAACCGGCAGCTGGGCCTGACCGTCCTGCTCATCACGCACGAGATGGACGTGGTGAAGTCGATCTGCGACTCGGCCGCCCTCATGGAGAAGGGGCGCATCGTCGAGTCCGGGACCGTCAGCGAGCTGCTCGGCACCCCCGGTTCCGAGCTGGCCGCCGCGCTGTTCCCGGTCGGCGGCGAGGCCTCCGGCGACGACCGCACCGTCCTCGACGTCACCTTCCACGGCGAGGCCGCCACCCAGCCGGTCATCTCCCAGCTCTCCCGCACCTACAACATCGACATATCGATCCTCGGTGCCGCCATCGACACCGTCGGCGGCCTCCAGATCGGCCGGATGCGCATCGAACTGCCCGGCCGCTACGAGGACAACGTGGTGCCCATCGGCTTCCTGCGTGAACAGGGCCTGCAGATCGACGTGGTGGGCCAGGAGCCCGCGCTGGTGAAGGAAGGTGCCAAGTGAGCTGGACTGACTGGTCTGCGATGCAGCCGCTGCTGTCCCAGGCGTGTTGGGACACCCTCTACATGGTCGGCTGGTCCACCCTGATCGCCGTGGTCGGCGGACTCCCGCTCGGCGTCCTGCTCGTCCTCACCGACCGCGGCGGACTGCTCCAGAACGTGCTGGCCAACAAGGTCATCGGGCAGATCGTGAACATCGCCCGCTCGATGCCGTTCATCATCCTCATGGTCGCGCTGATGAACTTCACGCGCTCGATCACCGGGACGACCATCGGCCGGGAGGCCGCCATCGTGCCGCTCGCCATCGGCGCGATCCCCTTCTTCGCGCGGCTGGTCGAGACGGCTGTCCGCGAAGTGGACGGCGGCCTCGTCGAGGCCGTGCAGTCGATGGGCGGCAACACCTGGACCGTCGTACGCAAGGTCCTGGTACCGGAGTCGCTGCCCTCGCTCATCTCCTCCACCACGACCACCATCGTCGCGCTCATCGGCTACTCGGCCATGGCCGGCACGGTCGGCGCCGGCGGGCTCGGCGACATCGCGATCCGCTACGGCTACCAGCGCTTCGAGACCCAGCTGATGTGGATCACCGTGGCGATCCTCGCCGTCGTCATCTCGCTCATCCAGTTCGCCGGCGACTACACGGCCCGCTTCCTGCACCGCCGCGGCGGCCGGTCCGGCCCGGTGCCGAAGCTGCGGCTGCTGAAGGCCTCCACGGCCACCGGCAAGACCGTCTGAGCCCCCGGCGCTCTCCCCCCAGATTTCCCCGCACCACCCATCGCGGGGTCGCTCCACCCTTAAGGAAAGGCACTTTTCGTGCGTAACACCGCCAAGCTCACCACCGCCGTCCTCGCCGCCGGAGCCCTCACCTTCGGGCTCACCGCCTGCGGCTCGGACAAGGACTCCGCGTCCTCCTCCTCCGACTACAGCGGACCGCTGGTCGTCGCCGCGAGCCCGACCCCGCACGCCGAGATCCTGAACTACGTCAAGGACAACCTGGCGAAGAAGGCCGGACTCGACCTGGAGATCAAGGAGTTCCAGGACTACATCGTGCCGAACACGGCGACCGAGGACGGCTCGGTGGACGCCAACTACTTCCAGAACCAGCCGTACCTCGACGACTTCAACAAGAAGCGCGGCACCCACATCGTGCCCGTCGTCACGGTGCACCTGGAGCCGCTCGGCCTCTACTCCCACAAGGTCAAGAGCGCCGACGCGCTGAAGAGCGGTGCGACCGTCGCCGTCCCGAACGACGCGGTGAACGAGGCGCGTGCCCTCAAGCTGCTGGCCGCCAACGGGCTCATCACCCTCAAGGCCGGCGCGGGCAGCGAGGCGACCCCGCAGGACATCGCCAAGAACCCGAAGAACCTCCAGTTCAAGGAGGTCGAGGCGGCCCAGACCGCGCGCTCCCTTGACGACGTGGACGCTGCGGTGATCAACGGCAACTACGCCATTTCGGCCGGTATCAAGCCCGCCAAGGACGCCCTCGTCCTGGAGTCCGCGAAGAACAGCCCGTACGGCAACTTCCTCGCCGTGAAGAAGGGCAACGAGAAGGACCCGCGGGTGAAGAAGCTCGCCAAGCTCCTCACCTCGCCCGAGGTCAAGAAGTTCATCGAGGACAAGTACCAGGGCTCGGTCATCCCGTCCTTCTGATCGCCTTTCCCATCGTCTTCCGGCGGCACGTATACGGCGTTTCGCCACGCACGGGGTCCACTCGCTCACCGGGGGTGGGCCCCGTCGTGCGGTTCAGTGGTTTCATGCTGCATGCTGGGCAGTTCGCACGCCCTGAAGGTTTCCGAAGGTTACGGAGTGGCGCATGACTAGCACCTTCCCCAACATCTCCATCAGCACGGAGCGGTTGGTGCTGCGTCCCCTCGACGAGGACGACGTGCCCGCCCTGGCCGAGATGATGAACGACGAGCAGGTCGCCGCCTGGACCGACGTGCCCCAGCCGTTCACCGAGGACGCGGCCCGGCGCTGGATCACCGAGTACGCCCCCGCCGAACGCACCGACGGCCGGGGCCTCGACCTCGCGGTCACCGAGTTCCTCACCCAGCGCCTGGTCGGCGTCATCCAGCTCACCAAGACCAACTGGCACATCCGGTCGACCGAGTTGTCGTACATCATCGCCCCCTGGGCCCGCGGCGAGGGCTATGCCTCCGAGGCTGCGCTCGCCACCGCCCACTGGCTCCTGGGCGACCAGAAGCTCGAACGCATCGAGATCCGCACCGCCGCCGACAACACCGCCTCCCAGCAGGTCGCCCAGAAGATCGGTGGCATCAGCGAGGGCGTACTGCGCAACGCCTGCATAGTCCACGTCCGCACCGAGGACGGCACCTGGGCGGACGTGCGCACCGACTTCATCGTGTGGAGCCTGCTCCCGGAGGACCTGGAAGGCGCGGGCGAGGAACTCGCCGAGAGCGGTGGCTTCACCTCCTGGAACTGACGCCGACGGGATTCGCCCCGTCGCGCGCCGGACAGCTCCACCAGGTACTCTCACGGAGCCCGCCCACGGGCCCCGGACCCTGACGACCTGCGAAAACCCTGGAGACTGACGACGATGGCCGACCGGGTCACGGTGATCGGCTGGGACGGCTCGCCCCTGACCGCCGCGGCGCGCGGCGCGCTCGGCGCCGCCACGCTCGTCGCGGGCGCGGCCCACCATCTGGCCCTCCCCGAGGTGCCAGGAACCGCCGAACGCATCCGCCTCGGCAGCGTCGCCCTCGCCGCCCGCCGCATCACCGGCCACCGCGGCACCGCGGTGGTGCTCGCCGACGGCGACCCCGGCTTCTTCGGCGTCGTACGGACCCTGCGCGCACCCGAGTTCGGCCTGGAGGTCGAGGTCGTCCCCGCCGTCTCCTCGGTGGCCGCCGCCTTCGCCCGCGCCGGCATGCCCTGGGACGACGCACAGGTGGTCGTCGCACACCGGCGCACCCTGCGACGCGCGGTGAACGTGTGCCGCGCCCACACCAAGGTCGCCGTCCTCACCTCGCCCGGCGCCGGCCCCGCCGAACTCGGCCTGCTGATGGAGGGCGTCCACCGCACCTTCGTCATCTGCGAGGAACTCGGCACCGACCGCGAGCAGGTCAGCGTCGTCACCTCCGACAAGGCCGCCGACCACACCTGGCGCGACCCCAATGTCGTCATCGTCATCGGCGGGCCTTCCGGGCCGGTGCCGGCGGGCGAGGGCGGCGGCTGGATCGCCGGCCGGGACCCGTCGGCCGGCCCGCGCGGCTGGGTGCAGCCCGACGCGGAGTACGGCGAGGGAGCCGCGCTCGGCGAAGGGGAAACGGATCTGCTGAGGGCCGCCCAACTCGCCCGGCTGGGGCCCCGGGTCGGAGACCTCGTCTGGGACATCGGCTGCGGCAGCGGCGCGTTCGCCACCGAGGCCGCGCGCGCCGGGGCCGCCGTCATCGCCGTCGACCGGGACCTCGCGGCCTGCGTCCGCAGCGAGGCGGCCGCCCGCAAGTTCGGGGTCCAGGTCCAGATCGTGCACGGCGGCGCGCCCCATGTGCTGGAGAACCTGCCCGAACCCGACGTCGTCCGGGTCGGCGGCGGGGGAGCGGCCGTGGTCGACGCGGTCGCCGACCGCCGCCCGCAGCGCATCGTCACGCACGCCGCCACCCGCGACGCGGCCGAACTCATCGGACGCAACCTGACCGAGCACGGATATCAGGTCGAATGCGCCCTGCTGCAGTCCGTCGAACTCGACACCAGGGCCTGGACGGAGACCGAGCGGAACGTCGCTTTCCTGCTCAGTGGCGTCCTCCCCGAGCGCGCCCCGTGATCCTGTTGTCATACTGCGCGCGGTAGGCTGGCCGATCGCTGCACCGCACCGGTGGCCCGGAAATTCGTTCGTCAATATCCGGAAAACGCGCCCCTTTTGGGGCGGGTGTGGTACGGCAGAACCGGGGACGCGCAACGTGGCGCAGTCCACAGCGGGCTGTCGCGGATCACGCTGTCGCGACGGTCGAACGGCCGGGACAATGCCACTGAATGGCTTTGTCGCCTTTTCCGGCGGGTCGTTCGTGCCGCTGGGCACGCACGCTCGTTCTTCACTGCGGGACGGTCGGTGCGCCGCCCCGAGTGAGCTGGTCGTAGAAGGCACTAACCGATGGGCGAGGGGTACGCATGACGGACACCGGCCAGGTCCCGGGCGAGGGACTGCCGGAGAGCGCAGGCATGGTGGAACAGCCGGGCGTTCCCGCGCACGGCGCGTACACCTACCTCTCCGAGTCGCCCGCCGAGGACGAAGACCTGCTGCTGCCGGGCGCCCAGGGCGCCTGGGGCAACGAAGTGCCGCCGCCGGCCCCCGAGCCGGTCGTCGAGACCGTCCACGAGCCCGGCCCGCACGAGACGGACGGCCGGGACAGCGGCTCGGTCGACCTCACCGCCGTCCGGCTGCCCAACTCGGTACCGGCGTCCCCGATCCTCTCCGTGCCCCACGACCCGACGGCCGCCCCGGCCCCGCGCCGCCCGCTGCACCTCGGCCCGCCGATCCCCGACACCTCCGCCAGCCCGGTCCGCTCCCTCGCCGACCGCGGCCCGGCCGGCACGCCGGCCCGGCAGCCGGGTCTGCAGACGGCCGGGCCCGAGTACCTCGACGCCCAGCCGTCGGGCGATGCCGCGCCGCAGTCCGCCGCGCCCTGGGGCGCGCCGCAGACCGCGGTGCCGGGAACCGTCGCGCAGGCCGCCCCGGTGGCACAGGTGGCCGCACAGGCCCCGGCTGCGGAAACGGTTGTTCCGGCGCCGGAGACGGTTGCTCCCGTCGCTCCCGTGGCCGTCGCGGATCCCGCGGCTTTCGCGCCGGAGTCCGCGGCCGTCGCGGGTGTCCCGGCGGAGCAGCAGGCACCGGCGGGCCTAGGGGTGTGGCCCGAGAACGCGTACGGCCCGGAGGGCGCGGCCCAGCCGGTCGACGGGGGCGTTGCGGTGCCCGTGGCCGGGCCGGTGGTGCCGCAGGTCGCCGAGGCTCCGGACGGTGCTCATGGGCCTGTGCCGGGCGCGGTGCCGGAGGCTGCTCCGCTGGTCGAGGAGGTTCCGGAGGCCGCGCAGGCTCCTCCGGTTCCGCAGGTTGCGGAGGTCCCGGAAGCCGCGGAGATTCCCGAGGCCGCCGAGGTTCTGGCGGTGGCCGAGCCTGAGGCCGTGCCCGTGGCGGAGGCCGCGCATCAGCTTATGGAGCCGGTGGTTCCGGAGCCGGCCGCCCAGACCACTGTGGCCGAGCCGGTGCTGTCCGTGCCGGTGCACCCCGTGCCGTCGGTCGCGCCGGAGCCCCAGGTCGTGGAACCGGCCGTGCCCGCGCAGGCCGTGGAGACCGTCGTGCCCGAGTCCGTTCCGGCGCCGGAGGCGGTCGCGCACGAGCCCGCTCCCACCCCGGAAGCCGTCCTGGCCGAGCCCGGTCGGCCGGAGGCCACCGCGCCGCTCGCGCCCCCCGCGCCCGTCCAGCCCGAGGAGCCCGTCGTCGAGGCGCCCGCCCCGGTGGCCCCCGCGCCCGCCCCGGCAGCCCCCGCGGCCGTCGTCGAGGCCCCGCAGCCGCCGGAGCCCTTCGCCGCCGAGGCCGAGCAGCCCACGCCGGACGCCGTGGCCCCCGAGGCCCCCGCCGAGTTCCCCGCGGCGGCTGCCGTGCCGGCGGCGGAGACCGCTGCCGTCCCTGAGCCGCTGCCGGCCCAGCCCCCCGCCGGCCCCCAGATCCAGGGCACTCCGCCCACCCCCGCGGCCCAGCCGGAGGAAACCCCGGCGGCCCAGGAGCCCCTGGACGCGACGTTTCCGGCAGAGCCCGCATCCGAGCAGCCGCTCGGCGAGTTCGTCGCCGTCGACGGCCTGGTGCCGACCACCCCGCACCTCGCCCCGACCCCGCCGCACCCGCTGGTCCTCCCCGCCCAGGACCAGGGCGAGACCGTGCCGGAGCAGGCCGCCACCGTCCCCGCGCCCCGCGTGGCCGAGCCCGGCCCGGTGGCGGAGCACCACCCCGATGTCGTACAGCAAGCGGAGGACCTGGACACCAGGGCCGCCGACCAGGAAGAGAGCACGGCCCCCGTGGCAGAAGCACGTCAGTCCACCGGCCCGGCCGCACCCGCCTACGACGACGCCGAGCGCGAGGCCGTCCTCAAGGTCATGCGCGAACGCCGTGACATCCGCAACGGCTTCCGCGGCGATCCCATCCCGCACGAGGTGCTGCTGCGTGTCCTGGAGGCCGCCCACACCGCGCCCTCCGTCGGCCACTCCCAGCCGTGGGACTTCGTCGTCATCCGGTCCGCCGACACCCGGCGCAGCATGCACGAACTGGCCATGCGCCAGCGTGACGCCTATGCCAAGTCCCTCCCCAAGGGCCGCGCGAAGCAGTTCAAGGAACTGAAGATCGAGGCCATCCTCGACACCCCGGTCAACATCGTCGTCACCGCCGACCCGACCCGGGGCGGCCGCCACACCCTCGGCCGGCACAGCCAGCCGCAGATGGCGCCGTACTCCGCGGCCCTCGCCGTCGAGAACCTCTGGCTCGCCGCCCGCGCCGAAGGCCTCGGCGTCGGCTGGGTCAGCTTCTTCGACGAGCGCGAGATGGTCCGCGCGCTGGGGCTGCCCGAGCATCTCGAGGTCATCGCCTACCTGTGCGTGGGTTACGTCGACGAGTTCCCGGACGAGCCCGAGCTGATGCAGGCCGGCTGGTCCAAGCGGCGCCCGCTGTCCTGGGTGGTGCACGAGGAGACGTACGGCCGCCGTGCCCTGCCCGGCGAGGACCCGCACGACCTGCTCGCCGAGACCGTCGCCGGTATCCGCCCGCTGGACGCCAAGGCGCTCGGCGAGGCCTGGGAGCGGCAGAAGCGGATGACCAAGCCGGCCGGTGCGCTCGGCATGCTGGAGATCATCTCCGCCCAGCTGTCCGGCCTGTCCCGGCAGTGCCCGCCGCCGATCCCGGAGCCCGCGGCCGTCGCGATCTTCGCCGGTGACCACGGGGTGCACGCCCAGGGCGTCACCCCCTGGCCGCAGGAGGTCACCGCCCAGATGGTGGCCAACTTCCTCGGCGGGGGAGCGGTCTGCAACGCGTTCGCGTCCCAGGTGGGCGCCGAGGTGTGCGTGGTGGACGTCGGCGTCGCCTCCGAGCTCCCGGCGACGCCCGGACTGCTGCCCCGCAAGGTCCGCGCGGGCACGTCCGACATGACGACCGGCCCGGCCATGACCCGCGAGGAGGCCAAGCAGGCCATCGAGGTGGGCATCGAGACCGCCCGCGATCTGGTGGCGGCCGGCAACAAGGCCCTGCTCACGGGTGAGATGGGCATCGCCAACACCACGGCGTCCGCCGCGCTCATCTCCGTCTACACCGGGGCCGACCCCGCCGAGGTCACCGGCCGCGGCACCGGCATCAACGACGAGACTCTCGCCCGCAAGACCGAGGTGGTCCGCCGTGCCCTGGACCTCCACCAGCCGGACCCGGCCGACCCCATCGGCGTTCTCGCGGCGATCGGCGGCTTCGAACACGCGGCGATGGTGGGCCTGTTGCTCGGCGGCGCGTCCCTTCGCACTCCGGTGATCCTGGACGGCGTCAGCGCGGGCGCCGCGGCCCTGGTGGCCCGCGCGATCGCCCCCGAGGTCCTGGCCGCGTGCATCGCGGGCCATCGCAGTGCGGAGCCCGGCCACGTCGCCGCCCTCAACAAGCTGGGCCTGCGCCCCCTGGTCGACCTGGACCTGCGCCTGGGCGAGGGCACGGGCGCGCTGCTGGCACTTCCCCTGGTGCAGAGCACGGCGAGGGCCATGCACGAGGTGGCCACGTTCGACTCGGCGGGCGTGACCGAGAAGTAGCGGGGCCCCCGCGCCGACGCGGAGCGAACGGCGGCCTGTGCGGCACGCCGCACAGGCCAGGGAGCCACCCTGACCCGGGCGACCGACCACAGCCCGCGCGATGCGCTCCACACCGGCAACGGGTGGCCACGGCCCGGGCGGCCCGCCCTGCGGGGGTGCCGGCTGTTTCGTGGTCCGGATGGTTCGTCCTGCCGGGGCGCCAACCGCGTCGTGGTTCGGACGGGCCGTCTTGTGGGGGCGCCAACCGCGTCGTGGTCCGTGGGCAGGCGTTCCGCAGGGCGGAACGGGTGGGCACGGGCCACGCACCCGCACCCGGCCACCCTGCCCAGCCCCCGGGCACCTGAGCAGCCGCACCCCCGCGCCCCGTAAAATCTGCACGTCAGGGCATCGCACCGCCGCCACACCAGGGAGTCGCACCCTCATGGCCGAACACCCCGCCTACCCCGTAGGCCTTCGCCTCGCCGGCCGCAAAGTGGTCGTCCTCGGCGCCGGCCAGGTCGCCCAGCGCCGCCTCCCCGCGCTCATCGCGGCCGGCGCCGCCGTCACCCTCGTGTCTCCCGAGGCCACGCCCTCCGTCGAGGCCATGGCGGACGCCGGCGAGATCACCTGGGTGAAGCGCCCCTACCAGGACGGCGACCTCACCGAGGCCTGGTACGCCCTGATCGCCACCAGCGACCCCGACGCCAACACCGCCGCATCCGCCGAGGCCGAGCGCCACCGCGTCTGGTGCGTCCGCTCCGACGACGCCGACCGGGCCACCGCCTGGACCCCGGCCACCGGCCACAGCGAGGGCGTCACGGTCGCCGTGCTCACCACCGACGCCCGCGGCCGCGACCCCCGCCACACCGCCGCCATCCGGGACGCGGTCGTGGAGGGCCTGCGCGACGGCACCCTCGTCGCCCCGCACCACCGCACCCGCCACGCGGGCGTCGCCCTGGTCGGCGGCGGGCCCGGCGACCCCGACCTGATCACGGTGCGCGGCCGCCGCCTGCTCGCCGAGGCCGACGTGGTGATCGCCGACCGCCTCGGCCCCCGCGACCTGCTCGCCGAACTCCCGCCGCACGTCGAGGTGATCGACGCGGCGAAGATCCCGTACGGCCGCTACATGGCCCAGGAGGCCATCAACAACGCCCTGATCGAGCACGCCAGGCAGGGCAAGTCGGTCGTACGGCTCAAGGGTGGCGACCCCTATGTCTTCGGCCGGGGCATGGAGGAGGTCCAGGCGCTCGCCGAGGCCGGCATCCCCTGCACGATCGTGCCCGGCATCTCCAGCTCGATCTCGGTGCCGAGCGCGGCCGGTATCCCGGTCACTCACCGGGGGGTCGCGCATGAGTTCACCGTGGTCAGCGGCCACGTAGCGCCGGACGACGCGCGGTCGCTCGCTGACTGGCCGTCCCTCGCGAAGCTCACCGGGACCCTGGTGATCCTGATGGGCGTCGACAAGATCGGGCAGATCGCCGAGACCCTGGTGGCCCACGGCAAGTCCCCGGACACCCCGGTCGCCCTGGTCCAGGAGGGCACGACGGCCGCCCAGCGCCGGGTCGACGCGACCCTCGCCACGGTGGCGGAGGTCGTCCGCACGGAGGACGTGAAGCCCCCGGCGGTCATCGTCGTCGGCGAGGTCGTGAACGTCGGCCCGCACCCGTCCGCCGGAGAGGCACCGGCTCCGTCCGCCGGAGACGCACCGGCGTAACCCCGGGTAACACAACCCGTTCCAGCCCGTTGGCACCACACCCAGGACAAGGCAGTATCACCCTGTGGCCGATCTCATCACCGTTGAGGATCCCGACGACCCGCGCCTGCGCGACTACACGGGCCTGACCGACGTCGAGTTGCGCCGCAAGCGCGAACCGGCCGAGGGCCTGTTCATCGCCGAGGGCGAGAAGGTCATCCGCAGGGCGAAGGACGCGGGCTACGAGATGCGTTCGATGCTGCTGTCCGCCAAGTGGGTCGACGTCATGCGCGATGTCATCGACGAACTCCCGGCCCCCGTCTACGCGGTCAGCCCGGAGCTCGCCGAGAGGGTCACCGGCTACCACGTGCACCGCGGCGCGCTCGCCTCCATGCAGCGCAAGCCGCTGCCGACGGCGACCGAACTGCTGCGCACCACCCGCCGGGTCGTCGTCATGGAGTCGGTCAACGACCACACCAACATCGGCGCGATCTTCCGCTCGGCGGCGGCCCTCGGCATGGACGCGGTGCTGTTGTCCCCGGACTGCGCCGACCCCCTCTACCGCCGCAGCGTGAAGGTCTCGATGGGTGCGGTCTTCTCTGTGCCGTACGCCCGTCTCGACACCTGGCCCAAGGGGCTGGACTCGGTCCGCGAGGCCGGGTTCACGCTGCTCGCCCTCACCCCGGACGAGAAGGCCCGCAGCCTCGACGAGGCCGCCCCGCACCGGATGGACAGGGTCGCCCTGATGCTCGGTGCGGAGGGCGACGGCCTCTCCACCCAGGCGCTGGTCGCCGCCGACGAATGGGTCCGCATCCCGATGTCCCACGGCGTCGACTCCCTCAACGTCGGCGCGGCGGCCGCGGTCGCCTTCTACGCGGTGACCACCGGCCGCCCCGAGGCGTAGGACCTGTTACTCCCGGAGGGCTGCCGACTTCGCGGGTGCGACCCCACCGGGCACGCCCATCCCGTGCGCCGGGCCGGAACAGCCCTGGGCCAGTGCGATCCCCAGCGCCACCAGCAGGGTCACCACGACGAACACGAAGAGCCGCTGGCGCAGCAGCCGGGGGTTGGCCGGGCGCCGTCCGGTGCCCGTGGGGCGCGGCGCCGGTCGTCCCGTACCACTGCGCGGGCCGGGGCGGTTCCCGTTGGTGTTCCCGGTCCGGCTGCCGTTGCCGCGCGGAGCGGGCATGGGGCGCGCGGCACCCGGCCGGGACGGCACGCCGCCGGTCGCCCGTGGCCCGCTGCCGCCGCGCGAGGGCGCGTTGCCCCGCACCGGCGTGCCCGGCGAGGACTGCGGCGGCGGCCGCCGCTGGGCGCGCTGCGCCTCCGGGTAGGTCTCGGCGAGCCGCCCGGTGGGCCGGTCCGCCTCCGCGGCACGCGGCGCCGGCGGCCGTACGTCGGGCAGCCCCTGCGCCTCGCGCGCGGCGATCTCCTTCAGCCGGAGCGACAGCTGGAGCGTGCTCGGCCGGTCCTCCGGGTCCTTCGCCAGACAGGCCCGCACCAGCGGGGCCAACGCGTCCGGCACCCCGTACAGCTGTGGCTCCTCGTGGACCACGCGGTAGAGCATCACCTCGGAACTGCCGTGCCCGAAGGGCGAGTCGCCGGTCGACGCGTACGCCAGGGTCGCGCCGAGCGAGAACACGTCGGTGGCCGGCGTGACGGCCGCGCCGCGCACCTGCTCGGGCGCGAGGAACCCGGGGGAGCCCACCGCCGTACCGACGTGGGTGAGCGTGGAGGCCCCGGTGGCCCAGGCGATGCCGAAGTCGATGATCCGTGGCCCCTTCGGGGACAGCAGGATGTTGGACGGCTTCAGATCCCGGTGGACGACCCCGGCCTCGTGCACGGCGACCAGGCCCTCGGACAGCGCCGCGCCGACCGCGGCCGCGTCCGCCGCGCCCAGCGGGCCGTCGTCGGCGACCTTGTCGTGCAGCGAGGGACCGGGCACGTACTGGGTGGCGAACCACGGCCGCTCGGCCTCCAGGTCCGCGGCGACCAGCCGCGCCGTGCAACCGCCCCGGATCCGCCGGGCCGCCGAGACCTCACGGGCGAAACGCGACCGGAACTCCTGGTCCTCCGCCAGATCGGGCCGGATCACCTTCAGCGCGACCCGCTGCCCCTTCTTGTCGGAGCCGAGATAGACCACACCCATCCCGCCGGCGCCGAGCCTCCGGTGAAGCCTGAACGAGCCGACGACGCGCGGGTCCTCGCGCCTCAGGCGCATCATCGCCATGTTCATCCCCGCTGCCCGGTCCGTGTGACGTGGCACAGCTTACGTTTCCACGGCCGCCCGCGCGCAGAGGCCGCGCCCTCTCGGCCCGACGGATTGTCAGTGCCGGGTGCGAGAATTGAGGAGTGGTCAGGAAGGCGCCGGTTTCGGCTCCTTTGAGTACCCGTCTGCTCCAACAAGCCGTCACAGAAGGGGGATTGAGACTGTGAAGGGTGACCGAGTGGAGATAGTCGTCGACGCCGGCGACACGACCCGTACGTATGAGGTGGTGGCCAGCAGGGCGGGCCGCCGGGTGGAGACGGCGGTACGGCGGGGGGTGGTGGAAGTGAGCGAAGTCACGCGAAACGGCAGTGTTGTCCGGACGGCCCGTTTCATGGCGACCCGGGTCCTGGCCCTCGTCGAGCAGCCGGTGCCCCGCGAGGACAGCTCGGAAAAACCGGGAAGGACCGGGCACCCCCTCCGGGAAGACCCCGAGGCCCAGGGCGAGGCGTAGGAGCCGTCTCCACCCAGGGGAGTAGACCGCAGGTCACGGCTCATCCTCTCGGAGGCCCGCGATTCGGTACGAGGGCATGACGTCCGCGAAGTGCCACGCGCCTAGATTTGAGGTCAAGCGGCGGGTGCAGCACTCGTCCCCCGAGGTCAGACACCCGCCGCTGCCAACGACAACTGAACGGTCAGGAGAGGGACCATGGCTCTTACGGCACAGCGGACACATACCACCCGCCCTCGCCGGCAGGGCCGCCGCCACCCCCTGGTGGCGACGCTGATGGCCCTTCCCCTGGCGGCCCTGCTCCTGCTCGTCTTCGACGGCTGGGAGACGGTGGCCACACAGGCGTCGTCCGTGGGAGTGATGCTGGGGCGCTGAGCGGCGACCCCAGGCCCGGAAGAGCGGTCCGGGCGGGGACATCCACCCATGAAACCCCGTGGGGACGGGGGTGCGGCGGACGGCAAAATGCCGGCGCAGCTGGGGAGCTGCGCCGGCATTGCTTTTTCTGCGGTGCGCACGGCCGAAGTGCATCTGCGGCCCGGCGGGGGCTGACCGCGCAGTTCCCCGCGTCCCAGCCGTGTCTTACACAGCTGCGGGCAATCGTGCCTCCCCCAGTGCCTTAAGGGCCTGGGAGGTGCCCCCAGGCGGCACGGGTGGGCGCGGCGGCACCCCGCAAGCGCGGGCGAGTGCAACCCCGGTACCTCAGCCCCCACCCCGCCCGACCAGGAACCCCGGTCCAGCACACCCACGTACGCTCAGCGCAGCAACCGCACACCCCGGGGGACCCTTGACCACCGCAGACGTAATACCCCAGCTGACCGCCAGGGTCAGAGCCGCCGCCCACCCGGACGCGGCCCCCTGCCACTGCGGCGCCACCACCACCACCCTCGCCCACCGCCCGGACACCACGGTCCTCCGGCACGCGGAGACCGTCGCCAAGGCCCACGCCCCCGGCACCGACCCCGCCGCCCTCGCGCTGCGCCTGGCCACCGCCGCCCACCTCCCCGACGTCTTCCTCGCTCCGCTCGCGGCCACCCCGGCGACCGTGCTCGGCACCCGCCCGGTCACCCTCTGGCCGTACGGCCGTCCCGTGGACCCCGACGCCCCGGACGCCGCTCCCTGGGAAGCCGCCGCCACCCTCCTCGCCCGTCTCCATCGCACCCCGCCGCTCCCCGCCACACCCCCCATGCGCGGCCCGGCCAAGGCCGCCCATGCGATGGCCCGCCTCCGCCAGGCGCTGGCCGCCTCGCCGGTGCACCCCGCCGCCCCGCCCGTCCTGCGCGCCTGGTCCGCGCTGCCCGCCTGGGCCCGCGCCGAGGCCCCGATGCCCGGCACCCGCACCCTCTGCCACGGCGACCTGCACCTCGGTCAGCTGGTCCGGCACCCGGCGCCGGACGGCCCGTGGCGGCTCATCGACGTCGACGACCTCGGCGTCGGCGACCCGGCCTGGGACCTCGCCCGCCCCGCCTCCTGGTACGCCTGCGGCCTCCTCCCGCCCGAGGACTGGACCCGCTTCCTGACCGCCTACCGCGCGGCCGGCGGCCCGGCCGTGCCGGAGGACGGCGACCCCTGGCCGACCCTGGACGTGCCGGCCCGCGCCCTCACCGTCCAGACCGCCGCCCGCTATCTCGCGAAGGCGCTCGCGGCGGACCGTGGCCTGGACGAAGTGGAGCAGTCCCTGATCGACGCTTGTGCCCGTATGGCCCCGGAATGACCCCGCGCCCCTCCCGAACGACCTCGGTCCCCGCCCGGTTGGCCCTCGATTTCCCGAAGTAGGGTGCAACCGACCGGGGTCGGACGGAGTCTGTCCTGGGTGAACGTGAAGCAGTTTTTACCGGCGAGGAGTTGAGCCGACCATGCAGTGTCCGAAGTGTCATGCGCCGATGCACACCTACAACCGCAACGGCGTCCAGATCGAGCAGTGCAGCGGCTGCCGGGGCATCTTCCTCGACTACGGCGAGCTGGAGGCGCTGACCCAGATGGAGGCCCAGTGGTCGAAGCCGGTCCCGCCGGCCCCGCAGGCCTACCCGGCGCCGCCCGCGCCGGCCTGGGGCGCCCCGCAGCAGCACCACGGGGGCGGCCACTACGGCGGTCATGGTGGACACCACGGCGGTCACCACGGCCAGAAGAGCTGGGCCCACATGCTCTTCTCCAGCTGAGCCCGCTGCGCCCGGCACCTCCGCCGGGCGCACCCGCAGGCCCTGGCGCACGAAGAAGCCCCGGCCGTCACGACGGCCGGGGCTCTCTGCGTGTGGACGATACTGGGATTGAACCAGTGACCTCTTCCGTGTCAGGGAAGCGCTCTCCCGCTGAGCTAATCGTCCTCGGGACCGCGATCCGAAGATCACGGGCACTGCGTGCGCGATACTGGGATTGAACCAGTGACCTCTTCCGTGTCAGGGAAGCGCTCTCCCGCTGAGCTAATCGCGCGGGATCAGATCCTCGACCCTCTTCGACCAAACGCCGAAGGCTACGAAGATCCAGTGGACGATACTGGGATTGAACCAGTGACCTCTTCCGTGTCAGGGAAGCGCTCTCCCGCTGAGCTAATCGTCCTTGGAGGTGGAGACGGGATTTGAACCCGTGTAGACGGCTTTGCAGGCCGTTGCCTCGCCTCTCGGCCACTCCACCAGGAGTGTAGGGGATCGGGAAGACCCCTAGTTCCTTCGAGCGGACGACGAGGCTCGAACTCGCGACCTCAACCTTGGCAAGGTTGCGCTCTACCAACTGAGCTACGTCCGCCTGTCGTTTCGGCCCGCTCTCGCGGCCCGGCGACGTGTTGAACTCTAGCGGATTCCCGGGCCAGCACAAAAACGCGTTTGCGCAGCGTGCTGCGCCTGACCCGGCAGACGACGTGGTCAGGGCCCCCTTGACGACACGCCCGGGTCACCCCCAGGACACCCGCCATAGACTCGACGACGTGCTCCATCACCCTCCTCTCGCCCGGTTCGGCGCACGTCTCGCCACCGGTCTCCTCGATGTCACCAGCGATCCCGCGGCCCTCGACTCCGCCGGTTTCTGGGCCGTCTGCGCGGACTTCGAGGGCCGGCTGACCTGCGCCCGGTTCGGCGACGTACGGGAGGAACCGGTGCCCGCGCCGGTGCCGGGGCGGTGGCGGGGCCCTGCCGCCGGTGACTGGACGTCGTCCCTCGACCGCGCCGCGTACACCACGGCCGTGCGGCGGATCCGTACGCAGATCGCGGCCGGCGAGGTCTACCAGGCCAACCTGTGCCGGGTGCTGTCCGCGCCGGCCGCCCCGGACGCCGACGTGGACGCCCTGACCGCACTACTGGCCCGCGGTAACCCGGCGCCGTACGCAGGAACGATTCGGCTGCCGGAACGCGGCGTCGAGATAGCCACCGCCTCGCCCGAGCTGTTCCTGCGCCGGACGGGGCGGACCGTGGAGAGCGGACCCATCAAAGGCACCGGCCGCACCGAGGCGGACCTCCTGGAGAAGGACTACGCCGAGAATGTGATGATCGTGGACCTGGTCCGCAACGACATCGGGCGGGTCTGCGCCACCGGCACGGTGACCGTCCCCGACCTGTGCGCCGTCGAGAAGCATCCCGGGCTGGTCCATCTGGTCTCCACGGTCCGGGGCGAGCTGCGCGCCGACGCCGGCTGGCCCGAGCTGCTCGCCGCGGCCTTCCCGCCCGGCTCCGTCACCGGCGCGCCGAAGTCGAGCGCCCTGCGGATCATCGAGGAGCTGGAGACCGCGCCGCGCGGCCCGTACTGCGGCGGCATCGGCTGGGTCGACGCGGACCGGGGCGTCGGCGAGCTGGCCGTGGGCATCCGCACCTTCTGGATCGACCGGGGAGCGGGCGTGCTGAGGTTCGGTACCGGCGCCGGGATCACCTGGGGATCCGACCCGGAGGGTGAGTGGCGGGAGACCGAGCTGAAGGCCGCCCGGCTGCTCGCGGTAGCGTCGGGTAGGTACGTCATGAACGAAGGGGACCTCGGGTGAAAATCTGGCTGGACGGCGGGCTGCAGGACGTCGAGTCCGCGCGTGTCTCCGTGTTCGACCACGGGCTGACCGTGGGGGACGGCATCTTCGAGACGGTGAAGGCGATCGAGGGAAGGCCCTTCGCGCTCACCCGGCATCTCGACCGGCTGACCCGCTCGGCCCGGGGCCTCGGCCTGCCCGACCCCGACCACGACGAGGTGCGCCGGGCGTGCGAGGCGGTGCTGGTGGCCAACCCGATGCCGCTGGGCCGGCTGCGCATCACCTACACCGGCGGCCACGGTCCGCTCGGCTCCGACCGCGGTGACCGCGGCCCCACCCTCGTGGTCGCCCTCGGGGAGACCGGCCGCCGCGCCGACTCCACCGCCGTCATCACGGTCCCCTGGACCCGCAACGAGCGCGGCGCGCTCACCGGCCTGAAGACCACCTCGTACGCCGAGAACGTCGTGGCCCTGGCCCGCGCCCACCAACACGGCGCCACCGAGGCCCTGTTCGCCAACACCGTCGGGCAGCTCTGCGAGGGCACCGGCTCCAACGTCTTCGTCGTCCTCGACGGCGAGATCCACACCCCGCCGGTCGCGTCCGGATGTCTGGCCGGCATCACCCGCGCCCTGACCGTCGAATGGACCGGCGCCGTGGAGACCGACCTGTCCCTGGACGTCCTGGAGCGGGCCGACGAGGTCTTCCTCACCTCCACCCTGCGTGACGTCCAGGCCGTGCACCGGGTCGACGACCGCGAACTCCCCGGCGCCCCCGGCCCGGTCACCGCCAAGGCGATGCGGATCTTCGACGAGCGGTCCGGGCAGGACCTGGATCCGTAAGAGCCCCTTTTAATGGGCTGACGTGGGCGTCCATGGCGGGTAGAACTCCTCTGATGACCACGACCCTGCGGCCGAGCGAGCCGCTTCAGCACGAAGCCGACGGGACCCGTTCGCGCCGGTACCAGGTGTGTGTGAACAGCCGTCCCGTCGGCGCGATACACCTCGGCATGAGTCCCGACTTCGGCGACTCGGTGGGCCGGATTCTGGACCTGCGGATCGAGGAGCCGGACCGCCGACGAGGCCGGGGCACGGTCGCCGCGCTCGCCGCGGAGGAAGTGCTGCGCGGATGGGGGTGTACGCGGATCGAGACGTCGGTGCCAGCGGCGGCGGAGGCGGCACTCAAGGCGGCGACCGCCCTCGGCTACCTCGTACGCAACCGCCACATGGAGAAACCGCTCGGCGACACCCCGCCCGGACTCCCCGCGGGGAGCCGGGGGCGGCCCATGACCCCGGCGGAGTTCGGCCCCTGGCGGGAAACGCACCAAGAGGGCTACGCGCGGAGCTGGATCGAGCGCGGGGTGCCCGAGGCCGAGGCCAGGGCCAAGGCGCTGCGGGACACCACCGCCTTTCTGCCCGACGGCCTGGCCACCCCGGGAATGGTCTTCAGGGTCCTGGAGCACGAAGGGACCGCGGTCGGCACCCTCTGGACGGGCACCCGGGAGGACAGGGCCTTCGTCTACAAGGTCGAGGCCGACGCGCGCCACCGGGGCAGGGGGCACGGCCGCACGATGATGCTCCTGGCGGAGGCGCAGGGCGTCGCGGCCGGCCGGTCCGCGATCATGCTGAACGTCTTCGCGGGCAATACGCCCGCCGAGCGGCTCTACGAGTCACTCGGCTACGAGACGACCGCCTACCACCTGTACAAGAACCTGCTCTGAAAGCCGCTCCGAAGCCGGCTGTGGGCCCGGCGGAGGGATCCGGTTGTGGGGTCCGGCTGGGGGGTCCGGTTGTGCGGTCCGGCTGTGGGTTACTGCTCCCGCTCGGCCAGCAGCCGGTCCGCGATCTCCGTCACCCGCTCGCGCAGGCCCTCCTGGCTCTTGCCGCCGTCGAGGCGTTCGCCCCCGATGACGTAGGTCGGGGTGCCCGTCACGCCGATGGCCTGCCCCTCGGCCTGGTCGGCGTCGACGATCAGGATGTGCCGGCCGTCGACCAGCGCGGTGTCGAACTCCTCGGCGTCCAGGCCCAGTTCACGGGCCACCTCGACCAGGAACGGCTCGCCCTCGCGGTCCAGCTTCTCGACCCGGCCGAGGACCGCCTCGACGTACTCCCAGTCCTTGCCCTGCTCCAGCGCCTCCTCGGCGGCCTGCGCGGCGGCGAAGGCGTGCTTGTGCTTCTCCAGCGGGAAGTGCCGCAGCCGCAGCTCCAGCCGGTCGCCGTACCGGGCCCGCAGGGCGCGGAGGTCGTCCAGGGCGCTGCGGCAGTCGGGACACTGGAGATCGCACCAGACGTCGAGGACCGGGGCGTCGGTGGGCGCGGGGGAGTCGTTCATGGCGACCAGTCTTCCAGGCCGGGCTCCGTCGACCCAATCGCGACGGTGGGCGGCGGCCGGTGGCCGGCTGTGACCACCGTTCGTACCTGGGGTGGAGGCGACCCGGAGAGGACCCCGAGATGCCCCTGATTGTCGGGCCCGGGCATGGATCGCACGGGCCGGGCGGTGCACGATGGAGGGGGCACGACGCAGCGTGTGTCCGTCGCCCCGCCCGACCGAGCCCGCCAGGAGGACCGGATGATCGCCGAGACAGTCTGTTCCGCCGCGTCCGCGGCCGGCCTGGGCATCGCCGTGGTGACCGCCTACCGCAAGCGGTACCTGTCGGCGGCCCGTATCGCCGCCTACTCACTCGTGCCCGTCGGCCTGGTCATGACGGGAGTGGTCGGCTGGCTCGCCGACACGGCGTTCAGCCCCACCGCCTGGGCGGGCTTCGTTGTGCTCGGCGCGGCCTGGGCCCTGTTCGCCTCCACGCGTGCCGTGGAGCGCCGGCGCGGTGGCACCCGCGCCGAGCGCAAGGCGGCCGCCCGGGAGGCGAAGCGGGACGCCGTCGCTCCCGCCGCCTCGGCACCCTCGCTGGGTCCCGCCACCCGCCCGGCGGCCAAGCCCGCGGCGGCGCCGCGCGGCACCGGGTGGGGTGAGGACTTCAGCGACATCGAGGCCATCCTGAAGAAGCACGGAATATGACCCACCCGCGGCGGCGGGGCCGCGCGGGAGACGGCGACGCCCCGTCGCCCGGGCCCGACGCGCTGTTCAGGCGGGTTGCGGCGGATGCATATGACAGTCACATGAGGCATTGAAACGACACAGTGCGCCTACGGCGTGCGCGGAAGCGTTCACCGCGCGAGCGGAAGCGAACCGGACATCACGGAATTCAACGAACTCCCGCCCATTCCGGGCGTGTTGATCGCGCGGCGGGTGCTCGCTAGGTCATCATCGCCGCGAGATGCTGGACACGAAACAGAGCGAGGCCGCGCCGCCGAAGGACGAGCCGCGCGGGTGCCTCTTCGCCCTTTCCCAGCCACCGCTGATGATCTTCCTTGCGGTGATCGGGTGTCTGCTCCTCATGGCTGCGCTGCACGACCTGCTGTGGCTGTGAGCCGTACCCGCCCGTCCCGGCGCCACCCGCCGGGACAGGCGTCGGCATCGACGAACCCCACGACGAACCCCACGACGAACCCCGACGACGAACCCCGACGGCGGCCTGGGCCGGCGGCCCGGTGAGGTCCGCCTTTCGGGGATCAGCCCGCCGCTTCCTTGCGGCGTGCCCGGTAGGCGGCGACATGCAGCCGGTTTCCGCAGGTCCGGCTGTCGCAGTAGCGGCGCGAGCGGTTGCGGGAGAGGTCGACGAAGGCGCGCCGGCAGTCCGGGGCCTCGCAGCGCCGCAGCCGCTCCTGCTCCCCGGCGACGACGAAGAACGCGAGCGCCATCCCGCAGTCGGCGGCGAGGTGGTCGGCCACCGACGCGCCGGGCGCGAAGTAGTGCACATGCCAGTCGAAGCCGTCATGGTCCGTGAGCTGGGGCGTGGTGCCCGCGGCCGCGACCAGCTCGTTGATCATCCCTGCGGCGACCCGGGCGTCCGGGGCGGCGAAGATCCCCGCGAACCGGCCGCGGACCTTGCGCACCGCCGACAGGTCGAACTCCGAGAGCACGCCCACATCGCTCATGTTGTGGTTTCGTACGAAAACCTGGAGCGCCGCGACATCGGACAGCCCGTCCGGCGCCGCGTCGTCCTCCGGCGCGGTGTTCACCAGATCCACCACGGCGTCGAGAGAACACCGGGTGTCGTGGGTGATCAGCACGTTTCGCTCCCTGGCCTGAGGGTCGGGCGGGCGCCCGCCGATGGTGGCCGATCGTAGCGACATACGGCTCCGGCGCATCGTGCTCTGCCCCACTCGTCGCTGCCCTGTAGAACGCGCATGGCCCGGCGGGGGTTCCCAGGCACACGGCACACCGGCGCCGCCCCCGTGACCGATCACGGTGGCGGCGCCGGTGCTGCCGTATGCGGTTGTCTAGGCCCGAGCCGTCTCCCCGAGTGGACGGCGCCGGGCGGCTTGCAGGGGCGTTGCCCTAGCTCTCCGCCAGAATGTGCGAGAGCTCCTGATCGAGATCGAAGTGCCGGTGCTCCGTGCCGGGCGGCACGGCGGCGTCAGTTCGCTTCAGGAAGGATTCCAGGGCCCGCGCCGGGGCTTCGAGCAGGGCTTCGCCCTCCGGAGAGCTCAGGGCGATGCACACGACGCCCTGACCGTGACTGCGGGACGGCCAGACGCGGACGTCGCCGGTGCCGGTGGGGCGATGCAGCCCCTCGGCGAGGAGGTCGCGGGCGAACACCCACTCGACGGTCTCCTCGGCTCCGGTGTGGAAGGTGGCGTGCACGGCGTAGGGGTCGGCCGTGTCGTACCGCAGGCCTGCGGGGACAGGCAGGGAAGACTCGCTCGACACAACGAGGCGCAGGTGCAGCTCGCAGCTGACCGTGGTGTTCATAAGCGCCAGGGCCTTTCGCTCAGTGTGCGCTCGGGGATTCGCACGTCGGCGAAATCGACATGCCACCTACGGTGCCGTTGTAAACCCCTCTGAGTGTTTTGCGTGTGTTTACGTAACTCTTCCGGCCGAGAACCTCGACGCGATCTACGACCATTCCGGTGACCGGAATCGCTCAGGTAGGGTTTGGTCGTATGAATACGGGGAGTAACGAACCGGGCGAGGTCGTCGTGGCCTCGGACGGGAGCGAGGTGGACGGGACGGAGACAGACGGGGCGCGCGAGCAGCGGGGGCTCGGATCGCGGGCGCCCGAGTTCATCAAGGCACGCCGGATGCTGCACCTGAGCTGGCAGGTCGGGGTCTTCGCGGTCGGCCTCGCGGTGGTGGTCGTGGGCATCGTCCTGCTGCCGTTGCCGGGGCCGGGCTGGGTGATCATCTTCGGTGGCATGGCGATCTGGGCGACCGAGTTCGTCTGGGCCCAGCTGGTGCTCCGCTGGACGAAACGGAAGGTCACGGAGGCGGCCCAGAAGGCCCTCGACCCCAAGGTGCGCCGCCGTAACATCACGCTGACGGTGATCGGCCTGGTGATCGTGGCCGGCCTGGCCGGGATCTACCTCTCCAAGTTCGGCATAGTGATGCCCTGGAAGATCGAGGAGTGACCCGGCCGACGGCCGCGGGCCCCCGGCGACTGGTCGGGGGCACCCCCTGACATGGGGTAATGTTCTTCCTGCGTCCGGGCGATTAGCTCAGTGGGAGAGCGCTTCGTTCACACCGAAGAGGTCACTGGTTCGAACCCAGTATCGCCCACCCGGAACCACGGCCCACCTGCGAGAGCAGGTGGGCCGCGGTCGTTTCAGGACCGGAGAGGGACGGGGCTCCGGTGGCGCCGCCCACCCCCGTGCGACATGCCTGCTGCCGAAGGTGTCCGCTGTCGGCTGGTGTGCGGGCCTGTGCGGGCCTGTGCGGCTCCGGCCGGGCGGTCCCCGCACCGCGTCCCGTCCACCGCGCGGGCAGGCTGCTGCGCGATGCGCTTCCGCGGGGCGCCGCGAAGAGCTGCGCGGTGCCTGATCACCCTTGGCGGGTACCTTCGCGCGGGCGGGCTGCTGGGCGACGGTGCTTCCGCGGAGGCGGCGCGGAGGAGCTGTGCGGTGCCTGATCACCCTTCGTGGCACCTTCGCGCGGGCGGGCCGCTGCGCGACGGTGCTCCCGCGGGGCGCCGCGAAGAGCTGCGGCGCCTGACCGCCCTCGGCGGTACCTTCGCGCGGGCAGGCCGCTGCGCGACGGTGCTCCCGCAGGACGGCGCGAAGAGCTGCGCAGTGCCTGATCACCCTTCGCGGCGCCTGCCTGCCGAGTTGCGTGTACCCCCGCGCCCGACGGCGCCGGTCGACGCGGGTGAGGTGGGTCGGTCGGTGTCGACGTCGTCGCGTTCCGTCATTCTCCGCGCGATGTGGAGAGGTTCCCGTCCGTCCGTGTGGTGCGGACGGACACGGTCGGTGCACGGTCCCTTCCCGAACCGGTCGGCGGCTGATGGCATCAGGTGGGCACGCCAACGGCGGACGGTGATCCTCGAGGCAAGCCCACCGGGGCGAGGCATGACAAGTCGGCGGGGGCCGCAGTCGTCGGACGAATCGGCCCTGCCGCCCGAGTCGGACCCGCACAATCCGCGCCCCCTCACCGTGCCCCACCCTCCACTCGGACCCGCATCAACCGTCCGCCCCGCACCGTGCCCCGTTCTCCATGCCGGCTTGCCCCGGGCCTCCGCGCGAAGGGAGATTCACGGCGCCCACCCGCCCCCTCGCGGACTCCCGCGGCGGATCTTCGTCCCGGCCCGGTCCCCGGCCCCGCCCTCGCCCCGGACCGCGTATCGAAGCCAACTCGTAGCCCCCGGCCGCCGCAGGCCACTTCACGTTCGGCCCCCCGACCGCGCGCCCCTCACCTGCGACGTCGCCCACCCTCCGGCCGGCGCGCCCGCGCCCCACCGCGCCTCGCCGCCGTCCCGGGGCACAAGAAATTCCTGTCCGAATCATTGACGCCTCACCGGCCCCTCCGTAACTTGTGCCAGCAAGCGCTTACTTGAAACGATTCATGCAGGCGTCGGCGACGCTGCGGGGAGGGGCCCGACTGTGGGAACGAGCAGGAATCTGGAGAGGCGGACCGTCCTGAAGGCGGCTGGGGCCTCGGCGGCCGCGCTCGGGCTCGCCGCGACGACCGGGTGTGGCGGCGGAAGCGGTTCCGGGGACGGGGCGGTGACGATCCGTTACTCGTGGTGGGGTGCCGAGGAGCGCGCCACGAAGATCAACCAGACCATCAAGCTCTTCGAGAAGAAGTACCCGAAGATCAAGGTCAAGACGGACTTCCAGACATATCAATCGTTCTGGGAGAAGTTCCAGACCCAGGCCGCCGGCGGAAATCCCCCGGACGTTTTCCAAAATGCCGTCACCTTTCTTCGGAAGTACGACAAGCGTGGAATTCTTCTCGACCTCAAGTCCCAGGTTCAGGCAGGCAATCTGAGCCTGGATCACTTCCGGGCCGACGTCACGAAGGTCGGTGAGGTCGACGGCAAGCAGGTCGGAATCCCCGTCGGCTCCAACACCATGGCGCTCGTCATCGACAAGAAGGTCTTCGAGAAGGCCGGCGTCGAACCCCACGCGGGCTGGACCTGGGACGACTACTTCAAGGCGCTGAAGACCATCCACGACAAGACCGAGGTCGCGGGGGACACCGGCTACTTCGCCATCATGTACCTCTACGACCTGTACCTCCGCCAGAACGGCAAGGCGTTCTACACCGATGACGGACTCGGCTTCGACAAGGCCGACCTGACGGAGTGGTGGGCCGACGGCTACAACCGCGTGAAGGCCGGCATCGTCACGGACCCGAAGGTCGTCGCCCAGGACGCCCCCAAGTCGTCCCTCTCGGCCGGTCACGGCGCCTCGGAGTTCACCTGGGACAACTTCACCGTGCGCTACTCCTCCGAGGGCGACAGCACCTACGGCCTCGCCCCGATCCCGACCATGGACGGCAAGCACACCGGGCAGTACCTCGCCTCCCTGATGCTCAGCGCCTCCGCCCGCACCTCCCACCCCAAGGAGGTCGCGCAGTTCATCGACTTCATGGTCCACGACCCCGAGGTCGGCAAGATCATGGGCTACGACCGGGGCATCCTCGCGAGCACCGAGCAGTACGCGGCGTTCAAGCCGACCGACACGGTCAACAAGGAGATCGCGCAGTACGAGGACGACACCGCCAAGGCGGGTGTCCTCGGCACGATCACCCCGCACCCCTCCGGTGCCGACACCATCGAGGCCGCCTTCCTGCGTATCGGCGGCGACCTCGGACAGGGCAAGACGAAGGTCGCGGACGCGGTGAAGCAGTTCTTCACCGAGTCCGAGGCCGCCTTCCAGGCCTGATGGGACGTGCCGTGACGCTCGTCAAGGACTCCCTGCCCGCAGCGCGCGGGACGCGTTCGGCCGCCTCCGTCACCACGGGGCGGCGGCCGGGCCGCAGGCGTGAGAACCTCGCCGGCTACCTCTTCATGTTCCCGTGGATCGCCGGCTTCCTGCTGCTGACCGCGGGCCCGATGGCCGCCTCGCTGTACTTCGCGTTCACCGACTACAACCTCTTCAACACCCCGAAGTGGGTCGGGTTCGACAACTTCGCCAAGATGTTCGACGACCCCCGCTGGCAGAAGTCGGTGGAGGTGACCGCGAAGTACGTGGTCATCGGCACCCCGCTGAAGTTGCTGCTCGCCCTCGGGGTGGCGATGCTGCTCGCCCAGAGCCGGCGCGGCCAGGCCTTCTACCGGGCCGCCTTCTACGCCCCCTCGCTGATCGGCGCGAGCGTCTCGGTGGGCTTCGTCTGGCGGTCGCTGTTCTCCGACGACGCGATCGTGGACCGTACCCAGTCCTTCTTCGGCTGGCACGTCGGCGGCTGGGTCGGCAACGCCGACTGGGTGCTGTACTGCCTGGTCGCGCTGACCGTGTGGCAGTTCGGCGCCCCCATGGTCATCTTCCTGGCGGGCCTGAAGCAGGTGCCGAAGGAGTTGTACGAGGCGGCCGAGATGGACGGCGCCGGGCCGTTCCGGAAGTTCTGGAACATCACCCTGCCGATGATTTCCCCGGTGCTGTTCTTCAACGTGCTCCTGGAGACCATCCACTCCTTCCAGATCTTCGGCTCGGCGTATGTCGTCTCCAACACGTACTGCGGTCCGGCCGACGCCACGCTCGTCTACACCTGCTACCTCTACCAGCAGGGCTTCCAGAACGCCCGGATGGGCTTCGCCGCCGCGATGGCCTGGATGCTGCTGCTCGCCGTCGCCCTGGTGACGGCCGTCCTCTTCTGGTCCCAGAAGAAATGGGTGCACTACGAGGAGGCCGCCCGATGACTTCCCCCGCTCTCTCCCGGAAGCACACCGGCTCGCTCGCCTGGCACCTCGGCGCCCTGCTGATCCTCGCGGTCATCCTCTACCCGGTGGTCTGGGTGATCGGCGCCTCGTTCAAGCCCAGCAAGGACATCATCAACAGCCTCCAGCTGGTGCCGTCCCACCCGATCCTTTCCAACTTCAAGGGCCTCGCCGACGGCATCGCGGACATCTCGATCTGGACCTTCTTCCAGAACTCGCTCTTCTACGCGCTCAGCGCCGTCGTCGGCGTGCTGGTCTCCTGCTCGCTCACCGCCTACGCCTTCGCCCGGATCCGCTTCGCCGGCCGCAACGTGCTCTTCTCCCTGATGATCGGCACGCTGCTGCTGCCGTACCACGTACTGCTGATCCCGCAGTACGTGATGTTCCAGAAGCTGGGCTGGATCAACACCTACACACCTCTCCTGATCGGCAAGTACCTCGCCACCGAGGCCTTCTTCGTCTTCCTGATGGTGCAGTTCATGCGGAACCTGCCGCGGGAACTGGACGAGGCGGCCCGGCTCGACGGCTGCGGGCACTTCCGCATCTACTGGTCGATCGTGCTGCCGCTGTGCCGGCCCGCCCTGATCACCAGCGCGATCTTCACCTTCATCAACGCCTGGAACGACTTCATGGGCCCGCTGATCTACCTCAACGAGCCCGGCAAGTACACGGTCTCCCTGGGCCTGATGATGTTCCGCGACTCGGACGGCGTGGCCGCCAACTACGGCGGGATGATCGCCATGTCCCTGGTCGCGCTGCTGCCCGTGCTGCTGTTCTTCCTCGCCTTCCAGCGCTATCTGATCGACGGAATGGCGACCTCCGGACTGAAGGGCTGAGGCCGTGGCCGACGACGTACGGGCGAAGTCCACCGCCTTCTCCGACCGGTTCGGCGTCTTCGCCGAATGTCTGCTCACCGGCGTGTGGATCGCCGTCGCGTCCCTGGGGGTCGTCACCTACCCGGCCGCCTTCGCCGCCGGCGCCCGGCACCTGCGCCGCCGTACCGGCCAGGTGGGCGGCGGCTGGCGGGAGTTCGTCGAGGACTTCCGGGCCGCCCTGCGCGGCGGCTGGCTGGTCGGGCTCGCCGGGTGGGGTGCGGTCGCCGTCGCCTGGGTGGATGTCCAGGCCGTGCGGGCCGGGCTGCCGGGCGGGCCGTTCGTCGGGGCCGTCGGCCTGTTCGCGGTGATCGGCCTCGCCGTCGCGGGGCTGCGCGCGGCGGCCGTCTGGGCGCCCGGCGACCGCTGGCGCACCCTGCTCGCGGCGGCCGGCCGGCGTACCGTCCTCGACCCCGGCGGATCCTTCCTGCTCGTCGGCGGAGCGGTCCTGGTGGTCTGTTCCGCCCTGCTCATCGCGCCGCTGGCGGTGCCCGTGCTGGGCGCCGTCGCGGCGGCGGCCGTCGCCGTGGAGGAGCGCCACCGGCGCCGCCGCTGACCGGCCTCGCACCAGGTGCGGCGCCTCCGGCGTCGCACCTCTCTCTGTCATGCCCCTGACCACCCCGCACGCGTACGGAAAGGAAAGGCGGACCATGTCTCCCATCCCCCGCAGGTCCCTTCTCAAGGCGGCCGCCGTCGCCGGTGCCGCCGCCCAGTTCAGCTGGGCGCTGGGCGCCAAGGACGCGCAGGCCGCGCCCAGAGCCGAGGCCGCCGACGCGGACCCGGTGACCCTGGACTGGCTGGAGGACGGTGGTCTCGGCGCCGCGCCCGGTTCGACGGTCGGGGTGCCCTGGCCGATGGGCGCGTTCCAGGAGGACCAGGCCTTCGCGCTGACGGACGAGGACGGCAAGGACGTGCCCGTCCAGTCCTGGCCGATCGCCTACTGGCCGGACGGCTCCCTCAAGTGGACCGCCCACGCGGTGAGTTCGGGCAGCGGCACGCTCACGCTCGCGGCGGGCGACGCGGTGGCGCCCGACAGGAAGGTCACCGTCTCCACGGGCGGCGGGACCATCGACGTGTCCACCGGCGTGATCTCCGTGAAGATCGGCAAGAACGGCTCGACGCTCGTCAAGTCGGTCACCCGGGGCTCGACGGAGATCGCCAGGAACGGGCGGCTCGTCCTCATCCGCCAGCCCGAGATCGAGGACGAGGACCAGGGCGCGGTCAGGACCGAGCGCTTCGACGGCGCGATCGACGCCGTGACCGTCGAACAGGACGGGCCGGTCCGCGCGGTCGTCCGGATCGACGGCAAGCACCGCAAGGGCGGCCGGAGTTGGCTGCCGTTCTCGATCCGCCTCTACTTCTACGCGGGCGCCGACTCCTTCCGGATGGTCCACACGATCACCTACGACGGCACGCAGGAGCCGGGCAGGGCGAGCGGTGACTTCATCCGCGGGCTGGGCGTGCGTTTCAGCGTGCCGATGCGGGACGCGGCGTACGACCGGCACATCCGCATCGGCGGTGAGGGAACGGGCCTGCTGCGGGAGGCCGTCCAGGGCGTCACCGGACTGCGCCGCGACCCGGGCGCGGCCGTGCAGACGGCCCAGTACGCGGGGGAGAAGCTGCCCGACCCGTCCACCTGGGACCAGCGGGTGACGACACGGTTGCAGTACATCCCGCACTGGGGCGACTACACCCTCGCCCAGCTCTCCGCCGACGGTTTCACCCTGCGCAAGCGCACGAAGAAGGGGTACGGCTGGATCGCGGCCGGCGGCGGCAGGCGGGCCTCCGGGTTCGGTTACGTCGGCGGGGCGAGCGGCGGACTCTCCTTCGGGCTGCGGGACTTCTGGGAGAAGTTCCCGGCCCAACTGGACATCCGCGACGCCCACACCGACGAGGCCGAGGTCACCCTCTGGCTCTGGTCGCCGGAGGCCCAGCCGATGGACCTGCGCTTCTACCACGGCGGCATGGGGCAGGACACGTACGCCGAGCAGCTCCAGGGTCTTGAGATCACCTACGAGGACTACGAGCCGGAGTTCGGCACCCCCTACGGCATCGCCCGTACCTCCGAACTCCTCTTCTGGGCCAACGAGTCGACGCCGACGCCGCAGACGCTGGCCGACCAGGTCGACGCCGTCCGTGTACTGCCCCAGCTCACCGCCCCGCCCAGGCAGCTCATCAAGGCCAAGGTCTTCGGTCCCGGCCTCTACTCCGAGCCCGACCGCTCCACCGCCGCCAAGGCGAAGATCGAGGACCACCTCGACTTCCTCTTCACCTACTACAAGGACCAGGTGGAGCAACGCCGTTGGTACGGCTTCTGGGACTACGGCGACTTCATGCACAGCTACGACACCGTGCGCCACCAGTGGCGGTACGACGTCGGCGGGTACGCCTGGGACAACTCCGAGCTCTCGCCCGACCTGTGGCTCTGGTACGCGTACCTGAGAAGCGGGCGCGCGGACATCTTCCGGTTCGCGGAGGCGCTCACCCGGCACACCGGCGAGGTCGACGTCTACCACCTCGGCCAGTGGGCCGGCCTCGGCACCCGGCACGGCATCCAGCACTTCGCGGACAGCGCCAAGCAGCAGCGCATCTCCAACACCACCTACCGGCGCTTCTACTACTTCCTCACCGCCGACGAACGCGTCGGCGACCTCATGGCGGCCAACGTCGACTCCGACGAGACCTTCCTCGTCCTCGACCCGATCCGCAAGATCCGCACCGACCCCTACACCCCCGACCGGCACGCCCTCTCCGTCGGCTTCGGCACCGACTGGAGCGGTCTGGTGTCGGCCTGGCTGACCGAGTGGGAACGCAAGGGCCCCAAGTGGCAGAAGGCCAAGGCGCGCGTGCTGTCGACCATGGAGGGCATCGCCGCCCAGCCCAACGGATTCGTGCAGGGCAGCGGCCTGTACGACCTCGACACCGGCAAGTTCGCGACCGCCGCCACCCCGGTCGTCTCGGTGTCCCACCTCTCGGCGGTCTTCGGCCTCAACGAACTCTGCGCCGAACTCATCTACCTGACCGACATACCGGAGTTCAACGAGGTGTACTTCGACTACTGCCGCTACTTCAACGCCACCAAGGCCGAACAGGCGGCACGCTACGGCGCCAACTTCGGCACCCTGCTGCTCTTCCAGGGCCACTCCCGGCTCGACGCCTACGCCGCCGTGCAGACCGGCGACGAGACGCTCGCCAAGCGCGCGTGGACGAAGTTCTACAGCTCCGACGGCTATACGGAGTCCTCGCCGTGGAAGACCGAGCCGCTCTCCGGTCCGGTCACCCTGGTGGCGGGCGGCGAGGCGAGCTGGGTGTCCTCCAACGACACCGCGCTGTACGGGCTCGCGGCCATCGAGAACCTCGCCCTGCTGGGCGACAGGATGCCGTCGTAGCAGGTGAGAGGGGTGGAGCGCCGTCGCACGGGCGGCGGCGCTCGCACCCATGAGTGTGGTCCAGGTCACTTCGTACGGCATGAGTACGCGTACTCAGATCGCTCCGGTGGGCAGACTCCGCCCATGGACTGGACCCACTACCGCTTCCGCAGCCTGTGGCCGTTGCCCGCCGCGTGCGCCGCCGTCTATCAGGCCCTCGAGCGGGTCGAGGAGTACCCGCGCTGGTGGCCGCAGGTGCGTGCGGTCAGCCGGCTGAACGACACCACCGGCATCATCACCATCCGCTCGGTCCTGCCGTACGACATGACGTTCACCGCGCGCGAGACCCTGCGCGACCCGGGGGCCGGCGTGCTGGAGATCGCGATGAGCGGTGACATCGAGGGCTGGTCCCGCTGGACGATCACCGCCGACGGCACCGGCACCCTGGCCCGCTACGACCAGGTCGTCGACGTCAGCAAGCCGCTGCTGCGCCGACTGGCGGTCCCCGGGCGGCCGTTCTTCCGCGCCAACCACCGGCTGATGATGCGGGCGGGACGGCGCGGACTGCTCGGGCACCTGCAAGCGGTTTGAACGAAACCCGCCGGTCCCTGTATCGTTCACTGCGTTCCCGGGCGATTAGCTCAGTGGGAGAGCGCTTCGTTCACACCGAAGAGGTCACTGGTTCGAACCCAGTATCGCCCACCACCGGGAAGGCCGGTCCGCCTGTGTGGACCGGCCTTTTTGCGTGTGATCCGGCCGAATGGTGGATCTCGACGGCGCGCGCCCGCCAGCCCCTCGGCCGGCCGGGTTCGGGGGTGCCTAGGCTGTCACCGCCGCGGAAGGGTGGTGCCATGGAGGCGGAGTCCCGGATCAGGGCCGCGATCGAGGAGCATTGGCAGGCCTCGGAACGCGGGGACATCGAAGCCGAGCATGCCGTCTACGCCGAGGACGCGATCCTGGACTACCCGCAGTCGGGTGAGCGTTTCCGGGGGCGCGAGACGATCGCGGCGCAACGCGGCGGGCACCCGGCCGACCGCCACTTCACCGTCCGGCGGATCACCGGCCACGCGCAGGTATGGGTGAGCGAGTGCGTCATCACCTACGACGGTGTGCCCTCGTACTCGGTGAGCATCATGGAATTCGCCGACCAGCGTGTAGTGCATGAGACGCAGTACTTCGCCGGCCCGTTCGGCTCGCCGGCCCGGCGGGCCGCGCTCGCCGAGCCGATGCCGGGCCGGACCATCACGAGCGCCTGACAGCCGGCCGCGTGGGACGGTCAGGCGACCGGCGCACCGTCGTCCGCGGTGCCTGTGGCGTCCGTGGTGCGAAAGCGTGCCCGGTAGGTGCCCGGCGTGATCCCGAGGTTGCGCGTGAAGGCCCGGCGCAGCGACTCGGGTGACCCGAAACCGGTGCGCCGGGCCACCGTGGCCGTGGGGTCGTCGCTGCCTTCCAGCATCGCCTGGGCGGCTTCCATGCGGATCCGCTCGACGTAGCGGGCCGGGGTCGTGGTCATCTCGTCGTGGAACAGGCGTGTCATGTGACGGGGACTCACACCCGCCCGGCGCGCCATGGCCGCGAGGGTGTGATCGGCGGACGGGTCCTCGGCGACCGCGTCCAGGACCCGGCGCAGCATCTCCTGTCTCGCGCGCGGAGTGTGGGTGCGGACACTGAACTGCGACTGGCCTCCTGGCCGCTGCATGAACACGACCATGTCCTTGGCCACGGCCCGGGCGACGTCGGCGCCGAAGTGCTCCTCGACCAGGGCGAGCGACAGATCGATGCCCGAGCTGACGCCCGCCGACGTCATGATGTGGCCGTCGCGCACGAACAGTGCGTCGGCCGCCACGGTCACCCGCGGGTACCGCAGGGCGAGCTGGTCGGCGAAGCGCCAGTGCGTGGTCGCGGTGCGCCCGTCGAGCAGTCCGGCCGCCGCGAGCAGGAAGGCACCGGTGCAGATGGACGCGGTACGGCGGCTGCGCGCGTCGAGCGCCCGCACGGTGTCCAGGAGGACGTCGTCCTTGATCAGGGACGGCCACTCGGGGCCGCCGGGAACGACCAGCACGTCGCTGACGTCCTGCACCTGCGCGGCGGACAGCTCGACACTCAGGCCGGTACCGGCCTGAGTGACCACGTCGGCGCCGTCCGGGGACACCATGCGCACGCGGTAGCGGCCGCCGAAGTCGTTGGCCGACGAGAACACCTCGATCGGGCCGGTGACATCGAGCAGGCGTACGCCCGGGAAGACCAGCACGGTCACCAGCAGCGGCTTCCTGCCTGACGGCCTGTCCTTCATCGTGCGCCTCCTGGCCGGACGAACTCGGTCCAGGGTAGTCATGTCCTGGAGTGAGGGCGTCGTGGCACGTGCTGCGCTGTGGCGGGATCCGTGTCGCGCCATAGGTTCGACGACGCCAACGGGCCGACGGTCTCGCCGCGACCCGTGAGCTGCCGGGCGTGGGCCGACCGGTCGGCCGGCCACCGTCGCTCGTCCCGGGCGGTGACCAATCCGACACGAGAAGAGAAGGCGCTGCACGCCGTGTCATCCCACTCCAGTACCAGCCCAGCGATCCCGTCCCAGGGCACCCCGGTTCCGAGAGCCTCCGGACGTACCCGTGGCCGGCCGGGCGGGGCCCATGGCGCCGGGCGCGGGCGGCTCGGCCCCAGTTGGTTCGCGGCCGTCATGGGCACCGGGATCGTCGCCAGCGCGGCCGCCACGCTGCCGCGCACCTTCCCCGGGCTCGGGGTGGCGGCCACGGTGGTCTGGGCGGCGGCCGCGCTGCTGCTGATCGTGCTGGGCGCCGGGTATCTCGGGCAGCGGATGCTGCGCGTGCACGCCGGTGATCCGGTGCTGGCGCAGTTCTTCGGGGCGCCGCCGATGGCGCTGCTCACCGTCGGGGCCGGGACACTGCTGCTCGGCCGGCGGCTGATCGGGGAGCGGGCGGCGCTGGACGTGGACTGGGTGCTGTGGTCCGCCGGTACGGTGCTGGGTCTCGCCGCCGCCTGTGCGGTGCCGTATCTGATGGTCACGCGGCACCGTTTCACGCCGGACGCGGCGTTCGGCGGCTGGCTGCTGCCGGTGGTGCCGCCGCTGGTCTCCGCCGCGACGGGCGCGCTGCTCGTCCCGCGGGCGCCGGCCGGGCAGCCACGACTGGCCCTGCTGCTGGGCTGCTTCGCGATGCTCGGGCTCGGGCTGATGGCGGTCCTGCTGGTGCTGGCCATGGTGTACAGCCGTCTGGTGCATCATGACGCGCCCAGCGGTGCGACGGTGCCCACGGTGTGGATCGGTGTGGGGGCGCTGGACCAGGCGGTGACGGCGCTGGGTGCGCTGGCCACGGCGGCGCCGAGTGCGCTGCCCGCCCCGTACGCGCGCGGGATTGCGGTCGCGGCGCTCCTGGGCGGGACCGGGATATGGGGCTTCGCCACGCTGTGGCTGGTGCTCGCCACGGCGCTGACCGTGCGTGAGGTCCGGCGGGGGCTGCCCTTCGCAGCCACCTGGTGGTCCTTCATCTTCCCGCTCGGTGCCTGCGTCACCGGTACCAGCGCCCTCGCCGCCCGTACCGGCTCGCAGCTCTTCGTCTGGAGCGCCGTCGTCCTGTACGCGCTGCTCGTGGTCGCCTGGGCGGTGGTCGCCTGGCTCTCCCTGCGGCATGCCACCCGCCGGTGACACCAACTCGCCGCACGAGTGGAATGCGCGTTTCACGCATGTCCCGACGGGTGACGTGAGGGGTGTGCGAGGCCGGTGTCCTGATCCGAGGGCTTCGTGTCCGGCCGGGCCGCGATCGGTGTCGTACGGCACCTGGTTGTGATGGTCCGGCCGCGGGTTCGCGGCCGGAGGAACCGTATCCGGGAGCGACATGAGCGACAGTGATCCGTCGGACACCACCAGGAGGCGGCTGCCGACGATCCTGCTGACCCTGGGGCACCTGCACGGCGAGCTGCGGGCGCTGCACGGGCTGTCGCTCCACGGCTACCTCGTTCTCGGCGCCGTCGCCGAGGCCGAGGGCAGGCCCGTGCCCGTGGCCCGGCTGACGGCGTTCCTCCGGGAATCGGGCAGCCGGATGACCTCTCTCCTCAAGGGCCTGCAGGCGGCCGGACTCATCGAACGCAATCGACGTGACGGAGACCGCAGGACGGTCGAGGTCGCCCTGACCGACGCGGGACACGCCAGGTTCGCCGACGCCGAGAGGACCGCGCAGGCGCTGCTGCGCAGGCATCTCGGACCCGGGCCGTCGTGAGCAGGACCGGCGTCGCCGGAGGCCTGCCGGGTGGACATGCCGGGGGCGAGCCGCCGAGGTACGGTCGGGAGACGGCTTGGACGCGGACCCCTCGGCCGACGGACAGGCCGGTGCCCGAGACACGCCCGGGAGGGCCCATGGCTCAGCAAGCGAACATCGCCGCGCAGACCGCCTTCGGAGAGGCCGTCGTCTCCGGCAACCTTGACGCTCTCGACGCGATCGTCGCCCCCAACTCGGTCGACCATGATCCCGCCCCGGGACAGGGGCCGGGGCCCGAGGGGTACAAGGGCATGTTCGGAGAGTTGCGAGAGGCCTTTCCCGACCTGAACGTCCAGGTGGAGCATCTGCTGGCCACCGACGACGAGTTGGCCTTCGCCTACGTCATCACCGGGACGCATGGGGGGCCGCTCATGGGGCACCCGGCGACCGGCAGGAAGGTGAGTTACCGAGGCATGCAGATCAGCCGTTTCGACGGTGACGGCAAGCTCGTCGAACGCTGGGGCAGCAGTGACGAACTCGGCATGCTGCGGCAACTCGGCCTCGCCCCGACGTGAAGCGAAGCCGTGAAGCGAAGCCGTGAAGCGAAGCCGTGAAGTGAAGCCCTGAAGTGAAGCCCTGAAGTGGGGGGGGGGGGGGGGGGGGGGGCCCCCCCCCCCCCCCCCCCGCGGGGGGGGGCGCGGCGGGGGGGCCGCCGGAGGTGTCCCCCGCCGGGGGGGGGGGGGGGCCGGGCCCCCCGCCCCGCCGGCGCACCCGCGCCCCCCCCCGCCCTGCACCCCCCGCGTTCATCCCCGGCGTTACCCCCACGGGTTCAGTGCACCCGCCCTTTTCACCCCTTGTGGGGGGGGGGGGGGGGGGGGCGGCCCCCCCGCCACTCACGCTGCCGTCGGCAGTTCCGGCCGTAGCGGCCAGTACGTGTTCACCGTCTCCGGTGTGCCGCTGCGCGCGAACCAGGCCTGCAGCCCGCGCGCCTGCGCCGCGTGCCACGTCGTCTGCAACGTGTGCAGCTCGGCGGGGCTCAGGCGCTCCAGCCGGGCCGCGAACCGGCGGCCCAGCGCCCGTACCAGATCCAGTGAGGCCAGTGCGTCGGCGGCCGCGTCGTGCGCGCCCTCCAGGGTGACCTCGTAGTGCGCGCAGAGGTCGGTCAGGGTGCGGCGGCCCTTGCGGTAGCGGTCCAGATGCTTGTCCAGGACCCGCGGGTCGAGGACGAGCAGGGGGCTCGCCTCGAACCAGCGGTCCAGTGCGGACGCCCGGTGCCGCCGCAACTCGCGGTCCAGAAGCGTCAGATCGAACGGCGCGTTCATCACCACCAGCGGGCGGTGCATCGCCGCGTGCTCGGCCAGTTCCTCGGCTATCTCGTACATCACCGGCGCCGGCCAACGGCCGTTGCGCTGCAGGTGTTCGTCCGTCAGCCCGTGCACCGCCGTCGCCGCTTCCGGCACCGGCATGCCCGGGTTCACCAGCCAGCGGGTCACCCGGGGTCGGGTGCCCGGGGCGTCCTGGACGACGACCGCGGCGGACACGATGCGGTCGGTCTCCACGTCCACGCCCGTGGTCTCCGTGTCGAAGGCCGCCAAGGGCCCTTCGTACCAGCACGTCATGCCAATACAACTCCTCGTTCACCCACGGCAGCTGACGTTCCGTCTTCTGCCTGTTTGGTGATACCCGGGCCGTTTGCGGCGTACGCCGGAAGGACACAACAGGAGTGCGGGTCTTTGCAGTTCAGCGGCTCGCCACGGGGAAACTCTTTGGCTGGGAAGGCTATTGGTCATGGCGATAGCGCAGCCCGAGCGGGGCGGGCTGCTGCCCGAACGCACGGGCCCCCATCGCGGCACACTCGCCACCACCGCCTGCATGGAGACACTGCAGGTGGGTTATCTGCACGCCGTCGCCGCGGCGGCCGGCTGCTCGCTCTCGCAGCCGTTCCCGGACAACGGCATCGACTGGCACGTCAGCCATGGCTCGCCCGGGCACACCGTCGACGACGAGGTGACCATCAAGGTGCAGCTCAAGTGCACGTACCAGATCGCACCCAACCCGCCGGGACGTTTCTTCTCCTTCACGCTGGACAACGACCACCTGCGCAAGCTCGCCCGCACACCGGTGTCGGTGCACAAGATCCTCGTGGTGATGCTGGTTCCGCGCTCCCAGGACGACTGGCTGCGCGCCAGCCACGACCGGCTCGATCTGCGCCACTGCTGCTACTGGGTCAACCTGGCAGGGCACCCGATCACCGGCCGGAACCGGACCACCGTGCGGATTCCGACCGCGCGCATCTTCGACGACCGGGCGCTCTGCGAGATCATGACGCGGGTCGGGACGGGAGGACGACCATGAGGCACCGTCCGTACGAGGAGCAGCTGCGGGAAGTCCGGCCGCATCCGGTGGACCCCCACTGGAACCACCCTCCCGAGCCCGCCGAGGTCGACCCCGCGGTACTCGGCGCCCTGCTGCGCCGGCACGGCTGGCAGCGGCGCGGGGGAGCCCCGGGGCGCTACGGCCGCTGGACCCCACCGGGGCCGGGCAACACCGGCACCAGCCTGCTCGTACCAGAGAGCCGCGCCTTCCCGGACAGTGACGATCTGCTCGGGGAGGCGCTCACGGCTCTCGTGCGCAGCGGTACGCCCGCCGCGCGTGAGGTGCTGGTCGGGCTGGCGATGCCCAGCGACGAGATCCGCTGGTGGCGGGACGTACCGAGCGGGCCCGCGGACACCACGCCCTGGACGGTCGAGGAGCAGCTGCGTACCGCGGCCAGGGGGACCCTGCTGGCCGGCGCGCTCGCCACGCGCGCGCGTGCCGGTTACTACGGCGCCCGGCACAAGCGTGCGGCCGCCGCCATGCTGGAGTCCGTCCTGGTGGGCTCGGCGGAGGGCGGCCGCGGCCTGACCGCCTTCGTGCCCGTCGGCACCGGGCGGCCCCTCGCCGTACGCCTCCACCAGGCCCTGTACGCCGCCCGCGAGGCCATCGACTACCAGCGGGCCACCGGCGGCATGGACGCCTTCGACGGAGCCGTCGAGGCGGGCGTGAGCCGGGAACTGACCGACGCCCTGGTCACGCTCGTGCGCGGCACCGAAGGCGCCCGGATCTCCGTCGAGTGGGCCCCGAGTGCCGGGGTCCCCGACGACTGCGCGTCCACCGCCGAGCCCGTCGAGTTCTCGCCCGGCGACCTGCCCGTGCTGCGTGAGGCCGGCGCCCGCTTCCTGCGCGACGAACCCTCCGTACCGGTCCGGGTCACCGGCACCGTGGTCCGGATGCGCCGCTCGGAGCCGCGCGGCGAGGGCGCGGTACGCCTGCGGGTGATCGCCGGAGCCGAGGTGCCGTACGTCCGGGTCACCCTCGACGAGGAGGACTACCGGATCGCCGGGCAGGCCCACCTCGTGGGGCTCCCGGTGCGGGTGCACGGGCGGCTGGAGAGCCGGGGCGGGTTCCGGCGGCTGTCCGGCGCCTCCGGGGTCGTACCGGTGCAGGTGGACGAGGCGGAGCGGGACGGGCTGATGAAGTCGCTCCAGGAGGCCGCCAAGGAACTGGCCTTCTTCGAGGAGGCGTGCAGCGGGGACGACTGCGACTGACCGAGGACTGTGGGTGACCGTTTAGCGGTCGGTGGGGCCGGGTCGGTACGATCCGGTATTGCGCGCGCTCCTGGTATGGCGCCGCATCCACCTTCAGGCAGGAGAGACCGGTGTCAGACGTCCGTGTGATCATCCAACGCGATTCCGAGCGGGAAGAACGCGTGGTGACGACGGGCACTACGGCCGCCGAGCTCTTCGCCGGCGAGCGCTCGATCATCGCCGCGCGGGTGGGCGGCGAGCTCAGGGACCTCGCGTACGAGCTGAAGGACGGCGAGACCGTCGAGGGTGTCGAGATCTCCTCCGAGGACGGTCTGGGCATCCTGCGCCACTCCACCGCGCACGTCATGGCGCAGGCCGTGCAGGAGCTCTTCCCGGAGGCCAAGCTGGGCATCGGCCCGCCGGTCAAGGACGGCTTCTACTACGACTTCGACGTCGAGAAGCCCTTCCACCCCGATGACCTCAAGGCCATCGAGAAGAAGATGCAGGAGATCCAGAAGCGCGGGCAGAAGTTCTCCCGCCGCGTGGTGACCGACGAGGCCGCCCGCGAGGAGCTGGCGAACGAGCCGTACAAGCTGGAGCTGATCGGCCTCAAGGGCTCGGCGTCCAGCGACGACGGCGCGGACGTCGAGGTCGGCGCCGGCGAGCTGACGATCTACGACAACCTGGACGCCAAGACCGGCGAGCTGTGCTGGAAGGACCTCTGCCGCGGTCCCCACCTGCCGTCCACCCGTCTGATCCCGGCGTTCAAGCTGATGCGCAACGCGGCCGCCTACTGGCGCGGCAGCGAGAAGAACCCCATGCTCCAGCGCATCTACGGCACCGCCTGGCCGTCCAAGGACGAGCTGAAGGCGCACCTGGACTTCCTCGCCGAGGCCGAGAAGCGCGACCACCGCAAGCTGGGCAGCGAGCTGGACCTGTTCTCCATTCCGGAGCAGATCGGCTCCGGGCTGGCCGTCTTCCACCCCAAGGGCGGCATCATCCGCCGCGTGATGGAGGACTACTCGCGCCGCCGGCACGAGGAGGAGGGCTACGAGTTCGTCTACACCCCGCACGCCACGAAGGGGAAGCTCTTCGAGACGTCCGGGCACCTGGACTGGTACGCCGACGGCATGTACCCGCCCATGCAGCTCGACGAGGGCGTGGACTACTACCTCAAGCCCATGAACTGCCCGATGCACAACCTGATCTTCGACGCGCGCGGCCGCTCCTACCGTGAACTGCCGCTGCGGCTCTTCGAGTTCGGCACGGTGTATCGCTACGAGAAGTCCGGTGTCGTGCACGGCCTGACCCGGGCCCGCGGCTTCACGCAGGACGACGCGCACATCTACTGCACCAAGGAGCAGATGGCGGACGAGCTCGACAAGACGCTCACCTTCGTCCTGAACCTGCTGCGCGACTACGGCCTCACCGACTTCTACCTGGAGCTGTCCACCAAGGACCCGGAGAAGTTCGTCGGCTCCGACGACGTCTGGGAGGAGGCCACGGAGACGCTCCGCGCGGTCGCCGAGAAGCAGGGCCTGCCGCTCGTCCCCGACCCGGGCGGCGCCGCCTTCTACGGCCCGAAGATCTCCGTGCAGACCAAGGACGCCATCGGCCGCACCTGGCAGATGTCGACCGTGCAGCTCGACTTCAACCTGCCCGAGCGGTTCGACCTGGAGTACACCGCCGCCGACGGCTCCAAGCAGCGCCCGGTGATGATCCACCGCGCCCTGTTCGGCTCCATCGAGCGGTTCTTCGCGGTGCTCCTGGAGCACTACGCGGGCGCCTTCCCGGCATGGCTGGCGCCGGTCCAGGCGGTCGGCATCCCGATCGGCGACGGACACGTCGAGTACCTGCAGAAGTTCGCGGCCGAGGCCAAGAAGCAAGGCCTGCGGGTCGAGGTCGACGCGTCGTCGGACCGGATGCAGAAGAAGATCCGCAACGCCCAGAAGCAGAAGGTGCCCTTCATGGTCATCGCGGGCGACGAGGACATGACGGCCGGCTCGGTCTCCTTCCGCTACCGCGACGGCTCGCAGGAGAACGGCATCCCGTTCGACGAGGCCATCGCCAAGATCGCGCAGGTGGTCGAGGAGCGGGCCCAGGTCTGATCCGCCTCCGTCAGGGGCCCTCGGAGATCAGTTCTCCGGGGGCCTTCTCTCGTCCTCGCCCAGTGAGAACCGCTGCAGCATCCAGGACGAGAACGACCCCGTGACCGTGCCCAGCAGTGCCAGACCGCAGGCCATCAGCCCCGCGGCGATGAACCGCCCCAGGGTGGTCACCGGGACGTAGTCGCCGTAACCGACCGTGGAGAGGGTCGAGCAGGTCCACCAGAGGGAGTCGCCGAAGGTGCGGATGCTGGCGTTCGGGGCCGAGCGTTCGGCCTGGTAGACGGCGAGGGCGCCCGAGAAGCCCAGCAGTGAGATCGACAGCGTGGAGTAGAGCGCCACGCGCGCGTGCAACGAGAGCCGGGGTTCCCCGTGCCGGCGCTGGATCGACTCGTAGGTCCGCACGACCCGCACCGGCCGCAGCAGGGGCAGCACCAGGACGACCGTGTCCAGCCAGTGCCGCCGTACGAACCGCGGTCCCTCGCCGGTGAGCCGCCAGCGCACCGCGTAGTCGACGGCGAACATCGCCCAGGCCGTGTACATCAGCGAAAGGAAGAAGGCGTGCGCGGCCTTCGGCATCCCGGGCGCCAGCACATGCACCGCGTACGAGCCGAGGAAGACCAGCGACGCGATGCCCAGCGCCAGGTCGGTCCGCCGGTCCCAGCGGGTCAGGTGGCTGTCGTCGTCCATCCGCCCAGCTTCGCCGCCGGTCGGCTTCCCCTGGCCCCGGCGACACGCTGCGAACGGGCGAAGCCATATGCTGCCTAGCATGACGAGTGAGCCGGAGCAGCAGATCGGAGTGGGGACGCAGGACGCGTTCCAGCGCCTGTGGACGCCCCACCGGATGGCCTACATCCAGGGCGAGAACAAGCCGACCGGCCCGGGGGCCGACGACGGCTGTCCCTTCTGCTCGATTCCGGCCAAATCCGACGAGGACGGTCTGATCGTCCGGCGCGGCGAGCACGTCTACGCGGTGCTCAACCTCTACCCGTACAACGGCGGCCATCTGATGACGGTCCCGTACCGCCATGTCGCCGACTACACGGACCTGACCGGCCCGGAGACGGCCGAGCTGGCCGAGCTGACCAAGCAGGCGATGACGGCGCTGCGCACGGCGTCCGGTGCCCAGGGCTTCAACATCGGCATGAACCAGGGCGCGGTGGCCGGCGCGGGCATCGCCGCCCACCTGCACCAGCACATCGTCCCGCGCTGGGGCGGCGACACGAACTTCATGCCGGTGGTGGGCCACACGCGGGTGCTGCCGCAACTGCTGGCCGACACCCGCAAGATGCTGGCCGAGGCCTGGCCGGCGGCAGCGTGATCAGCCCGTCCGGCGTTTGAGGACGAGGCCGTTCGGCTCTGCCGCCGGAGGTTCACGCGTCGTACTTGTCCGCCTTCTTCGGTGACGCGTCCTGGACCGCTCCGCTGAGGTTCCCCGCCCGCGAGGTGAACTTGTCGATGTCGACGTCGTGCTCCTTGAGGACACTGAGCGCGGCCCGGTGCACGGCACGGAGTATCGGCGTGGCCGCGCGCAGCGCGTCGTCGGCCATGAAGCGGTGGTCCCAGGGCTGGTCGGCCCAGGCGTGCCGCAGACCGAACGGCTCGGGCAGTCCTATGGAACCGCCGAGCCACTTCAGCAGCGGCGGATACCAGCTGATCATCGCCCGCGCGGACAGCCGGACCACCTCGTCCGGGGTGACCAGGGGCAGCTTGACGGTCCGGGTCTCCCAGAACCGGACGGTCTTGGCGACCGTCTTGGTGGGCGCCTCGGGCTTGCCGCTGAAGAAGCCGTTGACCGGGCCGAGGGCGTGTCCGGTGACCTCGATCCGCAGGGTCTCCTTCAGCACGGTCACGGTCGCCATCATCGTGATGATCAGGTCGCCGTTCCACAGGTACGGCCACTGCACGCCCAGGTAGTGGCGGTCGCCCTTGTCGAAGTGGTTGTTGTTGCAGATGTCCTCGACGCTCTTGGGCCCCACCTTGTAGTCGGTGCCCTCGGGCCTGGACACCGCCTTGGCGCCCGCTCCGACATGGGTGACGATCCAGTGCCTGACCTGGGGTTCCGGGAAGCCGCCGGTCTTCAGGTGCTGCCGGTGCAGCACGCTCAGCTCCTTCTCGATCTCCCGGACGACCGTCCAGGCCCGGAACTCGTGGACGCCCTTGACCGGGTCTAGGGGGACCAGTTCCTCCGCGAGCACCCAGGAACCCCAGCGGGTGCCCATGCCGAGTATGCCCTTGGAGCCGGCGTAGAAGACCGAGTTGGACTGCTGCTCGGCGCTGAGCCGGGCCAGCGACTGGCGCAGCTGCTCGGCCGCGGCCTGGTCGGGGCTGGTCGGCACCGCCTCGGGGACCTTCGCGCCGACGCTGCCGCCGGAGAGCAGACCGTCCCAGGCCCCGCGCAGGTCCTTCGCGGTGGCCTCGCAGAGCCGCTTGGCCAGATACCAGCCGACGACGGGGAGCACGATGCAGCCGCGCGCGTACCAGCCCCAGAAGCCGGTCAGCGGCATCCGGATCAGGAAGATCACCGCGAGCACGCCGACGGCGGCCAGCAGGGCGCTGCCGAGTCCGGAGACCCGCTTGTTGCCGGCCTTCAGCATCGTCGCGCGGAGCTGGAAGACCAGCAGCCAGACCACCAGGCCGGGCAGGAACAGCACGCCGCACAGGAACATGATGGCGGTCAGGCGCTGGTCGCGTTCCTTGCGGATGCGGTTGGCGGCGAGGCAGTGCTCGACGACCACCTGGGGTTCGCTGCCGAAGGACTGGATGAGCGGTTTGCGGCCGACGCCCAGCATGCGGTCGATGACCGCCTGGGAGTACGCCTCACCGAAGTTGGGCCGGAAGATCTTCGCCCACTTGCGGCCCTCGTTGACCGTGGACTGGTGCCATTCGTTGTCGGCCTTCTTGATCTCCTCCATCGGCGTGTCCCGGTAGGCCGCCGATGCCAGGGCATAGGTCGGGGCCTGCGCCTCGCCGCCCGGCCTGGGCACCTGTGGCCCGAAGAAGTCCTCGAAGCTCATTCCCGCCCCCACTTGCCGCCGTCCCGCTTCTGCGGCCTTCCCGACTTCCGTACTCCGCACACCTGTTGATCAAGTACTCAGGGTATCCCCGGCCACCGACAACCGTCGGCGGACGGCCGAAGCCGTCCGCCGAACACTCTTGTCGTCGACCATGACGACTCGTCGACTGTGACGTCCGTGACGCGACGCCTATGACGACTATGACGCCAACTACGAAGCCTCCTTGACCTGTTCGCGAATCTTCGCGGCGATCTGCGGGGGCATCGGCTCGTGACGGGCGTACGAGCGGCTGAAACGCGCCGTGCCGTGCGAGAGGGAGCGCAGGTCGACCGCGTACCGGCCGATCTCGAACTCCGGCACCTCGGCCTTGATCAGCGTGCGCCCGCCGCTGGTCTGCTCGGTGCCCAGGACCCGGCCGCGCCGCCCGGACAGGTCGCTCATCACCGCGCCCACGTAGTCGTCGCCGACCAGCACGGACACCTCGGCCACCGGCTCGAGGAGATGGATCCGGGCATCCGCCGCGGCCTCCCGCAGCGCCAGCGCGCCCGCCGTCTGGAAGGCGGCGTCGGAGGAGTCCACCGAGTGCGCCTTGCCGTCGAGGAGGGTGACCCGCACGTCGACGAGCGGGTAGCCGGCCGCGACGCCCTTGGCGGCCTGGGCCCTGATGCCCTTCTCGACGGACGGGATGAACTGCCGGGGCACGGCGCCGCCGACCACCTTGTCGACGAACTCGATGCCGGAGCCGCCGGGCAGGGGTTCCACCTCGATCTCGCAGATCGCGAACTGCCCGTGCCCGCCGGACTGCTTGACGTGCCGGCCGCGTCCGGCGGACCGGCCGGCGAACGTCTCGCGCAGGGACACCCGGTGCGGTACGACGTCGACCTGGACGCCGTACCGGCTGCGCAGCCGCTCCAGGGCGACGTCCGCGTGTGCCTCGCCGAGGCACCACAGGACGACCTGGTGGGTGTTCTGGTTCTGTTCGAGCCGCATCGTCGGGTCCTCGGCGACCAGGCGGGACAGGCCCTGCGAGAGCTTGTCCTCGTCCGCCTTGCTGTGCGCCTGGATGGCGAGCGGCAGCAGCGGGTCGGGCATCTCCCACGGCTCCATGAGCAGCGGGTCGTCCCTGCCGGAGAGGGTGTCCCCGGTCTCCGCGCGGCCGAGCTTCGCCACGCACGCGAGGTCACCGGCGATGACATGGGTGACCGGGCGCTGCTGCTTGCCGAACGGCGTGGACAGGGCGCCGATCTTCTCGTCGACGTCATGGTCCTCGTGACCGCGGTCGGCGAGGCCGTGCCCGGAGACATGGACCGTCTCGTCGGGGCGCAGGGTGCCGGAGAAGACCCGGACCAGCGAGACCCGGCCGACGTACGGGTCGGAGGCCGTCTTCACCACCTCGGCGACCAGCGGACCGCCCGTGTCGCACGGCTTGATGTCGCGCGGCACGCCGTCGATGGTGGTGACCCCGGGCGTGGGGTGCTCGAACGGGGTCGGGAACCCCCGCGTGACCAGCTCCAGCAGCTCCACCGTGCCCAGCCCCTGGCGGGCGCCGTCGGCGGCCGGTGCGGCGGCCAGGACGGGGAAGAACGCCCCGCGCGCCACCGCCCGCTCCAGGTCCTCGATCAGCGTCTTGAGGTCGATCCGCTCGCCGCCCAGATAGCGGTCCATGAGCGTCTCGTCCTCGCTCTCCGAGATGATCCCCTCGATCAGCCGGTTGCGGGCCTCGTCGATGTCCGGCAGCCGGTCGGGCCCGGGCTCGGACTCCTTGCGCTCCCCGGAGGAGTAGTCGAACAGCTTCTGCGTGAGCAGCCCGACCAGACCGGTGACGGGCGCGTGCCCGTCCGGTCCCTGCGGGCCGTGCAGCGGCAGATACAGGGGGAGCACGGCGTCGGGGTCGTCGCCGCCGAACGCCTCGGCGCACACCCGGGTCATCTCCTCGAAGTCCGCGCGGGCGGCCTCCAGGTGCGTGACGACGATCGCCCGGGGCATCCCGACGGCCGCGCACTCCTCCCACACCATCCGGGTCGAGCCGTCCACCCCGTCCGAGGCCGAGACGACGAAAAGGGCCGCGTCCGCCGCGCGCAGACCGGCCCTCAGCTCACCGACGAAGTCGGCGTATCCCGGGGTGTCCAGGATATTGATCTTGATTCCGTCCCAGTCGACCGGTACCAGCGACAGCTGTACGGAGCGCTGCTGCCGGTGCTCGATGTCGTCGTAGTCCGAGACCGTGCCGCCGTCCTCCACCCGGCCCGCCCGGTTCACCGCTCCCGCGGTCAGCGCGAGAGCCTCCACCAGTGTGGTCTTGCCCGATCCGGAGTGGCCGACCAGTACCACATTCCGTACGGACGCGGGGTGGTCGGCCGCTGTAGCCCTGCCGGCGGCTCCGGGGTGTTCCTTGACCTTGTCGCCCATGGCCTTGCCTCCCGTGCACGGTGAGGTCTGTGTGGGCGCGGGCGAGCATGCCGGGCCGCGTGCGGCGGCGGCTTCGATGACGCCCGCGGTTATTCGAGCTTTCCACTCCCGTCACGGTGCGTCCATACGAAGGACGTGATCGTGCCCGCGAGCCCCTCCGCGCGCCGCCACCGGTCCCGTCTGCGAGTGCCCAGCCGTCGCACACACACGCGCGTGGCTACGATGGGCCAGCCGGGGTGGCCAGCAGGGGCCGCACGGCGCAACGACCGTCGGGAAGGCCATGCTGAACAAGTACGCGCGTGCATTTTTCACGCGTGTCCTCACACCGTTCGCCGCGTTTCTCATCCGCCGGGGTGTGAGCCCGGACACGGTCACGCTCCTCGGCACGGCCGGAGTCGTCGCGGGCGCGCTGGTCTTCTTCCCCCGGGGCGAGTTCTTCTGGGGCACGATCGTGATCACGCTGTTCGTGTTCTCGGACCTGGTGGACGGGAACATGGCCCGCCAGCTGGGCCGCACCAGCCGCTGGGGTGCCTTCCTGGACTCCACCCTGGACCGGGTCGCCGACGGCGCGATCTTCGGCGGCTTCGCCCTCTGGTACGCGGGCAACGGGAACGACAACGTCCTGTGTGCCGTCTCCATCTTCTGCCTGGCCAGCGGCCAGGTGGTGTCGTACACCAAGGCGCGCGGCGAGTCGATCGGGCTGCCGGTGGCCGTCAACGGTCTGGTCGAGCGCGCCGAGCGCCTGGTGATCTCGCTGGTGGCGGCCGGTCTCGCCGGCTTCCACAAGTTCGGTGTGCCGGGCATCCAGATCCTGCTCCCGATCGCCCTGTGGGTGGTTGCGGTGGGCAGCCTCGTCACGCTGGTCCAGCGGGTGGTCACGGTCCGCCGTGAGTCCGCCGAGGCGGAGGCGGCGGCCGAGCGGGAGAAGGCCTCCCACGGGAGCGAGGCGGCACAGTGACCGCCGCCGACCGGCTCACCGACGGTCTGTACGGGCTCGGCTGGAGCACCGTCAAGAAACTCCCCGAGCCGGTCGCAGTGCGCCTCGGCCGGACCGTCGCGGACCTCGCCTGGCGGCAGCGCGGCAAGGGCGTCCAGCGCCTGGAGTCGAACTACGCGCGCGTGCTGCCCGACGCCAGCCCGGAGCGGCTGCGCGAGCTGTCGCGCGCGGGCATGCGGTCGTACCTGCGCTACTGGATGGAGTCCTTCCGGCTGCCGGCCTGGAGCGAGGACCGGATCCGGTCCGGCTTCGACGTCAAGGACGTCCACCACCTCACCGACGGCCTCGCCTCCGGCAAGGGCGTGATCATCGCGCTGCCGCACCTGGCCAACTGGGACCTGGCCGGCGCCTGGGTCACCACCGAGCTGAAGACCCCGTTCACCACGGTCGCCGAGCGCCTCAGGCCGGAGACGCTCTACGACCGTTTCGTCGCCTACCGCGAGGGCCTCGGCATGGAGGTGCTGCCGCACAGCGGCGGCTCCGCCTTCGGCAACCTCGCCCGCAGGCTGCGCGACGGCGGCCTGATCTGCCTGGTCGCCGACCGCGACCTGTCCGCCTCCGGCGTCGAGGTCGACTTCTTCGGCGACACCGCGCGGATGCCCGCGGGACCGGCCCTCCTGGCCCAGCAGACCGGCGCGTACCTGCTCCCGGTGACCCTCTGGTACGACGACACTCCCGTCATGAAGGGCCGGGTGCACGCCCCGATCGCCGTCCCCGAGTCAGGTGACCGGGACTCGAAGACGTCTGTCATGACACAGGCGCTGGCCGATGCCTTCGCCACCGGGATCGCCGACCATCCGGAGGACTGGCACATGCTCCAGCGGCTGTGGCTCGCCGACCTCGACCCCGCGAAGGGACCGTCGTGAGGATCGGCATCGTCTGTCCGTACTCCTGGGACGTGCCCGGTGGCGTCCAGTTCCACATCCGTGACCTCGCCGAGTACTTCATCCGCCTGGGCCACGAGGTCTCCGTCCTTGCCCCCGCCGACGACGACACCCCTCTCCCGCCGTACGTCGTCTCGGCCGGCCGCGCGGTCCCGGTGCCGTACAACGGCTCGGTGGCACGCCTCAACTTCGGCTTCCTGTCCGCCGCGCGGGTGCGCCGCTGGCTGCACGACGGCGCGTTCGACGTGGTCCACATCCACGAGCCGACCTCGCCCTCCCTCGGCCTGCTGACCTGCTGGGCGGCGCAGGGCCCGATGGTCGCGACCTTCCACACCTCCAACCCGCGCTCCCGCGCGATGATCGCCGCGTACTCGATCCTCCAGGCCGCACTGGAGAAGATCAGCGCCCGGATCGCGGTCAGCGAGTACGCCCGCCGCACGCTGGTCGAGCACCTCGGCGGGGACGCGGTGGTCATCCCCAACGGCGTCGACGTCGACTTCTTCGCCAAGGCCGAGCCGCGCCCCGAGTGGCAATCAGAAGGCGCGCGAAGCTCGGTTGAGGGTGGTGGCGGGAGACGGGCGGGCGACACCATCGGCTTCATCGGCCGGATCGACGAGCCCCGCAAGGGCCTCCCGGTGCTGATGAAGGCCCTCCCCAAGATCCTCGCCGCCCGCCCGGAGACCAGGCTCCTGGTGGCCGGCCGCGGCGACGAGGAGGCCGCCGTCGAGTCCCTGCCCGCCGAGCTGCGCGCCCGCGTCGAGTTCCTCGGCATGATCAGCGACGAGGACAAGGCCCGCTTCCTGCGCAGCCTCGACCTGTACATCGCGCCCAACACGGGCGGCGAGAGCTTCGGCATCATCCTGGTCGAAGCCCTCTCGGCCGGGGCCCCCGTCCTCGCCTCCGACCTCGACGCCTTCGCCCAGGTCCTGGACCAGGGGGCGGCGGGCGAACTCTTCGCCAACGAGGACGCCGACGCACTGGCGGATGCCGCGCTACGCCTCCTGGCGGACCCGGAGCGCCGGGCCGCGCTGAGCGCACGCGGCAGCGTGCACGTACGCCGCTTCGACTGGTCGACCGTGGGCGCGGACATCCTGTCCGTCTACGAGACGGTGACGGCGGGCGCGGCCGCGGTGGCAGCGGACGAACGCCCGGGCCTGCGGGCACGGTTCGGACTGGCACGGGACTGAGGCTTCGGTCGGGGGTCGGGGAGGCGCGGGGTTGAGTTCCGCGGGTGTGGTTCGGCTTTGGCGTGGGCCGAGTTCCGCGGCGCGGTTCCGGTTGGTGTGGGGCTGAGTTCCGTGGGTGCGTCGGTGGGCCGCTAGCGTGTGCGCCCGTGACCGCAACCCTCATCTGGACGCTCTGGATCCTCGCCGCCCTTGTCGTGACCGGCCTCTATCTGAGCTGGACCGCGGGGCGGCTCGACCGGCTGCACGCGCGCATCGACGCCGCCCGCGCCGCCCTCGACGCCCAGCTGCTGCGGCGCGCCTCCGTCGCCCAGGAGCTGGCGACCTCCGGGGTGCTGGACCCGGCCGCCTCGATCGTGCTCTACGAGGCCGCGCACGCCGCCCGGCAGGCCGAGGAGGACCAGCGGGAGGTCGCCGAGAGCGACCTGAGCCAGGCCCTGCGCGCGGTCTTCGAGCACCCGCAGCAGGTCGAGGAGGTCCGCGCGGCCCCCGGCGGCGAGGCCGCGACGACCGAGCTGGCCGAGGCCGTACGCCGGGTGCCGATGGCCCGCCGCTTCCACAACGACGCCGTCGGCGGGGCCCGCCGACTGCGCGAGCACCGCAAGGTCCGCTGGTTCCGGCTGGCCGGACACGCCCCCTTCCCGATGGCCTTCGAGATGGACGACGAGCCGCCTGCCGCTCTGGTGGACCGGGGCACCGGACCGGCCGCCTGAGCTGCGGCGGGCCGACCCCGGCGGGCCAAAAGGATCCACCGGCTTGCCATTGGCCCTTGCTGTGGACTGGTCCACTCACGTTTCCTCGGTACTCGCAGAAACCCTCTTTCACCCAGTGAGGTCACCCGTGTCCACCGTTGAGAACCAGGCCCCCGAGACCGGCACCGCCCGCGTGAAGCGCGGCATGGCCGAGCAGCTCAAGGGCGGCGTGATCATGGACGTCGTCACGCCGGAGCAGGCGAAGATCGCCGAGGACGCGGGCGCCGTCGCCGTCATGGCCCTGGAGCGGGTCCCGGCCGACATCCGCAAGGACGGCGGAGTGGCCCGGATGTCCGACCCGGACATGATCGAGGGCATCATCGAGGCCGTCTCCATCCCGGTCATGGCCAAGTCCCGGATCGGCCACTTCGTCGAGGCCCAGGTCCTCCAGTCGCTCGGCGTCGACTACATCGACGAGTCCGAGGTCCTCACCCCGGCCGACGAGGTCAACCACTCCGACAAGTGGGCGTTCACCACGCCGTTCGTCTGTGGTGCCACCAACCTCGGCGAGGCCCTGCGCCGCATCGCCGAGGGCGCCGCGATGATCCGCTCCAAGGGCGAGGCCGGTACGGGCAACGTCGTAGAGGCGGTCCGTCACCTGCGCCAGATCAAGAACGAGATCGCCCGCCTGCGCGGCTACGACAACAACGAGCTGTACGCCGCCGCCAAGGAGCTGCGCGCCCCGTACGAGATCGTCAAGGAGGTCGCCGAGCTGGGCAAGCTCCCGGTGGTCCTCTTCTCCGCCGGCGGTGTCGCCACCCCCGCCGACGCGGCCCTGATGCGCCAGCTCGGCGCCGAGGGCGTCTTCGTCGGCTCCGGCATCTTCAAGTCCGGCGACCCGGCCAAGCGGGCCGCCGCCATCGTCAAGGCGACCACCTTCTACGACGACCCGAAGATCATCGCGGACGCGTCCCGCAACCTCGGCGAGGCCATGGTCGGCATCAACTGCGACACCCTCCCCGAGACCGAGCGCTACGCGAACCGGGGCTGGTGATGACCACTCCGGTGGTCGGAGTCCTCGCGCTCCAGGGCGACGTACGGGAGCACCTCGTCGCCCTGGCCGCGGCCGACGCCCTGGCCAGGCCGGTCCGGCGCCCCGAGGAACTCGCCGAGGTGGACGGCCTGGTCATCCCGGGCGGTGAGTCCACCACCATCTCCAAGCTGGCCGTACTGTTCGGCGTGATGGAGCCTCTCCGCGCGCGCGTGCGGGCCGGAATGCCCGTCTACGGCACCTGCGCGGGCATGATCATGCTCGCCGACAAGATCCTCGACCCGCGCTCGGGTCAGGAGACGATCGGCGGCATCGACATGATCGTGCGCCGCAACGCCTTCGGACGGCAGAACGAGTCCTTCGAGGCGGCGGTCGACGTCAAGGGCGTCACGGGCGATCCTGTAGAGGGCGTGTTCATCCGCGCCCCGTGGGTCGAGTCGGTCGGCGCCGCGGTCGAGGTGCTCGCCGAGCACGACGGCCACATCGTCGCGGTCCGCCAGGGCAACGCGCTCGCCACGTCGTTCCACCCGGAGCTGACCGGCGACCACCGCGTGCACTCCCTGTTCGTCGACATGGTGCACGCGAACCGGGCGACGGAGTCCTAGTAGGATCTCTGGCGTTCGTTGCAGAGATGGGTTACGCGAAGGAGACAGGCAGATGTCCGGCCACTCTAAATGGGCCACGACGAAGCACAAGAAGGCCGTGATCGACGCCAAGCGCGGCAAGCTCTTCGCGAAGCTGATCAAGAACATCGAGGTCGCCGCGCGTATGGGCGGCGTCGACATCGAAGGCAACCCGACGCTCTACGACGCCATCCAGAAGGCGAAGAAGCAGTCGGTCCCGAACAAGAACATCGACTCAGCGGTCAAGCGCGGCGGTGGTCTTGAGGCCGGCGGTGCCGACTACGAGACGATCATGTACGAGGGCTACGGCCCGAACGGCGTCGCGGTGCTCATCGAGTGCCTCACCGACAACCGCAACCGCGCGGCCTCCGACGTCCGCGTCGCCATGACCCGCAACGGCGGCTCCATGGCCGACCCGGGCTCGGTGTCGTACCTCTTCAACCGCAAGGGCGTCGTGATCGTCCCCAAGGGCGAGCTGTCCGAGGACGACGTCCTGGGCGCGGTGCTCGACGCGGGCGCCGAGGAGGTCAACGACCTGGGCGAGTCCTTCGAGGTGCTCAGCGAGGCCACCGACATGGTCGCGGTCCGCACCGCCCTCCAGGACGCCGGCATCGACTACGACTCGGCCGAGGCCAACTTCGTCCCGACCATGCAGGTCGAGCTGGACGAGGAGGGCGCCCGGAAGATCTTCAGGCTGATCGACGCCCTTGAGGACAGCGACGACGTGCAGAACGTCTTCGCCAACTTCGACGTCAGCGACGAGGTCATGGAGAAGGTCGACGCGTAACACGTGTACGGGCTGAACGGGCCGAACGGGCCGACGGGACACACCCGTCGGCCCGTCGCCATGTCGGCCGTTGTCGGTGGCACCGGATAGCCTGCACAAACTGGGGGCACCTCCCAGCGATAGCTGGGGGAGACCGAAGGAGGGGTGCGTGCGCGTACTGGGGGTGGATCCCGGGCTGACCCGATGCGGTGTCGGGGTCGTCGACGGCGTCGCCGGGCGGCCGTTGACCATGGTCGGTGTCGGAGTGGTGCGCACGCCCGCGGACGCCGAACTCGGCCGTCGCCTCGTCGCCATCGAGCAGGGCATCGAGCAGTGGCTGGACGAGCACCGGCCCGAATGCGTCGCCGTGGAGCGGGTGTTCAGCCAGCACAACGTCCGGACCGTGATGGGCACCGCCCAGGCCAGCGCCGTCGCCATGCTGTGCGCCGCCCGCCGGGGCATCCCGGTCGCCCTGCACACCCCCAGCGAGGTCAAGGCCGCCGTCACCGGCTCAGGGCGCGCCGACAAAGCCCAGGTCGGCGCCATGGTCACCCGGCTGCTACGGCTCGACGCGCCACCCAAACCGGCCGACGCCGCCGACGCCCTCGCGCTCGCCATCTGCCACATCTGGCGGGCCCCCGCCCAGAACCGGCTCCAGCAGGCCGTCGCCCTGCACGCAGCCAACGCAACGAAAGGCCGTACGGCATGATCGCCTTCGTGAGCGGCCCGGTCGCCGCCCTCGCCCCGGACTCCGCGGTCGTCGAGGTGGGCGGGATCGGCCTCGCGGTCCAGTGCACGCCCAACACCCTGTCCGGGCTGCGGATGGGCCGGCAGACCAAGCTCGCCACCTCCCTCGTCGTCCGGGAGGACTCGCTCACCCTGTACGGCTTCGCCGACGACGACGAGCGCCAGACCTTCGAACTGCTGCAGACGGCGAGCGGGGTCGGCCCCCGGCTCGCCCAGGCCATGCTGGCGGTGCACAGCCCCGACGCCCTGCGCCGGGCCGTCGCCACCGGAGACGAGAAGTCCCTCACCGCCGTTCCGGGCATCGGCAAGAAGGGTGCCCAGAAGCTGCTCCTGGAGCTGAAGGACCGGCTCGGCGAGCCCCTCGGCGCCCCCGCGATCGGTGCGCCGGTCAGCCAGGGCTGGCGCGACCAGCTGCACGCCGCGCTGATCGGTCTCGGCTACGCGACCCGGGAGGCCGAGGAGGCCGTCACCGCCGTCGCCCCGCAGGCCGAGGCCGTCGGGGGCACCCCCCAGGTCGGCCAGCTGCTCAAGGCGGCCCTGCAGACCCTCAACCGCGCCCGCTGACCCCCCACCGCTGAGGCACATCACTTATGAACTGGGACGACACGACCGACACCGGCGCCGACGCGGAGCGGCTGGTGGGTGCTGTCGCCGACCGTGAGGACCAGGCCGTCGAGGCCGCCCTGCGCCCCAAGGACCTCGGCGAGTTCATCGGCCAGGAGAAGGTCCGCGAGCAGCTCGACCTGGTCCTGCGGGCCGCACGCGCGCGGGGCGCCACCGCCGACCATGTGCTGCTCTCCGGCGCGCCCGGCCTGGGCAAGACCACCCTCTCCATGATCATCGCGGCGGAGATGGGCGCGCCGATCCGCATCACCTCGGGCCCCGCCATCCAGCACGCCGGCGACCTGGCCGCGATCCTCTCCTCCCTCCAGGAGGGCGAGGTCCTCTTCCTCGACGAGATCCACCGGATGTCGCGGCCCGCCGAGGAGATGCTGTACATGGCGATGGAGGACTTCCGCGTCGACGTGATCGTCGGCAAGGGCCCAGGTGCCACCGCCATCCCCCTCGAACTGCCCCCGTTCACCCTGGTCGGCGCCACCACGCGGGCCGGCCTGCTGCCGCCGCCGCTGCGCGACCGCTTCGGCTTCACCGGGCACATGGAGTTCTACGAGCCGCGGGAGCTGGAGCGGGTGGTGCACCGCTCGGCGAACCTGCTGGACGTCGAGATCGACACCGCCGGTGCCGCCGAGATCGCCGGCCGCTCGCGCGGCACGCCCCGGATCGCCAACCGGCTGCTGCGCCGCGTCCGCGACTATGCGCAGGTCAAGGCGGACGGGCTGATCACGCGCGAGATCGCGCACGCCGCGCTGGCCGTCTATGAGGTGGACGAACGCGGCCTCGACCGGCTCGACCGCGCGGTCCTGGAGGCCCTGCTCAAGCTGTTCGGCGGCGGCCCGGTCGGCCTGTCCACGCTCGCCGTCGCGGTGGGGGAGGAGCGCGAGACGGTCGAGGAGGTCGCCGAGCCCTTCCTGGTCCGCGAGGGACTGCTCGCCCGCACCCCACGCGGCCGCGTCGCCACCCCCGCAGCCTGGGCCCACCTGGGCCTGACCGCCCCGCGGGGGACGGGACCCGGCCAACAGGACCTGTTCGGCACGTGACACCGGGCCGACACCCGGCTCCCACCACAGGCCGCCCCACCCACCCGGCAACGCCACCGCGGTAGCCGGCCCCCAATACCGGGCGCCCGGCCTTCACGCATGCCGTCGGATGCGTGGCGGCAGGCCTTCGTGCCTGCTGTCGGGTCCGCGGGGCTGCCGGGTCTCGTGCCGGCTGCGGCCCTCGCCGCCGGACGTGCCGTGCGTCTCTTCGCGCCTGCCGTTGGATGTGCGGTGTCCGGTGTTCGCGCCTCTGTCGGGCGTGGTGCTGTACCGGGTCTTCGCGCCTGCTGCCGGGCATGCCCGTGCCCGTGTTCGCGTCTGCCGTCGGGCGTGCGGTGTTCCGGTGGTCGCGCGTGCTGTCGGGCGTGCTGGGTCCGGTGGTCGCCTGCTGCCGGGCGTGGTGCCGTGTCGGGTCTTTGTGTCTGCCGCCGGGCGTGACATGTCCGGTGGTCGTGCTTGCCGTCGGGCGTGGTGCCGTGTCGGGTCTTTGTGTCTGCCGTCGGGCGTGGTGCCGTGTCGGGTCTTTGTGTCCGCCCGCGGGCGTGCCTCGGTCGGCCTTCGCGTCTACCGTCGGATGTGTGGTGCCGGGTTTTCGTGCCGGTTCCCGGTGCGTGGTGTTTGGTCGTGGTATCTGCGCTGGACGTACCGGGCCGGGGCTTCGTGTCCGCCCCCCGGGGCGTGCCTCGCCGCGACCCTCGTTTACCCCTGGCCCCCGGTGTCGCGCCGCCCGCCGCGCAGGCTCCGTGGGCAGACGTGATCTCTTCGTGACGGCGGGGCATTGGCGGGTGCAGGAACCCAGGTGCCATGCTGAGCGTTGTTCCATGCGCGCGGACTCGCTTAGACTCCGCCGATGCTGCCTTTGCGGGCGGCGCCGACCACACCCCCATCATCCAGGCCGCTCACTGCCGCGGCTGCGCGAAGGAAATTCCGTCTCGTGAATACCTTGCCTCTTCTCTTCTTCATCGTCCTTATCGCGGCCATGTTCCTGATGACGCGTTCCAACAGGAAGCGCCAGCAGCAGGCGAAGCAGATGCGGAACGAGATGCAGCCCGGCAGTGGCGTCCGCACCATTGGGGGCATGTACGCGACGGTCAAGGAAGTCAACGAGGACACGGTCCTCCTCGACGCCGGACCGGGCGTCGACCTCCTCTTCGCGAAGAACGCGATCGGTGCCGTTCTCACCGACGACGAGTACAACCGCATCGTGCACGGCATCGAGCACGACCTGAAGTCCGACACCGACATCGTCCCGGACGACGCCTCCTCCCTCACCGAGACCGACGACGAGTCCGCCGGCGCTGCCGCCGCCTCCGGCGACAAGACCGTCGACTTCGGTAAGAAGGACGCGGCCGAGGAGAAGGCCGACGAGAAGGCCGAGGACACGGTGGAGGCCAAGGCCGAGGAGGCGGAGCCCACCGAGGCGAAGGCCGACGAAGAGCCGAAGAAGACCGACGGCGACTCCGACGCGAAGTAGCCGTGTCCCGGGGAGCACGGCGCGCATCACCCGCGCCGGCCGCACCCCGGGCACGTCTGTTTCCCGGACGGGATCCCGACACCATGTCATGGCCGACCGCGCCGACCAGGCGCGCGGCGGCCCGAGAGGGAGTACGAGAAGGTGGCAGCACCTAAGAGGGGCCGGAGCGCGAGCGCCCAGAGCAAGCCAGGGCGCTCGCTGGCCTTGATCCTGATCGCCATCGTGGCGCTCACCGGAGGGATGTTCCTCTCCGGAAACACCACTCCGCGTCTCGGTATCGACCTGGCCGGTGGTACGAGCATCACGCTTCAGGCGAAGAACGAGCCGGGCCAGCCCAACGCGATCAACAAGGCCAACATGGACACCGCGGTCGCCATCATGAACCGCCGTGTCAACGGTCTGGGTGTGTCCGAAACGGAGGTCCAGACCCAGGGCACCAGCAACATCATCGTCAACATCCCCAAGGGCACCAACTCCGAAGAGGCCCGCCAGCAGGTCGGCACCACCGCGAAGCTGTACTTCCGCCCGGTCCTGGCCCAGGAGGCCAGCGCGGGCGCCGCGTCGAGCGCGTCCCCGAGCGCGTCCTCCAGCGGCAGCTCCAGCGCCTCCCCGAGCACGTCCGCGAGCCCGTCGAGCAGCGCGTCGGCGTCCGAGAAGGCGACCGGGTCGTCCTCCGCCACGCCGTCCTCCTCCGCCACTTCGCAGGGCCGCGCCGTCACCGACGCCCTGAAGGCCGACTCCACGCCGTCGTCCTCGGCGTCCGCCTCCTCGTCGGCGAGCCCCTCCGCCTCCTCCTCGGCCGACGCGAGCGCTTCCGCCGCGGCCTCGAAGCTGGAGGCCCAGTACACCGCGCTGGACTGCTCCAAGGCCGCGCAGCGCGGCACCGCCGGCAAGAGCGCCAAGCCGACCGACTCCACCGTGGCCTGCGGCCAGGTCGACGGCACCTGGTACAAGTACGTGCTCGGCCCGGCCGCCGTCGACGGCACCGAGGTCAAGAAGGCCCAGGCCGTCTTCGACACGCAGGGTGCCTCCGGCTGGCAGGTCCAGATGAACTTCAGCTCCAGCGGAGCCAAGAAGTTCGCCGACGTCACCGCCTCCCTCGCCAAGAACTCCCAGCCGCAGAACGAGTTCGGCATCGTCCTCGACGGCGAGGTCGTCTCCAGCCCGTACGTGCAGCAGTCCATCACCGGCGGCCAGGCGGAGATCTCCGGCAGCTTCACCCAGGAAGAGGCGCAGAGCCTCGCCAACATGCTGTCGTACGGCGCGCTCCCGCTCTCCTTCAAGACGCAGAGCGTCACCACCGTCACCGCCGCCCTCGGCGGCGAGCAGCTGCACGCCGGTCTGCTGGCCGGTGCCATCGGCCTCGCCCTGGTCATCATCTACCTGGTGGCGTTCTACCGCGGTCTGTCGCTCGTCGCGATCCCCTCGCTGCTGGTGTCCGCGATCCTCACCTACGCGATCATGTCGCTGCTCGGTCCCGCGATCCACTTCGCGCTGAACCTGCCGGCCATCTGCGGTGCGATCGTCGCGATCGGCATCACCGCGGACTCGTTCATCGTGTTCTTCGAACGCATCCGGGACGAGATCCGCGAGGGCCGCACGCTGCGTCCCGCCGTCGAGCGGGCCTGGCCGCGCGCCCGGCGCACCATCCTGGTCTCCGACTTCGTGTCGTTCCTCGCCGCCGCCGTGCTGTTCATCGTGACCGTCGGCAAGGTCCAGGGCTTCGCGTTCACGCTCGGTCTGACCACCGTGCTCGACGTGGTCGTCGTCTTCTTCTTCACCAAGCCGCTGATGACGATCCTCGCCCGGCGTAAGTTCTTCGCGAGCGGCCACAAGTGGTCGGGGCTCGACCCGAAGGGCCTGGGCGCCAAGGCCCCGCTGCGCCGCACCCGCCGTCCCGCCGGTCCTGTCGCCGGCCCTGTCGACCCGAAGGAAGCGTGAGCGATGTCGAAACTCGGCAACCTCGGCGCCCGACTCCACCGCGGCGAGATCAGCTACGACTTCGTCGGCAAGCGCAAGATCTGGTACGGCATCTCCATCCTGATCACCATCACGGCCATCGTCGGCCTGGCGGTGCGCGGCCTGAACATGGGCATCGACTTCCAGGGCGGTGCCGTCTTCACCACCTCGAAGACCAGCGTCTCGGTGGCCCAGGCGGAGACCTACGCGTCGCAGGCCTCCGGCCACGAGGCGGTCGTGCAGAAGCTCGGCACGGGCGGTCTGCGCATCCAGATCGCCGGCATGGACACCGAGAAGTCGGACGAGGCCAAGGCCCTGCTGGCCAAGGACATGAAGGTGGACCCCGAGTCCATCAACGCCGACCTGGTCGGCCCCAGCTGGGGTGACGAGATCGCCAACAAGGCCTGGGAGGGCCTCGGCATCTTCATGGTCCTCGTGGTGATCTACCTGGCGATCGCCTTCGAGTGGCGGATGGCGCTCGCGGCCCTGGTCGCGCTCATCCACGACATCACCATCACGACCGGTATCTACGCCCTGGTCGGCTTCGAGGTCACGCCCGGCACGGTCATCGGTCTGCTGACGATCCTCGGTTACTCGCTCTACGACACGGTCGTCGTCTTCGACAGCCTCAAGGAGCAGACGAAGGACATCACCAAGCAGACCCGGTTCACCTACAGCGACATCGCCAACCACTCGATCAACGGCACTCTGGTCCGTTCGATCAACACCACGGTGGTCGCGCTGCTGCCGGTCGCGGGCCTGCTGTTCATCGGTGGTGGCTTCCTCGGCGCGGGCACGCTCAACGACATCTCGCTGTCGCTGTTCGTCGGTCTGGCCGCCGGTGCCTACTCGTCGATCTTCATCGCCACGCCGCTCGTCGCCGACCTCAAGGAGGCCGAGCCGCAGATGAAGGCGCTGAGGAAGCGCGTCCTCGCCAAGCGGGCCCAGGCCGCCGCCGAGGAGGAGATGGCCGAGTCCCGGGTCGGCGGCCCGGACGGGCCCGAGGACGCCGCTCCGGCCGTCGTCGGCCCGCGCAACCAGCCCGCGTCCCGTAACCGGGGCGGTCGCGGCCGGCCCTCCGGGAAGCGCCGATGACCGAGCTCGCAGACATCACGGAGCTGCTGCTCAGCCGCATCCGGGACGTCGAGGACTACCCGGAGCCGGGCGTGATGTTCAAGGACATCACCCCGCTCCTGGCGGACCCGGCGGCGTTCACGGCGCTCACCGACGCGCTGGCCGGCATCGCGGTCCGCTGTGGTGCCACGAAGATCGTCGGCCTGGAGGCCCGCGGCTTCATCCTCGGCGCCCCGGTCGCCGTGCGGGCCGGGCTTGGCTTCATCCCCGTGCGCAAGGCGGGCAAGCTCCCCGGAGCGACCCTCAGCCAGGCGTACGAGCTGGAGTACGGCTCCGCCGAGATCGAGGTGCACGCCGAGGACCTGTCCGCGGGCGACCGCGTCATGGTCGTCGACGACGTCCTCGCCACCGGCGGCACCGCTGAGGCCTCCCTCCAGCTCATCCGCCGGGCGGGCGCCGAGGTCGCGGGTCTGGCCGTGCTCATGGAGCTGGGATTCCTGGGCGGACGCGAGCGCCTGGAACCGGCCCTCAAGGGCGCCCCCCTGGAGGCCCTGCTCACCGTCTGAGGCAGAGTTCCGGAAACGACGCCGCCCCGAGTGCGACCTTCTTGCACACTCGGGGCTGCGTCGTTTTGTCCGTGCTTATTTATGCCATTCGAGCGGCTGCGGAATCAGCAGTTCTCGATGTCCTGGGATTTGATGGTGCCCGGCTCCTTGAGGTGGCCCTTCGCATCGCCCGCGGCGGTGATGCGGTGCAGGTTGTTCTCCTGGCCGTCCTTCCACCACACGCACAGGTGCTGCGTCGTGCTGCAGGTGTTGTGGTAGTAGATGGTGGTCGTGCTGGTCCCGTCGGCCCAGGACCAGTTGAAGCAGGTGACGCTGCCCCTGTGCGTGGACATCGGCGTCACGGTCGCCGCCTGGGCGGGAAGTGCGAAAGCCGCACCCAGTCCCACCGTCAGGGCTGCAGCCGCGAGTGACTTTCCGAGTATCTTCATGCTCTATCCCGTTTTTTGTTTTCTTTTGAAGCAGAATTTGGTCAATTGTTCCGCTTCTGGTCGAAGTTGATCTTAGGTGGCACCCGATGTTCGAGTCAACGGAATTGATGGCCCCGGCTTTTTTATTCGGCCCAATTTGGACTTTTTAGGAAAAGGTAGGTCCGATGGTTCATGTTGACGGGACGGTTGCCGGATGGTGACCTCCGGGCGGCCGTCCGGATGGGCTCCGCACGTTCGGCGGCGGCCGGATCGCTACCATGGTTGTCCGGGGCCTGACTGGGGGACCCGGATCGCGCACGAGGAGTCCTCTTGCCAGACGAGGCCCAGCACCTGACCGCCGCCAAGCCCGAGTCCGCCTCGGCAGCCGCGGCCAAGCCCGCGCCGAGCACGCCGCACGCGAAGAACGACGCTCGCGGGCCGGTGGAGCACGCCCAGTCCGCGCCCGTCGACAAGTCGGCCGAGCAGTCGCGCCCCAAGCCGGCCCCGCCCGAGCACCCCGAGACGGCGCCCGCGGTCCGTCCGAACGCCGGGCAGCCCGCGCGCACCGGCTCCTCCAACCGCGTCCGCGCCCGCCTCGCCCGCCTCGGCGTGCAGCGCGCGAACCCGTACAACCCGGTCCTGGAACCGCTGCTGCGCATAGTCCGCAGCAACGACCCCAAGATCGAGAACGCCACGCTGCGCCAGATCGAACGCGCCTACCAGGTCGCCGAACGCTGGCACCGCGGCCAGAAGCGCAAGAGCGGCGACCCGTACATCACCCACCCGCTCGCGGTGACCACGATCCTGGCCGAGCTGGGCATGGACCCGGCGACCCTGATGGCCGGCCTGCTGCACGACACCGTCGAGGACACCGAGTACGGCCTGGAGGACCTGCGCCGCGACTTCGGCGACGTCGTCGCGCTGCTCGTCGACGGCGTGACCAAGCTGGACAAGGTCAAGTTCGGCGAGGCCGCGCAGGCCGAGACCGTGCGCAAGATGGTCGTCGCCATGGCCAAGGACCCGCGCGTCCTGGTCATCAAGCTCGCCGACCGCCTGCACAACATGCGCACCATGCGCTATCTCAAGCGCGAGAAGCAGGAGAAGAAGGCGCGCGAGACCCTGGAGATCTACGCGCCGCTCGCCCATCGCCTGGGCATGAACACCATCAAGTGGGAGCTGGAGGACCTCGCGTTCGCGATCCTCTACCCCAAGATGTACGACGAGATCGTCCGGCTGGTGGCCGAGCGGGCACCGAAGCGTGACGAGTATCTGGCCATAGTGACCGACGAGGTCCAGTCCGACCTGCGCGCCGCCCGGATCAAGGCGACCGTCACCGGCCGCCCGAAGCACTACTACAGCGTCTACCAGAAGATGATCGTCCGCGGCCGGGACTTCGCGGAGATCTACGACCTGGTGGGCATCCGCGTCCTGGTGGACACCGTCCGCGACTGCTACGCGGCCCTGGGCACCGTCCACGCGCGCTGGAACCCGGTTCCCGGGCGCTTCAAGGACTACATCGCGATGCCCAAGTTCAACATGTACCAGTCGCTGCACACGACGGTCATCGGCCCCAACGGCAAGCCCGTCGAACTCCAGATCCGGACGTTCGACATGCACCGCCGCGCCGAGTACGGCATCGCCGCGCACTGGAAGTACAAGCAGGAGGCCGTGGCCGGTGCCTCCAAGGTCCGCACCGACGTGCCGAAGTCGTCCGGCAAGGGCAAGGACGACCACCTCAACGACATGGCGTGGCTGCGGCAGTTGCTGGACTGGCAGAAGGAGACCGAGGACCCCAGCGAGTTCCTGGAGTCCCTGCGCTTCGACCTGTCCCGCAACGAGGTCTTCGTCTTCACCCCCAAGGGCGATGTCATAGCGCTCCCGGCCGGGGCCACCCCGGTCGACTTCGCGTACGCCGTGCACACCGAGGTCGGCCACCGCACGATAGGCGCGCGGGTCAACGGCCGCCTGGTCCCGCTCGAATCCACCCTGGACAACGGCGACCTGGTCGAGGTCTTCACCTCCAAGGCACCCGGCGCGGGCCCGTCCCGCGACTGGCTCGGCTTCGTCAAGTCACCACGCGCCCGCAACAAGATCCGCGCCTGGTTCTCCAAGGAGCGCCGGGACGAGGCGATCGAGCAGGGCAAGGACGCCATCGTCCGCGCGATGCGCAAGCAGAACCTGCCGATCCAGCGCATCCTCACCGGCGACTCGCTGGTCACGCTCGCCCACGAGATGCGCTACCCGGACATCTCCTCGCTGTACGCGGCGATCGGCGAGGGCCATGTCGCCGCGCAGAACGTCGTGCAGAAGCTGGTGCAGGCGCTCGGCGGCGAGGAGGCGGCCACCGAGGAGATCGACGAGTCGGTCCCGCCGGCCCGCGGCCGCCGCAGCAAGCGCCGCAGCAGCCAGGACCCCGGTGTGGTCGTGAAGGGCGTCGACGACGTCTGGGTCAAGCTGGCCCGCTGCTGCACGCCCGTACCCGGCGACCCGATCATCGGGTTCGTCACCCGCGGCAGCGGTGTATCGGTTCACCGCAGCGACTGCGTCAACGTGGAGTCACTGTCCCGGGAGCCGGAGCGCATCCTCGACGTCGAGTGGGCGCCCACCCAGTCCTCGGTCTTCCTGGTCGCCATCCAGGTCGAGGCCCTGGACCGCTCCCGGCTCCTGTCGGACGTCACCCGCGTCCTGTCCGACCAGCACGTCAACATCCTCTCCGCGGCCGTCCAGACCTCCCGCGACCGGGTGGCCACCTCGCGCTTCACCTTCGAGATGGGCGACCCCAAGCACCTGGGCCACGTCCTGAAGGCCGTACGCGGCGTGGAGGGCGTCTACGACGTCTACCGGGTCACCTCGGCCCGCAACCGGTCGTAGCGCACGGCACACGACGAGAGGGGCCCCGTACGCCGTGTACGGGGCCCCTCTCGTCGTGTGCCGCGCGGCTCTCAGCCGCCGAACTCCTGGAGGCCCTTCAGAGCCTGGTCCAGGAGCGCCTGGCGGCCCTCCAGCTCACGCTCCAGCTTCTCCGCCCTGGACGCGTTGCCCTGGGCACGGGCCTGGTCGATCTGCGTCCTCAGCTTGTCCACGGCGGCCTGGAGCTGGCCGGTCAGACCCGCGGCACGCGCGCGTGCCTCCGGGTTGGTCCGGCGCCACTCGGCCTCCTCGGCCTCCTGGATGGCCCGGTCGACCGTGTGCATCCGGCCCTCGACCTTGGGACGCGCGTCGCGCGGCACATGGCCGATGGCCTCCCAGCGCTCGTTGATCGAGCGGAAGGCGGACCGCGCGGACTTCAGGTCCGTGATCGGCAGGAGCTTCTCGGCCTCGCCGGCCAGCTCCTCCTTCAGCTTCAGGTTCTCGGTCTGCTCCGCGTCCCGCTCGGCGAAGGCCGAGCCGCGGGCCGCGAAGAACACGTCCTGGGCGCCGCGGAAGCGGTTCCACAGGTCGTCCTCGTGCTCGCGCTGGGCGCGGCCGGCGGCCTTCCACTCCGTCATCAGCTCGCGGTAGCGGGCGGCCGTCGGACCCCAGTCCGTCGAGTCGGACAGCGACTCGGCCTCGGCGACCAGCTTCTCCTTGGCCTTGCGGGCGTCCTCGCGCTGCGCGTCCAGCTGCGCGAAGTGCGCCTTGCGGCGCTTGGAGAACGCCGACCGGGCGTGCGAGAAGCGGTGCCACAGCTCGTCGTCCGACTTGCGGTCCAGGCGCGGCAGCCCCTTCCAGGTGTCCACCAGCGCCCGCAGCCGCTCACCGGCCGACCGCCACTGGTCGGACTGGGCCAGCTGCTCCGCCTCGACGACCAGGTCCTCCTTGGCCTTGCGGGCCTCGTCGGACTGCTTGGCACGCTGCGCCCGACGCTCCTCGCGACGCGACTCCACGGTCTTCACCAGCCCGTCGAGCCGGTCCCGCAGCGCCTGCAGATCACCGACCGCGTGGTGCGCCTCCACCTGCTCGCGCAGATGGTCGATGGCGGCCTGGGCGTCCTTCGCGGACAGGTCGGTGGTCCGTACTCGCTTTTCGAGGAGGCCGATCTCGACAACCAGGCCCTCGTACTTGCGCTCGAAGTAGGCCAGCGCCTCGTCAGGGGAGCCGGCCTGCCAGGAACCGACGACCTGCTCGCCGTCGGCCGTACGCACGTACACGGTCCCCGTCTCGTCGACGCGGCCCCACGGGTCGCTGCTCACAGCGCCTCCTCCACATGATGCCCGCGAGGGGCCTCAGCGCCCCCGGGCATCGTCCACAGTTTCGTCACGGCCAACATAGGCGACCGGCGGGTTGCCTGTCCGCATCCCGCGCGACCGAAGTTTCGCGGTTGGACCTCAGGATTTCGTGACCGTCGCCTTGTTGATGACGACCGTCGCGTTCGGGGGTCCGTCACCGGCTCCGGTGCTGTCCCCGGCGGCCGCGATCTTCTTCAGGATCTTGAGTCCGGCCGCGTCCACCGTGCCGAACGGGGTGTAGCTGGCCGGCAACTGGCTGTCCTGGTAGACCAGGAAGAACTGGCTGCCGCCGGTGTGCTTCTGACCGGTGTTGGCCATCGCGATCGTGCCCGCGGGGTAGACGCCGCCCTTCAGGCTTTTGTCCTTCAGGTTCTCGTCGGGAATCGTGTACCCGGGACCGCCGCTGCCGGTACCCGTCGGGTCGCCGCACTGCAGCACGTAGATGCCGTTGGTGGTGAGCCGGTGGCACTTCGTGTGGTCGAAGTAGCCCTTCGACGCGAGGAAGTCGAACGAGTTCACCGTGTGCGGGGCCGCCGCCGTCTTCAGCGCGACGTCGATGTCACCGCAGGTCGTCGCCAGCTTCATCGTGTAGTTCGCCGACGTGTCGATCGACATCGCCGGCTCCTTCTTCCAGCTCAGCTTCGCCACCTTGCCGGCGGCGGCCTTCTCGCACGGGTCCGGCGCCTTGCTGGCGCTGGGCGTGGCGCTGGGCGTCGTCTCCGAGCTGGCGTTCGCCTTGTCGTCGTTCTTCAGCACGCCGGTCGTGTACAGCGCCACACTGCCGATCACGATCACGCCGAGCACGGACGCGATCACGGAGTTGCGCATGCGTGACTTGCGCCGTGCGCTGGTACGCCGCTGCTGCTGCCGCAAGAACTTCTCCCGGGCGAGCTGACGCCGCCGCTGCTCCTGGGTGACCACCGGGTTCTCTCCTCATGCGTGTCGTATGTCGACCGGTACGCGTGCGTCCTGTGCGCTGTGTGAGCCGACCACTGCGTGTAGCCCCGTACCGTATATGGGTTCGCTGAGGAAACGGCAGCGCCGGTAGGCTCTGGACCACAGCTTGTGGCCACCCGAACCGACACAACGAAGGACGATCGTGCTCATTGCCGGGTTCCCCGCCGGGGCCTGGGGGACGAACTGTTATCTCGTCGCCCCCGCCGCCGGCGCGGAGTGCGTGATCATCGACCCCGGCCACCAGGCCGCCGAAGGCGTCGAGGAAGCACTGAAGAAGCATCGGCTCAAGCCCGTCGCCGTCGTCCTCACCCACGGCCACATCGACCACGTGGCCTCGGTCGTCCCGGTGTGCGGCGCGCACGACGTGCCGGCCTGGATCCACCCCGAGGACCGGTACATGATGAGCGACCCCGAGAAGGCGCTCGGCCGGTCCATCGGCATGCCGCTGATGGGCGAGCTGACGGTGGGGGAGCCCGACGACGTCTTCGAACTGACCGACGGCGCGAAGCTGGAGCTGGCCGGACTCGAATTCTCCGTCGCGCACGCGCCGGGCCATACCAAGGGGTCGGTGACCTTCCAGATGCCGGAGACGGCCGACATCCCCTCGGTCTTCTTCTCGGGCGATCTGCTCTTCGCCGGCTCCATCGGACGCACGGACCTGCCGGGCGGCTCCATGGACGACATGCTGGCCTCGCTGGCCCGTGTCTGCCTGCCGCTCGACGACTCCACCGTGGTGCTGTCCGGCCACGGCCCCCAGACGACCATCGGCCAGGAGCGCGCCACCAACGCCTATCTGCGGCAGGTGGCGGCCGGCCTCGGGAGCGCGGACGCTCCCCGACGAGGAATGTGACGAGAGAGCTTCGTGAGTACCTTCCAGGCCCCCAAGGGCACCTACGACCTGATCCCGCCGGAGAGCGCCAAGTACCTGGCCGTCCGTGAGGCGATCGCCGCGCCGCTGCGCGACTCCGGCTACGGCTACATCGAGACCCCCGGCTTCGAGAACGTCGAACTGTTCGCGCGCGGGGTGGGCGAGTCGACCGACATCGTCACCAAGGAGATGTACGCGTTCGAGACCAAGGGCGGCGACCGGCTGGCCCTGCGCCCCGAGGGCACCGCGTCCGTCCTGCGCGCCGCCCTCGAGGCGAACCTGCACAAGGTCGGCAACCTCCCCGTCAAGCTCTGGTACTCCGGCTCGTACTACCGCTACGAGCGCCCGCAGAAGGGCCGTTACCGCCACTTCTCGCAGGTCGGTGCCGAGGCGATCGGTGCGGAGGACCCGGCGCTCGACGCCGAGCTGATCATCCTGGCCGACCAGGCCTACCGCTCGCTGGGCCTGCGGAACTTCCGCATCCTGCTGAACAGCCTGGGCGACAAGGAGTGCCGCCCGGTGTACCGCGCGGCCCTTCAGGACTTCCTGCGCGGCCTGGACCTCGACGAGGACACCCTGCGCCGGGCGGAGATCAACCCGCTCCGGGTCCTGGACGACAAACGGGAGTCGGTCCAGAAGCAGTTGGGCGATGCCCCGCTGCTCCGTGACTACCTCTGCGACGCCTGCAAGGCGTACCACGAGGAGGTCCGCGAACTGATCACGGCCGCGGGCGTCGCCTTCGAGGACGACCCGAAGCTGGTCCGGGGCCTGGACTACTACACCCGTACGACCTTCGAGTTCGTCCACGACGGTCTGGGCTCCCAGTCCGCGGTGGGCGGCGGCGGCCGCTACGACGGCCTCTCCGAGATGATCGGCGGTCCCGCGCTGCCGTCGGTGGGCTGGGCGCTGGGCGTCGACCGCACGGTCCTCGCCCTGGAGGCCGAGGGCGTCGAGCTGAACCTCCCCTCCGCCACCAGCGTCTTCGCGGTACCGCTGGGCGAGGAGGCCCGCCGGATCCTGTTCGCCAAGGTCACCGAGCTCCGCCGGGCGGGCGTCGCGGCGGACTTCTCCTACGGAGCCAAGGGCCTCAAGGGCGCGATGAAGAACGCCAACCGCAGCGGGGCCCGCTACGCGATCGTCGCCGGCGAGCGCGACCTCGCCGAGGGCGTCGTCCAGTTGAAGGACATGGAGTCCGGCGAACAGACGTCGATCGGCGTGAACGAGATCGTGGCGGAGCTGGAGTCGAGGCTGGGCTGAGCCCGGCGGAGTGAGGGGGCGCGAGTCCCCTCACTCCAGCAACCCGAACCGCATCGCGTGCGTCACCGCCGCCGTTCGGTCGTCCACTTTGAGTTTGGTGAAGGCCCGCAGCAGGTGCGTCTTCACCGTCGACTCCCCGATGAAGAGCCGGCGGCCGATCTCCGCGTTCGTGCAGCCTTCGGCCACCAGGCGCAGGACCGCCACCTCCCGCTCCGAGAGGTGAGGGCGCTCCGGCCGGACCCGCAGCCGGTCCACCAGCCGCGCCGCCACCGACGGGGCCAGCACGGTCTCGCCCCGCGCGGCCGCCCGTACCGCGTCGGCCAGTTCACCCCGGGGCAGATCCTTCAGCAGGTAGCCCGCCGCACCCGCCTCCACGGCGCGCAGAATGTCCCGGTCGTTCTCGTACGTCGTCAGGACGATCACCCGGCAGCGCAGCCCCGCCTCGGACATGCGGACGATCGAGTCGACGCCCCCGCCGCCCGGCATCCGCAGATCCATCAGCACGATGTCGGGGCGGAGTTCCGCCGCCAGCGCCTCCGCCTGCGGCCCGGCGGCTCGCCCTCGGCGACCACCCGGCCGCCGGCCACGATCGCCAGCCGGTTCGCGAGGGCCTCCGCCTCCTCCAGGTAGTGGGTGGTGAGCAGGATCGTGGTGCCCTCGTCCGCGAGGAGCCGGATCAGATCCCAGAACCGGCGCCTGGCCGCCGGGTCGAAACCGGTCGTCGGCTCGTCCAACAGGAGCAGCTCGGGGCCGCCGATCACCCCGAGCGCCACGTCCAGACGGCGGCGCTGGCCGCCCGAGAGGCCCTTGATCCGGCTGTTCGCCTTGGCTTCGAGACCGACCAGGCCGATCACCTGCTCGGGGTCGCGTGGCCTCGGGTAGTAGTGCGCGAAGTGCCGTACGGTCTCGCGGACCGTCAACTCGGCGGGCGCCGATTCGTCCTGCCAGACGATTCCCACCCGGGACCGCCACGCGCGCGTGCCCGTCGCCGGATCGGAACCCAGGACCGAGACCTCGCCGCCGTCCCGGGTCCGGTTGCCCTGGAGGATCTCCACCGTCGTGCTCTTGCCCGCCCCGTTGGGCCCCAGCAGGCCGAACACCTCGCCCCGCCGGATACCCAGATCGATACCGTCCACCGCGGTCACGCCCCCGTACCGCTTGCGCAGCCCCCGGACGTCCACCGCGAGTTCGTTCGCGTGTGTTGTCATGCCTCGATCATCGGCCCGAACCGAACACTCCGGGACGACCGTGCGTACATCCTTATGTCCACCGAACGGTGGACAGGGTGCCTGGTGCGGCACAATGGCCCCTGCCCGAAGAAGTTCCAACTCTCAAACAGACGGAATCGGCGTGATGAGCAAGACGACAGTCAACGACGTCTCCACCGAGCCCGAGCCCGAGCACGCCTCCGCGGCACCGCGCACCGAGGGCGGCAGCATCGCCTTCGGCCTGCTGCTGATCATCACCGGCGCCGCCGGGCTGCTGGCCGCCTGGGTCATCACGATCGACAAGTTCAAGCTGCTGGAAGCCAAGGTCGAGGGCAAGACGTTCACTCCCGGGTGCAGCCTCAACCCGGTCGTCTCCTGCGGCAGCGTCATGGAGTCCAAGCAGGCCGCCGCCTTCGGCTTCCCCAACCCGATGCTCGGCCTGGTCTGCTACGGCATCGTCATCTGCGTCGGCATGAGCCTGCTGGCCCGCGCCCGCTTCCCGCGCTGGTACTGGCTCACCTTCAACTTCGGCACCCTCTTCGGCGTCGGCTTCTGCAGCTGGCTGCAGTTCCAGTCCCTGTACCGGATCAACGCGCTGTGCCTGTGGTGCTCGCTGGCCTGGGTCGCGACGATCATCATGTTCTGGTACGTGACGTCCTTCAACATCCGCAAGAGCTTCCTGCCGGCCCCGAACTGGCTGAAGTCGTTCTTCGGCGAGTTCACCTGGGTGCTGCCGGTCCTGCACATCGGCATCATCGGCATGCTGATCCTGACCCGCTGGTGGGACTTCTGGACCAGCTGACAGCCCTGGAGGGATTGTCAGTGCCGTGATTTAGGGTTTCAGCGTGGAACCCGACCTGTTCACCGCAGCCGCAGAAGAACGCCAGGAGAAGGATCCGACCGGCAGCCCCCTGGCGGTGCGGATGCGCCCGCGCACCCTCGACGAGGTGGTGGGCCAGCGGCATCTGCTGAAGCCGGGGTCCCCGCTGCGCCGACTGGTCGGCGAGGGCTCCGGCGGCCCGGCCGGCCCCTCCTCGGTGATCCTCTGGGGACCGCCCGGCACCGGCAAGACCACCCTCGCGTACGTGGTCTCCAAGGCGACCGACAAGCGGTTCGTGGAGCTCTCCGCGATCACCGCGGGCGTCAAGGAGGTCCGCGCGGTCATCGACGGCGCCCGCCGCGCCACCGGGGGATACGGCAAGGAGACCGTCCTCTTCCTCGACGAGATCCATCGCTTCAGCAAGGCCCAGCAGGACTCCCTGCTCCCGGCCGTCGAGAACCGCTGGGTCACCCTGATCGCCGCGACCACCGAGAACCCGTACTTCTCGGTGATCTCCCCGCTGCTCTCCCGCTCCCTGCTGCTCACCCTCGAACCGCTCACCGACGACGACGTCCGCGGCCTGCTCAGAAGGGCCCTGACCGACGAGCGCGGCCTGAAGGAATCCGTCACCCTCCCCGAGGACACCGAGGAGCACCTGCTGCGGATCGCCGGCGGCGACGCCCGCCGCGCCCTGACCGCCCTGGAGGCCGCCGCCGGAGCCGCTCTCGACAAGGGCGAGACGGAGATCGGCCTGGGGACCCTGGAGGAGGTCGTCGACCGGGCCGCGGTGAAGTACGACCGGGACGGCGACCAGCACTACGACGTCGCCAGCGCCCTCATCAAGTCCATCCGGGGCTCCGACGTCGACGCGGCCCTGCACTACCTGGCCCGGATGATCGAGGCCGGCGAGGACCCCCGCTTCATCGCCCGCCGCCTGATGATCTCCGCCAGCGAGGACATCGGGCTCGCCGACCCGAACGCCCTGCCCATAGCGGTGGCCGCCGCCCAGGCCGTCGCCATGATCGGCTTCCCGGAGGCCGCCCTCACCCTCAGCCACGCCACCATCGCCCTCGCCCTGGCCCCCAAGTCCAACTCCGCGACCATGGCGATCGGTGCCGCCCTGGAGGACGTACGCAAGGGGCTGGCCGGACAGGTGCCCCCGCATCTGCGGGACGGCCACTACAAGGGCGCCGCCAAGCTGGGGCACGCGCAGGGCTACGTCTATCCGCACGACCTGCCCGAGGGCATCGCCGAGCAGCAGTACGCACCGGACCCGATCAAGGACCGCGAGTACTACGCCCCGACCCGGCACGGCTCCGAGGCCCGCTACGCGGACGCGGTCGAGTGGACCAGGAAGCACCTCGGTCGCAGGCGGTCCTGAGCACCTGTAGAATCCCTCGAAGCGCTGAGTCCCGCGCTGTCAGAGCGGGACAGTCGGCCGGAGCCTCCGCAAGGAGGTTCCAGGAGCGTCGCGCACCGTCGAACGGTGTCGCGGGCAGCCCACCACCACTCGCCGCACGGCGGGACCGGTCGGTGGGCCACTCGCGTGCTGCACGTATGTGCCCAGACCAGGGGAGCGGCTGCCCACCAGGCCCGGCAACGGGTCCCGGCGGGTTTCCCCGGCTGCGGATTGCGACCTCCCTTAACCCTGACGAGCCGGATATCAGAAGGAAGAAAGAGACAAGTGGCGAACCAGTCCCGCCCCAAGGTCAAGAAGTCGCGTGCCCTCGGCATCGCGCTGACCCCGAAGGCCGTCAAGTACTTCGAGGCCCGTCCCTACCCGCCGGGTGAGCACGGCCGCGGCCGCAAGCAGAACTCGGACTACAAGGTCCGTCTGCTCGAGAAGCAGCGTCTGCGCGCGCAGTACGACGTGTCCGAGCGCCAGCTCGTCCGCGCCTACGAGCGTGCCTCCAAGGTGCAGGGCAAGACCGGTGAGGCCCTGATCATCGAGCTGGAGCGTCGCCTCGACGCGCTGGTCCTGCGTTCGGGCATCGCCCGCACGATCTACCAGGCCCGCCAGATGGTCGTCCACGGCCACATCCAGGTCAACGGCCAGAAGGTCGACAAGCCGTCCTACCGCGTGCGTCCGGACGACGTCATCCAGGTCCGCGACCGCTCGAAGGACAAGACGCTCTTCCAGATCGCCCGTGAGGGTGGCTTCGCCCCCGACGGCGAGATCCCGCGCTACCTGCAGGTGAACCTCAAGGCCCTGGCGTTCCGCCTGGACCGCGAGCCGAACCGCAAGGAAGTTCCGATCATCTGTGACGAGCAGCTCGTCGTCGAGTACTACGCCCGCTGATCCCAGCCCCGGCGCAGCACTCCAGCGTCAGCCCGCCGTCTCCCCGCCCTTCCGGGTGGGCGAGGCGGCGGGCTTCCGCGTACCGGGACCGTCCCGCCGCTCCCGTACCGGCCCGCGGGGCGACGGCAGCGCGTCCAGCGGCCGCACCCCGAAGTACTCCAGCGCCCGGGCCACCGCCGCCTCCCGGTCCAGCAGGGCCCCCTGCCGTACGCACTCCGCGTACCGCTCCTCGCCCAGCGCCCGCCGGGCCGTCGCCTCGCACAGCTCGTGCGGGGCGTTGTAGTAGGCCGAGCCGAACAGCGGCAGCCCCACCGACGGCCACATCCGCGCCGCCGCGCCCTGCAGCACCGCCGCCTCCGCCGGATCGCCCTGCGCCACCGTCACCAGGGCAAGCAGCTCGATCGACAGCACCGAACCCAGCAGGTCATGGAAGCCGTGCGCGTGGCCCAGGCAGTCGGTCAGCAGCTCGCGGGCGCCCGCGTGGTCGCCGTCCCGCCAGGCCGCGTACGCCAGCACATACAGCGCGTACGACCGGGCCCAGTGCTCGCCGTGGTCCTCGCACACCCGGCGCACGTCCTCGCACAGCCGCACCGCGTCCGGCAGATCACCGAGGAACGCCCTGGTCATCGCCAGTTCGACCTGGCCCATCAGGACGTTGCTGTTGAGCTCGCCGATCTCCCGGTAGCGGCCGAGCGCCGAGCGCAGCAGCGTCTCCGCCCGTGCCATGTCGTCCGTGACCAGCGCCAGACAGCCGGTGCGGTGCTCCGCGTACGCCACCGCCAGGGGGTCGGCGACCAGCTCGGCCTCCTCCCGGCACTCCTGGAGCGCGGCCAGCGCGGGCACCGCGTCGCCCTGCAGGATCGCCACATAACCGAGCACCCACAGCGCCTTCAGCCGGGACCGCGGGTACTCCGAGTCCAGCTCCAGACTGAGCTCCAGCCAGCGCCGCCCCTCCGAGAGCCGCCCGCAGCCCGCCCAGTAGAACCACAGCGAGCCCGCCAGGTACTGGCCCAGATGCGCCTCGTCCGGCTCGGTCAGACAGTGCTCCAGGGCGGCCCGCAGGTTCGGCAGCTCGGCCTCGACGCGCGCGGCCACCTCGCCCTGCCGCGGCGAGAACCAGTCCAGCTCGCACCAGGTCGCCAGCCCCATGAACCAGTCGCGGTGCCGGCGGCGCAGCCGCCCCGCGTCCCCCGCCGCCGCCAGCCAGTCGGCGCCGTACGCCCGTACGGTGTCGAGCATCCGGTAGCGCACCCCCGTCGGGGTCTCCTCCCGGGACACCACCGACTGCGCGAGCAGCTCCGCCAGCACGTCCAGGACGTTCTCGGACGACAGCCCGTCCCCGCCGCACACGTACTCGGCGGCCTCCAGGTCGAAGGTCCCCGCGAACACCGACAGCCGCGCCCACAGCAACCGCTCGGCGGGGGTGCACAGTTCGTGGCTCCAGCCGATCGCCGTGCGCAGCGTCTGATGGCGGGGGAGGCCGTCCCGCCCGCCGCCGGTCAGCAGCCGGAACCGGTCGTCGAGCCGCTCCAGCAGCTGCCCCGGCGACAGCGCCCGCAGCCGGCCCGCCGCCAGCTCGATCGCCAGCGGGATCCCGTCAAGGCGTCGGCACACCTCCCGGACCTCCGCACGGTCCCGGACGTCCAGCCCCTGCCGCTCGGCGCGCTCGGCGAACAGCTCCACCGCATCGTCCTCGCCGAGCGGCGCCAGCGGGAACAGCCGCTCGCCCGCCACGCCCAGCGGCCGGCGCCCCACCGCCAGCACGGTCAGGTCGGGCAGCCGCCGCAGCAGCTCGGCCACCAGGTCCGCGCACCCGTCGACCAGGTGCTCGCACCCGTCGAGCAGCAGCAGGCAGCGGCGGCCGGCCAGGTGCTCCAGAAGCGTCTCGCGCGGCAGCCGGGTGGTGTGGTCGGTCAGGCCCAGCGCCTCCACGACCGCGTACTCCACGAACCCCGGATCGCGCACCCCCGCCAGCTCCACCCGCCACACCCCGTCCCGGGGCGCCGCCGCGGCGGCCGCCCGGGCCGCGAGCCGGGACTTGCCGACCCCGCCGACCCCGGTCACCGTCACGAACCGGCCGGACTCCAGGGCCCGGGCCAGCTCGCCGAGTTCGGCCGAGCGACCGACGAACGCGGTCAGTTCCAGGGGCAGATTGCCGTCCGCCGAAGAGCCGGGGCGCTGAGGACCTCGCATGGGACACGGAGCGTACTTAACCGTGTTCGGTCCGTACAATCGCTTCCCGCGACTCCACCTCCAGCGCGCCGGTAATCCGGTACGGAGTCCCACGCCCGGCGCGATAGGCTCGGTGCAGACTTTTCGATGTCGAGGCACGTTTCAGGGAGCGGGTGCACGCAGTGTCCGGTGGAGAGGTGGCCGGGATCCTGGTGGCCGTCTTCTGGGCGATCCTGGTCTCCTTCCTCGCGGTGGCTCTCGTGAGGCTGGCCCAGACGCTCAAGGCGACCACCAAGCTCGTGGCGGACGTGACCGACCAGGCCGTCCCGCTGCTCGCCGACGCCTCCGCGGCCGTACGCTCCGCGCAGACCCAGATCGACCGGGTCGACGCGATCGCCTCCGACGTCCAGGAGGTCACCTCCAACGCCTCCGCGCTGTCCACCACCGTCGCCTCCACCTTCGGCGGCCCGCTGGTCAAGGTCGCGGCGTTCGGCTACGGCGTGCGCCGGGCGCTGACCGGCCGCAAGGCGGAGGACGTGCCCGCCCGGGAGCCCGGGCGTACCGTGATCGTGGGCCGGACCGTGCCCGCCGCACGGCGGAAGAACCGGGGAAAGTAGGAGCCAGCCAGATGTTCCGCCGTACCTTCTGGTTCACCACCGGTGTCGCCGCCGGTGTCTGGGCCACCACCAAGGTCAACCGCAAGCTCAGGCAGCTGACCCCCGAGAGCCTCGCCGCCACCGCCGCGAACAAGGCACTGGAGACCGGCCACCGGATCAAGGACCGGGCGGTCGGCTTCGCGCTCGACGTCCGCGACAACATGGCCCAGCGGGAGGCGGAGCTGGGGGATGCGCTGGGCATCAACGCGGACCCCGAACTCCCCGCACCCCGGCGGCTCACCGCCATCGAGAACAACCGCAGCAACCCGAAGTACATCGAGAACACGACGTACTCGTACGACCGGAATGAGGACCACTGATGGAGTCGGCAGAGATCCGCCGCCGCTGGCTGAGCTTCTACGAGGAGCGCGGGCACACCGTCGTCCCTTCGGCGTCGCTCATCGCGGACGACCCGACTCTGCTCCTCGTCCCGGCCGGCATGGTGCCCTTCAAGCCCTACTTCCTCGGCGAGGTCAAGCCGCCGTGGGCCCGCGCCACCAGCGTGCAGAAGTGCGTGCGAACCCCCGACATCGAAGAGGTCGGCAAGACCACCCGGCACGGCACCTTCTTCCAGATGTGCGGCAACTTCTCCTTCGGCGACTACTTCAAGGAAGGCGCCATCAAGTACGCCTGGGAGCTGCTCACCACGCCCCAGGACAAGGGTGGTTACGGCCTGGAGCCGGAGAAGCTCTGGATCACCGTCTACAAGGACGACGACGAGGCCGAGCGCATCTGGCACGAGGTCGTCGGCGTGCCGAAGGAGCGTATCCAGCGCCTCGGCATGAAGGACAACTACTGGTCCATGGGCGTCCCCGGACCCTGCGGCCCCTGCTCCGAGATCAACTACGACCGCGGCCCCGAGTTCGGCGTCGAGGGCGGCCCGGCCGTCAACGACGAGCGGTACGTGGAGATCTGGAACCTCGTCTTCATGCAGTACGAGCGTGGCGAGGGCATCGGCAAGGACAACTTCGAGATCCTCGGCGAACTGCCCAGCAAGAACATCGACACGGGCCTCGGCCTGGAGCGACTCGCCATGATTCTGCAGGGCGTGCAGAACATGTACGAGATCGACACCTCCATGGCCGTCATCGAGAAGGCCACCGAGCTGACCGGCGTCCGCTACGGCGACGCCCACGACTCGGACGTCTCGCTGCGCGTGGTCACCGACCACATGCGGACATCGGTGATGCTCATCGGCGACGGCGTCACCCCCGGCAACGAGGGCCGCGGCTACGTCCTGCGCCGCATCATGCGCCGCGCCATCCGCAACATGCGCCTGCTCGGTGCCACCGGCCCGGTCGTCCTCGACCTGATCGACACCGTCATCCGGATGATGGGCCAGCAGTACCCGGAGCTGGTCACCGACCGCGAGCGCATCGAGAAGGTCGCCGTCGCCGAGGAGAACGCCTTCCTCAAGACGCTGAAGGCCGGCACCAACATCCTCGACACCGCCGTCACCGAGACCAAGGAGTCCGGCGGCACGGTCCTCGCCGGTGACAAGGCGTTCCTGCTCCACGACACCTGGGGCTTCCCGATCGACCTCACCCTCGAAATGGCCGCCGAGCAGGGTCTCGCGGTGGACGAGGACGGCTTCCGCCGCCTGATGAAGGAGCAGCGGGACCGCGCCAAGGCCGATGCCCAGGCCAAGAAGACCGGGCACGCCGGTGCCGGCGCCTACCGCGAGATCGCCGACAAGACCGGCGAGACCGACTTCATCGGCTACTCCGACACCGAGGGCGAGACCACGATCGTCGGCATCCTCGTCGACGGCGTCTCCTCGCCGGCCGCCACCGAGGGCGACGAGGTCGAGATCGTCCTGGACCGCACCCCGTTCTACGCCGAGGGCGGCGGCCAGATCGGCGACACCGGCCGGATCAAGGTCGACTCCGGTGCCGTCGTCGAGATCCGCGACACCCAGAAGCCGGTCCCGGGCGTCTACGTCCACAAGGGCGTCGTCCAGTTCGGCGAGGTCACGGTCGGTGCCAAGGCCCACGCCGCGATCGACCAGCGTCGCCGTACCGCCATCGCCCGTGCCCACTCGGCCACCCACCTCACCCACCAGGCGCTGCGCGACGCCCTCGGCCCGACGGCCGCCCAGGCCGGTTCCGAGAACCAGCCCGGCCGCTTCCGCTTCGACTTCGGCTCGCCGTCCGCCGTTCCGACGGCCGTGATGACCGACGTCGAGCAGAAGATCAACGAGGTGCTCGCCCGCGACCTGGACGTGCGCGCCGACATCATGGGCATCGACGAGGCCAAGAAGCAGGGCGCCATCGCCGAGTTCGGCGAGAAGTACGGCGAGCGGGTGCGCGTCGTGACCATCGGTGACTTCTCCAAGGAGCTGTGCGGCGGCACCCATGTGCACAACACCGCCCAGCTGGGCCTGGTGAAGCTGCTCGGCGAGTCGTCGATCGGCTCGGGTGTGCGCCGTATCGAGGCCCTCGTCGGCGTCGACGCCTACAACTTCCTGGCCCGTGAGCACACGGTCGTCGCCCAGCTCCAGGAGCTGGTCAAGGGCCGCCCGGAGGAGCTTCCGGAGAAGGTCTCCGCCATGCTCGGCAAGCTGAAGGACGCCGAGAAGGAGATCGAGAAGTTCCGTGCGGAGAAGGTGCTGCAGGCCGCCGGTGGTCTGGTCGACTCCGCCAAGGACGTGCGCGGTGTGGCCTTGGTGACCGGGCAGGTCCCGGACGGCACCACCCCGGACGACCTGCGCAAGCTGGTCCTCGACGTGCGCGGCCGCATCCAGGGCGGGCGTGCCGCCGTGGTCGCCCTGTTCACGGTCAACAACGGCAAGCCGCTCACGGTCATCGCCACCAACGACGCCGCCCGCGACCGCGGCCTCAAGGCCGGTGACCTGGTGCGCACCGCCGCCAAGACCCTCGGCGGCGGTGGCGGCGGCAAGCCGGACGTCGCCCAGGGCGGCGGTCAGAACCCGGCCGCCGTGGGCGAGGCCATCGACGCCGTCGAGCGTCTCGTGGCCGAGACCGCCAAGTAAGAAACGGTAAGAAGATGCGAAGAGGGCGTCGGCTCGCCGTCGACGTCGGGGACGCCCGGATCGGGGTCGCCTCGTGCGACCCCGACGGGATCCTCGCCACCCCGGTCGAGACGGTCCCCGGCCGGGACGTCCCGGCGGCCCACCGCCGGCTCGGGCAACTGGTCGAGGAGTACGAACCGATCGAGGTCGTCGTCGGACTCCCCCGCTCCCTCAAGGGAGGTGAGGGCCCGGCCGCCGTCAAGGTCCGGGCCTTCGCCCAGGAGCTCGCCAACAACATCAAGCCGGTGCCGGTCCGGCTGGTCGACGAGCGGATGACGACCGTGACGGCCAGTCAGGGACTGCGCGCCTCGGGGGTGAAGTCCAAGAAGGGGCGCTCGGTCATCGACCAGGCCGCCGCTGTGATCATCCTCCAGCAGGCGCTGGAATCCGAACGGGTGTCAGATAAACCACCCGGCGAGGGCGTCGAAGTGGTCATCTGATCGCGATACGGTAACGTTCCGCGCGATGCGATGGTTTTCGAACAGCCACCGCACAGCAAGAAGCGGTACGACTGTCGGCCCACCAGCCGCGTGACGCGCCGCCTCGCGGCTCTAGGGGATCGATGACTGAGTATGGCCGGGGCGAAGGCTCCGAACCGTGGCATCCGGAGGACCCGTTGTACGGGGACGACGGATGGGGAGGACAGCAGGCCCACGTGGGTCAGCAGTCCCCCTACGGCGGTCAGCCGCAGCACTATCCGCAGCAGCCGCAGCAGCAGTACGGCGACTGGAGCCAGCACCCGCAGGGCGGGTACGACCAGCACACCGGCCAGCAGCAGTACGCGTACTACGACGAGCAGGGCCAGCTTCAGTACGCCGACGGACAGGGCCAGCAGCAGTACGACCAGCAGCAGTACGCCGGCCATGCCCAGCAGCAGTACCACCAGGGCGGCTGGGACGCGACCGGCACCCACGGCCAGGTTCCCTACGCCGCCGACCCGGGCGACCCCTACGGCCAGCAGCCGGTGGCGTACGGCGGGGAGCAGCCCGACTTCTACGGCACCGAGGACGCCTACCCGCCGCCGGAGCCGCCCGGCCGCCGGCGCGACCCGGAGCCGGAGGCGCAGCCGGAGCCCGTCGCCGAAGAGGAGGAGCAGCACCCCTTCTTCACGGGCGCCGACGATGACGACGAGGATGACGACGACCCGAAAGGGCGCCGCGGTGGTGGCCGCGGCAAGGACGCGAAGGGCGGCAAGGGGGCCAAGAAGCGCCGCAACGGCTGCGCGTGTCTGGTGGTCTGCCTGGTCTTCGGAGGTGGTGCGGCCGTAGTCGGCTACTACGGCTGGCACTTCTACCAAAATCGGTTCGGCGCGGCTCCGGACTATGCGGGCGGCGGCACCGGCTCGGTGTCCGTGGAGATCCCGAAGGGCGCGGGCGGATACGACATCGGCCGGCGCCTGAAGGACGCCGGCGTGGTCAAGAGCGTCGACGCGTTCGTGGCCGCCCAGTCGCAGAACCCCGACGGAAAAACGATTCAGGCAGGCGCCTATCTCCTGAAGAAGGAGATGTCCGCGGCAAGCGCCGTGCAGTTGATGCTGGATCCGAAGAGCCAGAGCAATGTGGTCGTCAGGCCGGGCGAGCGCGCGGCAGCCGTCTACGTGGCCCTCGACAAACAGCTCGGCCTTTCCTCCGGCACCACCAAGAAGGTCGCCAAGACCGGATACAAGAGCCTCGGTCTGCCGAGCTACGCGAACACCAACAGCAAGATCATGGACCCGCTGGAGGGCTTCCTCTTCCCGGGCACCTATCCCGCGGCCAAGGGCATGAAGCCCGACGCGATCCTGAAACAGATGGTCGCCGCGGCCAAGGAGGAATACGCCACCTACGACCTCGCGGCCCAGGCCAAGAAGTACGACCTGGACAACCCGCTGCAGGTCATCACGGTCGCGAGCCTCGTCCAGGCCGAAGGAAAGACGCACGACGACTTCCGCAAGATGGCGGAAGTGGTCTACAACCGTCTCGAGCCCACGAACACCGAGACGAACCGGTTGCTGCAATTCGACTCGGCCTTCAACTACCTGAAGGGCACGAGCAACATCCACATCAGCGAGTCGGAGATCAACAGCAACCGGAACCCGTACAACACGTACACCCAGAAGGGCCTTCCGCCGGGCCCGATCGGCAACCCCGGCGACGAAGCGCTGAAGGCGGCACTGAATCCGACCGACGAGGGTTGGATGTATTTCGTGGCGACCGACGGCGTGAACAACACCGAATTCGCCAAGACCAATGCCGAATTCGAGAAGCTCAAGGAAAAGTTCAATGCCACCTCGGGCCACTGACGCCCGCCGGGCCGCTGTGCTCGGTAAGCCCATCGCCCACTCGCTCTCCCCGGTGCTGCACCGGGCCGCGTACGACGAACTCGGGCTCGCCGACTGGTCGTACGAGCGCTTCGAGGTCGACGAGACCCGGCTGCCCGGCTTTCTCGGGCAGCTGGGACCGGAGTGGGCGGGGCTGTCGCTGACCATGCCGCTGAAGCGGGCGGTCATCCCGCTGGTCGACGAGATCAGCGAGACGGCCGCCTCGGTCGACGCGGTCAACACGGTCGTCTTCACGCAGGACGGTCGGCGCCTCGGGGACAACACCGACATCCCGGGTATGGTCGCCGCGCTGCGCGAGCACGGCATCGAACAGGTCGACTCCGCCGCCGTCCTAGGCGCCGGTGCCACCGCCTCCTCGGCACTGGCCGCGCTCGCCCGTATCTGCACCGGCGAGGTCGTCGCCTACGTCCGCAGCGAGGAGCGCGCCGCCGAGATGCGGCACTGGGGCGAGCGGCTCGACGTGGAGGTGCGGACCGCCGACTGGGCCGACGCCGAACAGGCCCTGCACGCCCCCCTGGTCATCGCCACCACCCCGGCCGGCACCACCGACGCCCTCGCCGCCGCCGTTCCCGAGCGCCCCACCACCCTCTTCGACGTCCTCTACCACCCCTGGCCCACGGCGCTGGCCGCACGCTGGTCCATGTTCGGCGGAGCCGTGGTGAGCGGCCTCGACCTCCTGGTGCACCAGGCCGTGCTCCAGGTCGAACAGATGACCGGCCGCGCCCCGGCGCCGCTGGACGCCATGCGCCGGGCCGGGGAGAAGGCACTCGCCGAGCGCTGACCGGGTCCACCTCCGCGTCCGTCTGCTGGACCGGCGGCCGGGTTCACCGCCCGGACGTGGGAGGATCGGAGACGGCGGACCGGGGCCGCGCACCCGGTCGGGCCGTCGCCGTACGCGAGGACGCGCGTACGCAGGGCAGTACCGGGGCGCGAGCACTGAGGAGCATCGTTGAGCAGGCTGCGTTGGCTGACCGCGGGGGAGTCCCATGGTCCCGCACTTGTCGCGACGCTGGAGGGCCTTCCCGCCGGCGTGCCGATCACGACCGAGATGGTCGCGGACCATCTGGCCCGGCGGCGGCTCGGTTACGGACGCGGTGCGCGCATGAAGTTCGAGCAGGACCAGGTCACCTTCCTGGGGGGCGTCCGGCACGGTCTCACGCTCGGTTCCCCGGTCGCCATCATGGTGGGCAACAGCGAGTGGCCCAAGTGGGAGCAGGTCATGGCGGCCGATCCGGTCGACCCCGAGATCCTCGCCGGGCTCGCCCGCAACGCCCCGCTGACCCGCCCGCGTCCCGGCCACGCCGACCTGGCCGGCATGCAGAAGTACGGCTTCGACGAGGCCCGGCCGATCCTGGAGCGCGCCTCCGCGCGGGAGACCGCGGCCCGGGTGGCGCTCGGCGCGGTGGCCCGGTCGTACCTGAAGGAGACGGCCGGCATCGAGATCGTCTCGCACGTCGTCGAACTCTGCTCCGTGAAGGCCCCCAAGGGTGTGTACCCCACCCCGGCCGACGTCGAGAAGCTGGACGCCGACCCGCTGCGCTGCCTGGACGCCGACGCCTCGAAGGCGATGGTCGCGGAGGTCGACCAGGCCCACAAGGACGGTGACACCCTCGGCGGTGTCGTCGAGGTCCTGGCCTACGGCGTGCCGGTCGGCCTCGGCTCGCACGTGCACTGGGACCGCAAGCTGGACGCCCGCCTGGCCGGTGCGCTGATGGGCATCCAGGCGATCAAGGGCGTCGAGATCGGCGACGGATTCGAACTGGCGCGGGTGCCCGGCTCCCAGGCGCACGACGAGATCGTCGGCACCGACGAGGGCATCCGGCGCGTCTCCGGCCACGCCGGCGGCACCGAGGGCGGCCTGTCCACCGGTGAGCTGCTGCGGGTCCGGGCGGCGATGAAGCCGATCGCGACCGTGCCGCGCGCCCTGCGGACCGTGGACGTGTCCACCGGCGAGGCCACCCAGGCCCACCACCAGCGCTCCGACGTCTCCGCCGTGCCGGCCGCGGGCGTCGTCGCCGAGGCGATGGTCGCGCTCGTCCTCGCGGACGCGGTCGCGGAGAAGTTCGGCGGTGACTCGGTGTCCGAGACCCGTCGTAACGTCCGGTCGTTCCTCGAGAACCTGGCCATCCGATGAGCGGCGCACCGATGGTGGTGCTGGTCGGACCGATGGGCGTCGGCAAGTCCACGGTCGGGCAGCTGCTCGCCGAGCGGCTCGGCGTCGGCTTCCGGGACACCGACGAGGACATCGTCGCCGCCGAGGGCCGCGCCATCGCCGACATCTTCGTGGCCGAGGGCGAGCCGGTCTTCCGGGAGGTCGAGAAGCGGGCCGTGGAAGTGGCGCTGGCAGACCACGAGGGCGTCCTCGCGCTCGGCGGCGGCGCGATCCTCGACGCGGACACGCGCGCGCTGCTCGCCGGCCGGCGGGTGGTCTACCTCTCGATGGACGTCGAGGAGGCCGTCAAGCGCACCGGCCTGAACGCGGCCCGGCCGCTGCTCGCCATCAACCCGCGCAGGCAGTGGCGCGAGCTGATGGACGCACGGCGGCACCTGTACGAGGAGGTCGCCTCGGCCGTCGTCGCGACCGACGGGCGTACGCCCGAAGAGGTCACCCAAGCAGCGCTGGACGCACTGGAGTTGAAGGAAGCATGAGCGAGGCAGTCACCCGGATCCAGGTCGGCGGCACGGCGGGCACCGAGCCGTACGAGGTCCTGGTGGGCCGTCAACTGCTCGGCGAACTGGGCGGGTTGATCGGCGACCGGGTCAAGCGGGTCGCGGTGATCCACCCCGAGGCGCTCGCCGAGACCGGCGACGCGCTCCGCGCGGACCTGGCCGGGCAGGGCTACGAGGCCGTCGCCATCCAGGTGCCCAACGCGGAGGAGGCCAAGACCGCCGAGGTCGCCGCCTACTGCTGGAAGGCGCTCGGCCAGTCCGGGTTCACCCGCTCCGACGTCATCGTCGGCGTGGGCGGCGGGGCGACGACGGACCTGGCCGGTTTCGTGGCCGCCACCTGGCTGCGCGGGGTCCGCTGGATCGCCGTCCCGACCACCGTCCTCGCCATGGTCGACGCGGCGGTCGGCGGCAAGACCGGCATCAACACCGCCGAGGGCAAGAACCTGGTGGGCGCCTTCCACCCGCCGGCGGGTGTGCTCTGCGACCTCGCCGCGCTGGACTCCCTCCCGGTCAACGACTACGTCTCCGGGCTCGCCGAGGTCATCAAGGCCGGCTTCATCGCCGACCCGGCGATCCTGGAGCTCATCGAGTCCGACCCGGAGGCCGCACGCACCCCGGCCGGCCCGCACACGGCCGAGCTGATCGAGCGCTCCATCCGGGTCAAGGCCGAGGTCGTCTCCTCCGACCTCAGGGAGTCGGGCCTGCGGGAGATCCTCAACTACGGCCACACGCTCGGCCACGCCATCGAGAAGAACGAGCGCTACAAGTGGCGGCACGGCGCGGCGGTCGCCGTCGGCATGCACTTCGCCGCCGAGCTGGGCCGGCTGGCCGGGCGCCTGGACGACGCGACGGCGGATCGGCACCGCACGGTCCTGGAGTCGGTCGGCCTCCCGCTGCACTACCGCTACGACCAGTGGCCCAAGCTCGTCGAGACGATGAAGGTCGACAAGAAGTCCCGCGGCGACCTGCTGCGCTTCATCGTCCTGGACGGCCTCGCCAAGCCGACCGTCCTGGAGGGCCCGGACCCGGCCGTGCTGCTCGCCGCCTACGGCGAGGTCGGACAGTAAGTCCGCCGCTGTTCCTTCCGCCCGATTCGCCTCCCGGCACGGGCACTTCGTACCGCCCCCGGCCGTTTCACCAAACGACGACCGGGGGCGGTACCGTTCGGTAACGAGCGCAGCCGCACATGACGAGACGGAGTGGCACCGGATGCAGCACGCAGTGGGATCTCCGCTGCCGCCGCCCCATCAGCCGGGGCAGGGACCGACCGGCTGGCCGCCGGCCGCACACCACCCGGGAGCGCCGCAGGGCCCCGCACCCGTGCCGCCGCCACCGGCCGCGCCCCCGCAACCGCCGGTTCCGCCGCCTCCCCCCCTGCCCTCGGCCCCGCCGCCCCCCGACACCACGGGACATGTCCCGCTGCCGCCGGGCGCCCCGGTCGGCATCCCCACCGCACCCCCGGCCGCGACCACCGCGCCCGACCCGACCACCACCACCCTGGCCGTCCTCCTCATAGGTCCGGCGGGCGCGGGCAAGACGAGCGTCGCCAAGTACTGGGCCGACCACCGCCGGGTCCCCACGGCCCACATCAGCCTCGACGACGTCCGCGAATGGGTCCGTTCCGGCTTCGCCGACCCCCAGTCCGGCTGGAACGACAACTCCGAGGCCCAGTACCGCCTGGCCCGCCGCACCTGCGGCTTCGCCGCGCGCAACTTCCTGGCCAACGGGATCTCGTGCATCCTCGACGACGCGGTCTTCCCGGACCGCCCGGTCGTCGGCCTCGGCGGCTGGAAGCGCCACGTCGGCCCCGGCCTCCTCCCGGTCGTCCTCCTCCCGGGCCTCGACATCGTCCTGGAGCGCAACGCCGAACGCACGGGCAACCGCCGCCTCGCCGACGAGGAGGTGGCCCGCATCCACGGCCGCATGGCGGGCTGGTACGGCTCGGGCCTCCCGATCATCGACAACTCCCAGCTGGACGTGGTGAGCACGGCCCGCGTGCTGGACGAGGTCCTGGCCCGGGCGATAGCGAGCCCCCCGAGCTGGTAGGCGGGGGGTGACAGCAGCTCCCTGCTTCGAGGGGCGCGGGGCTGTGTCGATGTGCGGCTCCGCCGCGTGGGCGCGACCAACCCCCACCAACCCGCACCCCACAACGGCGCCCAACCACCCCACTCGGCCCCCCTCAACCGGCACAAATCGCCCACGACTCCTACGCTCGACTCATGTCAGACGTGTACGCGGCCCGCCGAACCAGGCTGAGGGAACGATGCAACGCGGCCGGCTGCCAGTCCGCGCTCGTCTCACGCCCCGCCAACGTGAGATACCTCGCCGGCGCCGCCCCCGCCGGCTCCGTCCTGCTGCTCGGCAAGCGCGAGGACCTCCTCGTCAGCCCCGGCCCCCAGGACGACCGCCCCACCGAGGCCCGCCCCGACGACTCCCTTCGGCAGCACCTCCTCGAAGGACCCGGCGGTGACCCCGCCGTGGCCGCCGCCGACCTCGCCGCCGCCCAGGACGCCGACGCCCTCGCCGTCGAGGAGCACCACCTCACGGTGACCCGGCACCGCGCCCTCTCCTCGGTCGCCCCCCACCTCCGCCTAACCGACCTCGGCGGCGCCGTCGAGCAGCTCAGGGTCGTGAAGGACGAGGAGGAGATCTCCTGCCTCCGGATCGGTGCCGAGATCGCCGACCAGGCCCTCGGCGAGCTGCTGGAGTCGATCCTCGTCGGCCGCACCGAACGGCATCTCGCCCTGGAGCTGGAGCGCCGCCTGGTCGACCACGGCGCCGACGGCCCGGCCTTCCCCACCTCCGTGGCGACCGGACCGAACGCCGGCCGCCGCGGCCACCGCCCCACCGACCGGCGGGTCGAGGAGGGCGACTTTCTCTCCGTCTGCCTCGGCGCCACCTACCGCGGCTACCGCTGCGAGATCGGGCGTACCTTCGTCATCGGCACCTCGCCCGCCGACTGGCAGATCGAGCTCTACGACCTCGTCTTCGCCGCTCAGCGGGCCGGCCGGGAGAGCCTCGTACCCGGGGCCGCCTACCGCGACGTGGACCGCGCCGCCCGCCAGGTGCTGGACTCCGCGGGCTACGCCGAGGGGCTCCAGCCCCTCACCGGACACGGCGTCGGACTCGAAATCGACGAGGACCCGCAGCTCGCTCCGTCGTCCATGGGTAAACTGGACGCTTGCGTGCCGGTCACCGTCGAACCGGGGGTCCACCTCCCGGGCCGGGGCGGTGTCCGGATCGATGACACGCTCGTCGTACGCCCTGAGGCGGACGGCGGACCCGAGCTACTCACCATCACGACCAAGGAACTGCTCGCGCTGTAGCGCGTGACCCGGGGTCGTACGTCAGTCCAGGAGATTCCGCAACCGTGGCTTCCACGAACGACCTCAAGAACGGCCTGGTGCTCAAGCTCGACGGGGGCCAGCTCTGGTCCGTCGTCGAGTTCCAGCACGTCAAGCCCGGCAAGGGCCCGGCCTTCGTGCGCACCAAGCTGAAGAACGTGCTGTCCGGCAAGGTGGTCGACAAGACCTTCAACGCCGGCGTCAAGGTCGAGACGGCCAACGTCGACAAGCGCGACATGCAGTTCTCGTACATGGACGGCGACTACTTCGTCTTCATGGACATGGACACGTACGACCAGCTGCACATCGACCGCAAGACCGTCGGTGACGTCGCGAACTTCCTGATCGAGGGCTTCGAGGCCATGGTCGCGCAGAACGAGGGCCAGGTGCTCTACGTCGAGCTGCCCGCCGCCGTCGAGCTGACCATCGCCGAGACCGAGCCGGGCGTCCAGGGCGACCGCTCCACCGGCGGCACCAAGCCCGCCAAGCTGGAGACCGGCTACGAGATCCAGGTCCCGCTCTTCATCACCTCCGGTGAGAAGATCAAGGTCGACACCCGCACCGGCGACTACCTCGGCCGGGTGAACAGCTAACCGTGGCTGCCCGCAACACGGCCCGCAAGCGCGCCTTCCAGATCCTCTTCGAGGGCGACCAGCGCGGGGCCGACGTCCTGACCGTTCTCGCGGACTGGATCAGGCTCTCCCGGGACGACACCCGGCAGCCGCCGGTGAGCGAGTACACGATGCAGCTGGTCGAGGGCTACGCGGAGCACGTGCGTCGGATCGACGAGCTGATCGCCCAGTACGCCGTCGGCTGGACCCTCGACCGGATGCCGGTCGTCGACCGCAACATCCTGCGCCTCGGGGCGTACGAGCTGATCTGGGTCGACGAGACCCCGGACGCGGTCGTCCTCGACGAGATGGTGCAGCTGGCGAAGGAGTTCTCGACCGACGAGTCGCCGTCGTTCGTGAACGGACTGCTGGGACGGCTGAAGGAGCTGAAGCCGTCGCTGCGCCGGGAGGCGTGAGCCGGTAAACGCCGGAGGGCCTGCAGCACGCGCCTGCTGCGGGCCCTCCGGCGTCTGTGTGCCCAATGGGGTGGGTGGTGCGCTTGTAGGGCGGCTGCGGGCCGTGTGGGGCCTGTCGCGCCCACGCGGCGGAGCCGTATATCGATACAGCCCCGCGCCCCTGGGCCGGTAGGCAGCTCTCCACGTCCAAAGCTCGGCCCCGTGATGCGAAGAGTGCCGCCGAGCCGACCGGAACCATCGGGTTCCGGCCAGTCCGGCGGCACGTTTCTGCTCAGGCGTAGTGGGGTCAGGCGTCCTCGTGGGTGGCGACCGCGCGGCGGGCGTCCGCGTCCAGGACTCCCCAGCTGATCAGCTGCTCGGTGAGGACCGAGGGGGACTGGTCGTAGATGACGGCCAGTGTGCGCAGGTCGTCCTGGCGGATCGACAGCACCTTGCCGTTGTAGTCACCGCGCTGGGACTGGATCGTCGCCGCGTAGCGCTGCAGCGGGCCCGCCTTCTCGGCCGGCACGTTGGCCAGCCGCTCCAGGTCCAGGACCAGCTTCGGCGGGGGCTCGGCGGCGCCGCCAGGGGTGGTGCCCGGCAGCAGCTCCTGCACCGGAACGCCGTAGAAATCCGCCAGCTCGGCAAGGCGCTGCACGGTCACGGCACGGTCGCCGCGCTCGTACGAACCGACCACCACGGCCTTCCAGCGCCCCTGGGACTTCTCCTCGACACCGTGGAGGGAAAGGCCCTGCTGGGTGCGGATGGCCCGGAGCTTGGCCCCGAGCTGTTTGGCGTATTCGCTGGACATATGGCTCCCCGGACACTGTGTCGACGCGGCCGGCCTTGGTCCCGCCGCGCGGCTGGTAACTCACTGTGAGGTTACGCAGCGTTACTCTCTCGCGTCAAGCCGAATGGTCCGCACCGACTCTTCCGTGGCAGCGACGACCGGTTAGGCCAAGGGGGTGATCGGGGGCCTCTCCGGCACCTGATACGGTGGATGGCGCAAATCCGACGTCCTTTAAGGTCCGTCCCGTGAGGCGGAGAAGGGGGTCCGTTTCGTATGGACAAGCAGGTAAAGCCCGACCTTCAGGCATCCGACGCCCGGCCCGTTCTCGAAGGGCCCGACATCGCGCGGGTGCTGACCCGCATCGCCCACGAGATCGTCGAGCGCGCCAAGGGCGCCGACGACGTGGTGCTCCTCGGCATTCCGACCCGCGGTGTCTTCCTCGCCCGGCGGCTCGCCGCCAAGCTGGAGGAGATCACCGATCGCAAGGTGCCCGTCGGTTCCCTCGACATCACCATGTACCGCGACGACCTGCGCATGCACCCGCCGCGTGCGCTGGCCCGCACCGAGATCCCCGGTGACGGCATCGACGGGGGACTGGTCGTCCTCGTCGACGACGTGCTCTTCTCCGGCCGCACCATCCGCGCCGCCCTCGACGCCCTGAACGACATCGGGCGCCCGCGCGCGGTGCAGCTCGCGGTCCTCGTCGACCGCGGTCACCGTGAACTGCCCATCCGGGCCGACTATGTCGGCAAGAACCTCCCCACGTCGCTGCGGGAGACGGTCAAGGTCCTGCTCACCGAGGAGGACGGTCGCGACACCGTGCTGCTCGGTGTGAAGCCGACCCCGTAGCAAGCCCAGGGGCCCGCACCGCGCCGGTGCGCCCACGCTTGCCCGCAATCTCCCGATATGTGAACTGCCTTACGGAGCCTGACAGATGCAGCGTCATCTCATCTCGGCCGCCGACCTCACCCGCGACGACGCCGTCCTGATCCTCGACACCGCCGAGGAGATGGCCCGGGTCGCCGACCGGCCGATCAAGAAACTGCCGACCCTGCGCGGCCGCACCGTGGTCAACCTCTTCTTCGAGGACTCGACCCGGACCCGGATCTCCTTCGAGGCCGCCGAGAAGCGGCTGTCGGCGGACGTCATCAACTTCACCGCCAAGGGGTCGAGCGTCTCCAAGGGCGAGTCCCTGAAGGACACCGCCCAGACCCTGGAGGCGATGGGCGTCGACGCCGTCGTCATCCGGCACGGCGCCTCCGGAGCCCCTTACCGCCTCGCCACCTCCGGCTGGATCGACGCCGCCGTGATCAACGCCGGCGACGGCACCCACCAGCACCCCACCCAGGCCCTCCTGGACGCCTTCACCATGCGCCGCCGGCTCGTCGGCCGGGACGCCGGGATAGGGCAGGACCTGGCCGGCAAGCGCATCACGATCGTCGGCGACGTCCTGCACAGCCGGGTCGCCCGCTCCAACGTCGATCTGCTGCACACCCTGGGCGCCGAGCTCACCCTGGTCGCCCCGCCCACCCTGGTGCCGGTCGGCGTCGGGAACTGGCCCTGCGAGGTGTCGTACGACCTCGACGCCGTCCTCCCCAAGTCCGACGCGGTGATGATGCTGCGCGTCCAGCGCGAGCGCATGAACGCCGCGTTCTTCCCGACCGAGCGCGAGTACTCGCGGCGGTACGGCCTCGACGGCGACCGCATGGCGCGGATGCCCGAGCACGCCATCGTGATGCACCCCGGCCCGATGGTCCGCGGCATGGAGATCACCGCCGAGGTCGCCGACTCCGACCGCTGCACCGTCGTCGAGCAGGTCGCAAACGGAGTCTCCATCCGGATGGCCGTTCTGTACCTCCTGCTCGGCGGCAACGAACCCGCCGTCAGCCACGCCCGCACCATCGAGGAGAAGTAACACCCATGAGCAAGATCCTGATCCGTGGTGCGAAGGTGCTCGGCGGTGAGCCGCAGGACGTCCTGATCGACGGCGAGGTCATCGAGGCGGTGGGCAGCGGGCTGTCCGCCGAGGGCGCCGAGGTCGTGGAGGCCACCGGAAAGGTGCTGCTGCCGGGCCTGGTCGACCTGCACACGCATCTGCGCGAGCCCGGGCGCGAGGACTCCGAGACCGTGCTTACCGGCACCCGCGCGGCCGCCACCGGCGGCTACACGGCCGTGTTCGCCATGGCCAACACCTTCCCGGTCGCCGACACCGCCGGTGTCGTCGAGCAGGTCTACCGGCTCGGCCAGGAGCACGGCTACTGCGATGTGCAGCCCATCGGCGCCGTCACCGTCGGCCTGGAGGGCAGGAAGCTCGCCGAGCTGGGGGCCATGCACGAATCGGCCGCCGGGGTCACCGTCTTCTCCGACGACGGCAAGTGCGTCGACGACGCCGTGATCATGCGCCGCGCGCTGGAGTACGTGAAGGCCTTCGGCGGGGTCGTCGCCCAGCACGCGCAGGAGCCGCGGCTGACCGAGGGCGCCGAGATGAACGAGGGCGTGGTCTCCGCCGAGCTGGGCCTGGGCGGCTGGCCGGCGGTGGCCGAGGAATCGATCATCGCCCGGGACGTCCTGCTCGCCGAGCACGTCGGCTCCCGCGTCCACATCTGCCACCTCTCGACCGCGGGGTCCGTCGAGATCGTGCGCTGGGCCAAGTCCCGGGGCATCGACGTCACCGCCGAGGTCACCCCGCACCACCTGCTCCTCACCGACGAGCTGGTGCGCTCGTACAACCCGGTCTACAAGGTCAACCCGCCGCTGCGCACCGAGCGCGATGTGATGGCCCTGCGCGAGGCCCTCGCCGACGGCACCATCGACATCGTCGCCACCGACCACGCCCCGCACCCGCACGAGGACAAGGACTGCGAGTGGGCCGCGGCCGCCATGGGGATGGTGGGCCTGGAGACCGCGTTGTCGGTGGTCCAGGAGACCATGGTGGACACGGGCCTGCTGACCTGGGCCGGCGTCGCCGACCGGATGTCCGTCAAGCCCGCGCGGATCGGTCAGGCCGCCGGTCACGGCCGTCCCGTCTCGGCAGGTGAGCCCGCCAACCTCACGCTCGTCGACACGGAATACCGTGGCGAGGTGGACCCCGCGGGCTTCGCCTCGCGCAGCCGCAACACCCCGTACGAGGGACGCGAGCTGCCGGGCCGTGTCACCCACACGTGGCTGCGGGGCAAGGCGACGCTCGTGGACGGGAAGCTGACGTGACACCTCTGATCCTGCTGGCCGACGACAAGAAGTCGGCCGCGGTCACCGACTGGTCCGCCCGCATCGGCTGGCTGGTCGGCCTCGCCCTGTTCGTCGCGCTCGTCTACTGGCTGATGCGCGAGGGCTGGAAGTGGCGCGGCACCCTCCAAGGCGACCTGCCGGAGCTCCCCACCGCGCCGGACCACCTCGGTGAAGCCAGACTGACGATGAGCGGCCGCTACCACGGCTCCACCACCGCCGGGCAGTGGCTGGACCGCATCGTGGCCCGCGGCCTCGGCTCCCGCAGCCGGGTCGAGCTCACCCTGACCGACGCGGGTCTGGACGTCGTACGCCCCGGGGCGACCGACTTCTTCATCCCCGCCGACGCACTCCGTGAAGCCCTGCTCGGCAAGGGCATCGCGGGCAAGGTCCTCACCGAGGGCGGACTGCTCGTGGTGACCTGGCAGCACGGCGACCGGCTGATCGACTCCGGATTCCGCTCCGACCAGGCGGCCGAGCACACCGAGTGGGTCGACACCCTCAACTCCATGATCAAGACACCCAGCACGGAAGGCGCCGAACGATGACGACCTCCACAAGGGGAGCCGGCAAGGTTCCCGCGGTACTCGTCCTGGAGGACGGCCGGATCTTCCGCGGCCGCGCCTACGGGGCCGTGGGGGAGACCTTCGGCGAGGCCGTGTTCTCCACCGGCATGACCGGCTACCAGGAGACCCTCACCGACCCCTCGTACGACCGCCAGATCGTGGTCGCCACCGCCCCGCAGATCGGCAACACGGGGTGGAACGACGAGGACGACGAGTCCAGCCGCATCTGGGTCTCCGGCTACGTCGTGCGCGACCCCTCGCGCGTGCCCTCCAACTGGCGTGCCAAGCGGTCCCTGGACGACGAGCTGGTCGCGCAGGGCGTGGTCGGCATCTCCGGGATCGACACCCGCGCCCTCACCCGCCACCTCCGTGAGCGCGGCTCGATGCGCTCCGGCATCTTCTCGGGCGAGGCGGTCGCCGCCGATTCCGAGCTCCTCGCGCGCGTGCAGGCCCAGCCGCACATGAAGGGCGCCTCGCTGTACGAGGAGGTCGCCACCCAGGAGGCGTACGTCGTCCCGGCGATCGGGGAGAAGCGATTCACCGTCGCCGCCATCGACCTCGGCATCAAGGGCATGACCCCGCAGCGCATGGCCGAGCGCGGCATCGAGGTACATGTGCTGCCCGCGACCGCCACCGTGGACGACGTCTACGCCGTCTCCCCGGACGGCGTGTTCTTCTCCAACGGCCCCGGCGACCCGGCCACGGCCGACGGCCCGGTGGCCCTGATGACCGCCGTCCTGGAGCGGAAGACCCCCCTGTTCGGCATCTGCTTCGGCAACCAGATCCTCGGCCGCGCGCTCGGCTTCGGCACCTACAAGCTGAAGTACGGCCACCGGGGCATCAACCAGCCGGTCCAGGACCGTACGACCGGCAAGGTCGAGGTCACCGCGCACAACCACGGCTTCGCCGTGGACGCCCCGCTCGACCAGGTCAGCGAGACGAGGTTCGGCCGCGTCGAGGTCTCGCACGTCTGCCTGAACGACAACGTCGTGGAGGGGCTGCAGCTGCTCGACCAGCCCGCCTTCTCCGTCCAGTACCACCCCGAAGCGGCAGCCGGCCCGCACGACGCCGCCTACCTGTTCGACCGCTTCACGTCTTTGATGGACACAGTCCTGATGGAGGGCCAGCGTGCCTAAGCGCACCGATATCCAGTCCGTCCTGGTCATCGGCTCCGGCCCGATCGTCATCGGCCAGGCCGCCGAGTTCGACTACTCCGGCACCCAGGCCTGCCGCGTCCTGCGGGCCGAGGGCCTCAGGGTCATCCTGGTCAACTCCAACCCGGCGACGATCATGACCGACCCGGAGATCGCCGACGCGACCTATGTCGAGCCGATCACCCCCGAGTTCGTCGAGAAGATCATCGCCAAGGAGCGCCCCGACGCCCTGCTGCCCACCCTGGGCGGCCAGACCGCGCTCAACACCGCGATCTCGCTGGCCGAGAACGGCGTCCTCGCCAAGTACGGCGTCGAGCTGATCGGCGCCAACGTCGAAGCCATCAACAAGGGCGAGGACCGCGACCTCTTCAAGGGCGTCGTGGAGGCCGTGCGCGCCAAGATCGGGCACGGTGAGTCCGCCCGGTCGGTGATCTGCCACTCCATGGACGAGGTGCTCGCGGGAGTGGACGAGCTGGGCGGCTACCCCGTCGTCGTCCGCCCCTCCTTCACCATGGGCGGTGCCGGCTCCGGCTTCGCGCACGACGAGGGGGAACTGCGCCGGATCGCCGGCCAGGGCCTGACCCTGTCGCCCACCACCGAGGTGCTCCTGGAGGAGTCCATCCTCGGCTGGAAGGAGTACGAGCTGGAGCTGATGCGCGACAAGCACGACAACGTCGTGGTCGTCTGCTCCATCGAGAACTTCGACCCCATGGGCGTGCACACCGGTGACTCGATCACCGTGGCCCCGTCGATGACGCTGACCGACCGCGAGTACCAGATCCTGCGGGACATCGGCATCGCCGTGATCCGCGAGGTCGGTGTCGACACCGGCGGCTGCAACATCCAGTTCGCGGTGAACCCCGAGGACGGCCGGGTCATCGTCATCGAGATGAACCCGCGCGTCTCGCGGTCCTCGGCACTCGCCTCCAAGGCGACCGGCTTCCCGATCGCGAAGATCGCGGCGAAGCTGGCGGTCGGCTACACCCTCGACGAGATCCCGAACGACATCACCCAGGAGACCCCGGCCTCCTTCGAGCCCACGCTCGACTACGTGGTCGTCAAGGCCCCGCGTTTCGCGTTCGAGAAGTTCCCGCAGGCCGACTCCACGCTGACCACGACCATGAAGTCGGTCGGCGAGGCGATGGCCATCGGCCGCAACTTCCCCGAGGCCTTCCAGAAGGCGCTGCGCTCGCTGGAGAAGAAGGGCAGCCAGTTCACCTTCGTCGGCGAGCCCGGCGACAAGGAGACCCTGCTGCGCGAGGCGGTACGGCCCACCGACGGCCGGATCAACACCGTCATGCAGGCCATCCGCGCGGGCGCCACGCCCGAGGAGGTCTTCGAGTTCACGAAGATCGACCCGTGGTTCGTCGACCAGTTGTTCCTGATCAAGGAGATCGCCGACGAGCTGGCGGCCGCCGCCGAACTCACCCCCGACCTGCTCGCCGAGGCCAAGCGGCACGGCTTCTCCGACCAGCAGATCGGCGAGATCCGCGGCCTGCGCGAGGACGTCGTCCGCGAGGTCCGGCACGCGCTCGGTGTCCGTCCGGTCTACAAGACGGTCGACACCTGCGCGGCCGAGTTCGCCGCGAGGACGCCGTACTTCTACTCCTCCTACGACGAGGAGACCGAGGTCGCCCGGCGCGAGAAGCCGGCCGTCATCATCCTGGGCTCCGGCCCCAACCGCATCGGCCAGGGCATCGAGTTCGACTACTCCTGCGTGCACGCGTCCTTCGCGCTGTCGGACGCCGGGTACGAGACCGTGATGGTCAACTGCAACCCGGAGACCGTCTCCACCGACTACGACACCTCCGACCGGCTGTACTTCGAGCCGCTCACCCTGGAGGACGTCCTGGAGATCGTCCACGCCGAGCAGCAGGCCGGTCCGGTCGCCGGTGTGGTGGTGCAGCTCGGCGGGCAGACGCCGCTGGGCCTGTCGCAGGCGCTGAAGGACAACGGCGTGCCGATCGTCGGCACGTCCCCCGAGGCCATCCACGCGGCCGAGGACCGGGGCGCCTTCGGGCGGGTCCTCGCGGAGGCGGGCCTGCCCGCCCCCAAGCACGGCACCGCCACCGAGTTCGCCGAGGCAAAGGCCATCGCCGACGAGATCGGCTACCCGGTACTCGTCCGGCCGTCGTACGTCCTCGGCGGCCGGGGCATGGAGATCGTCTACGACGAGACCCGCCTCGCCGCCTACATCGCCGAGTCCACCGAGATCAGCCCCTCCCGGCCGGTGCTCGTCGACCGGTTCCTGGACGACGCGATCGAGATCGACGTCGACGCCCTCTACGACGGCCAGGAGCTGTACCTCGGCGGCGTCATGGAGCACATCGAGGAGGCCGGTATCCACTCCGGCGACTCGGCGTGCGCCCTGCCGCCGATCACGCTGGGCGGCTTCGACATCAAGCGCCTGCGGGCTTCGACGGAGGCCATCGCCAAGGGCGTCGGCGTGCGCGGTCTGATCAACATCCAGTTCGCGATGGCCGGGGACATCCTCTACGTCCTCGAAGCCAACCCGCGCGCGTCCCGTACGGTCCCCTTCACCTCGAAGGCGACCGCGGTGCCGCTGGCCAAGGCCGCCGCCCGGATCTCGCTGGGCGCGACCGTCGCCGAGCTGCGCGCCGAGGGGCTGCTGCCGGCCCGTGGCGACGGTGGTGAGCTGCCGTTCGACGCGCCGATCTCCGTCAAGGAGGCGGTCATGCCGTGGTCGCGGTTCCGCGACATCCAGGGCCGGGGCGTCGACACGGTCCTCGGCCCGGAGATGCGCTCCACCGGCGAGGTCATGGGCATCGACTCCGTCTTCGGCACGGCGTACGCCAAGTCGCAGGCGGGGGCGTACGGGCCGCTGCCGACCAAGGGCCGCGCGTTCATCTCGGTCGCCAACCGCGACAAGCGCTCGATGATCTTCCCGGCGCGTGAACTGGTCGCCCACGGCTTCGAGCTGCTCGCCACCTCCGGCACGGCCGAGGTGCTCAAGCGCAACGGCATCAACGCGACCGTTGTGCGCAAGCAGTCGGACGGCGTCGGTCCGCAGGGCGAGAAGACGATCGTCCAGCTGATTCACGACGGCGAGGTCGACCTCATCGTCAACACCCCGTACGGCACCGGGGGTCGCCTGGACGGGTACGAGATCCGGACGGCCGCGGTGGCGCGGTCGGTGCCGTGTCTGACGACGGTGCAGGCGCTGGCGGCGGCCGTGCAGGGGATCGACGCGCTGAACCACGGGGACGTGGGGGTGCGGTCGCTCCAGGAGCATGCGGAGAGGTTGACGGCCGCGCGGGACTGACAGGCCGTACGTCGGCTGCGGGCCGGTTGTGGCTGGTCGCGCCCACGCGGCGGAGCCGCATATTGAGTACCGCCCCGCGCCCCTCAAGGGGCGCGCGTTGCCCAGCTGTCGATATGGGGGGCACCGTACGCCGGTGTCCCCCTTTGCATGAGGACTCCATGTACAAGATCTTCTTCAACCTCGTTTTCAAGCGGATGGACCCGGAACAGGCCCACCACCTCGCCTTCCGGTGGATCCGGCTCGCCGCTCGCATCCCCGTGCTGCGTACCTTCGTCGCGGCCGCTCTGGCTCCCCGCTACAAGGAACTGCGCACCGAGGCCTTCGGGCTGCGGATGCACGGGCCCTTCGGGCTGGCCGCGGGGTTCGACAAGAACGCCGTCGCGATCGACGGCATGTCGATGCTCGGGTTCGATCACGTCGAGATCGGGACCGTGACCGGTGAGGCGCAGCCCGGTAATCCCAGGAAGCGGCTGTTCCGGCTCGTCGCCGACCGGGCGCTGATCAACCGGATGGGGTTCAACAACGACGGATCGCTGACCGTCGCCGCGCGGCTGGCGACCCGTGAGCCCGTCTTCAGGACCGTCGTGGGCGTCAACATCGGCAAGACCAAGGTCGTACCGGAAGCCCAGGCGGTCCGCGACTACGTGAAGTCCGCCGAGCGGCTCGCGCCGTACGCCGACTACCTGGTCGTGAACGTGTCGTCGCCGAACACGCCGGGCCTGCGCAACCTCCAGGCCGTCGACCATCTGCGTCCGCTCCTCACGGCCGTGCGCGAGGCCGCCGACCGTGTGGCGGCGAACCGCCGGGTGCCGCTGCTGGTGAAGATCGCGCCGGACCTCGCCGACGAGGACGTCGACGCGGTCGCCGACCTGGCCGTCGAGCTGGGGCTCGACGGGATCATCGCGACCAACACCACCATCGCGCGGGAGGGCCTCGGGCTCCGCTCCGACGCTGAGCTGGTGAAGGAGACCGGGGGGCTCTCCGGGGCGCCGCTGAAGGCGCGGTCCCTGGAGGTGCTGCGGCGGCTGTACGCGCGCGTGGGCGGCCGGATCACCCTGGTCGGTGTCGGCGGCGTCGAGAACGCCGAGGACGCCTGGCAGCGCATCCTGGCCGGTGCCACGCTGGTCCAGGGCTACAGCGCCTTCATCTACGAGGGGCCGTTCTGGGCCCACGCCATTCACAAGGGGCTCGCGGCTCGCCTGCGCACCAGCCCGTACGCCACGCTCGCCGACGCGGTCGGCGCCGATGTGAGGAAGGCCGTATGAGCCCGTTGGAGCCCTTCGGCGCGCGGCTGCGCCGTGTGATGGACGAGCGCGGTCCGCTGTGCGTCGGTATCGACCCGCATGCCTCGCTGCTCTCCGAGTGGGGTCTGAACGACGACGTGGCAGGGCTTGAGCGGTTCAGCCGTACCGTGGTGGAGGCGGTGGCCGACCGGGTCGCGGTCATGAAGCCGCAGAGCGCGTTCTTCGAGCGGTTCGGCTCGCGTGGGGTGGCCGTCCTCGAGCGGGTGGTGCGGGAGGCACGGGACGCCGGGACGCTGGTCGTCATGGACGCCAAGCGCGGCGACATCGGCTCCACCATGGCCGGGTACGCGGAGGCCTACCTGAGCAAGGACGCGCCGCTGTTCTCGGACGCCCTGACCGTCTCGCCCTATCTCGGCTACGGCTCGCTCAGTCCGGCCGTGGCGCTGGCGAGGGAGAGCGGCGCCGGCCTGTTCGTGCTGGCCCTGACCTCGAACCCGGAGGGCCCCGAGGTGCAGCACGCGGTGCGCGGCGACGGCCGGACGGTCGGCGCGACCATGCTGGCCCACCTGGCCGCCGAGAACGCGGGGGAGGAGCCGCTGGGCTCCTTCGGCGCCGTCGTGGGCGCCACGGTCGGCGACCTGTCGTCGTACGACCTCGACATCAACGGCCCGCTGCTCGCGCCGGGCGTCGGGGCGCAGGGGGCGACGGCCGCCGACCTGCCCACGGTCTTCGGGGCGGCGGTGCGCAACGTGGTTCCAAACGTGAGCCGAGGTGTTTTGCGTCACGGTCCCGACGTCGGGGCTCTGCGGGCGGCCGCGGAGCGGTTCGCGGGCGAGATCCGGGACGTCGTCGCAGGTCGGTGAGGACTCCGATGAGTGATCCGGGAGCGCTTCGGCGGGTGTTCGGGCGACGGGTTCAGCGTGAATACATTCTCAAATCCTGGGCAGTATGTCTGAAATGTCTGGCCTGACGGAGGCTGACCAGGACTTTTCCGCTGTTCTCGCTGACTCCGGCGGACTTGCCCGCTAGTCTCCGAGCAGAGTCAACGGGCAAGCGTGTTGCTCGTAGCTCCCCAGGTGTGGGCCGACTAGGTTCCTCACCGGTCCGTATCCGACAGTTCGACATCCGAGGTGACGTAGGCGTGGCTCTTCCGCCCCTTACCCCTGAACAGCGCGCAGCCGCGCTCGAAAAGGCCGCCGCGGCTCGCCGGGAGCGGGCCGAGGTCAAGAATCGACTCAAGCACTCCGGCGCCTCTCTCCACGAGGTCATCAAGCAGGGCCAGGAAAACGACGTCATCGGCAAGATGAAGGTCTCCGCCCTGCTCGAGTCCCTGCCGGGCGTGGGCAAGGTCCGCGCCAAGCAGATCATGGAGCGACTCGGGATCTCCGAGAGCCGCCGAGTGCGTGGCCTCGGTTCCAACCAGATCGCGTCTCTGGAGCGCGAGTTCGGCAGCACCGGCTCCTGATCACCGGGCCGTCCGGGACACCCGTCCCGGGCAACCTGCGATTGCTGGAATAATCGCTGCATGGCTGCAACATTCCGGGGGACGACCCCCGAGCCCCCGGACGTACGTCCGCGGCTGACCGTGCTCTCCGGCCCTTCCGGGGTCGGCAAGAGCACGGTCGTCGCGCATATGCGCAAGGAGCACCCCGAGGTCTGGCTCTCGGTGTCGGCGACCACCCGCAGGCCCCGCCCGGGCGAGAAGCACGGAGTGCAGTACTTCTTCGTCTCCGACGAGGAGATGGACAAGCTCATCGCCAACGGCGAACTCCTGGAGTGGGCCGAGTTCGCGGGCAACCGCTACGGCACCCCGCGGCAGGCGGTGCTGGAGCACCTGGAGTCCGGCGTGCCGGTCCTGCTGGAGATCGACCTCCAGGGCGCCCGGCAGGTCCGCGAGTCCATGCCGGAGGGCCGACTGGTGTTCCTGGCTCCGCCTTCCTGGGACGAGCTGGTGCGCAGGCTCACCGGACGGGGCACCGAGCCGCCCGAGGTGATCGAGCGCCGTCTGGACGCGGCCAGGATCGAACTGGCGGCGGAGCCGGAGTTCGACGAGACGCTGGTCAACACCTCCGTCGAGGACGTGGCGCGCGAGCTGCTAGCCTTGATGGACGTTGTGTGATCGTCTCCGATCATTCAGACTGAATCTTTCCCATCCATCGGAAGGCAGAGCGTGTCCTCTTCCATCACCGCGCCCGAGGGCATCATCAACCCTCCGATCGACGAGCTCCTCGAGGCCACCGACTCGAAGTACAGCCTCGTGATCTACGCGGCCAAGCGTGCCCGCCAGATCAACGCGTACTACTCGCAGCTCGGCGAGGGTCTCCTTGAGTACGTCGGTCCGCTCGTCGACACCCACGTCCACGAGAAGCCGCTCTCCATCGCCCTGCGCGAGATCAACGCGGGTCTGCTGACCTCCGAGGCCGTCGAAGGCCCGGCGCAGTAGCAGTGCAGTAGTGCTGCAGTAGTACTTTCGTATTGCAGTTGACTTATCCACAGGCCCGGCAGCCGACTGTCGGGCCTGTGGTGTGTGATGGAGTCGTGCGCCGGAGCCGGTGCACGGGAGCCGAGTGCGGGGAGAGACGGTGGACAAGCCGAAGGTCGTGCTGGGGGTCAGCGGTGGCATCGCCGCCTACAAGGCCTGCGAGCTGCTGAGAAGGTTCACCGAGTCGGGCCATGACGTCCGGGTCGTGCCCACCGCCTCCGCGCTGCACTTCGTCGGCGCCGCCACCTGGTCCGCCCTCTCCGGCAACCCGGTCTCCACCGAGGTCTGGGACCACGTCGAAGAGGTTCCGCACGTCCGGATCGGCCAGCACGCCGACCTGGTCGTGGTCGCCCCCGCCACCGCCGACATACTCGCCAAGGCGGCCCACGGCCTCGCCGACGACCTGCTCACCAACACCCTCCTCACGGCCCGCTGCCCGGTCGTCTTCGCCCCCGCGATGCACACCGAGATGTGGGAGCACCCGGCCACCCAGGAGAACGTGGCGACGCTGCGCCGCCGCGGCGCCGTCGTCATCGAACCGGCGGTCGGCCGTCTCACCGGGGTCGACACGGGCAAGGGCCGCTTCCCCGACCCGGCGGAGATCTTCGAGGACTGCCGTCGCATCCTGGCGCGCGGAGCGCGGGAGCCCGACCTGACGGGCCGCCATGTCGTCGTCTCCGCCGGCGGTACCCGCGAGCCCCTCGATCCCGTCCGCTTCCTCGGCAACCGCTCCTCCGGCAAGCAGGGGCACGCCCTCGCCCGCACGGCCGCCGCGCGGGGCGCCCGGGTGACCCTGGTCGCGGCCAACACCACGGGCCTGCCCGACCCGGCCGGCGTGGACGTCGTCCCGGTCGGGACGGCCGTACAGCTGCGGGAGGCGGTGCTGAAGGCGGCCGCCGACGCCGACGCCGTGGTCATGGCCGCCGCCGTCGCCGACTTCCGCCCCGCGGTCTACGCGGCCGGGAAGATCAAGAAGAAGGACGGCCAGGACCCCGAGCCGATCGTCCTGGTGCGGAATCCGGACATCCTCGCGGAGATCTCGGCCGACCGGGCGCGGCCCGGACAGGTGATCGTCGGCTTCGCCGCCGAGACCGACGACGTCCTCGCCAACGGCCGGACCAAGCTGGCGCGCAAGGGCTGCGACCTGCTCGTGGTGAACGAGGTGGGGGAGCGCAAGACCTTCGGCTCCGAGGAGAACGAGGCCGTGGTGCTGGGGGCCGACGGCAGTGAGACGCCTGTGCCGCACGGGCCCAAGGAGGCGCTCGCCGACATCGTGTGGGATCTGGTGGCGGCCCGTTTGGGTTAACTTTTTTCAGCCGTATGTCAACTTTCCCGGACGTCACATTGGGGTGCGGTGGCTCTGGTCAACGCCGCCGCCCATTGGGCAGAATGCCTGTGCCGCAGGTCACAGCACTCCCGAGTGTCGAGACAGGTGGGCCGGCGGCGGAGTGCGACCGATAAACTGTTCTCGGACGACGCACAGGTGCAGCCCACCGTGTCGTCCGCCAATGATCAGCCAGCAGCCGCTGCAACCCCAGGGAGCGTTGTGTCCCGTCGCCTGTTCACCTCGGAGTCCGTGACCGAGGGTCACCCCGACAAGATCGCTGACCAGATCAGCGACACCATTCTCGACGCGCTTCTGCGCGAGGACCCGACCTCCCGGGTCGCCGTCGAGACGCTGATCACCACCGGCCTGGTGCATGTGGCCGGCGAGGTCACGACCAAGACGTACGCGGACATCGCGACGCTGGTCCGCAACAAGATCCTCGAGATCGGCTACGACTCCTCGAAGAAGGGCTTCGACGGCGCCTCTTGTGGCGTCTCGGTGTCGATCGGCGCGCAGTCCCCGGACATCGCACAGGGCGTGGACACCGCGTACGAGAACCGGGTCGAGGGCGACGAGGACGAGCTCGACAAGCAGGGCGCCGGCGACCAGGGCCTGATGTTCGGCTACGCGACGGACGAGACGCCGACCCTGATGCCGCTGCCGATCTTCCTGGCGCACCGCCTGTCGAAGCGCCTGTCCGAGGTCCGCAAGAACGGCACCATCCCCTACCTGCGCCCGGACGGCAAGACGCAGGTCACCATCGAGTACGACGGCGACAAGGCCGTCCGCCTCGACACGGTCGTCGTCTCCAGCCAGCACGCCTCGGACATCGACCTGGAGTCGCTGCTCGCCCCCGACATCCGCGAGTTCGTCGTGGAGCCGGAGCTGAAGGCCCTGCTGGACGAGGGCATCAAGCTCGACACCGAGGGCTACCGCCTCCTGGTCAACCCGACCGGCCGCTTCGAGATCGGCGGCCCGATGGGTGACGCCGGCCTGACCGGCCGCAAGATCATCATCGACACCTACGGCGGTATGGCCCGCCACGGCGGCGGTGCCTTCTCCGGCAAGGACCCGTCCAAGGTCGACCGTTCCGCCGCCTACGCCATGCGCTGGGTCGCCAAGAACGTCGTCGCGGCCGGCCTGGCATCCCGCTGCGAGGTCCAGGTGGCCTACGCGATCGGCAAGGCCGAGCCCGTCGGTCTCTTCGTCGAGACCTTCGGCACGGCCAAGATCGACCACGAGAAGATCGAGAAGGCCATCGACGAGGTCTTCGACCTGCGTCCGGCCGCCATCATCCGCGACCTCGACCTGCTCCGCCCGATCTACGCCCAGACCGCCGCGTACGGTCACTTCGGCCGCGAGCTCCCCGAGTTCACCTGGGAGAAGACGGACCGCGTGGACGCCCTGCGCAAGGCCGCGGGCCTGTAACCCCGGAGCCACCTCGACGAAGGCCCGGTTGCCCTTCGGGGGAGCCGGGCCTTCGCCATGCCTTGGGGTCGCGGAAATCGGCTGGCCGCGGAGACGGGGTGATCAGTACGCTGGCGCCGTCCCGGTGCGATGGCTGCGGTTACTTCCGTGGAGTGCGCCCATGGGTGCGCGGTGAAGCTGGTGTGTTTCGACCGTGGCCGGGCTGATCTCGGGAGACCGGCGCCGCCCGGTGTGCAGGCCTCGGATACTTTCTTCGGGGTGATCCCCCCGCAGGTTCGAATCCTGCTGCCGGTTTCCGGACCGGTATGGCCGAGTGGCCCAGGCAGAGAAGCGCCGTGTGGCGGTCCGCGGTCGGAATGATCTCGGGCGGCGTCGGTTGTCAGTGGCGTTTGGTAAGAATGCAAGCGTGAGCAGCGAGAACGGGCAGGGGGGCGGGGGCGCCGAAGGGGCGCCGCCGGAGCAGCTCGCGCTCATTCGGGAGAGCGTGCGGGGGGCCAAGGTGCCCCGGGCCAAGCCGCGGACCTGGCGGGGGGCCGAGCTGGCCGAGCGGCTGCCGGTCGCCCGGGTGCTCGTGGACAAGGGTGTGCTGCATCTCGACCGGTACTTCGACTACGCCGTCCCGGCCGAGCTGGACGCCGACGCACAGCCGGGGGTGCGGGTGCGGGTGCGGTTCGGAGCCGGCCGGCACCGGGTCCGGGACGGGCGCCGAGAGGGCGGGGGGCTCATCGACGGGTTCCTCGTGGAGCGGCTCGCCGAGTCCGAGTACTCGGGGCCGCTGGCCGCGCTGGCCCAGGTGGTGTCTCCCGAGCCGGTGCTGAGCGAGGAACTGCTGCGGCTCGCGCGAGCCGTCGCCGACCGGTACGCGGGGAGCCTCGCGGACGTGTTGCAGCTGGCCGTGCCGCCGCGCAGCGCGCGGGCCGAGAAGCGGACCTCGCCCGAGCCGTTGCCGCCCCCGCCGGTGCCCGACGCCGGATCCTGGACGCGGTACGAGCACGGGGCGGCTTTCGTCGAGTCGCTGGCCTCCGGCGGCGCGCCGCGTGCCGTGTGGAACGCCCTGCCGGGGCCCCGGTGGAGCGAGGAGATCGCCCGGGCCGTCGCCGCCACGCTCGCCTCGGGACGCGGCGCGCTCGTCGTCGTACCGGACGGACGGGCCGCCGCACGGGTCGATGCCGCGCTGACCGATGTGCTGGGCGAAGGGCGGCATGCGCTGCTCACGGCCGACGCCGGGCCCGAGAAGCGGTACGCGCAGTGGCTCGCCGTCAGCCGCGGCTCGGTGCGGGCGGTGGTGGGGACGCGGGCCGCCATGTTCGCGCCGGTACGGGACCTCGGGCTCGTCGCGATCTGGGACGACGGCGACGACAGCCACAGCGAGCAGCACGCCCCGCAGCCGCATGCCCGGGATGTCCTGCTGCTGCGTGCCGCGCTGGACAAGTGCGCCTTTCTGCTGGGGAGTTGGAGCTGCACGGTGGAGGCCGCACAGCTCGTGGAGAACGGCTGGGCGCGGCCCCTGGTGGCGGGGCGGGAACAGGTGCGTCGGTCCGCGCCGCTGGTGCGGACGGTCGGGGACGGGGACCTCGCGCGGGACGAGGCCGCGCGGGCCGCGCGGCTGCCGACGCTCGCCTGGCAGGCGGTACGGGACGGTCTGCGGCACGGGCCGGTGCTGGTGCAGGTGCCCCGGCGGGGGTATGTGCCGCGGATGGCCTGCGCCCAGTGCCGGGCGCCGGCGCGCTGCCGGCACTGCGCCGGTCCGTTGGAGGCGCGGGACGCCGGGGCGCTGGGGTGCGGGTGGTGCGGGCGTGAGGAGAGGGACTGGCACTGCCCCGAGTGCGGCGGCTTCCGGCTGCGCGCCCAGGTGGTCGGGGCCCGGCGGACCGCCGAGGAGCTGGGGCGGGCGTTTCCCGCCGTACCCGTACGGACCTCGGGACGCGAGCATGTGCTGGACACCGTCCCGGGAGCCCCCGCGCTGGTCGTGAGCACACCCGGCGCCGAGCCGGTCGCCGAGGGCGGCTATGCGGCGGCGCTGCTGCTGGACGGCTGGGCGATGCTCGGGCGGCCCGACCTGCGCGCCGGTGAGGATGCGCTGCGCCGCTGGATCGCGGCCGGGGCGCTGGTGCGGCCGCAGGAAGAGGGCGGCACCGTGGTCGTCGTCGCGGAGCCTACGCTGCGGCCCGTGCAGGCGCTGGTGCGCTGGGATCCCGTCGGGCACGCGGTGCGGGAACTCGCCGAGCGCGCCGAGCTGGGGTTTCCGCCGGTGTCGCGGATGGCGGCGGTGTCGGGGCCGGCGGAGGCGCTCGCGGAGTTCCTCGCCACGGTCGAACTGCCGCCGGACGCGGAGGTGTTGGGGCCGGTTCCGGTGCCCGTGGTGCGCGCCGGGGCGCCTCGGCGGGCGGGGGCGCCGCCGCCCGGGGAGCACTGGGAGCGGGCGCTGGTACGGGTGCCACCGGGGAGCGGTGCCGCGCTGGCTGCCGCGTTGAAGACGGCTCAGGCCGCGCGGATGGCACGGGGGAGCGGGGAGGCCGTACGGGTGCGGGTCGATCCGCCGGACATCGGCTAGCGGGGGGATGGGGGATGGGGGATGGGGGATACGGGGGAGGGGGAAGAGAAGGGAGAGGTGGCTGGGCAGACGGCTGCCCTCCCGGGTGTTTGCCGGGAGGGCAGAGGGCGGGCGGGTCAGCCCCTTGAGGTCAGCCGTTGTGCTGGGTCAGCCGTTGCGCGGGCCAGGGAAGGCTGTTGGCCTCGCCTCGTCGCGGAGGGTGGGGCTGCCCGCGGTCGGCTGGGTCGGCATGGAACGGGCGGCGGGGACCGTGGGTACCGTGGGCAGGCCGACGCCCATGTTGAGCGTGCGGGTGCCGGCCGACTCGGTCGGTCGTTCGGTCTCGGCGGCCGGTGTCGGCTGGGCCGTGGCGCGTCGGGCGCCGTAACGGCGGTGCACCGCCTGCTTGGTGACCCCGAGGGCGGAGCCCACCGCGTCCCACGAGAAGCCGAGTGAGCGGTCGAAGTCCACGGCGGCCGTGACCAGGGTTTCGACACTGTCCCGGAGTTCCTGGGCGAGGCGGACCGTCGGGGCGGGGGCGCGTCCGTAGACGACGAAGCCCGTGGACGGGCCGGAGCGGCGCGGGCGGTAGACGTTGCCCAACTGGGCGGTGAGCGTGCGCAGTGCGTCCACCTGGCGGCGGACCCGCTCGATGTCCCGCACCAACAAGTGCAGGCTGGCCCGGGCCTGGGCGTCGTGGGTTGCGTGGTCGGCCATGAACAAGCCTCTCGAACCGGCGTTGAAAGGAATGGGCCGCGTATGCGGCCCGTTGTGGTCAACTCTTTCTTGACCAACGCGTGGGCGCTCCGCTGGTCACGGTGTGGGGGCGTATGGGCATATGCGTACGCCGGGTTTTCCCGCCCGCGCACCGGCCGTTCGGTCGGCAGAGAGGCTGAGCGACCCGTGGGGGTGTACGCCGTCGGCGGATTGCGGGTTGTTGATTGCGGGTCGGGCGTCGCGGGTGGTGGGTCGGGCGTCGCGGGTCGCGGATCGTGGATGGTGGGCCGCGGACGGCGGACGGCGGGGTCGCGGATCGCGGGTGGTGGGTGGTGGATCGCGGGCGGGGGTCGGGATAGCGGTTCGTAGGCCGTACTCCGAGACCGCGGTCTGTAGTTCGCGGTCTGTAGTTCGCGGTCTGTAGTTCGCGGTCTGTAGTTCGCGGTTCGCGGTTCGCGGTCCGCGCTTGGCGGTTCGTGGTCTGCGGTGTGTGGGCTGCGGGGTCGCGAGGCTGCGGGGCTGTGGGGCTGTGGGGCTGTGGGGCTGTGGGGCTGTGGTTTGTGGGTGGGGGTTTTGGGTTGCGGCATAGACTTGTGCGTTGCCCGTGTTCGTCGTGTCCGAGAGGCCCTCAGTCGCCCATGAAGCTTGTCTTCGCCGGTACCCCCGAAGTCGCCGTTCCCGCTCTGGACGCTCTCATCGCCTCCGGGCGGCATGAGGTGGCCGCCGTGGTCACGCGGCCCGACGCGCCGGCCGGGCGGGGCCGCAGGCTGGTCGCTTCGCCTGTGGCCGAGCGGGCGATGGAGGCCGGGATCGAGGTGCTGAGGCCGCAGAAGCCGCGCGATCCGGAGTTTCTGGAGCGGCTGAAGGCCATCGCGCCGGACTGCTGCCCGGTGGTCGCCTACGGTGCGCTGCTGCCGCGGGTCGCCCTCGACGTGCCGGCCCACGGGTGGGTCAATCTGCACTTCTCGCTGCTTCCCGCGTGGCGCGGCGCGGCGCCCGTCCAGCACTCCATCATGGCGGGCGACGAGATCACGGGCGCGTCCACCTTCCTGATCGAGGAGGGCCTCGACTCCGGGCCCGTCTACGGGACCGTCACCGAGGAGATCCGGCCCACCGACACCAGCGGTGATCTGCTGACCCGGCTCGCGTTCGCCGGGTCCGGGCTGCTCGCCGCGACCATGGACGGCATCGAGGACGGCGCCCTCAAGGCCGTACCGCAGCCGGCCGACGGCATCACCCTCGCCCCGAAGATCACCGTCGAGGACGCGAAGGTCGACTGGTCGGCGCCCGCGCTGCGGGTCGACCGGGTGGTGCGCGGCTGCACTCCCGCCCCCGGTGCCTGGACCACCTTCCGCGGTGAGCGGCTCAAGCTGATCCAGGTCACCCCGGTGCCCGAGCGGACCGATCTCGCCCCGGCCCAGATCGCGATCGGGAAGAACAGCGCGCACGTGGGGACGGGGTCGTACGCCGTGGAACTGCTCTGGGTCCAGGCCCAGGGCAAGAAGCCGATGCGGGCGGCCGACTGGGCGCGTGGCGTGCGCATCGGCGCCGGGGAGACCCTCGGCGACTGAGCCTGCCCCTCTCAACAGCGGCTTTCCGGTGCGCGCGGCGTACGCTGGGAGTCGCATCACTCCCATACCCGGAGCACCTTTTTCGTGAGCCAGCAGTCCAGGGGGCCGCGTCGGCCCGCCAAGCCCTACCGCCGTCCCCAGAAGGACCCCGTCCGTCTCCTCGCCTTCGAAGCGCTGCGCGCCGTGGACGAGCGGGACGCCTACGCCAACCTCGTGCTGCCGCCGTTGCTGCGCAAGGCGCGGGAGAAAGGCGACTTCGACGGGAGGGACGCGGCCCTCGCGACCGAGCTGGTGTACGGGACGCTGCGCCGGCAGGGGACGTACGACGCGATCATCGCCCAGTGCGTCGACCGGCCGCTGCGCGAGGTCGACCCGCCGGTGCTGGACGTGCTGAGCCTGGGCGCGCACCAGCTGCTCGGCACGCGGATCCCGTCGCACGCCGCCGTGTCCGCCTCCGTCGAGCTGGCCCGGGTGGTGCTGGGCGACGGGCGGGCCAAGTTCGTCAACGCGGTGCTGCGCAAGGTCGCGCAGGACGATCTCGACGGCTGGCTCGCGAAGGTCGCGCCGCCCTACGACCAGGACCCCGAGGACCATCTCGCCGTCGTGCACTCGCACCCGCGGTGGGTCGTCTCCGCGCTCTGGGACTCGCTGGGCGGGGGCCGTGCCGGGATCGAGGAACTGCTGGCCGCCGACAACGAACGGCCCGAGGTGACGCTGGTCGCCCGGCCTGGGCGGGCCACCGCCGAGGAACTGCTCGACGAGGACGCGGCCGTGCCGGGGCGCTGGTCGCCGTACGCGGTGCGGCTCAGCGAGGGCGGGGAGCCCGGCGCCATCGAGGCCGTGCGGGAGGGCCGGGCCGGGGTGCAGGACGAGGGCAGCCAGCTGGTGGCCCTCGCACTCGCCAACGTGCCGCTCGACGGCCCGGACCGGACCTGGCTGGACGGCTGCGCCGGGCCCGGCGGCAAGGCCGCGCTGCTCGCCGCGCTCGCCGCGGAGCGCGGGGCCGTGCTGCTCGCTTCGGAGAAGCAGCCGCACCGGGCCGGCCTGGTGGAGAAGGCGCTGCACGGCAATCCGGGGCCGTACCAGGTCATCACCGCCGACGGCACGCGGCCGCCGTGGCGTCCCGGCACCTTCGACCGGGTCCTGATGGACGTCCCCTGCACGGGCCTGGGCGCGCTGCGCCGCCGCCCGGAGGCGCGGTGGCGGCGCCGCCCCGAGGACCTCGACAACTTCGCCCCGCTGCAGCGTGCGCTGCTGCGGACCGCGATCGACTCGGTGCGGGTGGGCGGGGTCGTCGGGTATGCCACGTGCTCGCCGCATCTCGCGGAGACGCGGGCGGTGGTCCAGGACGTGTTGAAGCAGCGGCCGGAGACCGAGCTCGTGGATGCGCGTCCGTTGCTGCCGGGGGTGCCGGAGCTGGGCGAGGGGCCCGATGTGCAGCTGTGGCCGCACCTGCACGGCACGGACGCGATGTATCTGGCGCTGATCCGGAGGACTGGCTGAGGCGGGGGTGGGGACCGCTCACCGGCGCTGGCAGGGTGCCTCCCCCAGAGGGGGCACCCCCAGCGCCCACCCGTGCCGCCTGGGGGCACCTCCCAGGCCCTTAAGGCACTGGGGGAGGCACGATTTGCCCGCAGCTATGTGGCTGACGCGACTGCAGCGCCCCGTAGGGGGCGCGGGGCTCCGTCGATTTGCGGCTCCGCCGCGTGGGCGCGAGCAACCCCCACCCACCCGCACGGGATCCACAACCGCACTCACCCCCGAACCCCACTCGGCCCACCCCGTCAGGGCATGGCACGCTTGGGGCATGGCCGCGCAGATCAACCCCAGCATCCTGTCCGCCGACTTCGCCCGCCTCGCGGACGAGGCGAAGGCGGTCGAGGGCGCCGACTGGCTCCACGTCGACGTCATGGACAACCACTTCGTCCCGAACCTCACGCTCGGCGTGCCGGTCGTAGAGTCCCTGGCCCGGGCCACGGACACCCCGCTGGACTGCCATCTGATGATCGAGGCCCCCGACCGCTGGGCACCCCAGTACGTCGAAGCGGGTGCTTCCTCCGTCACCTTCCACGTGGAGGCGGCGGCCGCCCCGGTGCGGCTCGCCCGCGAGATCCGCGCCAAGGGTGCTCGCGCCTCCATGGCGCTCAAGCCCGCGACGCCCATCGAACCGTACGAGGACCTGCTCCCCGAGCTGGACATGCTGCTCATCATGACGGTGGAGCCGGGCTTCGGCGGCCAGGCGTTTCTCGACATCATGCTGCCGAAGATCCGCCGCACCCGGGAGTTGATCAGCAAGCACGGACTGGAGCTGTGGCTCCAGGTGGACGGTGGAGTTTCGGCGTCGACGATCGAGCGGTGCGCGGACGCCGGAGCCGACGTTTTTGTGGCAGGTTCGGCGGTGTACGGGGCAAACGACCCGGCAGCGGCGGTACGTGCACTACGCACCCAGGCCGAGGCGGCCACAGCCGCCGCGTCCTGGGCGTGCGACCACTGAGGTACGGGAACGTGAACGGCTCCGATCAGGGCTGATCGACTGCGCCGGATCTGCAAGGATGAACGGCGTATCCAGAGTGTGAACAGCAGTGAGGAGATGACCGTGTCGGGTATGTCGGCGGGCCGGTCAGCCATGCGGATGGGACCCGCTGAGCTGGTGCAGGCGGCGGCCATGGCCCGCCGCTTCTACCTTGAGGGCAAGTCCAAGATCCAGATCGCTGAGGAGTTCGGCGTCAGCCGCTTCAAAGTGGCCCGGGTACTGGAGACTGCCCTCGAAAGGGATCTCGTACGCATCGAGATCCGTGTGCCGGCCGAACTGGACGCCGAGCGCTCCGACGCGCTCCGCGCCCGGTACGGCCTGCGGCACGCCGTCGTGGTCGAGTCCCCGGCCGAGGCGGAGGAGACCCCCGACCCCGAGAACCTCGGTGAGGTCGCCGCCGACCTGCTCGGCGAGCTCGTCAACGAGGGCGATGTGCTCGGTCTCGCCTGGGGCCGGTCCACCATCCACATGGCGGCGGCGCTCGACCGGCTGCCCCCGTGCACGGTGGTGCAGCTGACGGGCGTGTACGACGCCGGGACCTCCGAGCGCGGTTCGGTCGAGGCGGTCCGGCGTGCCGCGCAGGTGTCGGGCGGCGACGCCCACCCCATCTACGCGCCGATGCTGCTGCCGGACGCGGCCACCGCGGCCGCGCTGCGCAACCAGACCGGCATCGCCCGGGCCTTCGAGTACTTCGACAAGGTCACGGTCGCCTGTGTCTCCATCGGCTCCTGGGAGCGCGGCATCTCGACGGTGCACGACATGCTCAGCGACGAGGAGCGTGCGCACTACGCCACGCTCGGTGTCGCCGCCGAGATGGCCGCGCACCTCTTCGACGCCGACGGCCGCCGGGTCGGACGCGACCTGGGGGAACGATGCATCACGGTCAAGGCCGACCAGCTGCGCCGTATCCCCGAGGTCGTCGCGATCGCGGGCGGGCAGCGCAAGGCGGCCGCCATCGACGCGGTGCTGAGGTCGGGGCTGGTCACCAGCCTCGTCACCGACACCTCGGCCGCCGACTATCTGATGACGGCGGGGCCGACGCCCAAGCCGACGCTGAACCGTTCCGACCCCGACGGTTCCTGACGGGGATCACGGCAACGCCGCGGCGGCGTCGATGACAACGCTGCCGCGGCGCTGCTGCCCGTGCACGGGTCGGGCGCCGGTCGTGAGCGCCATCCGGAAGCGGGCGCGGATCCCGTGCAGCGCGGCGAAGGCGAGGGTGTCCTCTACGTCCATGACGTCGCCGCTCGGATGGCCGTGCACGGTACGGGAGTTGGTGATGAGCCAGGACGGCACTCGCGCCGAGCGTCAGGCGCCGAGCGTCAGGCGCCGAGCCCCAGGAACCGAGCGTCAGGAAACGGGCTCTGACGAGCGGGTGGTCAGCGCCGCGTCGATCAGGACCGCGGCCGCCTGCCGGGCGACCGCACCCGCCGACGGGTCGCGGTCCATCCGCGCGGACACGCCGCCCCCGTCGTACAGCAGGTGGAGCTGGCGGGCGAGGCCCTCGGGATCCGGGGCGCCGGCCTCCCCGGCGAGGTCGGTGAACAGGGCCCGGACCCAGGCGCGGTAGGTGTCGGAGACCTCTTCGATGGCGCTGCCCTGCTTGGCCTCCGCGCTGGCCGCCAGGAAGGCGCACCCGTGGTAGCCCTGCTCGGCGAAGAGCGTGGCCTGCGCGTCGAACACGGCCAGCAGACGCTCCCGCGGATCATCGGTGCCGTCGACGGCGCGCAGCAGCCGGGCGGACACCCTGGCGTACCGGGAGTCGAGGTAGGCGCGGATGAGCTGTTCCTTGCCACCGAAGGTGTTGTACAGCGAGGCCTTGGCGACCCCGGCGCGCTCGATGATCCGGTCGATCCCGACCGTCTGCACGCCCTCCGCGTAGAACAACTCGTTCGCGGCCGAGAGCAGCCGCTCCCGGGCCGTGGGAGCCTTGGCACTCAACGTCTTCGTCATGCCACTCACCACTCACCTTCTCGACTCTTCCACTCTACGACTGACCAGACCGGTCTACTCAGTCACCGGGACGCCACGTCGGCGCGCTCGGCTTCTCGGGCCTCGATGGCGGGCGAGCCTCCCGAGGCCACCAGCACCCCGGGTGCGCTCTGCGACGCGCCGCGCAGCAGCAGGGCGGCGAGGGCCAGCAGCGCCAGGGCGATGACCACCGCGCCGTACTCCTCGGAGGTCGGGACCAGTCCGCCGCCGTGCACCACCAGCGTTCCGGCGATGACGGAGGGGACGCCCATGCCGAGGTAGGCGACGACGAACAGCAGGGACAGCACGCCCGAGCTCTCGTGCGGCTTGGTCAGCGGCAGCACGGTGCGGATGCCGCCCTGGAAGCCGCTGCCGAAGCCGAAGCCGGCGACGGCCGTACCGACGAAGAACAGCACCGGTGCGCTCCGGTCGACGGCCAGCAGCGTGACGGCGACGCCGGCGACCAGCGCGCCGATGCCGGTGTACATCACGGTCGTCGCCCGGGTGTTGCGCAGCACGAGGACGGAGACGGCCGCGACGAACGCGAGGACGAAGAGGCCGAGGCCGCCGTAGACGGCCGAGTCGGAGCCGACCAGGGTACGGACCAGGGCGGGGCCGAGGGAGCCGTAGAACCCGGCGAGCGCCCAGACGGCGAAGATGACCGGGGCCGCGGCGAGGGCGGCGCCGCGGACCGTGCGCGGGAGCCTGATCTCGGGCACCAGGGTGGCCAGGGCGCCGGGCGCACGGGAGACGGTCTCGTCGATCAGGGCGATGGCGACGGCCTGGGCCACGAACACACCGAGCAGGCCGAGGTAGATCGTGTGGGTCGGGGCGGGCAGGTACTGCACGACGAAACCGCTGACCAGGGCGCCTGTCGCGGTGCCCACGCCGGGGGCGAACGCGTTGGCCACGGTGCCCCGGGAGCGGTTGATGTCCATCATGGCGGCGCCGACCGCACCGAGCGCGGCGCCGGTGGAGAGGCCCTGCACGACCCGGGCGACGAGCAGTTCGCCGACCCCTCCGGCGGTGGAGAACAGCACCATCGCGACGGCCTGGGCGGCGATCGCGGCGATCAGGACGGGGCGGCGGCCGACGTGGTCGGACAGCTTGCCGAGGACCAGCAGGCCGGAGAGCACGGCGATCGCGTAGATGCCGAAGACCACGGTGGTGGTGATCGGGCTGAAGCCCCATTCGGCCTGGTAGGACGCATAGAGCGGAGTGGGCGCGCTGGAGGCGGCGAGGAAGGAGACGACGATCGAGGCGAGCAAGTAGAACGCCGCGCGCGGCGGGATGGGCTTGCTCGACGGCTTGGTTCGCTCGTGCGGTGCGAGGTGGTTCATCGGGAGATCCTTCGCGGGGGCGGGGCCGGAGGTCGTCGGTTCACGGACGCTTGAGTGGGTAGACCGGTCTGTCTACATGACCTGGCAACCCCATAGACAGGTCTGTCTATTCCGGTGGAGCGAAAAAATCTTCGAGCGAGCGGAGCGGCGGGTCTCACCGGGCTGGAACGCCGTGAACGCACTCCGGGAGCCGATCTCGACGTTGTCGCATGGAGCGTCTGCGTCGACGGAGCGCCGCCGACCCCGATTATGTGTACGGGCGCATGTGTACGACAGGCCGAGCGCCGATCGCATCGGGAGGACGCGGTGAGCACTGACCAGCCCGCAGGGGAAGCCGAACCACAGCCCGTGCTGGGCCCGTTGACCACCGCGGCGATCTTCCTGGTGGTCAACGTCCGTCCCGGGCGCGAGGAGCGGGTACGGGAGGTGCTGGGCGATCTGAGCTCGCTGCGGCGCAGTTTCGGGTTCGGCGCCCCGGAGGCCGCTCTGAGCTGTGTCGCGGGGATCGGCTCCGACGCCTGGGACCGGCTCTTCGACCACCCGCGTCCGGCCGGACTGCATCCCTTCCGGCCCCTGGAAGGCTCCCGGCACACCGCGGTCGCCACCCCCGGTGACGTCCTCTTCCACATCCGGGCCGGCCGCTTCGACCTCTGCTTCGGGCTCGCCGCCGAGATCATGCACCGGCTGCGGGACGCGGTCACCGTCGAGGACGAGGTGCAGGGCTTCAAGTACCTCGACGCCCGCGACCTGCTGGGCTTCGTCGACGGCACCGAGAACCCGGTCGGCGCCGCCGCCCGCAGGGCCGTCCTGATCGGCGCCGAGGACCCCGCACACGCCGGCGGCAGCTATGTGGTCGTGCAGAAGTACCTGCACGACCTGGACGCCTGGAACGCGCTGCCGGTCGAGACGCAGGAGCGGATCATCGGCCGTACCAAGGCCACCAACATCGAGCTGGAGGAGCCGGGCTCGCACGTCGACCTGAACACCGTCACCGGACCGGACGGCGAGGAGCAGGACATCCTGCGCGACAACATGCCCTTCGGCAGCCCGGGCCGGGGTGAGTTCGGCACCTACTTCATCGGGTACGCCCGTACTCCGGACGTCATCGAGCGCATGCTGCGCAACATGTTCCTCGGCACGCAGGACGCCGCCCACGACCGGATCCTCGACTTCTCGACGGCGGTCACCGGCACGCTCTTCCATGTGCCGTCCGGGGACTTCCTCGACGACCTGCCCGCGGCACCCGGGAAGGCATGACGCCGGTGCGCATTGTCACCGGCGCACCGGTGGGATCTACTACACCGGTGATCCCTACAACCCCTCCCTGGCGGTGCTGAGATGACGACGAGTCCGCATCTGGTGACCCTCGACCTGGCCGGCGTCGCGGACAAGGCCGGTCTCATGGACCGCACCGCCGCCGCCCTGAGCCTGCCCGACTGGTTCGGCCGCAACTGGGACGCCCTCGCCGACAGCCTCCGCGACCCCTCGGTCTGGCCGCCGGAGGCGGTCGACCGCGGGCTCCTCCTCGTCGTCACCGGCTGGCAGGGCTACGCGGGGACCCGGCCGGACGAGTGGAAGACCGCCCAGGACGTGTTCGCCCACGCGGCCGCCGGCGAACCGGGACTGACGGTGGCGCTCGCCCTCGGCTGACCCGAGAAGACGTGCGCACCGCGAGAAGGCGTGCGCACCGCGAGAAGGCGTGCGCACCGCGAGAAGGCGTGCGCACCGCGAGAAGGCGTGCGCACCGCGAGAAGGCGTGCGCACCGCCCTTGGAGGTTCCTCCCAAGCGCCTCTGACCTGCCTGGATGTTCGTCCCGGGCACCGCATACCGGTCGCCATGGGACAATGAAGTACGTGCTCTTCCCCTTGGCCGGCCGGTCCGGGGGTCACCTCTGATCGACCGGGATGTGCGGCACGTGCGTTTCCTCAATGACATCCAGCCCGCGTACGACCTGACGTACGACGACGTCTTCATGGTGCCGAGCCGTTCCGCGGTCGGCTCGCGTCAGGGCGTGGACCTCGACTCGCCGGACGGCACGGGCACCACCATCCCGCTGGTCGTCGCGAACATGACCGCGATCGCGGGCCGGCGGATGGCCGAGACGGTGGCCCGGCGCGGCGGACTCGTCGTGATCCCGCAGGACATCCCGATCGACGTGGTCACCGACGTCATCACCTGGGTGAAGAGCCGCCACCTGGTGCTGGACACCCCGATCGTGCTCGCCCCGCACCAGACGGTCGCCGACGCGCTGGCCCTGCTGCCCAAGCGCGCGCACAACGCGGGGGTCGTCGTCGACGAGGACGGCCGCCCCGTCGGTGTCGTCACCGACCGGGACCTGAACGGTGTCGACCGCTTCACCCAGCTGGCCGAGGTCATGTCCCGCGACCTGCTGCTGCTCGACGCGGAGATCGACCCGCGCGAGGCGTTCAACAAGCTGGACGCGGCCAACCGCCGCTACGCCCCGGCCGTCGACCGGGACGGCAAGCTCGCCGGCATCCTCACCCGCAAGGGCGCCCTGCGGGCCACCCTGTACACCCCGGCCACCGACGCGCAGGGCAGGCTGCGGATCGCCGCCGCCGTCGGGATCAACGGGGACTTCGCGGACAAGGCCAAGCAACTGCTCGACGCGGGCGTCGACACGCTCGTCATCGACACCGCGCACGGCCACCAGGAGTCGATGATCAGCGCGATCAAGCTGGTCCGCGGCCTCGACCCGCAGGTTCCGATCGCGGCCGGCAACATCGTCTCCGCCGAGGGCGTCAAGGACCTCGTCGACGCGGGCGCGGACATCGTCAAGGTCGGTGTGGGTCCCGGCGCCATGTGCACCACCCGCATGATGACCGGCGTCGGCCGGCCGCAGTTCTCGGCGGTCCTGGAGTGCGCCGCGGAGGCGAAGAAGTACGGCAAGCACGTCTGGGCCGACGGGGGTGTCCGGCACCCGCGGGACGTCGCCATGGCGCTGGCCGCGGGCGCGTCCAACGTGATGGTCGGCTCCTGGTTCGCCGGCACGTACGAGTCGCCGGGCGACCTCCAGCAGGCCGCCGACGGCCGGCTGTACAAGGAGTCCTTCGGCATGGCCTCGGCACGTGCGGTGCGCAACCGTACGTCCGACGAGTCGGCCTACGACCGGGCCCGCAAGGCGCTCTTCGAGGAGGGCATCTCGACGTCCCGGATGTTCCTCGACCCGGCCCGGCCGGGTGTGGAGGACCTGATCGACTCGATCATCGCGGGCGTGCGGTCGTCGTGCACCTATGCCGGTGCGGGGTCCCTGGAGGAGTTCGCCGAGAAGGCGATCGTGGGGATCCAGAGTGCGGCGGGCTACGCGGAGGGCAAGCCACTGCACGCCAGCTGGAGCTAGGCGCCCTTGTCCCTGAAGGGTGCGTTGCATCTGGGGTGCAATGAATGTGCGCCCTGTGACCACACACGCAACGATCTTGCGTGTACGAGCAAGGTTGCTGCATTACGCCCGTGAAGGGTCGGCTCATAGGGTCGTGCGCTGTACGTGGCGTGGTCGGGACCCCGCTCGGTGGGGCCCTGCGGGATGGGCGCCGCCGGTTCCGGCCGCCCTCAACCGCAGCGACGAAGGAGCCGCGCGTGCTCGACCAAGGCGCACCCCCACGAACCGACGCCTCCCCCTCCGTCGGTGCCCGGCTGATGCGGCGCAAGCCCGTCGAGCGGCTGGTCGCCGAGGGCGGGCAGGGTGAGGGAGGCACGCTCCGGCGTTCCCTCGGGCTCTGGCAGCTGACGATGATCAGCATCGGCGCCACCCTCGGCACCGGCATCTTCGTGGTCCTCGGCGAGGCCGTCCCCAAGGCCGGCCCGGCCGTCACCCTCTCCTTCGTGATCGCCGGGCTGACCGCGCTCTTCTCGGCGCTCTCCTACGCCGAGCTGGCGGGCACCATCCCGGTCGCCGGCTCCTCGTACTCCTACGCATACGCGACGATGGGCGAGCTGATCGCCTGGGTCTGCGGCTGGTGCCTGCTCCTGGAGTACGGCGTCTCGGTCGCCGCGGTCGCGGTCGGCTGGGGCGAGTACCTCAACGAGCTGCTCGCCGGGACCGTCGGCGTCACGCTCCCGAAGGCCCTGTCCGCGCCACCCGGCGTCGACGGCGGTGTCTTCAACCTGCCCGCCCTGATCGTCGTCCTCCTCGCGATGGTGTTCCTGCTCGGCGGCGCCAAGGAGTCGGCACGCGCCAACACGATCATGGTGTGTGTGAAGATCGCCGCGCTGGTGCTGTTCTGCGCCATCGGCTTCATGGGCTTCAGGTCCGGCAACTACGCGCACTTCATGCCGCTGGGCATGGCCGGTGTCAGCGCGGCCGGCGCGACGCTGTTCTTCTCGTACATCGGCTTCGACGCCGCCTCCACCGCCGGCGAGGAGGCCAAGAACGCGCAGCGCGACCTGCCCCGGGCCATCATGCTGTCGCTGGTCATCGTGACGGCGCTGTACGTCCTCGTCGCGGCCGTCGCCGTCGGTGCGAAGCCCTGGCGGCAGTTCGACGACTCCGAGGCCGCCCTCGCCCAGATCATGCGGGACGTGACCGGCCAGAGCTTCTGGGGCACCCTGCTGGCCGCCTGCGCGGTCGTCGCCATCGCCAGCGTCGTCCTGACCGTGCTCTACGGCCAGACCCGCATCCTCTTCGCGATGTCCCGGGACGGTCTGGTGCCCAAGGTGTTCGCCAAGGTCCACCCGAAGACCGGTGCGCCCCGGGCCAACACCGTGATCGTCTCCGTCTTCTGCGGGGTCCTCGCCGCCGCGATCCCGCTGGGGCAGCTGGCCGACGCCACCAGCATCGGCACGCTGTTCGCCTTCGGCCTGGTGAACATCGCGGTGGTGGTGCTGCGCCGGACGCGTCCCGCGATGCCGCGCACCTTCCGTGTGCCGCTGTCCCCGCTGCTGCCCGCGCTGGGCTTCGGATTCTGCGTCTGGATGATGGGCAGCCTCTCGGCCGTCACCTGGGTGGTCTTCGGTGCCTGGCTGGCGGTCGGGCTCGTGTTCTACTTCCTGTACGGCTATCGCCGGTCCCGTCTTGCAACACCTGAAAGCTGAACGACCCCTTGCTGAACGATCTCGACGAACGCATCGTGCACGCCCTCGCCGAGGACGCCCGCCGCTCCTACGCGGACATCGGGCAGCTGGTCGGCCTGTCCGCGCCCGCCGTCAAACGGCGGGTGGACCGGCTGCGCGCCACCGGAGCGATCACTGGTTTCACCGTGCGGGTCGATCCGGCGGCCCTCGGCTGGGAGACGGAGGGGTTCGTCGAGATCTACTGCCGGCGCAACACCTCTCCGGAGACGATCCAGCGGGGGCTGGAGCGGTATCAGGAGGTGGTGGCCGCGTCCACGGTCACCGGTGAGGCCGATGCGGTCGTGCAGGTCTTCGCGTCGGACATGCGGCACTTCGAGAGGGTGCTGGAGCGGATCGCGGGGGAGCCGTTCGTGGAGCGCACGAAGTCGGTGTTGGTGCTGTCGCCGCTGCTGAGGAGGTTCTCCTCGGGGGCGCCGGGGTGAGTGCGGGACTGAGCTCGGGGGGTGCGGTTGTGTTGTCGGGTGCGGGTGGTTCGTGGCTGATCGCGCAGTTCCCCGCGCCCCTGACAGCAACCCGCACCCGGCGACACACCCGCACCCCCGCCCCCTATTCCGCGGTCATCCGCGCCAGCGCGTTGCTGCCGATGGAGTTGTGCACGCTGAAGCTCACCGCGTCCGACCGGTACCGGTCGTCCGACCACTCCACCGGGCGTCCCTCCCGTGTCGTCGTCACCCGCCGCACCCGCAGCAGCGGGCTCGACCGGCGCACCCCCAGCAGCTCGGCGTCCCGTGCGCCGCAGGCGACCGCGTCGATGACGTGCTCGCCGTACGCGAAGACCAACCCCGTGTCCTCGTAGAGGCGTTGGGTCACCGACGGGCACTCCGGCTCTATCGCCGCCACCGCCGGGGAGATCCAGTCCGCGTACACCGTGCGCTCCAGCAACACCGGTTCGCCGTCCAGGCCGCGTACCCGGAGCACGTGCAACACCGGTGTGCCGACGTCGAGTTGGAGGCGGACGGCGTCCTCCTGGGTGGCGGGGCGGTGTTCCTGGGACACCACGTGTCCGGTCGCCTCGCGGCCCATCGACCTCGCCCACTGGGCGAAACTGCGCAGCTCCGCGAAGCTCTGGCTGCGGCGGCTGGCCAGCACCACCCGGCGGGCGCCCTGACGGGAGCCGATCAGCCCCTCGGAGGTGAGCGCGGCGACGGCCTGACGGACGGTGCCGCGGGACACGCCGTACTGCGCCGCCAGCTCCGTCTCCGCGGGCAGCCGGCTGCCGACGGTGTACTCCTCACGGTCGATGGCGCGCCGCAGCTCGTCGGCGATCTCCTCGTGTCGCGCCGCCATGCTTCCCCTCTGAGTAGACCGCTGTGCACAGTGTGACCAGCCTAATCGACGTTCCGGGTGATTCGTGTCAGCCCGGGACCGGCCAGGAATGTGCAGGGAATTGGGGTCCAGGATTTTTCCGGAGTTCACAGTCCCGACACCCACGCCGGGCGTACTGTGAGCCAACTTGTTCAGACAAGTTCGCCCGGCGCCGGCCACAGCGCCGCCCACCCTCGTGTGTACTCCTGGAGAGACCGTGACCGTGTCCCTGCCGAGAACCGCCCTCCTCGGCGGCTCCCTCGCCGCCGTAGCCGCGCTCGCCCTGAGCGCCTGCGGCGCCGCCCCCGACAACACGTCGTCCACCACCTCCGACGGCAAGAACGCCGCCACCGCCACCTCCGCCGCCGACCTCGGCGGCATGGACAAGCTGGTCGCCGCCGCCAAGAAGGAGGGCACGCTGCACATCATCGCGGTGCCCCGCGACTGGGCGAACTACGGCGCCATCATCGACGGTTTCAAGAAGAAGTACGGCATCAAGATCGAGGACGAGAGCCCCGACGGCTCCAGCCAGGACGAGATCACCGCCGTGACCTCGCGCAAGGGCCAGGACCGGGCGCCGGACGTCCTCGACCTCGGTTCCTCCTTCGCGCTCAGCGCGGCCCAGCAGGGGCTGCTCGCGCCGTACAAGGTGACGTCGTACTCCGACATCCCCGAGGGCCAGAAGGACCCGCAGGCCCGCTGGTACAACGACTACGGCGGCTACATCTCCATCGGCTGCGACGCCAAGCGCGTCAAGACCTGCCCGACCACCTTCGCCGACCTGCTCAAGCCGCAGTACAAGGGCCAGGTCGCCCTCAACGGCAACCCGACCAAGTCCGGTTCGGCGTTCGGCGGCGTCTACGCCGCCGCGCTCGCCAACAAGGGCTCCTTCGACGACATCCAGCCCGGCCTCGACTTCTTCGCCAAGCTGAAGAAGAACGGCAACTACACGCCGGTCGAGTCCACCCCGGCCACCGTCGAGAAGGGCGAGACGCCCATCTCGATCGACTGGGACTACCTGAACGCCGGGTACGCCGACGAGTTCAAGTCCAAGGGCGTGGACTGGAAGGTCACCATCCCGACCGACGGCCAGTACGCCCAGTACTACTCGCAGGCCATCAACAAGGACGCCCCGCACCCGGCGGCCGCCCGCCTGTGGCAGGAGTACCTGTACAGCACCGAGGGCCAGAACCTGTGGCTCAAGGGCTACGCCCGCCCGGTCCTGATGAGCTCCCTGGACAAGGCCGGCACGCTGGACAAGACCGCCGCCGCCAAGCTGCCCGCGGTCACCGGCACGCCGTCCTTCCCGACCGAGGCCCAGCAGGACAAGGCCAAGACGGTCCTCGCGACGGGCTGGTCGAAGGCCGTCTCCGGATGACGGCCACGCTCACGCGCGCCGACGTGGCGTCCGCCGCTTCCCAGAAGCGGCGGCGCCGCGCCCCCGGCTGGCTGGCCGTCGTCCCGCTCCTCGCCTTCACGGCCGTCGCCTTCGGGCTGCCGGCCGTGGCCATGCTGAACGGCGCCTTCACGGTCAAGGACCCGGCCAGCGGGGTGAGTTCGTACACCGCGCGGAATCTCAGCGACTCCCTCCAGGGGCCGTACCTCACCGCCCTCGTCGGCAGCATCAAGCTGTCCGCGCTCTCCGCCCTCATCGCCGCCGTCCTCGGGCTGCCGCTCGCGCAGGCCGTCGTCAGCTCGCGGTCCCGGGCGCTGCGCGAGGCCGTGCTCACCGCCTCCGGTGTGCTCGCCAACTTCGGCGGCGTGCCGCTGGCCTTCGCGTTCGTGGCGACCCTGGGCAACGCCGGTGTGCTGACCGTGCACCTGCACCTCGCGGACCACGGCTGGAACCTCTACAGCTTCTGGGGCCTGGTCCTCGTCTACCTCTACTTCCTGATCCCGCTGATGGTCCTCACCATCACCCCGGCCCTGGACGGACTGCGGGCCCAGTGGCGGGAGGCCGCGCTGAACAACGGCGCGACCGGTGTGCAGTACTGGCGGTTCGTGGCCCTGCCGGTGCTCGCGCCCTCGCTGCTCGGCGGGCTCGTGCTGCTCTTCGGCAGCGCCTTCGCCGCCTACGCCACCGCCGCCGCGATGGTCGGCAGCGCGGTCCCGCTGGTCACCCTGCAGATCGCCGACGCCATCTCGGGCAACGTCCTGGTCGGCCAGGAGAACGTGGCCCTCGCCCTGAGCCTCGACATGGTGCTGGTGGCGGGCGTGGTGATGGCCGTGTACCTGCCCCTGCAACGACGGAGTGCCCGATGGCTCGACGCCTGACCCCCTGGCGCTGGGCCGTCCTCGGCCTGGCCGCCCTGTACTTCCTGGTCCCGCTGGGCGCCTCGGTCGTCTTCACGGTCGACGTGCCCGGCCAGGGCGTCACCTTCGACGCCTACTCCCAGATCCTGTCCGCCGACGGCTTCCTCTCCAGCCTGGTCCTCTCGCTGGAGCTGGCGGTCGCCACCATCGCCGTCGTGCTGCTGCTGATGGTGCCGGCCGTGGTCGCCCTGCGGCTGAGCGCGCCCAAGCTCCGGCCCGTGGTCGAGATCGTCTGCTCGCTGCCGCTGGTGGTGCCGCCGATCGCGTTCGTCGCCGGGATCGCGAGCGTGCTGAAGTGGGGGCCGGACTACCTGTCACGGACCCCGCTGTTCGAGACGTTCGTCGCCATCCAGAACCCGACCTTCCCGGTCGTCCTGGTCCTCGCGTACGTCGTGATGGCGCTGCCGTTCGTGTACCGGGCGCTGGACGCCGGACTGCGCGCGATCGACGTGCGCACCCTCGTCGAGGCCGCCCGCAGTTGCGGGGCTTCATGGCCGCAGGCCCTGGTCCGGGCCGTCCTGCCCAATCTGCGCGGGGCACTGCTCAACGCGGCCTTCCTCACCCTGGCGCTGGTGCTCGGCGAGTTCACCGTCGCCCGGCTGCTCGGCTTCCAGCCCTTCGCCGTGTGGATCTACAACGTCGGCGGCTCGCAGGCCCAGATGTCCGTCGCCGTGTCCGTGCTCAGTCTCCTGGTGACCTGGGCCCTGCTCCTCGCGCTCGCCGGTGCCGGCGGCCGTGACCGTACCGCTTCCTCCCGGGGATGAACCATGAGTGTCAGCACGCCTGAGAAGGCCACCACCGCCGCCACCGTCGAATTCCGGTCGCTGCGACGGGAGTTCGGCGCCACCGTCGCCCTCGACGGACTCGATCTGACCGTCCGCCCCGGCGAGTTCCTCGCCCTGCTCGGTCCGTCCGGCTGCGGCAAGACCACCGCACTGCGCATGCTCGCCGGGTTCGAACACCCCGACTCCGGTGCGGTGCTGGTGGACGGCGAGGACGTCACCTCGGTCCCGGCGCACCGCCGGGACGCCGGGATGGTCTTCCAGTCGTACAGCCTCTTCCCGCATCTGAACGCCGTCGACAACGTGGCGTTCGGACTGCGCATGCGCAAGGTGCGTACGAGTGAACGGCGGGCGCGCGCCGCCGAGTTGCTGGACCTTGTCGGGCTCGGTGACAAGGGGGAGCGGTTCCCGCACCAGCTCTCCGGCGGCCAGCAGCAGCGCATCGCGCTCGCCCGCGCCCTCGCCCTGCGGCCTCGGGTGCTCCTCCTCGACGAACCGCTGTCGGCCCTCGACGCCAAGGTCCGGCTGACGCTCCGCGAGGAGATCCGCCGGCTCCAGCAGGAACTCGGCATCACCACCCTGTTCGTGACGCACGATCAGGAGGAGGCGCTGTCCGTCGCCGACAGGGTCGCCGTGATGCGCGCCGGACGGCTCGAACAGTGCGCCGATCCCGCCGAGCTGTACGGCCGTCCGGCCACCGCCTTCGTCGCCGAGTTCGTCGGCACGATGAGCCGGATCCCGGGCACGGTCAAGGACGGCCGGGTCGAGGTGCTCGGCCAGCGGCTGCCGGTCGACGGACAGGCGCCGGACGCGGGCGAGGTCGACGTGCTCGTACGGCCCGAAGCGGTCCAGGTGCGCGCGGACGGCACCGGTACGGCCACCGTCGTCGCCACCGCCTTCCTGGGCGCGGTCGTCCGGGTCACCGTACGGCTCGCCGACGGCACCGAGGCCAAGGCCGATCTGCCCGCCCACGAGGCGGCCGGTCTGGGCGCGGGAGCCGCGGTGAGCGTGTCGCTGCCCGAACGGCCGGTGCTCGTGGCGGACCGTACCCAGAAGTAGCGCTTCCGGAAGCCCGGAAGTATCCAGAGGCCCAGAAGCCCAGACGTGAGGAATGACAACAACGTGACCCCCCACCCCCGACTCCCGCTCCAGGCCGTCCTGTTCGACATGGACGGAACGCTCGTCGACACCGAGCGACTGTGGTGGGAGGCGGTGGAACGCGTTGCCGGGCGGACGCTCGGCGAGGCCGACGAGCCCGATGTGCTGGGCCGGCCGGTCGAGTACACCGCCCAGTGGCTGGCCGGCAGCACCGGCAGGTCCGGCGCCGACCTCGCGGCCGAGCTGCACCGGGAGTTCGCGGACCGCGTCCGCACCGGCATCGTGCCCCGCCCCGGCGCCCTCGACCTGCTGGACGCGCTGGCCGCGGCCGGCGTTCCCACCGCCCTGGTGACCGCGTCCCCACGCGCGGTCGCCGACCTCGTGCTCGACGCGCTCGGCGCCGGCCGGTTCGCCGCCTCCGTCACCGCCGACGACACCGGCCGCACCAAGCCCGCCCCCGACCCGTACCTCGCCGCCTGCCGCGCCCTCGGCGTCGACCCGGCGGCCTGTGTCGCCGTCGAGGACACCGAGACCGGGGTCGCCTCCGCCGAGGCCGCCGGCTGCGCGGTCCTCGCCGTGCCCTCGCTCGCACCCATCGGGGGCGCCCCGGGCCGGACCGTCCGGGACACCCTGGTCGGGGTCACCCCGAAGCAGCTGAGCGACATGGCCGTACCCGAACTCCGGGTCATGTCCTGGAACCTGTGGCTCGGCGGCAGCCGGATCGACGACCACCGGGCCAAGCAGGTCAAGGCCGTCCTCGACGCCGGCGCGGACGTCGTCGGCCTCCAGGAGACCGCCGGCACCTCGGCCCGGGAACTCGCCGAGGCCCTCGGCTGGCACCACCACACGGCCGGGGAGAACCTCGGGATCATCAGCCGGTACCCCATCACCGCCCGCTTCGGCGACCCGGAGGTCGGTTTCTACGGAGCCGCCGGGGTGCGGATCGCCGTACGCCCCGGACGCGAGGTCGACATCTGGACCGCGCATCTGCACTACACGCCGTACGGGCCCTACGAGTTCCACTTCGACGGGCTCGGGGCGGCCGAGCTGATCGCCCACGAGGAGGTGCGGCTCGGGCAGTTCCGGGAGGCGCTGCGGCGGATCGGGGACGGTCCGGTGCCGGTGGTGCTCGTGGGGGACTTCAACTGCCCGTCCCACCTGGACTGGACGAACGTCGAGTGGCCGGTGACCAAGGCCGCCGAGGAGGCCGGGTTCCGCGACTCCTACCGGGAGGCCCATCCGGATCCGGTGACCGCGCCCGGGCACACCTGGTCGCCCATCCACCCCGTGCACGAGGACGGCAGCGGGCGGCCCGAGCCGCAGGACCGGATCGACTACGTGCTGCACAGGGGGCTGCGCGTGCTCGACTCCCGGACCTGCGTCAGCGGCACCCCGGCACCCTGGCCCGAGGTGGCGGGCAACGACTGGCCCTCCGACCACGCCGCCGTCGTCAGCATCTTCGCCGTCGAGTCCTGACCCGGGGTCACCCGGGGTAACCATTGCGGTCATGGGGGTCATCCCGTAGGTTGTGCCGGGCTACTTACTCGCTGGTAACACCGGTAGGCAATCCATGCGCTGGCCCTCCCCCACCCTCCGGCCGGGGGGACCCCCGTCTCGCTTCGCTCGCCGACCCACCACCGTCCGCGTGCGGATCGTGGCGCTCGCACTCGCCCCGGCCGTGGCGCTGACGGCTCTGTGGAGCTTCGCCATGGTCTCCGTCACCGCCGAACTACGCGCGCTGATCCGGCTCCAAGGGGTGTACGACGACTTCGGCACCCCCGTCGACACCGCCGTCGGGCAGATCCAGATCGAACGGCGGCTGTCGGCGGCCTACCTGGGCGCCCGGCTCGACACGGCGAACGCAGCCGGCCTGCTCGCCCAGCAGCGGCGCACCGACCGGGCGGTGGACGCCATGCGGGACGCGCTCCGGGGCGGTGACCGAGGCCGCCTCAGCGACCGGCAGCGCCAGGCCCTCGACGCGATGGTGACCGCCACCGGCGGGCTGGAGGGACTGCGCGAGCGGGTGCTGTCCCGGAAGATCTCCTGGGACAGCGCCGTCAGCGACTACAGCGCCCTGGTGGAGCCCGGTTTCGACGTCGAGTCCACCCTCACCGCCCTGCAGGCCGGACAGCTGGCCCGGGAGTCGCAGGTGGTGATCGAGCTGGTGCGGGTGCGGGAGTTCGTCTCGCGCGAGGACGCGCTGGTCGCGGGGGCACGGGCCGCCGGGCGGCTCACCGACGGGCAGTACGACAGTCTCACCGCGACCATCGAGGACCGGCGCGTCTTCGAGCGGACCTATGTCCCCGACCTGCCGGCCGACTCACGGGCGCTGTTCGAGCGGTTCCAGCACGGCGAACTGCACCGCTCGCTGGTGCGCGGCGAGGACGCGCTGCTGCGGGCGGGCGCGGACCGGGCCGGTGCGGCCGTCGCCGCGGACACCTGGCGGTCGACCACCGACCGGGCCGTCAAGCAGTACATGCTGCTGTGCACCGAGTCCGCCGAGAACTCCGCCGCGCGCGGCCGGGCCTTCGCCTACCGGGAGCTGACCAAGGCGGCCGTCGTCGGTGTGGCCGGGCTGGCGGCGGTGGGGCTCTCGCTGTGGTTCGCGGTGCGTGGGGCGCGCCGTATCTCACGCCGTCTGGAGATCCTGCGGGACGCGGCCGACCTGCTCACCGCACACCAGCTTCCCGCCCTGATGGACCGGTTGAGCGCCGGTGAGGACGTGGACGCGGTCACCGAGGCGCCGCCGCTGGCCGCCGGGGAGGCCGGGGACGACGAGATCGGGGACGTCGGCCGGTCGTTCAACAGGGCGCGGCTGGCCGCCGTCGAGGCGGCGGTGAAACAGGCCACGCTGCGACGGGGTCTGTTCGCGGTCCTCCTCAACATCGCGCGCCGCAACCAGGCCCTGGTCCACCGGCAGCTGAAACTCGTCGACACCCTGGAGCGGCGCACCGACGACCCGGCCGTCCTGGGCGAGCTGTTCCGCATCGACCATCTGACCACCCGGATGCGTCGGCACGCGGAGAGCCTGATCATCCTCTCCGGTGCGACACCCGGGCGGCGCTGGCGGCGGCCCGTGCCGGTCGCCGACGTGGTGTCCTCGGCGGTCGGCGAGATCGAGGACTACACCCGGGTCGTGGTGCCGCCGATGCCCGAGGTCGGGGTGGCCGCGGACGCCGTCGCCGACGTCGTGCACCTGGTCGCCGAGCTGCTGGAGAACGCCACGGTGTTCTCGCCGCCGCACACCCAGGTCACCCTGCGCACCGGCCGGGTCGGCCGGGGCTTCACCCTGGAGATGGACGACCGGGGCCTGGGCCTGGACGCCGAGCAGCTCGCCGAGGCCCACCGCACCCTCACCGACCCCGAGGCCTTCGACCCGACCCGCCACGACCGCCTCGGCCTCTACGTCGTGGGCCGCCTGGCCGCCCGGCACGGCATCGAGGTGACCCTGCGGGACTCGCCGTACGGGGGCACCACCGCGGTGGTGCTGCTGCCGTCGGCGGTACTCGCCGAGGTGCCGGGGGAGCGGCGGGCGCCGAAGACGCCGCCCGAGGGACACCGACCGGGCACAGCGGCCGGCGCCCTGCCGGCGCGCGGCGCTGCCACGACCCTCGCGGAGAACGCGCGACCGGACGGGTCGGGTGCGTCGGCGGGGGCGGATGGGCGGCCGGATGGGCCGGGCGTGATGGCGGGGGCGGATGTCTGGCCTGATGGGTCCGGCGCGTCGGCGAGGGCGGATGTCTGGCTTGATGGGTCCGGCACATCGGCGGGGGCGGATGCCTGGCCGGGCGGGTCCGATGTGGTGGCGGCGGACGATGCCTCGCTGAGCAGGCCGGGCAGGGTGGTGGACGTTCGGTCGAGCGGGCCGGACGTCGTGGCGGAAGCCGACGTCCGTTCGGGCGGCACGGCGGGGGCCGGTTCCCGCGCGCCCGTCGCCCCCGCGCTGCCCACCCGCAGGCGCCAGGCCTCCCTCGCCCCCGAGCTGCGCGCCGAGCCGGCGCCGAGCGAAGCACGTGACCTGGACGCCGAGGAGATGAGGGCGGTCTTCGGAGCGCTCCAGCGAGGCCTGGACCGGGGGCGCAAGGGACTGCCCCTCGACCCGGACGAGCCGACCCCTACCGAGGAAAGGACGCCCTCCGCCGATGACCAGTGACAACCGCCCCGCCCCGGACCCCGGTCCCGGTTCCGGCCGCACCCCCGCCGGCCCGGTGCCCGGTGCCCGGCCCGGCAGTGACCTCGGGTGGCTTCTCGACGACCTGGTCGCCCGGACCGACCACGTACGGCAGGCCGTGCTGCTCACCGCGGACGGGCTTCCGCTCAGCCACTCCGAGGGCATGCGGCGGCGGGACATCGAGCACCTCGCGGCCATCTGCTCCGGCTTCCACAGCCTGGCCCGCTCGGCCGGAGACCGGTTCGGCGCCGGAGAGGTGCGGCAGACCATGGTGATGCTCGACGACGCCTACCTCTTCGTGACACCGGCCGGGCACGGCAGCCGGCTCGCCGTCCTCAGCGACGTCCGTACCGACGTCGGCCAGCTGGCCCACGAGATGGCGCTGCTCGTCCGCCGCCTCGGCCGCCACCTGGACGCGGCCGCCCGCTCGACCCCCTGACCCTGCGGTGAGCGACGAGCACTGGTACGAGGACGAGACCGGCTCGCTGGTCCGCCCCTACACCGTGACCCGGGGCCGTACCGAGCCGTCCGGACGGCACACCATCGACCTCATGTCCCAGGTCACGGCGGTGGACGCGGACCCGGCCGAGCCGGATCTCGACCATGCCCGCGCCGCCCTGCTCGCCCTGGTGCGGCGCGGCGGCCGCCCGGTCGTCGAACTCGCCGCCGACGCCGACCTGCCGCTCACCGTCGTACGCGTCCTGCTCGGTGACCTCGCCGAGGCCGGCCTGGTCCGCATCGACCGGCCGCGCCGCGTGGAACCGGCCGGCCCGGGCGCCGACCCCGCGCTGCTGAAGGAGATCGTCGAGCGGCTGAGGGAGCTGTAGCGAGGTCTCCGGCGCAACGAATCGCCGCCGGACACCTGTATCACGCAACGAACCGTTCGGCCACGCGCAACGGCTCCTCCTTGTCTGGCCCGGCCCGCCGACTTACCGTCTAAAGGGCCCCCAGACCCCCTCCGTACCCGGCGAGGACCCGTATGCGCACCGCCCTGCTCCAGAGCTCCGGCCGCCCCGGCTCGACCGTCGAGAACCTCAAGGTGCTCGACGAGGCCGCCGGCCGGTCCGCCGCCGCGGGTGCCGCGCTGCTCGTCGCACCGGAGATGTTCCTGACCGGCTACGCGATCGGCGACGACATCGCCCGCCTCGCCGAGCCCGCCGACGGCGACTGCGCGGACGCGATCGCCGAGCTGGCCCACCGGCACGGCCTGGCGATCGCCTACGGCTACCCGGAACGCGCCGGTGACGCCGTCCACAACTCCGCCCAGCTGATCTCCGCCGACGGCACCCGGCTCGCGAACTACCGCAAGTCCCACCTCTTCGGCGGCTTCGAGCGGGACCACTTCACCCCGGGCGACCAGCCGGTCGTCCAGGCGGAGCTGAACGGCCTCACCGTCGGGATCATGATCTGCTACGACGTGGAGTTCCCGGAGCTCGTCCGCGCCCACGCCCTGGCCGGCACCGACCTGCTGCTCGTCCCGACGGCGAACATGCACCCGTTCGAGCTCGTCGCCGAGTCCCTGGTCCCGGTGCGGGCCTGGGAGAACCAGATGTACGTGGCCTACGCCAACCGCATCGGCCAGGAAGGCGAGTTCGAGTTCTTCGGGCTGTCCGCGCTGGCCGGACCCGACGGGGTCGCCCGCGCCCGGGCCGGCCGCGGTGAGGAACTGGTCCTCGCCGACGTCGACCCCGCCCTCCTCGCCGCCTCCCGCGAGGCGAACCCGTATCTGAAGGACCGCCGCCCCGGCCTCTACGGGTCCCTGGCCTGACCTCCCCCCTCCGCCTCGCCCCGCCCCTCTTCTCGCACCTTTTCGCATGTCGCAAGGAGTCCGTACCCCATGACGTCCACCGTGCCCAACGCCGTCGAGCACGCAGACGAGCAGCAGCCGCCGATCACCATGTTCGGGCCGGACTTCCCGTACGCGTACGACGACTTCCTCGCCCACCCGGCGGGCCTCGGCCAGATACCGGCGACCGAGCACGGCACCGAGATCGCCGTCATCGGCGGCGGGCTGTCCGGCATCGTGGCCGCCTACGAGCTGATGAAGATGGGCCTGAAGCCGGTCGTGTACGAGGCCGACCGGATCGGCGGCCGGCTGCGGACCGTCGGCTTCGAGGGCTGCGACCCCTCGCTGAGCGCCGAGATGGGCGCGATGCGCTTCCCGCCCTCCTCCACCGCCCTCCAGCACTACATCGACCTGGTGGGACTGGAGACCCGGCCCTTCCCCAACCCCCTCGCGGAGACGACCCCTTCGACCGTCGTCGACCTCAAGGGCGAGTCGCACTACGCCGAGACGGCCGCCGACCTGCCGCAGGTCTACCGTGACGTCGCCGACGCCTGGAACAAGTGCCTCGAAGACGGCGCCGACTTCTCCGACATGAACCGCGCCCTGCGCGAGCGGGACGTGCCGCGCATCCGCGAGATCTGGTCCCGGCTCGTCGAGAGGCTCGACAACCAGACCTTCTACGGCTTCCTCTGCGACTCCGAGGCCTTCAGGTCCTTCCGGCACCGCGAGATCTTCGGCCAGGTCGGCTTCGGGACGGGCGGCTGGGACACGGACTTCCCGAACTCGATCCTGGAGATCCTGCGCGTCGTCTACACCGAGGCCGACGACCACCACCGCGGCATCGTCGGCGGCAGCCAGCAACTCCCGCTGCGGCTCTGGGAGCGCGAGCCGGAGAAGATCGTGCACTGGGCGTACGGCACCTCGCTCGCGAAGCTGCACGAGAACGGCGAGCCGCGCCCGGCAGTGACCCGGCTGCACCGCACCACCGGCAACCGGATCACGGTGACGGACGCGAACGGCGACATCCGCACCTACCAGGCGGCGATCTTCACCGCCCAGTCCTGGATGCTGCTCTCCAAGATCGCCTGCGACGACTCGCTCTTCCCGATCGACCACTGGACCGCGATCGAGCGCACCCACTACATGGAGTCCAGCAAGCTGTTCGTGCCCGTCGACCGGCCGTTCTGGCTGGACAAGGCCGTCGACGACAGGGGAAACCCGACCGGCCGGGACGTGATGTCGATGACCCTCACCGACCGCATGACGCGCGGCACCTACCTCCTCGACGACGGCCCGGACAAGCCCGCCGTCATCTGCCTCTCCTACACCTGGTGCGACGACAGCCTGAAGTGGCTGCCGCTGTCCGCGAACGAGCGGATGGAGGTGATGCTGAAGTCGCTCGGCGAGATCTATCCGAAGGTCGACATCAGGAAGCACATCATCGGCAACCCGGTGACCGTGTCCTGGGAGAACGAGCCCTACTTCATGGGCGCGTTCAAGGCCAACCTGCCCGGCCACTACCGCTACCAGCGGCGCCTGTTCACGCACTTCGTGCAGGACCGGCTGCCCGCGGACAAGCGGGGCATCTTCCTCGCAGGCGACGACATCTCCTGGACGGCGGGCTGGGCCGAGGGCGCCGTCCAGACCGCGCTGAACGCGGTCTGGGGCGTCATGCACCACTTCGGAGGCGAGACCGACCCGGCCAACCCGGGCCCGGGTGACGTCTACGACGAGATCGCGCCGGTCGAACTCCCCGAGGACTAGACTCCGGCCATCCGAGCCTTCTCGTACACCTCCGCGGCGACCGCCTTGAGCTCCTGGGCGTCCCGCGGAGTGGTCTGGAGGTCGACCAGGATCTCCTCCAGGCCGACCGCCGCGTGCGCCACCAGGTCCTCGACGATCTGGTCGGCGCTGCCCTGGAAGGGCTGGCGGTCGGGGCCGTCATAGGGCTTGGCCGTGTACACGGCGTTGACCCGCACGACCGTCTGGATCGGTTCCGTGCGGCCGCGTTCGGCCGCCAGGTCCTGCAACTCCCGCCACTGGGCGGCCAGTTGCTCGGCGCCCATGCCCACCGGCTGCCAGCCGTCGGCGTGGTCGACCAGCCGCCGCCGGGCCTTCTTGTTGCTCGCGGCCAGCAGGATCGGGATCGGCCGGGCGGGCTTGGGACCGACCACGGCGGAGGCGATCTTCGTCAGCTGACCGTCGTACTTCACCGGGTCCGGGCCCCACACCGCCCGGCACACCCCGATCAGTTCGTCGAGCACCTTGCCCCGCTCCTCGAACGGCCGGATTCCGGCGGCCGCGTACTCGTCGAGCGACCAGCCGGTGCCCAGACCCGCGATCACCCGGCCGCCGCTCGCCGCGTCCAGCGAGGCCAGGGACTTGGCCAGTTGGAAGGGGACGTGCAGCGGCGCCACCAGCACGCTGCTGCCCAGCCGCGCCCGCTCGGTGGCCGCGGCGGCGAGGGCGAGCGTGACCAGGGGCTCGGCCACGTCCCGGTACGCGTCCGGCCAGGGGAGGCCCTCGACGCCGTAAAGGCCCTGGGTGGCGGGCTCCGGGAAGAGGGCCCGCTCGAAGACCCACAGGCTGTCGTAGCCGATCTCCTCGGCGGTGCGGGCCACGTCGGCGACGTCCGTGCCGAGGGAATACTGCCGCATCTGGGGGAGGCTCAGGCCTAGCCGCGTCGTCATTCCGGTGCTCCTTCGCGATCGGGTGCGTGCCGTCAACGTAAGGCGATCACAAGGGGATTCCGAAGCGGCTCGCACGTCGATCGGATCAGGCCACGTCAGCCGCGCAGCGGGGTGAGCAGCATCCGGCCCGCCAGCCCCACGGCCGCGTCCAGTCGTTCGGTGAACTCCTCGGCCAGGTCCCCGAACCGGCGCAGCGCCCACAGCGCCCGCGCCGCCGACCAGGTCGCGTCCCGGGCCCGCTCCAGGCTCCAGGAACCGAGCAGATGGGTCAGCGGATCGGCGATCTGGAGCAGGTCGGGACCCGGCATCAGATCCTCGCGGATGCGCTCCTCCAGCGAGACGAGGAGTTCGCCCACGCGGTCGAACTCGTCCTCCAGGTCTGCCGGTTCGCAGCCGAGCGTACGACAGCTGTCCACCACGGCCAGCGCCAGGTCGTGCCCGATGTGCGCGTTGATGCCCGCGAGCGCGAACTGCAGCGGTCGTACACCGGGATGGCGGCGGAACTGGAACAGCGGCCGCCAGCAGGCCGGCGGACGGCGGTCGTCCGCGGCCGCGTCCACGGCGGCCAGGTACCGCTCCGCGAACCGCACGTCCAGCGTCGCGGCGGCTCTGGGGTCCCCGAACCGGCCCGCGTCCAGCCGCCGTTCGACCTCCTCCGTGACGGAGAGGTAGACACGGTTGAAGACCGCGATCCCGTCCCGCTCGGGCAGGGCCGCGTCCAGGGCGCGCATCCGGGAGACGACGGTGTCGACCGGAGCGGTGAGGTGTTCCGAGTGCGCCATGGGGGAAGGGTCCCAGCCCTAGGCTGGCGGGCGTGCCGACGGGCCCGGCGCATCCCCGGAACGGGGGACGGACCCGTGGCGCGGGAGGGGGAGCACAGCGTGCCTGGCTCACATGCCCGGCGGAGCGGCGAGGGCAGGCGGGCGGTCATGCTCGCGGTCGCCTCGGTCGTGGCCGCCGTGGGCACCGCGACCGGGATGCTCACGGCGCTCGGCGAGGAGGGCGGCGGGGGAGCGGACCAGGCCCGCCCGGCGGTGGTGCGCACGACCGCGGTGCGCACGTCCGAGGCGACGGCGGTGCGTACGACGGCTTCGGCGCCACGGGAGACGACACCGTCCCGTACGCCGTCCGGCTCCGCGGCGCCCGCCCCGAAGCCCGCACCGACTCCCCGGCGGCCCACGGCGAGCCCGGCTGCTCCCACGGTTCAAAAGGAGCAGGGGCCCCGCCTCTACCGCCACCCCGAATCCCAGGTCAACGACTGGGTCCGCGCCAACCCGGACGATCCGCGCGCCGCCGTCATCGCCGACCGCATCGCCGACCGGCCGGCCGCCGTGTGGTTCGCCGACTTCGCCCCGGCGACCATCACCTCCCGCGTCCGCTCCGTCACCTCGGCGGCCGCTGCGCAGGGCCGGGTCCCGGTGCTGGTGCCGTACGCGATCCCGGACCGGGACTGCGGCGGCGCCTCGCAGGGCGGGGCGCCGGACCTCCGCGCGTACGACGGCTGGATCGACGCCTTCGCGCGGGGGCTGGGCTCCGGCGAGGTGATCGTGATCCTGGAGCCGGACTCCGTCGCCCAGTCCGGGTGCCTCTCCGCCGCCCACCGTGCCGCCCGGTTCGCCTCGCTGGCCCATGCCGGCCGGGTACTGAAGTCGGCCGGCCCGAGGACCCGGGTCTACTACGACGCCGGGCACTCCGGCTGGAACCCGCCCGCCCGGCAGGCGGCCCTGCTCGGGCAGGCCGGAGCCAGGTCGGGCGACGGCGTCTTCAGCAACGTCTCCAACTTCCGTACCACCGCCGACGAGATCGCCTACGACCGCCGGGTCCTCGACGCCCTCGGCGGTCCGGCCTCGCTCGGCGCGGTGATCGACACCAGCCGCAACGGCAACGGCCCCCCGGCGAACGGCGCCTGGTGCGACCCGGCGGGGCGGCGGATCGGGCAGGAGCCCACGCTTCACACCGGTCAGGCGCGGATCGACGCCTATCTGTGGATCAAACTGCCGGGGGAGTCCGACGGCTGCAAGGGCGCCGCCGGGACCTTCACGCCGTCGTACGCCTACGACTTGGCGTCGTCGTAGGAGCTGGTGCCCTCGTCGAGCAGCGGTTCCCGCCCCTTGAGGTGGGCGGGGGCGAGGGCGCGCAGGACGTGGTAGCCGACGATGACGACCAGCGTGCCGAGGGCGATACCGCTGAGGGAGAAGGTGTCGGTGAACTTCATGCTGACGTTGCCGACGCCGATGATGATGCCCGCGGCCGCCGGGACGAGGTTCAACGGGTTGCGCAGATCGACCTTGGCGTGCAGCCAGATCTGGGCGCCGAGCAGGCCGATCATGCCGTACAGGATGACGGTGATGCCGCCGAGCACCCCGCCCGGGACGGCGGCCACGACCGCGCCGAACTTGGGGCAGACGCCGAAGAGCAGCGCGAAGCCGGCGGCGGCCCAGTAGGCGGCGGTGGAGTAGACCCGGGTCGCGGCCATCACGCCGATGTTCTCGGAGTAGGTGGTGTTGGGCGGTCCGCCCACGGCCGTGGAGAGCATGGAGGCGACCCCGTCGGCCGAGATCGCCGTGCCGAGCCGGTCGTCGAGGGAGTCGCCGGTCATCTCGCCGACGGCCTTGACGTGTCCGGCGTTCTCCGCGACCAGGGCGATCACGACCGGGAGGGCGACCAGGATCGCCGACCACTGGAAGGACGGTCCGTGGAAGGACGGCAGCCCGATCCAGTCCGCCTTGCCGACGCCGGAGAGGTCCAGCCGCCAGTGGTCGGTGACCTTGCCGCCCGGGCCCGTGGAGTGGATCCTGCCGAAGATCCGGTCGAGGGCCCAGGAGAGGACGTACCCGAAGACCAGGCCCAGGAAGATCGCGACACGTGACCAGAAACCACGCAGACAGACGACGGCCAGACCGGTGAAGGACATCACCAGCAGCGCGGTCCACTGGTCCTGCGGCCAGTAGGCGGAGGCGGTCACCGGGGCCAGGTTGAAGCCGATCAGCATCACGACCGCGCCGGTGACGATCGGCGGCATCGCGGCATGGATGATCCGGGCGCCGAAGCGCTGGACGGCCAGGCCGACCAGGAAGAGCACGGCGCCGACCACGAAGACCGCGCCGGTCACGGTGGCGCTGGTGCCGCCCTGGGCGCGGATGACGGCCGCCACCCCGACGAAGGACAGGGAACAGCCCAGGTAGCTGGGGACCCGGCCGCGGGTCGCGAGCAGGAAGATCACGGTCGCGACGCCGGACATCATGATCGCGAGGTTGGGGTCCAGACCCATCAGAACCGGGGCGACGAAGGACGCACCGAACATCGCGACCACGTGCTGGGCGCCGAGCCCGATCGTGCGGGGCCAGGAGAGCCGTTCGTCGGGGCGTACCACCGCTCCGGGCGCGGGCGTGCGTCCGTCGCCGTGCAGTTTCCAGCGCACGCCGAGATCCATGGTGGGGGTTCGCTTTCTTCGAAGTGCTGTGAAGACGGCTTCGTACGTGAAGACGGTCCGAACCATTGTCATGGCTACCTGGCGGTCCTACGCTCGCACGGTCCCACTCGTGAACCATGTTCACGTATATGATTAACGGCTGCTTCCTGTCTGATCGGAGTGCTCGATGAGTGGAAGATCCCGCACGGCCGTCGTCCTGACGGCACTGGCGGCCCTCGGGGCCGTCCTCGTCCCCTCCGCCCATGCGACCGCAAGGGCCCCGAAGGCGCCCGACACCGCCGTCCTCGACGGCGCCCGGCTCCAGCGGACCAAGACCGACCTCGACCGCGGCGACCCCCGACTCCGGCGGTCCGTCGAGGAGTTGACGACCCGCGCCGACGCCTGGCTGGGCCAGGGCCCCTGGACGGTCGTCGACAAACCGAAGCCCGCGCCCGGCGGTGACGTCCACGACTACCTGAGCCAGGCCCCCTACTGGTGGCCCACCACCACACCCACCGCCGACAACCCCTGGGGCTGCCCCTACGTCCAGCGCGACGGCCAGCGCAATCCCGAGGTCGACACCGGCACCGACCGCCAGGACGTGGAGAAGGTCTTCGACTCGGCCTACGACCTCTCCCTGGCCTGGTACTACACCGGCAAGCGGCAGTACGCCGAGAAGGCCGGACAGGTCCTGCGCACCTGGTTCCTCGACCCGGCGACCCGGATGAACCCGAACCTCGACCACGCCCAGTTCATCCCGTGCAAGTACGACGGCCGGGCCATCGGCATCATCGACTTCTCCCAGTCGTACACGAGCGTGGTCGACGCCCTCGCGATCCTCGCCACCGGCGCACCCGGCTGGAGCGTCGACGACAGTGCCGGGATGCGCGGTTGGAACACGGACTTCCGCGACTGGCTGAAGAACAGCGCCTTCGGCAAGGAGGAGGGTGCCGCCGCCAACAACCACGGCACCTTCTATGACATGCAGCTCGCCGCCCTCGCCTACGCGACCGGCGACAAGGCGCTGGCGAAGAAGACCGTGCTGGACGCGCGGGCCAGGCGGATCGACCCGCAGATCGCGGCCGACGGAAGCCAGCCGCAGGAGCTGACCCGGACCAGGAGCTGGCACTACTCGACCTTCGACCTGGTCGCCTACACCCGGCTCGCGGCCATCGGCCGGCATGTCGGGGTGGACCTGTGGACCTACCGGGGACCGGACGGACAGAGCCTGTTCAAGGCCGTGGACTATCTGCTGCCCGCCGCGACCGGGGCCACCGCCTGGCCCTATCCGGAACTGGAGTTCCACCGCTACGCGGCGGCGGACGTCGTCCACGCGGCGGCCGACGCCGGCGACAAGGCGGCCCAGCGGGCGGTACGACAGCTGGAGGCCCCGCCCGGCGGCGACCTCTGGGCGCTGCGGCCGGCCGCCGAGCAGCTGGACTCGATCGCGGGCTGAGGCCGCCGGTGGGGCTCCTGAGCGCTCGCTTAGACTGGCGTCAGCTGAAGGTCAGCGAAATGTCAGCAACGCCCAGGAGCCCCACCCGTGACCGCCGAAGCCCAGACCGCCCCCGCCCTGTCCTACGGCCGGCTGATCCCCGTCACCGTCCACTTCGACGACCTCGACGCGCTCGGGCTGCTCCACAACGCCCGCTACCCGGTGATGGTCGAGCGGGCCTGGGCCGAGCTCTGGCAGGGGCACGGCTTCGCCTTCGAGGGCGACTGGGCCGCGGCCGAGGACGCCTGCAACGCGGTCAGGGAACTCCGGATCAGTTACGAGGCGCCGGTCACCCGGCCGGGCACCTACGCCGTCCACCTCTGGCTGGAACGGCTCGGCAACACCGGCCTGACCTACGGCTTCCGGTTCTGCTCGGCGGACGGGGCGACCACCTACGCGCACGGCACCCGGGTCCTGGTCCGGCTGGACGCGGCCACCCTGCGCCCCGCCCCCTGGAGCGAGCGCTTCAGGGCCGCGGGCCGGGAGCTGCTGCGGCCGACGGGCTGACCTCCGCCCGCACCGCGCGCTCCCCGGGCCGCAGCACACCCGCGAACGCCACCAGGCCGCACGTGAGCGCCGTGACCACACCGAACGACACCACCAGGCTGGTCGCCTGCGCCACCCCGCCGATCAGACTGGGCGCGATCAGCCCCGAGGTGTAGGTGATCGTCGCCACGCCGGCGATGGCCTGACTGGGATTGGGCCCGGCGTGCCCGGCCGCCGCGAAGCACAGCGGTACGACGACGGCGATGCCAAGGCCCATCAGCGCGAACCCGGTCATCGCCACCGCCGGCTGCCCGGCGAGGACGATCAGCAGCCCGCCGAGCGCGGCCAGCACACCCCCGGCGCGCACGGTACGGACCGTGCCGAAGCGGTTCACCACCGCGTCCCCGCTGATCCGGGCGATCGCCATGGTCAGCATGAACCCCGTGGTGGTGGCCGCCGCGAGCCCGGCTGAACTGTCCATCCGGTCCCGCAGGAACACCGCCGACCAGTCCAGGCTCGCCCCCTCCGCGAACACCGCGCAGAAGCCGACCGTGCCGATCAGCAGCGCCGACCGGGGCGGCAGCGCGAACCGCGGCGGCGGCTCCTCGTCCTCGGCGGGCTGCACGTCCAGCACCCAGCCGGCCGCCAGGACGCCGAGCACGGTGAGAGTGGCGGCGGCCAGCGCGAAGTGCAGCCGGGCGTCCGAGCCGAGGTGTGCGGCGAGGGTGCCGGCCGCCGAGCCGATCAGGGCGCCCGCGCTCCACATGCCGTGCAGCCCCGACATGATCGACCTGCCGAGCAGCCGCTCGACCTCCACGCCGAGCGCGTTCATCGCGACGTCGGCCATGCCCGCGCTGGCGCCGTACACGAACATCGCCAGGCAGAGCGTGTACAGGTTCGGCGCGAGGGACGGCAGGACCAGCGACAGCGTCCACATCGCGATCAGTCCGCGCAGCGCGGTACGGCTGCCGAAGCGGTGGCTGATCCGGCCCGCCAGCGGCATCGAGCACGACGCACCGAACGCGGTGAAGGCGAGCGCGAATCCGAGCTGGCCCGCGCTCAGGCCGGCATGGTCCTGGATCCAGGGCACCCGGGTCGCGAACGAGCCGGTGACGGCACCGTGCACGGTGAACACGGCCGCGACGGCGTACCGCGCGCGCTTCACCTCGTGCTGCTCGTACCCCATGTCCTTCATGGTCCTGCCCCTCCCCGGGTGGGTGCCGCCCCGCTGTCGCGCCGTAAACTATCAGGGACCCTTCCTGATAGATAGGGAGTGATGTGGCCGTCCTGGCCCGCGTCGATCTGGGAGGATGCCCGTCATGCCCGCATCACCGAGCACCGCCCGGGCCATCAACGACCGGCTCGCGCTGACCCTGCTCCAGCAGCAAGGACCGCTCACGGCAGGGCAGTTGAAACAGCTGACCGGGCTGTCCCGGCCGACCGTCGCCGACCTCGTGGAACGGCTCACCGTGTCCGGCCTGATCGCCGTGGTCGGCGAGTCCGGCGAACAGCGCCGGGGACCGAACGCCCGGTTGTACGGCATCGTCGCCGACCGTGCCTGTCTGGCCGCCGTCGACGTCCGCACCGAGAGCGTCTCGGTGCTGGTGTCCGACCTGGTGGGGCGGGTGCTGGCCGAAGGGTCGGTGCCGGTCGGGCCGGAGGCGGGAAAGGCGCCCGCGGGGGAGGCGGCGGCCGTCGAGCAGGCGGTGGAGCTGGTCGAGCGGACGGCCAAGGAGGCGGGGGCCGTCGGCGGCGGGCGGTTGCACACCGTCGGCATCGGGGCGCCCGGGCTCATCGACCCGGCGAGCGGCGAACTCCGCGACACGGCGGGCCTGCCGGCCTGGCACCGCCGGCTGGTAGCCGCCCTCCAGGAGCGGTTCCCCGAGGCACGGGTCAGTGTCGAGAACGAGACCAATCTGGCCGCCCTCGCCGAGCAGCAGGAGGGCGTCGCCCGCGACCGCGACACCTTCGTGCTGCTCTGGCTGGGGCACAGCTGCGGCGCCGCCGTCGTCCTGGACGGCAGCCTGCGCCGGGGCGCCTCCGGCGGCACGGGCGAGATCGGCTTCCTGCCGGTACCGGGCACGCGCGCACTGCCGTCGGCGACGGACTGCGCGGGCGGCTACCACTCGCTGGTGGGGGCGACGGCGATCGCCGAACTGGCCGAGGAACACGGCCTGGAACCGGCCGGGTCGACGGACCCCGAGTCCGCGGCGGCGCGGCTGGTGGGGGAGGCGGCACGGCTCGCGGACGAGGGCGCCGAGACGTCCCAAGGGCGTCGTGAAGCCGACGGCGACCGGTCAGCGCCCCGAAGGGGCGCGGGGCCGTATCCGATAGGCGGCTACCGCCGCGTGGACGCGACCAGCCACATCGGACCCGCAGACGACCGCCAACCCCACCCGGCAGACTCCGCCCGCTTCCTCGACGCCCTGGCCGACCGCATCGCCGTAGGCGTCGCTGCCGTCGTCGCCATCCTGGACCCGGGGTGCGTGGTCCTCGGTGGCGAGATCGGCTCGGCCGGCGGCGCCGCGCTCGCCGCCCGCGTCGAGGAGCGGCTGCGCCGGATGTCCCCGCTGGCCACGGAGGTGCGGGCAAGTGCCCTCGGCGGCGGGGCGGTGCTGCGCGGAGCGCTGCTGACGGCACGGGAACGCGCCCAGGACGTGCTGTTCGCGCCGCGGGACCGCTGACCTGAGCGCCCGGGTGGGCGACCCGGCGACGGGCAAGGGCCGTCGTCACCGTCGCCGGGCCCGCCTGAACGATAAATGGACTAGACCAGTAGGGTCAATAGCTGTGGATCAAGTCAAGATGCCTGGTCCGAGGGCCGGTTGGGCGCCGATCGAGCACGTGACGGCCTGTCAGGGAAGTCCAGCGACACGAGCTGTGAGGCAGCCCACACGGCTCCCCTGTATGGACCGCCGTCGGGCGTGGCAGACTGGCCGTGTACCAGAAGCAGCGCACTCCGGGGTCGGTGAAACTCCGAACCGGCGGTTACAGTCCGCGACCCGTCCGCTTCCAGCGGCCGGTTGACCAGGTGAAATTCCTGGACCGACGGTTAAAGTCCGGATGGGAGGCAGTGCGCGGCGGGCGAGCATGTAACTGTGCGCGCCGCCGTATCTGGTCTCGTCCGTCGCGGGCGGGACCTTGTCGGCGTCGCTCCCGGTGTGCTCTTCCGTCCTTTCTGTCGTTCGTCGACAGGCCCCGGAGTCCGTGCCCCGTTGAGGCAGGAGGACCCGGGAAGTGTTCACCGGAATCGTCGAAGAGCTGGGTGAGATCACCGCCGTCGAGAACCTCGGCGACGCCTCCCGTTTCCGGCTCCGTGGCCCCGTAGTGACCGAGGGCGCACAGCACGGCGACTCCATCGCCGTGAACGGTGTCTGTCTGACCGTCGTGGAGCACGAGGGCGACGAGTTCACCGCGGACGTCATGCAGGAGACCCTCAAGCGCTCCTCCCTCGGCGCGCTGGACGTCGGCTCCCGCGTCAACCTGGAGCGCCCCACCGCCGTCGGCTCCCGGCTCGGCGGCCACATCGTGCAGGGCCATGTCGACGGCACCGGTCAGGTGCTGTCCCGGACCCCCTCCGAGAACTGGGAGATCGTCAAGGTCTCCCTCCCCGCGGACCTCGCCCGCTATGTCGTCGAGAAGGGCTCCATCACCGTCGACGGCATCAGCCTCACCGTCGTCGAGGCCGGCCCCGACTACTTCACCGTCAGCCTCATCCCGACCACCCTCGACCTGACCACGCTCGGCCGCAAGCAGCCCGGCGACCCGGTCAACCTCGAGGTCGACATCGTCGCCAAGTACGTGGAGCGGCTGCTCGCGAACACGCAGGGAGCAGGCCGGTGAACGGGCTGAACTCCGAGGCCTTCGTCCTGTTCGGCCAGCACATCCTCTGGTCGGACATGATCGGCAACATCCTCGGCCTGGCCGCCCTCGCCCTCGGCTGGCGCCGCAACCTGTGGAGCTGGCCGGTGCAGTTCGCCTCCGGCCTCATCCTCTTCGGCGCCTTCTACGGCCATCTCACCGGCAGCGCCGGCAAGCAGGCCGTCGTCATGGTCGTGGCGCTGTACGGCTGGTGGCAGTGGAACCGCAACAGGGGGCGCGGTGACGGTCACATCACCCCCCGGTTCGCCACCTGGCGCGAGCGCGGCGCGATGGTCGCCGCCGCGGCCGTCGGCACCGTCGCCGTCGCCGTGCTCTTCAAGGCCTACCCGTCCCTGTCCTGGGACCCCTGGCCGGACGCCTACATCTTCGTCGGCACCGTCGTGGCCATGTACGCCCAGGCCCGCGGCATGGTCGAGTTCTGGATCGCCTGGCTCCTGGTCGACCTGGTCGGCGTCCCCCTCAACTTCGCCAACGGCTACGCCTTCTCCGGCTTCGTCTACGTCATCTACGGCGCGCTCGTCCTGTGGGGCATGCGCGACTGGTGGCTGCGCTCCCGCCAGGGCTCGCGGCCCGCTCTGGAAGGGGCACCCGCATGACCGCGGCACCGATTCTCTACCGCACCGACGGCCTCGACGACCTCACCCTCGACCCCGTCGAGCAGGCCATCGCCGACATCGCGGCCGGCCGGCCGATCGTGGTCGTCGACGACGAGGACCGCGAGAACGAGGGCGACCTCGTCATCGCCGCCGAGAAGGTCACCCCCGAGATCGTCGCCTTCATGATGAGCGAGTGCCGCGGCCTGATCTGCGCCCCCATGGAGGGCGAGGAGCTGGACCGGCTCGAGCTGCCGCAGATGGTCGGTGACAACACCGAGTCCATGAAGACCGCGTTCACCATCTCCGTGGACGCCTCCGCCGCGCACGGCGTCACCACCGGCATCTCCGCCGCCGACCGCGCCACCACGCTCCAACTGCTGGCGAGCGGCGGCGCCGAGCCGACGGACCTCGTCCGCCCCGGCCACGTCTTCCCGCTGCGCGCCCGGCCCGGAGGCGTCCTGGTCCGTAACGGCCACACCGAGGCGGCTGTCGACCTCGCCCGCCTCGCGGGCTTGCGTCCGGCCGGCGCCATCGTGGAGATCGCAGGCGAGGACGGCCGGATGCTCCGCCTCCCCGAGCTGATCCCGTTCGCCCGCAAGCACGGCCTGACGATCATCTCCATCGCGGACCTGATCACCTACCGGCGCTCCGCCGAGCCCACCGTCCGCCGCGAGGCCGAGGTCAACCTGCCCACCAAGCACGGGACCTTCACGGCGTACGGCTACCGCTCCACCGCCGACGGCGTCGAGCATGTCGCCCTCGTCCACGGCGAGATCGGCGACGGCGAGGACGTCCTGGTCCGGGTCCACTCCGAGTGCCTCACCGGAGACGTCTTCGGCTCCGCCCGCTGCGACTGCGGCCCCCAGCTCGACGCCGCCCTGGAGCGCATCCAGGACGAGGGCCGGGGTGTCGTCGTCTACCTGCGCGGACACGAGGGGCGGGGGATCGGGCTGCTGTCCAAGCTGCGCGCGTACGAACTCCAGGAGCGCGGCCGGGACACCCTCGACGCCAACCTGGAACTCGGCCTGCCCGCCGACGCCCGCGACTACGCGGCCGGCGCCCAGATCCTCACCGACCTCGGCGTCCGCGGCGTCCGGCTGATGACCAACAACCCCGACAAGACCGACGCGCTGCTCAGCCATGGCCTCAAGGTCACCGGCCGGGAGCCGATGCCCGTACAGGCGGGCGAGCACAACCTCCGCTACCTGCGCACCAAGCGGGACCGGATGGGCCACGACCTGCCCTGGCTGGACACCCCCGCCGTGTCCGGCTGCGGCAACCAGTAAAGAAACAGCACTGAGGAGAGACGTGAGCGGCAAGGGTGCACCGGAGTTGTCCGTACGCAATGTCAGCGACCTGCGGGTCGCCGTCATCGCGGCGCAGTGGCACGAGAAGGTGATGGACGGTCTGGTGGACGGCGCCCTGCGCGCCCTGCGCGACCTGGGGATCGACGAGCCGACCCTGCTGCGGGTCCCCGGCAGCTGGGAGCTCCCCGTCGCCGCCAAGGCCCTCGCCGGCCGCGGCTACGACGCGGTGGTCGTCCTCGGCGTCGTCATCCGCGGCGGCACCCCCCACTTCGAGTACGTGTGCCAAGGCGTCACCCAGGGCCTCACCCAGGTCTCCGTCGAGACCGGCGTCCCGGTCGGCTTCGGCCTGCTCACCTGCGACAACGAGGAGCAGGCCCTGGACCGGGCGGGCCTGGAAGGCTCCAACGAGGACAAGGGCCACGAGGCGGTGACGGCGGCGGTGGCGACGGCGGCCACCCTCCGCTCAGTATCTGAACCCTGGCACTGAGCGACGCGGCAGTTGGCGTAGTCTGGCGCTCACCATGTCCAACAAGACTTTCGAGGAGCTCTTCACCGAGCTCCAGCACAAGGCCGCCCACGGCGACCCCGCCACCTCCCGCACCGCCGAGCTGGTCGGGAAGGGGGTCCATGCCATCGGCAAGAAGGTCGTCGAAGAGGCCGCCGAGGTCTGGATGGCCGCCGAGTACGAGGGCAAGGAAGCCGCTGCCGAGGAGATCTCCCAGCTGCTGTACCACGTCCAGGTGATGATGGTCGCCCGTGGAATCTCGCTGGACGACGTCTACGCCCACCTGTAGAACCCTTTCCGACAAACCCCCTTTTCAAGCGAAGGAAGCCGACCTCATGCTGCGCATCGCCGTCCCCAACAAGGGTTCCCTCTCAGGACCTGCGGCGGACATGCTGCATGAGGCCGGCTACCGGCAGCGCCGGGAGTCCAAGGAACTCCGCATCGTCGACCCGGTCAACGATGTCGAGTTCTTCTACCTGCGCCCCCGGGACATCGCGATCTACGTCTCCTCCGGCCGCCTCGACATCGGCATCACAGGCCGTGACCTGCTCGTCGACTCCGGCGCCCACGCCGAGGAGATCCTCCCGCTCGGCTTCGCCCGCTCCACCTTCCGCTTCGCGTCCAGGCCCGGCGCGGCCGACGGCCTGGCGGACCTGAAGGGCAAGACGGTCGCCACCTCCTACGAGGGCATCGTCGCCAAGCACCTCGCCGACAGCGGTGTCGACGCCTCCGTCGTCCACCTGGACGGCGCCGTCGAGACCGCCATCGAACTCGGTGTCGCCGAGGTCATCGCGGACGTCGTCGAGACCGGCACCTCGCTGCGCAACGCGGGCCTGGAGGTCTTCGGCGAGCCGATCATGACCTCCGAGGCGATCGTCATCCGCCGGGCCGGCGCCGACACCGAGGACGCTGCCGAGCCGAAGGTCCAGCAGTTCCTGCGCCGCCTCCAGGGCGTCCTGGTCGCCCGGACGTACGTGATGATGGACTACGACTGCCGGGTCGAGCAGCTGGAGAAGGCCGTCGCGCTCACCCCGGGCCTGGAGTCCCCGACCGTCTCCCCGCTGCACAACGAGGGCTGGGTCGCCGTCCGCGCCATGGTCCCCACCAAGGACGCACAGCGGATCATGGACGACCTGTACGACATCGGCGCCCGCGCCATCCTGACCACGGCCATCCACGCCTGCCGCCTCTGAAACGCCCGCGAGAGATGTCCGAGCTTCCTTCCCTTCCCGTCACCTTCCGGCCGGGCCACACCCGAGTGATCCTGCTCACCGCGGGCCTCGCCATCTTCGCCACCATCTCCGGGGTCGCGCTGCTCCTCGAACAGCTCGGCCCGGGGGAGCAGCTCAGCTTCGTCATCACCGGCGCGCTGATCTTCTGGGTGCTGGCCCAGCTGGCCCGGGTGAAGGTGGTGGCCGACGAGTCCGGGGTCACCGTCGTCAACATCGTCAGCAAGCGGCGCCTGGACTGGGCGGAGATCCTCCAGGTGAACCTCCGACCGGGTGACCCGTGGGTGTTCCTGAACCTCAGCGACGGCACCAGCCTGCCCGCGCTCGGCATCCAGCCGGGCATCGCCAAGCAGCGCGCCATCGCCGACGCCAAGGCCCTGCGGGCCCTCGCCGAGGCCCACGCGATCCACGACCCCGAGCAGCACCAGGGCTGAAATCACGCAACTTCGGGGCCACCTCCGGGTCGTCCACCCTGCCGTAGTGGGCCCTGTCTTGATTAATCTGTTGGTGGAGGCTTTTTCACGTCCCGCCTCCACCCCTGTCGCGCGCCCGGCGCACAGGGGTTCCTGCTACCCGAGGAGTGACCCTCTCCGGCGATGGACGGATCGTCCTGTAGTACCTGCGCCGCCCCCTCCCGACATACCGCGGACCCCCGATCAGGGGTCCGCGACGAATCGGAGGCGGCGGCATCATGACCACCCCCCTGCTGCTCCTGGCGGCCGCGTTCCTGCTCATCCTCGCCAACGGCTTCTTCGTGGCCGCCGAGTTCGGCCTGGTGACCGTGGAGCGACCCGAAGCCGAGAAGGCCGCCGCCGACGGCGACAAGCGCGCCGGTACGGTCGTCGAGTCGCTGAAGGAACTGTCCTTCCAGCTCTCCGGCACCCAGCTCGGCATCACCATCACCTCCCTGGTCGTCGGCATGCTCGCCGAACCGGCACTGGCCGAGCTGCTGCGCGGCCCGTTCACCGCGATCGGTCTCCCCGAGGGCGCCGTCTCCGGTATCTCGGTCGTCGTCGGCATGCTGCTCGCCTCGGCGATCCAGATGGTGATCGGCGAACTCGTGCCCAAGAACTGGGCGGTCTCCAAGCCGCTCCAGGTCGCGCGCTTCGTCGCCGGCCCGCAGGCCCGCTTCTCGCGCCTGTTCCGCCCGGTCATCGCCGCGCTGAACACGGTCGCCAACCGGCTCGTCCGCGCCCTGGGCGTCGAACCCGCCGAGGAGCTGGCCTCCGCCCGCACCCCGGGCGAGCTGGTCTCGCTGGCCCGGCACTCCGCCCGGGCCGGCGCCCTGGAGCAGGACACGGCCGACCTGTTCGTCCGCACCCTGTCCCTGGGCGAGCTGACCGCGCAGCACGTCATGACCCCCCGAGTGAAGGTCAGCGCGCTCCAGGACTCGGCGACCGCCGAGGACGTGGTCAACCTCACCCGGGCCACCGGCCTGTCCCGCTTCCCGGTCTACCGGGAGAAGATCGACGAGATCGTCGGCATGGCCCACCTCAAGGACGCCCTGGCGGTCCCGGTCCGGGACCGGCTGCGTACCCCGGTCGGCCGTATCGCCCGCAAGGCGCTGCTGGTCCCCGAGACCCTCCCGGTCCAGCCGCTGCTCGCCCGGCTCCGCTCCGAGCAGCCCATCGCGGTCGTCGTCGACGAGTACGGCGGTACGGCCGGGGTGGTCACCCTGGAGGACATCGTCGAGGAACTCGTCGGCGAGGTCCGCGACGAGCACGACAGCCCGGACGCACCGGAACTCGCGGCGGCCCCGGCGCAGGACGGCAAGCCCGCCTGGGACGTCGACGGCAGTGTCCGCGTCGACATCCTCCAGCGGATAGGCCTCGACGTGCCCGAGGGCCCGTACGAGACGGTCGCCGGCCTGGTCGCCGACCTTCTCGGCCGGATCCCGGCGCCCGGCGACCGGGCCGAGCTGCCCGGCTGGCGGCTGTCGGTCCGCCGGGTCGGCCACTACCGCGCCGAGCGGGTCCGCCTGGTCCGCACCGCCCCCGCCGTCGCGGAGGCCGTCCGATGAGCGTCCTCCAACTGGTCTTCGCCGCCCTGCTGGTGCTCACCAACGGCTTCTTCGTGGGCGCGGAGTTCGCGCTGGTCTCGGTCCGCCGCAGCCAGATCGAACCGCTGGGCACGGCCAGGGCACGCCAGGTCCTCTACGGCCTGGAACGCCTCCCGCAGATGATGGCCGCGGCCCAGTTCGGCATCACCGTCTGCTCGCTGACGCTGGGCGCGGTGGCCGAGCCGACCGTGGCGCATCTGCTGGAGCCGCTGTTCGAGGCGGTACACCTGCCCGAGGGCGTGATCCACCCGCTGGGCTATGTGATCGCGCTGGCCGGAGTCGTCTTCTTCCACCTCGTCATCGGCGAGATGGTGCCGAAGAACCTGGCGATGGCGGCGCCCGAGAAGGCGGCGCTGTGGCTGAGCCCCGGCCTGGTGGCGTTCGCCCGCGTGTGCCGGCCGATCACGGTCGCCCTGGGTGCCTGTGCCCAGGGCATCCTGAAGCTGTTCCGGGTGGAGCCGAAGGACGAGGTCGAGGCCGTCGTCACCAGCGAGCAGCTCAACCGGCTGCTCGAGGACTCCGGCCAGGCGGGCCTCCTCGGCCCCGAGGAGCGGGAGCGGCTGGAGGACGCGCTGGAACTGGGCTCCCGCCCGGTGACCGACGTACTCCTGCGCCGCGAGTCCCTGATCACGGTCCCCCCGTCGGTCACCCCGGGCCAGATCGTGGAACTCACCGCCCGCACCGGGTACTCCCGCTTCCCGGTCGCCGCCGAGTCCGGTGCGTTCATGGGCTACGTGCATGTGAAGGACGTGCTCGACCTGGAGGACTCGGACCGGGCGGTGCCGCAGCAGATATGGCGCCCGATGACGACCCTGCGGGCCGAGCTGCCCCTCGACGACGCGCTCACGGTGATGCGCCGGGCGGCGACGCACCTCGCGCAGGTGGCCGACGCGAACGGCCGAGTGCTGGGGCTGGCGGCGCTGGAGGACGTCCTGGAGCTGCTCGTCGGTGAGGTGACGGACCCGGCGCACCGGGACCGGCCGAAGACGCCGCCGCGGACGCCGGAGCCGAGGGCGAGCGGGGAGCCGGAGGAGGCCATGGCCGGGTGAGGTCGTAGTTCGGCTGCGGGTGCGTGGGGGCTGGTCGCGCCCACGCGGCGGAGCCGCATGTCGATACAGCCCCGCGCCCCTTACGGGGCACGGCCCAGCCACACCTACATACCGGCCGGATCCTGCGGCCCCCGCCCCGACAGCACCTCCCCGTACGCCTGCATCAGGTCCGGCAGCCGTAACGTCGCCAGGTCGTCCCGGGACAGTGCCCCGGGATACACCGACAACCGCAGGTCCCGGTACGCGCAGCTCTTCTCGTACAGCGTGCGCAGGAACCGGCCGTTGCCCAGCTCGTCGATCCACCCCTGGTCGACCACGTGCCCGGCGATCGACCGCAGCTCCTCCAGCGCCTCCTCGTCCCAGGCGTCACCGTTCTCCGCGGCCAGCACCTCGCCGATCGAGGTCAGCTCAAGGGGGCGGTAGGAGGGAAAGTCCACGCGGGTCGTGAAGCGGGAGGAGAGCCCGGGGTTGGCGGCCAGCAGCCGGTCCATGCCCTCCGGGTAGCCGGCCAGGATCACCACCAGGTGGTCGCGGTTGTCCTCGGCCCGCTTCAGCAGCACCTGCAAGGCCTCGTCGCCGTAGGCGTCCCCCTTGCCGTAGCCGGAGTTGGACAGCGAGTACGCCTCGTCCACGAACAGCACCCCGCCGATCGCGGAGTCGATCAGCTCGTTCGCCTTCACGGCGGTCTGGCCGAGATACTCGCCCACCAGATCGGCCCGCTGCGCCTCCACGAGGTGGTCCCCGCCCAGCAGGCCGAGCGCGTAGAACACCCGCCCGAGAATCCGGGCGACCGTGGTCTTCCCGGTGCCCGACGGGCCGGAGAAGACGAAGTGGCGTTTCGGCGGCTGCACCGGCAGCCCCTGCCCGGCCCGCAACCGGGCCATGTTCAACTGCGCGGACAACGCCTTGACCTGCCGCTTCACAGGCTCAAGGCCGACCATGCGCTCCAGCTCGGCCAGCGCCTCCTCGAGTAACGCGGGGTCGGTCGGCCCGGCCGGCAGCGGCGCCGAGGGCACGACCTTCTCGCGCACCGCCGGATCGACCACCGACGGCATCGCCCCGGCAGGCGGCTCGGACTCCCCGAACCGCAGATCGCGGCCCTCCGTGCCGAAGAACGGGTCGAGCAGGTCCGGCCCGTCCACGACGTCCTGCCCGGCGCCGGTGAGCGTGATCGCCGCGAGGTCGGCGCTGTCGTCGTACCCGTCGCCCTCGGCGATCGCGGCCAGCCGTGCCGAGGTGTCCATGAACGCGGGGTCGACCCGGTGCACGGCCCGGTAGAGGGGGAGCGCGGCGGCGCTGCGCCCGGTGCCCTCGTGCGCCCGCGCCAGCCAGTAGCGCAGCTCCTTGCGCTGCGGCTGCTCGCTGCGGCAGCGCATCAGCGCCGCCGAGAGCAGCGGTTCGGCCTGGCCGTACATTTCGAGGCGGACCCGGGCCATGCCGCCGAAGAGCCCCGCCTCGATGCCGAGCATGGCATCGTCGAGGAGCGGGTCGGTGTGCCGCACCAGCTGCTCCCAGTCCTTGACCAGGTAGGCCCGGCAGGCGTGCAGGAAGCGGACCTGGGGGTCGGCGTCCACGGGCGGCAGTCCGGCGAGGGCCCGGTCGAGTTCCGGGACGTGCCGGCCGTCCAGCCAGTGCGAGGCGTGGGCGAGCAGGAGATCGCGCGGGTTCTCAAGCACCGGCTGCACCCACCAGCCCAGCCAGTACCAGGAGTTGAGCGCCCGGCGGTGCCGGGCGCGCTGTTCGCCGAAGCGGTCCCGGTGCCGGAACATTCTCAGCAGCGCGGTCGTCGTGTCGACGCGCAGCGCGTGCAGCCCGAGCCAGGCGTCGGCCATCCCGGGATCCATCCGTACCGCGGCGCGGAACTCCTCCTCCGCCTGCGGATAGGCGCCCATCGTGTAGGCGTCCACGCCTCGCAGCCAGGCGAGGTCGGCCGGGGCCTCGGGGCCCTGCGTGCCGAAATCCATCACGTCCCCCACAAACCGTGCCCCCGTGGTTGGCCCCCGGGCTCCCCCCGATGGCCGCCGTTGGTCGAACCGCTGTGCCGCGGACCGGAGTTGCAGATGCGCGAAGCAGCCGTTCGATGGTCGCACCGAGGGCATCGTACCTGCGCTTCCACCGCGCGCCGAAGGGTGCCGCACAGGCCGTTTGGCGAGGTGGGAGCAGATCGGGCAGGCGCCGCTCGGTGACCGAGGGTGAGCAACGAGGCGCACGCGGCGCACACAAAAGGGGTAAAGGGCAGAACGAAGCCCCCGATCACGGGGGAACAACCGGGGGCTTCGCGTCTGTGGGGCGGCTCCCAGGGGCCGCACATTCAGAACGTAAGTCCTGTACGGCCCTTGGGTCAAGCCGAGTTGAGGTACTGAGGCAACTTCTTCCAGGCACCTCTTCACAAGTTCAGCACACTGCCGACGGTCCCTCACGGTGGGTGACCGTCTGGTCCGGTCCAGCGGTCTTCACGGGCCCCGGAAGCACCTCGTACCCCTTCTGTGACTGTGTCACCAGAAGGTCGGAGTACGGCCTTGAGGGGTCCTCGGCGAAGTGCGCGCGTTCCGACCGGACCCATTCGGCCCAGAAGTCCCGCTGTTCCGTGCCGTCCCGCAGCCTGCCCCGGGCCCAGGACTCCTCCCGCGGCATCTCCATCCACAGCAGCCGCGCCAGGAACGGGCGCAGCGCCCGCCGGCCGGCGCCGACGCCCTCGACGAGGATCACCGGGGCCGGCGGCAGCGGGCGGGGCGGGCCGAAGGCGCGGGCGCGCCAGTCGTAGGGCGCGTAGTGGGCGGTCTCGCCGCGGCTGAGTGGCTCGATCACCTGGGTCAGCAGCCGGCCGGTCCAGGCGAACAGCTCCTCGTGGCTGGCGATGTCGTCGAGGTGGAGCACCGGCGCCCCGCCCAGCGCGGCGGCCAACCGCCCGGCGAAGGTGGTCTTTCCGGAGCCGGCGTGCCCGTCGACGCCGACGAGACGGACCGGGCCGCAGGAGGGCGGCAGGCCCTGGAGCGCGGAGGCGAGACGGTGAATGGCGATTCCCGAGGTGTGCTGAGGTGTGGTGTGGTGTCGCGTGGTGTGGGGTGTTTTCCGGAAACATTCTAGTAGTGCGGCGCATAGCGGGCGTTTACGGCCCCGGAAAAGTAGCGGCTTGAACAAATTTCGAGCCGTTCTCCAGCGACCCCTCCCATATTTCCGACCCGCTGACCGATATGTCGAAATCGGACGTTCCCGGTGTGCCCGCCGCTGAGTAGGGTGCTTTCTGCGCGACTGCGACGCGTCGAACGGGGACGGACAGGGGAAGATGGCCGCGGAGTTATTCGAGGGGCAGTACGTATGGCATCCGGCGGCCGATGACCGCTTGCTCGCGAGCGTGTGCGTGGATGTGCGCGCCGGGAGATATCGCAGCGCCCGCGAGGCCCTGGCCGAGACGCGCACCGACTTCGCCCTGCGCGCCCACCGCTCCCTGGTCCTCGCCTCCGAGGCGGCCGGCACCGATCTGGTGGAGCGCTGGCTGGCCGAGGAGCCGAGCCCCGAGTCCACCCTGATGTGGGCCAGGGTGGCCGTGCAGCGGGCGATCCGGGCGGCCGACGCCCGCGACGAGCGCGCCGAGGCGCTGGAGCGGATCGCCCTCGCCGCCTGCGACCGGGCCTCCGTCGCCAACGCCGCCGACCCCACCCCCTGGGCCGCCAAGCTGGCCATGGCCCGGCTGCACCGCCCGCACGACCCCGCCCCGAGCGGCCTGCTGACCTCGCCGCCCGGCCCCTGGCGGCTGTTCGCGCACACCCTCGCCCTCGACCCCTGGCACCGGGAGGCCCACCACCGCTTCCTGTCCTTCTTCTTCACCCGTTACGGCGGCTCGGTCAACGCCGCCTGGGATGTCGCCGCCTTCCTCGCCCAGCGGGCCCCCGCGGACTCGGCGATACGGCTGTTGCCCCTGGTCGCGCTGGTGGAGAGCCACAACCCCACCCAGCTGCTCGCCGAGCGGGTCTGGGAGCAGCCGCAGTGGCGATCCACCGCGCTGTCGATCTACCGCAACTGGCTGCCCACGGTGGCCGGATACCGCTTCACCCCGGTGCTCGACCTGGCCTACCTCGCGCACGCGCTGGTCATGGCCCAGCGTGAGTTCGAGGCCCGGGCGGTCTTCACGGCCATGGGGCGGTACGCCTCACGGATGCCCTGGAGCGTCTTCGGCGAGCCCGTCGAGCAGCTCTCCCGGGCCCGCCGCGCCTGCGGCCTGCCCATCCCCTCCTAGAGAGACCCGCATAGAGAGAAAGGCCGGTAAGTGTCAGAACGCACAGCGGATCCCGTCACCCGCGACGACGACGCGACCCTGCACGCGATGGGTTATCCGCGGAAACTCACCCGCCGATTCCAGGCGTTCGACAATTTCGCTATATCCTTCACCATCATCAATATCCTCTCGGGTATTTTCTCGTCCTTCGGATTCGGTATGAACGCGGGCGGCCCCCGCATTCTCGTGTTCGGCTGGATCGGCGTCTGCGTGATGGTGCTGTGCATCGGCGCCGCCATGGCGGAAGTCGCCTCCGCCTATCCGACGAGCGGCGCGCTGTATTTCTCCGCCGGCAAGCTCGCCAAGCGGCACAAGGGCGCCTGGTCCTGGTACACGGGCTGGCTGAACTTCGTGGGCCAGATCGGCGGCACGGCGGCGACCGGATACGCGGCCGCCACCTTCATCCAGGCCTTCGTCGCCCTGCAGTGGCCCTCGTACACCCCGACCGCCCACCAGACGGTCCTGATCACGGCCCTGATCATCGTGGTCCAGGGGCTCGCCAACACCTACACCGTGCAGCTCGTCGCCCTGCTGAACCGGATTTCCGTGTGGTGGCTGCTGATCGGACTCGTGGTGATCGTGAGCACACTGATCGTGATGCCGGACCACCATCAGTCGGCGTCCTTCGTGACGCATTTCGTGAACAACACCGGTTTCACCAACGGCCTTTACGGCGGCATGCTCGGCCTGCTGGTCACCAGCTGGACCTTCACCGGCTTCGACGGCAGCTTCCACATGTCCGAGGAAACGGTCCGGGCGACCGTGAACGCCCCCAGGGGGATCATCCGCTCGATCGGCTATTCGGCGATCACGGGCCTCGTCCTGATGCTCGCGCTGGTGTACAGCATCGGCGACTACGACAAGGTGGCGAGCTCCTCCGCGCCGCCCGTCCAGATTCTCATCGACGGACTTGGCATGGGCTGGGCCAAGGCGATGCTGCTCGTCGTCATCGGCGCCATGCTCTTCTGCGGCCTCGCCAACCTCACCAGCAACACCCGGCAGATCTTCGCCTTCTCCCGTGACGGCGCCATGCCCGGCTCCCGCCTGTGGCACTCGGTCTCGCCGCGCACCCGTACCCCCGTCAAGGCCGTATGGCTGGCGGTGGCCTGTTCCGTCGCCCTGGTCGTGCCGGGCTGGTGGTCGCACACGGCGTTCACCGCGATCGTCAGCGTCAACGTCGTCGGACTGTTCCTCGCCTACGCCGTGCCGGTGTTCCTGCGGCTGCGCCTCGGCGACGAGTTCCAGCCGGGGCCGTGGAACCTGGGCCGCTGGAGCAGGCCGGTCGGCTGGCTGGCGGTGACCTGGATCCTGCTGAGCAGCGTCCTGTTCATGCTGCCGCAGGTCTCCCCGATCACCGTCGACACCTTCAACTACGCCCCGATCGCGCTGGCCGTCGTCCTGGTCGTGGCCACGGTCTGGTGGTTCGCCACCGCCCGCCGCCGCTTCCAGGGCCCGGTCAGCTACGGCCGCCCCGACGAGGTCGCCGCGATGGACCTCGTCTGACGGCGGTGCAGGAGGCCCCGGCGAAGGGCGCCGGGGCCCTTTCAGTGGACAAGACCAATATTGGTGGGCGTGGCATGGGCGGAAGTGCTGGCAGGGGCATGCGGGCTGCTCCATAGTTGGCGCACAGTCCCGCACCGGACCAGCAGCTCCGTGCCCACCCGGGGGTCTTCCACCCATGAGCAGAGCCGAACAGCCGTCCCGCAGAACAGTTCTGGCCGTCGCCGCCTCCGTCGCGGCGGCCGCCGTTGCCCAGGGAGTGGTCCCGGCGGTCCCCGCGGCCGCGGCACCGGAGACCGACACCGATGAGACCGGCCGGGCCCAGACCCGTCCCGTCGACTACCGCTCGTGGACCACCCACGGCGACTGGGAGACCGGCACCGCCAAGGGCGTCGGGGCGGTCGCCGGGAAGCGCCCCGGCGTGGTGATCGGCACCCCGGCCGGCACCACCTCATACACCGACCCCCACACCGGCATCACCGCCCGCTGGGAGTACGGCACCTGGACCGGTCCGGTGCACCAGCTCACCGTGCCCGCCACGGAGACCATCGCCTCCTGGAACGCGGACACCCCGGCCGGCACCTGGATCCAGGTCGAACTGCACGGCACCTACTCCGACGGCACCGCGACCCCCTGGTACGTGATGGGCCGCTGGGCGGCGGGCGACCAGGACATCAGACGGACCTCGGTGGACGGCCAGACGGACGGCAGGAGCAGCATCTGGACGGACACCTTCGCCATCGACGACGCCACCACCGGCCTGCGTCTCGCCTCGTACCAGCTGCGCCTGACCCTCTACCGCAAGCCCGGCACCAAGGTCACCCCGACCGTCTGGCGGATCGGCGCCATGGGCTCGGACATCCCGGACCGCTTCACCGTCCCGGCCTCCACCCCGGGCCTGGCCCGGGAGCTGAAGGTCCCGCGCTACTCGCAGGAGATCCACAAGGGCCAGTACCCCGAGTACGACAACGGCGGCGAGGCCTGGTGCAGCCCGACCTCCTCGCAGATGATCGTCGAGTACTGGGGCGCCCGGCCCACCCCCGCGCAACTGGCCTGGGTCGACCCGGCGTACACCGATCCCCAGGTCTGCCTCGCGGCCCGCCACACCTACGACTACCAGTACGCGGGCTGCGGCAACTGGCCGTTCAACGCCGCCTACGCGGCCACCTACAAGGACCTCCAGGGCGTGATAACGCGACTCGGCTCGCTCACCGACCTGGAGACGCTGATCGCGGCCGGCATCCCGGCCATAACGTCCCAGTCGTTCCTGGAGAGCGAGCTGACGGGCGCCGGTTACGGCACCTCGGGGCACCTCATGACGGTGATCGGCTTCACCGCCGACGGCGACGTGATCGCCAACGACCCGTTCTCGGCCGACGACGACGCGGTCCGCCGGGTCTATCCGCGGCGGGAGTTCGAGAACATCTGGCTGCGCACCAAGCGGTACAACGCCAGTGGCAAGGCCGTCTCCGGCACCGGAGGCGTCTGCTACCTGTACTTCCCCGCCTGCCCCACCGCGAGCCAGCTCAAGGCGCTCGCGGCGGTGGGCGTGCGCTGACCGGGCACCACGGCGGCCCCCGTACGGACCGGGGGCCGCTCTCCTGTGACCAAGCTCTCCGCCACAAAAGCCGCATTCGGTGGCATGGTGGACGACATGACCACGCACTCCACCACCGTCGCCCGCGCGCGCACCGGCGGCCCCAAGGACGACGGCCCGAAGGTCCTGGAACACGTCATGGGCTGGACCCTTGTCGTGGTCATCGCCATGCTGGTGACCCAACTCGGACTGCTGTGACCTGACCCACTGTCCGACCTGGCATACTGCGCATGTCCCGCAGCCCGCTGAGACCAGGGTCTAAATTGAATATTAGTCAACAACGTGCTGCCACCCGTCCCCGGGCGCGCGGCACCGAGCGCTCCGTGGCCCGCCGTGCCGAACTCATCGCCATCGGCCGGAAGTTGTTCGCCGACACCTCGTACGACGCGCTCTCCATGGACGACATCGCCAGGCAGGCGCATGTCGCCAAAGGGCTGATCTACTACTACTTCCAGTCCAAGCGCGGCTACTACCTGGCGATCATCCAGGACTCCGTCGCCGACCTGGTCACCTACGCGGCAAGCGGTCTGGAGCTGCCTCAGGTGGACCGCGTCCACCGCACCATCGACAGCTATCTGCGTTACGCCGAGCACCACCAGGCCGCGTACCGCACGATCGTCAGCGGCGGCGTCGGCTTCGACACCGAGGTGCACTCCATCCGGGACGGGGTGCGCGAGGCGATGGTCGCGACCATCGCCGAAGGCGCCTACGGCCGCACCGACATCGCCCCGCTCGCCAGGATGGGCCTGCTCTCCTGGCTGTGCAGCGTGGAGGGTGCCACCCTCGACTGGATCGCCCACTCCGAGCTCTCCCGCGACACCATGCGCGACCTGCTGGTCAAGACGCTCGGCGGCACCATGCGCGCGATCGAGGAACTGGACCCCGCCTACCGCGCCCCGACCCCGGCCCGCCGGGACGCCTGACACGTACAAGGGGCGGAGGTCTCGTGGAACCCCCGCCCCAAGCCCCCCGTGACCGGGGTCAGTTGACGGCCTTGATCAGCTCACCGCCTGTGGTGTCGCCGCTCAGCTCCCAGAGGAAGGTGCCGCCGAGGCCCTGCTGGTTCTTGTACGTCATCTTGGTCGCGATGGTCGCCGGGGTGTCGTAACTCCACCAGTCGCTGCCGCACTTGGCGTAGGCCGTGCCGCCTACCGTGCCGGTCGCCGGGCATTTGGTCTTGAGCACCTTGTAGTCCTCGATGCCCTGCTCGTACGTCCCTGCCGCCGGTCCGGTCGCCGTGCCGCCGGGGGCCGCCTGGGTCACTCCGGTCCAGCCGCGGCCGTAGAAGCCGATGCCGAGCAGCAGCTTGGACGCCGGGATGCCGAGGCCCTTCAGTTTGGCGATGGTCGCCGACGTGTAGAAGTTCGCCTTCGGGATGCCCGAGTAGGAGTTCAGCGGTGAGTGCGGGGCCGTCGGCCCGGCCGCGTCCCAGGCGCCGAAGTAGTCGTACGTCATCGGGTTGTACCAGTCGACGTACTGCGCCGCGCCCGCGTAGTCCGCCGCGTCGATCTTGCCGCCGCTGGTCGCGTCGGCGGTGATCGCGGCGGTGACCAGCGCACTGCTCCCGAACTTCGAGCGCAGGGCCGCCATCAGGTTCTTGAACGCGTCCCGGCCGCTGGTGTCACAGGTGTTGCCGCAGGCGTTCGGGTACTCCCAGTCGATGTCGATGCCGTCGAAGACGCCCGCCCACTTGGAGTTCTTCACCAGGTCGTAGCAGGACTGGGCGAAGGCGGCCGGGTTCCTGGCGGCCTCGCCGAAGCCGCTCGACCAGGTCCAGCCGCCGAAGGACCAGAGGATCTTGAGGTTCGGGTGCTTCTTCTTCAGCTTCAGCAGCTGGTTGAAGTTGCCGCGCAGCGGCTGGTCCCAGGTGTCCGCGACCCCGTCCACCGACTCGGCGGCGGTGTGGGCGCGGTCGGTCGCCGCGTACGAGTCGCCCATCGCGCACTTGCCGCCGGTGACGTTGCCGAAGGCGTAGTTGATGTGGGTGAGCTTCGCGGCCGAGCCGGAGGTCTCGACGTTCTTGACCAGGTACTTGCGGTCGTAGACACCCCATTCCGTGAAGTAGCCGACGACCTTGGAGCCGGCCTGCACCTGGGGAGTGGACGGGGCGGACGGGGCGGACGGGGCCGCCGCGGACGCCGCGGACGCGCCGGCCAGCAGCCCGGCGCCGAGGACGGCACAACAGGCCGCGGAGAGCAGCGCCCGGAACCGGGAGCGGTGAGAGGTGTGCATCGGGTGTCTCCTCCTGGGGGAGAGGGGAACGCGCGCCGATTGGCATGAACGCGGTAAAGCGTTGGTCATGAACCTTAGGAGGACTAGACCAGTCGGGTCAATGGTTCGGACCAATTTGGGTGCGGCCGGATGTTGTCCTGGAATTCGAGAAGTAAGCGGTCGTTAACTGGTGACGGAAGGTCCCGGATCGGGCATACTCACTGCGCAGCCGCTGGTCAGCAGCTTCCGTAACCCGGAACGCCCACCTCGGCCGCACTCGAACGACAGGCGGAGCCGCCCCTACCCGACGGGCTGTGACCGCTGGTGCCCGACAGGGAGGAGACCGACGCCATGTCCGACCGCGACCCGCAGCCGGTGGAGCGTCAGCTGCCCACGGAAGAGGCGAGGGACCTGATCTCGCTCGTCCGGGAGATCGCCCAGCGCGAGATCGCGCCCCGGGCGGCCGAGGAGGAGGACGCCGGACGCTTCCCGCGTGAGGTCTTCACCCTGCTCTCCGCATCAGGCCTGCTCGGCCTGCCGTACGACTCCGAGTACGGCGGCGGCGACCAGCCCTACGAGGTCTACCTCCAGGTCCTGGAGGAGCTGGCCGCGGCCCGTCTCACCGTCGGCCTCGGCGTCAGCGTGCACACCCTCGCGAGCTACGCGCTCGCCGCCTACGGCACCAAGCAGCAGCAGGTCGAGCACCTGTCCGCGGTCCTCGGCGGCGGCCTGCTCGGCGCCTACTGCCTGTCCGAGCCGGCGTCCGGCTCCGACGCGGCCTCCCTGCGCACGAAGGCGGTCAGGGACGGTGACCACTGGGTGATCAACGGCACCAAGGCCTGGATCACGCACGGCGGCATCGCCGACTTTTACACCGTCATGGCCCGCACGGGCGGGGAGGGCTCGCACGGGATCACCGCCTTCCTGGTCCCCGGTGACGCCGAGGGCCTGAGCGGCGCGGTGCCCGAGAAGAAGATGGGCATGAAGGGCTCACCCACCGCCCAGGTCCACTTCGACGACGTCCGGGTCCCCGACGAACGGCGGCTCGGCGACGAGGGCCAGGGCTTCGCCATCGCCCTGTCCGCACTGGACTCCGGCCGGCTCGGCATCGCGGCCTGCGCCATCGGCCTCGCCCAGGCGGCCCTGGACGAAGCGGTCGCCTATGCCACCGGACGGCGGCAGTTCGGCCACCCCATCTCCGACTTCCAGGGCCTGCGCTTCATGATCGCCGACATGGCCACCCAGATCGAGGCCGGCCGGGCCCTCTACCTCGCGGCGGCCCGGCTGCGCGACGCGGGCCGGCCGTTCGCCAAGCAGGCCGCCATGGCCAAGCTGCACTGCACCGACACCGCGATGAAGGTGACCACCGACGCCGTCCAGATACTCGGCGGCTACGGCTACACCGCGGACTTCCCGGTCGAGCGCTATATGCGCGAGGCCAAGGTCCTGCAGATCGTCGAGGGCACCAACCAGATCCAGCGGATGGTCATCGCCCGTCATGTGGCGGGACCGGAAAGTCGCTGAACTGCCCGCGTGAGACCGTCGGGGCCGCCAGCCTGACCCACTCCGGGTCATGGCGGCCCGGCAGGGTGCGGCCCCGGTCGGCCCAGGTCCGCATCAGATCGCGGTAGATGGGCGGATCCTGCGGCGCGGGAGGCGGGGTCGATGCCGCGGGAGGGGGCACGAAGATACGGCGCTGACGGCCGAGGGCGGTGTAGGTGGTCGTCATGCCCGGCCAACGCGGGGGCGGCCGCCCTGGTCACCGATGCCCCGAATCGCGCGTGAGTTCGTGGACGTCCGCTCCCGGATCTGGCCTCCCCCTGTTTTCTGACGTACCGTCAGCCGGACCGTCTCCAGCCTCCCGGGAGGCCCGCCATGGTCGACGACCGTCCCGTACCGCTCGACGAGTACCCGGTGCACCAGGTCCCGCTCTCCATGAAGCACGTCGCCACCGGGGACCGGAACGCCTACGACCGCTGCATCTTCCACGTCTTCGACCACCACGGCCGCGCCCTGCTCATCCTCGGCCTCGGCGTCTACCCGAACGTCGGAGTGATCGACGCCTACGCCACCCTGCGCACCGGGGACACCCTGCACGCGGTACGCGCCTCGGACGCCCTCGGCGACGACCGGATGCGGCTGGCCGTCGGCCCGCTGCGCATCGAGGTCGAGGAGCCGCTCCGGCGCTTCCGCCTGACCTGCGACGACGACGCGCTCTCCTGCGACCTCACCTGGACCGCCGGATTCCCGGCCCTGTGGGAGCCGCACCACCTGCAACGCCGGGGCGACCGGCTCACCTTGGAGGGCCGCAGGTTCGTGCAGGCCGGGGGAGTGTCCGGGGTGATCCGGGCCGGCGGCGAGGAGTTCCGCGTCGACCCGGCCGGCTGGACCGGCACCCGGGACCGCAGCTGGGGCGTCCGCCCGATACCGGGGGAGGAGGGCGGGCGGCTCGCCGAGGAGAACCCGACCGAGGGCTTCCACTGGATCTGGTGCCCGGTCCGCTTCGAGGACCGCTTCCTGATGGTCGTCACCCAGGAGGACGCCGACGGCTACCGCACCCTGAACGACGCCACCCTGGTCCGCCCCGGCCGGCGCGACCGCCAACTCGGCTGGCCCCGGGCCGAGATCGGCTACCGCTCCGGCACCCGCCACCCCGAGCGTGCCGTCGTCCACCTCGGCGATCCGCGCAAGCCCCAGGAGCTGGAGGTGGAGATCCTCGCCTCCTCACCGCTCGCGATCGGCGCCGGCTACCCACCGGCGGACGACTGGCAGCACGGCACCTGGCAGGGTCACGCCTGGGTGGACCGCCGTACCTACGACATGACCGCGCCCCACCCCCGCGCGGCTTACGGCGTCACCGACCACTCCGCCCGCTTCCGGCTGGACGGCCGGGTCGGCCACGGCATCTTCGAGCACGGCTCGTTCGGCAGACACGATCCGAGCGGCTTCACCGGCTTCGACTCGGTGGCGCCCTGAGGGAGGAGCCCGGGATGACGACGACACCGCGCCCACGCACCACCACACGCGATCCGGAGGACCTCGTCCGCCGGCTGACCGCCTGGCTGGACGCCCGGCTCCCCGGCGCCAAGGCCGTCGGCGTCACGGTCCCCGCCTCCAACGGCATGTCCAGCGAGACCCTGCTGTTCGAGGTCGAGCACCCCCACCCACCGCTGCGCTCCTGCGCGTTGAGACTGGCGGCGGACCCGTCGGCGTACACCGTCTTCCCGTCGTACGACCTCACCCGCCAGTACCGCACCATGCGGCTGGTCGCCGAACACACGGATGTGCCGGTGCCCCGCGTCCTCTGGCTGGAGGAGGACCCCGGACCGCTCGGCGCGCCCTTCTTCGTCATGGAACGGGCCGAGGGCCGCGTCCCACCCGACGTCATGCCCTATACGTACGAGGGGAATTGGCTGCACTCGGCGAGCGATGCCGAACGTGCGCGACTCGAAGCGGCGTCCGTCGCGCTGCTGGCCCGGCTGCACGACCAGGTCCCGCTCACCGAGACGGAGTTCCTCGCCCTTCCGGGGGAGGGCGACTCCCTGCACCGGCATGTCGAGTCCCAACGCGCCTACTACGCCTGGGTGGTGGACGGACTCGCCCGCTCACCCCTGATCGAGGCCGCGTTCGACCGGCTTGCGGAGCTGTGGCCGAGCGAGCCCGGCACGCCGGTCCTCAACTGGGGCGACGCACGCATCGGGAACGTCGTCTACGACGGCTTCGACCCCGTCGCCGTCCTCGACTGGGAGATGGCGGCACCGGCCCCGCGCGAGGTGGACCTCGGCTGGACCGTCTACCTGCACCGCTTCTTCCAGGACCTCACGGCCGCCTCCGGACAGCCGGGACTGCCCGGCTTCCTGCGCCGCGACCGCGTCGAGGCCCGCTACGCCCGGCTGACCGGCCACACCCCGCGGGACATGGACTTCTACACCCTGTACGCCGCCCTGCGGCACGCGATCGTCATGCTGCGCATCGCCTATCGGCAGGTGTACTTCGGTGAGGTCGCCGTCCCGGCGGATCCGGACACACTGATCCTGCACCACGGCAGTCTGCGCGCCATGGTGCAGGGCAGCTACTGGGATGCGGTGCGGTGACTCAGGCGGCCTGACGGCCGAGGTCACTGCCGCCGAGGCGGCGCATCGCCGGTACGCGCATCGGGCGTGAGCCCGGGCCGCCGACGTGCGAGAAGGGCTGCGTCCGCCAGTCCAGACCCTGCGGGAGGGTGAGCAGGAGGGCGGTGTCCTGCTCCTGCGGCTCGACCGACTCGTTCGCGGACGGGGCCTCGGCCGCCGCACGGCCCGTACCGGCACAGACCGTCAGACCGAACGGGTTCCACGGCGAGGCGCACAGCGCGTGCTCCGGCAGGAACTCCTCGTCCGCCAGCAGGGCGATGGGCTGCGCACAGTCCGGGCAGACCACCCGGTACATCTCGAAGGTGTCGTACGCGTCCAGTTCCTCGGCGTCGTAGAGGTCGGGTTCGACGCCCTCCGGCTCGGGCTCGACAACCAACTGAGGGCGCTTGGACGTGGTGCGACCAGGGCGCTTAAGACTCTGCATGGGTAACTCCCCCTCGGGCTGGGCCGTGACGGCACTGCGGCCTCGACCACAGCAAGCACTTCCCGTCCGGTCTCGGCGGTAATCACGAGAGCATCACGGAGCCTGTCCGGGGGCTGTGGCGTTCGTCACATGCCGCCCGCAGGTGCCCGGTGCGGTGGTTTTGTCCTTCAGCAGGCTCACAACCTGCTCCCCGTGACATCACGAACCGGCCATGACCTGCGCCGCCGAGGTATCCGAGGAGATCAGCCGCACTGTAGCTTTTGCGCCATGGAGGAGCTGGACCGTCAAATCGTGCAGCTGCTCGTCAAGGACGGGCGGATGAGCTACACCGACCTGGGCAAGGCCACGGGCCTTTCCACGTCGGCCGTGCACCAGCGGGTGCGCCGGCTGGAGCAGCGGGGCGTCATCCGCGGTTATGCCGCGGTCGTCGACCCGGAGGCCGTCGGGCTGCCCATGACGGCGTTCATCTCGGTCAAACCGTTCGACCCCAGCGCCCCCGACGACATCGCGGACCGGCTGGCCGGCGTTCCCGAGATCGAGGCGTGCCACAGCGTGGCGGGCGACGAGAACTACATCCTCAAGGTGCGGGTGGCCACCCCGCACGAGCTGGAGGAGCTGCTGGCCCGGCTGCGCGGCCTGGCGGGGGTGTCGACGCGGACGACGGTGGTGCTGTCCACGCCTTACGAGGCGCGGCCGCCGCGGATTTGAGCGCCGTTGAGCTGTCGGCCGTTCGTCGGCTGCGGGTGGTTGGGGGGCTGGTCGCGCAGTTCCCCGCGCCCCTTTCGGGGCACGTTCGGGGCGCCCCTCGTTCAGAGTGATCGGTGTGAGGCGCGAGACTGGTCCCCATGAGCGAGCGCAGCCCCGAATCCCAGACCGTCCTCCTCCGCCGCGGAGAGGTCCACAGTCCCGCCGATCCGTTCGCGACCGCGATGGTCGTGGAGCACGGGCAGGTCGCCTGGGTCGGGTCCGAGGGGGCCGCCGACGCCTTCGCGGACGGGGTCGACGAGGTCGTCGACCTGGACGGAGCCCTGGTGACCCCCGCCTTCACCGACGCCCACGTCCACACCACCTCGACAGGTCTCGCCCTGACCGGCCTCGACCTGTCCGGCGCCGGTTCCCTGGACGCGGCCCTCGCGCTGGTAAGGGACTTCACCGCCGCCCGGCCGGACGACCGGGTGCTGCTCGGGCACGGCTGGGACGCCTCCCGCTGGTCCGACGGGCGCCCGCCGACCCGCGCCGAGCTGGACGCGGCCACTGGCGGCCGCCCGCTCTATCTCTCCCGTATCGACGTCCACTCGGCGGTCGTCAGCACGGCCCTGCTGGACCTGGTCCCCGGTGCGGTCTCCCGGGCGGACGCCCCGCTCACCAGCGACGCCCACCACGCCGTACGTGCCGCCGCGTTCGCAGCCGTGACGCCCGCACAGCGCGCCGAGGCCCAGCGCACCGCCCTCGCACACGCGGCCTCCCTCGGTATCGGCACCGTCCATGAGTGCGGCGGGCCGAAGATCTCCTCCGAGGACGACTTCACCGGCCTGCTGCGGCTCGCCGCGGAGGTGCGCGGACCCCGGGTCGTCGGTTACTGGGCCGAGGCGGCCGACGAAGGCGTCGACAAGGCTCGGGAGCTGGGTGCGCTCGGCGCCGCCGGTGACCTCTTCGTGGACGGCTCGCTCGGCTCGCACACCGCCTGCCTCCACGAGCCCTACGCCGACGCCGGCCACACCACCGGCTCCGCCTACCTGGACGCGGCCGCCGTCGCCGCCCATGTCACGTCCTGCACCGAGGCCGGCCTCCAGGCGGGCTTCCACGCCATCGGCGACGCCGCCGTGAGCGCCGTCGTCGAGGGCGTGCACGCCGCCGCCGAGAAGGTCGGCCCGGCCCGCGTCCGCGCCGCCCGGCACCGCGTCGAGCACGCCGAGATGCTCACGCCCGAGCACATCGCCGCCTTCGCCGAGTTCGGCCTGATCGCCTCCGTGCAGCCCGCCTTCGACGCGCTGTGGGGCGGCACGGACGGCATGTACGCCCAGCGGCTCGGCGCCGAGCGGGCCCGCACCCTCAACCCCTACGCGGCCCTCCTCAAGGCCGGGGTCCCGCTCGCCTTCGGCTCGGACAGCCCGGTCACCCCGCTCGACCCCTGGGGGACCGTCCGCGCCGCCGCCTTCCACCACACGCCCGGACACCGGGTCTCCGTGCGCGCCGCCTTCACCGCGCACACGCGGGGCGGCTGGCGGGCCATCGGCCGCGACGACGCGGGCGTCCTGGTGCCGGGCGCGCCCGCCGACTACGCGGTCTGGCGTACCGAGGAACTGGTGGTGCAGGCCCCGGACGACCGGGTCGCCCGCTGGTCCACCGACCCGCGCTCCGGCACTCCCGGCCTGCCCGATCTGACCCCCGGCCGTGAGCTGCCGGTCTGTCTGCGCACCGTGGTGGGCGGCCGGACCGTGTTCGTACGACCGGGCGAGTGACCCGGCCGCATTCGTACGGCCGGGCGAGTGATCTCCCGGGGTGGCGCGGCCGTGATCGACGGCCGCCGCCCCGTCGCGCGACCTGCGCATCCTCTGCGCTGACCAGCGGTTTGAGGCCGTTTCCGCAGGTCAAACGGCTGTTGACAGCCAGCGGCAGCGGGCCGGTAGGTTCGGCCGAGTCCACCACCGGACGCCCGACCGGGGAGCAGTTCGCGCACTCGTCGCAGCGCCGCTGGGTCAGGGACGGGGCCCCGCACCGGGGCACCGTCACTGGGAGCCAGGCTCAGCGCCCGCGCCGACGAGGGAACGTTCCGGCCGGTCGGGAGGTGTGACCCGGGTGGGGCCCGGACGCTCAGTAGACAACGGCTTTCGGTCGACCCGCAGCCAGCGGGTCCCAGGTCGGCCCGAAGGGCGCCGGGCCCCCATCCGTAGTCGAACGGGCTGGCGGAATCACGGATGAACGCCACCCGAAACGGGCATCCTTACCCCATTCTTTCGGAATCGACACCACCACACGAACGAGCTGTCACGTCAGTGCAGGCCGTGGCCACTATGGTGGTCCCCTGCGTACGACATGAAGGGGCAGCAGTGAACGACGGCGACGGGACCCGCGCGGCACAGGCCCAGGAGAGGCGGTTCGGTCCGCTCGGCACGGCCTTGGTGATCATTCCCACGTACAACGAGGCGGAGAACATCAAGTCCATCGTCGGCCGGGTACGCCTGGCCGTCCCCGAGGCGCACGTCCTGGTGGCGGACGACAACAGCCCGGACGGCACCGGCAAGCTCGCCGACGAACTGGCCGCCGAGGACGACCACGTCCAGGTGCTGCACCGCAAGGGCAAGGAGGGCCTGGGCGCCGCCTACCTCGCGGGCTTCCGCTGGGGCATGGACAACGGCTACGGCGTGCTCATCGAGATGGACGCCGACGGCTCCCACCAGCCGGAGGAGCTGCCCCGCCTGCTGACCGCCCTGAAGGGCGCCGACCTGGTGCTCGGCTCCCGCTGGGTGCCCGGCGGCCGGGTGGTGAACTGGCCCAAGTCCCGCGAGTTCATCTCCCGGGGCGGTTCTCTCTACTCCCGCCTCGCACTCGACCTCCCGCTGCGGGACATCACCGGCGGCTACCGCGCCTTCCGCCGCGAGACCCTGGAGGGCCTGGGGCTCGACGAGGTCGCGTCGCAGGGCTACTGCTTCCAGGTCGACCTGGCCCGCCGGGCGATCAAAGCCGGCTTCCACGTCGTCGAGGTGCCCATCACCTTCGTCGAGCGGGAGCTGGGCGACTCCAAGATGAGCCGCGACATCATGGTGGAGGCCCTGTGGCGGGTCACGTCGTGGGGTGTCACCGAGCGGGTGGGCAAGATCACCGGCAAGGGCAAGCCGTCCTAGCCGTCCTGGCCGTCCTGGCCGGGACAGCGGGCACCGCTGTCACAGCGGGGACCCGGAAACCCCACAGTTCCCGTTGATCATCCCTTTATCCCGCACTGAGCCGGGCCCAGGCACACTGGGAGCATGACGACTGGCGCACAGACCCCTCCGCAGACCACCCGGCCCCGGCGTTCCCGGCTCGGCAGATATCTGCCGCTGGGCATCGCCGCCTGGCTGGTGCTGGAGATCTGGCTGCTGACGGTGGTCGCGGGCGCGACCGGCGGCATGACCGTGTTCCTGCTGCTGGTGGCGGGTTTCGTCGCCGGTGCCGTGGTCATCAGGCGAGCCGGGCGCCGCGCCTTCCAGAGCCTCAACGAGGCGATCCAGCGCGGCGGCTCACCGGAGCGCGGCGGTGGCAACGGCCTGATGATGCTGGGCGGCCTGCTCCTCATGATCCCCGGCCTGGTCTCCGACGCCCTCGGCCTGCTGCTCCTGCTGCCGCCGGTCCAGAAGGCGGTCTCCCGCCTAACCGAACGCACCCTTGACCGCAAGCTCCGCGCGGCCGCGCCCGGCACCCTGGGCGACGCCTTCCAGCAGGCCCGCATCCACCGCCCGGACGGCAAGGTGGTCCAGGGCGAGGTGATCATCCGGAACGACGGTCCGGAGCCGGGCGACCGGCCGGCGGGGGAGCGGCCGCCGCTGACGAGCTGACGGCACTCCGAGAGGGCCGGTCGCCTCACGCAGAACCGAGGGCGCCCTACGTTCACTGAACGTAGGGCGCCCTCGGTTGGTTATGTCGGCTTCCCGTTACACGGAACTATGCGGACTTACGGCTGTCCCTGGGGTGAATCGCGATGTTCATCGCGCCGGACCGCAGAACCGCCAGACGCTCCTCGAGGACCTCTTCGAGTTCCTCACGGGTGCGTCGCTCCATCAGCATGTCCCAGTGGGTACGCGCGGGCTTGGCCTTCTTCTCTTCAGGGCCGTCGCCGTCCACGAGGAGTGCCTGGGCCCCGCAGACCTTGCACTCCCACTCCGGCGGGATCTCCGCCTCGACCGAGAAGGGCATCTCGAACCGGTGCCCCTTCTCGCATGCGTACTCCACGGCCTGGCGCGGGGCCAGGTCGATGCCGCGGTCCGTCTCGTAGCTGGTCACTACGAGGCGCGTACCGCGAAGAGCTCGCTCACTCATGAATCGTGCCTCCCGGGCTTGTCGCCCACAGGACAGGTGTCGCTGTCGTCGTCATCCGGTCAACGTCCGGTCGGCGGTAAAGATTCCCGTTCCGGGTCATGTGTCGCCGTCGTAGCCGCCCCTTGTTGTACCCACCAGCGCCCGGTTTGTCACATCTGCTAACAGATGTCACCCACCGTTTCGGTATCTTTGACGCGCAGTAACGGTACGCCTGGCAGGCCAAACGCGTACACTACCGCCCTTCCGCGTTGAACGCTAAATCTTCCCGCTGGATCTTCTGCTAGATCTTCTGCGGAACCGGGTTGCCGGCCTCACCGATCGCCCGCCGCACCGGGACTCGCGCCAGCAGCGCGAACCCGATGACGAAGAAGGCGACCAGCGAGATGATCGCCGAGCGGTAGCTTCCGGTCAGCTGGAAGGTGATCCCGAACAACAGAGGTCCCAGCCAGCTCATCCCCCGATCGCTCATCTCGTACGCCGCGAAGTACTCGGCTTCTTTTCCGGGCGGTACGAGGTGCGAGAACAGGGAGCGGGAAAGCGCCTGGCTGCCGCCCAGGACGAGCCCGATGCCGGCCGCGAGGACGAAGAACCACACCGGCGCCCCGGCCGGCAGGAAGTACCCGGCCGCCAGCGTCACCGTCCACGCCACCAGCGACCCGAGGATCGTGCGCTTGGCTCCGTACGTCCGCGCCAGCCGCCCCATCGTCAGGGCGCCGGCCACCGCCAGCACCTGGACCAGCAGGACGGCCCCGATGAGCGTCGACTGGCCGAGGCCCAGCTCCTCGGAGCCGTATACGGACGCCTGCGAGATCACGGTCTGGATGCCGTCGTTGTAGACGAGGTACGCCAGCAGGAAGGACAGCGTCAGCGGATGACGGCGCATGTCCCGGACGGTCGCCGTGAGTTGACGCAGCCCGGGCGCCGTCGCCTCGGCGGCCCTGCCGCCCCGGTCGCGCAGCCGTCGTAGCGGTACGAGGGTGAAGGCCCCCCACCACAGACCCGCCGCGGCCAGGCAGATGCGGACCGCCTCCGTCTCGGAGAGGCCGAAGGAGTCGTGCGCGGAGTACAGGACCAGGTCGGCTATCAGCACCAGCGAACCGGCCGCGTAGCCGAAGGCCCAGCCCCGGGAGGAGATCGTGTCGCGTTCCTCGGGCGGGGCGATCTGGGGGAGGTAGGAGTTGTAGAGCATCAGGGCGACGGACTGCGCGGCGTTCGCCACGATCAGCAGCAGCCCGCCGAGCAGGTAGCGGTCGCCGTCGAGGAAGAACATGCCCGTGGTCGCCACGGCCCCGGTGTACGCGGCCGCGCCGAGCAGCTGCTTCTTGCGGCCCGTGCGGTCGGCCACGCTGCCCACCAGGGGCATCAGCACGACCGCCAGGATCACCGACAGGGAGACCGAGTAGGCGAAGAAGGAGCCCGACCGGACCGGGATGCCGAGCGGGTGCACATAGCCGTCCGCGTCGGCCGCGTGGTCGGCGACCGACGTGAGGTACGGGCCGAGGAACACGGTGAGCACACTCGTCGAGTAGACCGAGCACGCCCAGTCGTAGAAGTACCAGCCGCGCTGTTCGCGCCGCAGCTCGGTGACCTCGTCCGAGGCCCCCGCCCGCACGGTTTCGGTGCCCACCCGTGCCCTCGCCTTTCCCGCAGCAGTGCCGTCGCGCGCCTCAGACCCAGACGCCGCGGTCCTGCATGACCTCACGCAACGTGTCGATGTGATCGGTCATGATGCCATCGACTCCCAGGTCCAGGAGCCGGTGCATCCGCTCGGATTCGTTGATGGTCCACACGTGGACGTGCAGCCCGCGCGCGTGGGCGGCGCGGACGAAGCGCCGGTCGACGACCGGGACGCCCGACTGCGACTCGGGCACCTGCGCGGCGACCGCCGACCGGCGCACCGAGGCGGGCAGCCCCCAGGAGCGCAGCCGCAGTCCGACCACACCGCGGGTGCCGAACGAGGTGGCCAGCCGTGGCCCCGCGATGCGCTGCGCCCGCAGCACCCGCGCCTCCGAGAACGAGCCGACGCACACCCGGTCGTAGGAGTCCGTCCGGTCGATCAGGTCCAGCAGCGGCCGCAGCGCCGGCTCCGCCTTGGCGTCCACGTTCCAGCGGACGTCCGGGAACTCCTCGAGCAGTTCCTCGAAGAGGGGGAGCGGCTCGCGGCCCGCCACGCGCGCGTGCCGCACGTCCTCCCACGGCAGGTCGCCGATCCGGCCCGCCCCGTCGGTGAGCCGGTCCAGGGTGTCGTCGTGGAAGGCGACGAGCCGGCCGTCCGCCGTGGCGTGCACATCGGTCTCGATGTACCGGTAGCCGAGCTCGACCGCGCGCCGGAACTGCGCCACGGTGTTCTCCAGGCCGTCCGCTGCCCCGCCGCGGTGGGCGAAGGCGATGGGGCCGGGGTGGTCCAGGTACGGGTGGCGGATCAGCGTGCTCACGAGCGAAGTATGGCTCGTTCGGATGACCCCTTGGCAACGACCGCGCTGCCTTGGGATGCCACCGGAACGGCGAACACCTTGAGGAACAGCTGGGCGAGGGGCCCGATGGAGACGGCGTAGAGCAGGGTCCCGACGCCGATGGTCCCGCCGAGCACGAATCCCGTGGCGACCACCGCGACCTCGATCGCCGTCCGGATCAGCCGGATCGAACGTCCGGTACGCCGGTGCAGCCCCGTCATCAGGCCGTCCCGGGGACCCGGCCCGAAGCTCGCCGCGATGTACAGCCCGGTCGCCGCTCCATTGAGTACGATCCCCGCCGCCATCAGCGGAATCCGCACGGCGAACGCGTGTGCGCCGGGGACCACGGCGAGCGTGGCGTTCATGGCGAGGCCGATGACGAACACGTTGGAGACCGTGCCGAGGCCCGGGCGCTGGCGCAGCGGGATCCACAGGAGCAGCACGGCCGCGCCCACGAATATCGACACCGTGCCGATGCTCAGCCCGATGTGCTCGGCCAGACCCTGGTGGAGCACGCCCCAGGGCTCCAGGCCGAGGCCCGCTTCGACGAGAAGCCCGGAACTCACGCCGTACAGGGTGAGCCCCGCATAGAGCTGGATCAGCCGTCGCCCGAGCCGGCCTCGCGTGGACAAGAGGTACCCCCTGCTGGTGGTGGTGGACTGCTTCATGTCACTCTGTGGCTTGGGAGGAAAAGCCATCCATGGCCAATTCGGGGAAGGTGGACTGATTCTCATGGCGCAGTGGACTTCGGCGGTGGGTGCCGCACAGCTCGGCCGGCTGCTCAACTCGCAGCAGGACCGCCCGGCCGGCCCAGGCACCCGGCGCCCGCCCGCCTACCGTGCGCTCGCCGACGGGATCAGGCTGCTGGTCCTCGAAGGGCGCGTCCCGGTCGCCGCCCGGCTGCCCGCCGAACGCGAACTGGCCCTCGCCCTGTCCGTCAGCCGTACGACCGTGGCGGCGGCCTACGAGGCGCTGCGCGCGGAGGGATTCCTGGAGTCCCGGCGGGGCGCCGGCAGCTGGACCGCCGTCCCGGCGGGCAACCCGCTGCCCGCCCGCGGCCTCGAGCCGCTGCCGCCCGAGGCCCTCGGCTCGCTGATCGACCTGGGCACCGCCGCCCTGCCCGCGCCCGAGCCGTGGCTGACCCGTGCGGTCCAGGGCGCCCTGGAGGAACTCCCGCCGTACGCCCGCACGCACGGCGACTACCCGGCCGGGCTCCCGGTGCTCCGCGCGATGATCGCGGAGCGCTACACCGCGCGCGGGATCCCCACGATGCCCGAGCAGATCATGGTCACCACCGGTGCGATGGGTGCGATCGACGCGATCTGTCATCTCTTCGGCGGGCGGGGCGAGCGCATCGCCGTCGAGTCACCCTCGTACGCCAACATCCTCCAGCTGATGCGGGAGGCGGGTGCCCGGCTGGTCCCCGTGGCCATGGCCGAGGGCCTCACGGGCTGGGACATGGACCGCTGGCGCCAGGTCCTGCGGGAGGCGGCACCGCGGATCGCGTACGTCGTCGCCGACTTCCACAACCCCACCGGGGCGCTCGCCGACGAGGACCAGCGCCGCCGGCTGGTCGACGCGGCCCGCTCGGCGGGCACGGTGCTGGTCGCCGACGAGACGATGAGCGAGCTGTGGCTGGACGAGGGGGTGGAGATGCCCCGGCCGGTCTGCGGCTTCGACCCGGCGGGCTCGACCGTCGTCACGGTCGGCTCCGCCAGCAAGGCGTTCTGGGCGGGCATGCGCATCGGCTGGGTGCGGGCGGCCCCCGACGTCATCCGCAGCCTGGTCTCCGCGCGGGCCTACGCCGACCTGGGGACGCCGGTGCTGGAGCAGCTGGCGGTGAACTGGCTGTTCGGCACGGGGGGCTGGGAGCAGGCGGTCGAGCTGCGCCGCGCCCAGGCCCGCCAGAACCGGGACGACCTGCTGACCGCGGTACGGCGGGAGCTGCCGAACTGGGAGTTCGAGGTGCCGCGGGGCGGGCTGACGTTGTGGGTCCGGGCGGGCGGGCTGTCCGGCTCGCGGCTGGCGGAGGCGGGGGAGCGGGTGGGGGTGCGCGTCCCTTCGGGGCCGCGCTTCGGGGTCGACGGTGCCTTCGAGGGGTATGTGCGGCTGCCGTTCACGGTGGGGGGAGCGGTGGCCGACGAGGCGGCGGCCCGACTGGCCGCGGCGGCGCGGTTGGTGGAGGCCGGTGCGTCCGGCGGGGGCGAGGCGCCGAGGACGTTCGTGGCGTAGGCGGTTGTTCGGCCGCGGGTGGGTGGGGGCTGGTCGCGCCCACGCGGCGGTAGCCGCAAATCCAATACAGCCCCGCGCCCCTGACGGGGCGCTGTCCCGCCGTGTCGCGCCAGCCGCGGGCGGCGCCCTGCGAGCCCGGTGAGCGACCCACCCCGTACCTCAGCCCTCGGCGACCGCCGCCTCCATCGGTGCCGGCTGCTCCGTCGGCTCGCTCCGGGGCGGCAGCAGGTCCAGTACCGCCTGCCGGTCCGCGTCGCTCGTCGCGTCGTCGTACGGGTCCGGCGTGGCCGGCACCTGGAGCCGCAGCACCGGGCCGTGGCCCAGCCGGGCATAGCCCCGGCCCGGCGGCATGTGGGCCAGCGGCGTCGTGTGCGGCGGTGCCCCCAGCGCCGCCTCCAGCTCGTCCGGCAGCGCCGGCCCGAGCACGACACGCGCGCGCGTGTGCTGTCGTAGCGCCTCGCTCACCGCGTCCGTGCTGTCGAGGTGCTCGGCGACCACCACGGTGACGTTCGCCGCGCGGCCGTGCCGGAGGGGGGTCTGGAGGAGGGTCCCCGGGTCCTGGTGGCCGTTCGCCGAGGCCAGGTGAACGAAGGAGCCGGGACGGTCCAGCAGGATCCACAGCGGGCGCCGGCAGTCGTCCGGCGGCGGATGGCCGGCCTGCCGCGCGTGGTTGAGGGCGATGAGCCGCCGTTCCGTCTCGTGCGCGGCCCATTCGAGGCTGGCCAGCGCCCCGGCGAGACCGCACTCCACGGCGAGGACCCCGTCCCGGCCGGAGAGGCACGCGTACTCGCCGGTGCCGCCGCCCTCGAGGATGAGCACGTCGCCGTACTGGAGGGCCTGCAACGCGACGGAGCGCAGCAGGGTCGAGGTGCCGCTGCCGGGGCGGCCCGTGACCAGCAGATGGGGTTCGGTGGAGCGGGCGCCGGTGCGCCAGACGACCGGCGGGACGTCCCGCTGCTCCTCGCCGTACGTGAGCGGGAGCGTGCGCTGGACCTCGGTGGGGTCGGTGAAGCCCAGGACCGTCTCGCCCGGGGCGGTGACGAAGCGCTGGGCGGCGATGTCGGTGGGCAGCGGGGCGAGGACCGTCACCGTGAGCCGGTTGCCCTCCTCGTCCCAGGCGAAGTGGTACTCGCGGCCGCGCCCGGACTTCGCGGTGAGCAGGTACTCGATCCGGGCGCGGGCCTCGGGCTCCCCGTCCGGGAAGTACGCGGGGTAGCGGATCATGAGCTGGCTGACGCGGCCGGCGTCGTCGAACTCGTGGGAGAGGAAGGCCTTCTCCCACTCCCCGCTGTGCGCGTACAGCGGCGCCGGGTCCTCGGCGGCCGAGAAGTACGGCACCAGGGCCTCGTACAGGGACTGGAGCCGCTGGGTCTGCGACTCGTCGGGGCCCTCCGGCGGGGGCGGGTTGGGATCGCGGCCGTGCCAGGCGCTCGCCGCCATCAGGGTGATGACGGCGAGCAGGGGTCCGTACGGCACCAGGGCCACGACCAGGACGACCGAGGCCACCAGGAAGAGCAGCGGCCCACGCTTGTCCTTCGGTGTCTCCGCCCACCTGTGCCGTCCGGCCGAGGCCAGCCGGCGCAGTCCGCGCGTGACGGTGATGAGCGGATGGAGGACGTCGGTGGCGCTGTCGGCAGCCGTCCGGGCCAGCTCCCGGCTCCGGGCGAGCTGCGCGGTGCCGTTGCTCAGAATGCGGGGGAGAGGGCGCCGGGCCACTGCTGTCTCCTGAAGGTGCGTAGGGACGGGAGGGGCGTCAGAACTTGATGCCGCCGAGCAGGCTCGCGAGGCTCTCGCCGCCGGCCTTGATGCTCGGTGCGATGGCCGTGCTGGCGAGATAGAAGCCGAAGAGCGCCGAGACCGTGGCGTGCGACGGCTTCAGTCCGTCCTTGCGGAAGAAGAGGAAGACGATGATGCCGAGCACGATGACGCCTGAGATGGAGAGGATCATTTGAGATCTCCTGGTGTCGAGGGGGGACAGTCACCATGAGTTCTTCCAGCATCACAGAAGGTATCTATACGATTAAAGGTGCAAATGAGTGAATTTCGGTTGATTTCACTCGATCAGCGGATCGTTCCTGCTCTGAGCCGACCAGGTCGGACGAGGCCCGGGCGGGGTCCCGGTGATCGTCCGGCGGAACTGCGGTGATCTTTACCTCGGACAGTTCCGGTCATGTGCACCCTGAAGCCAGTACGCTGGCGATTCACTCGTACGGCCGCACGGCCCGCCCGTTGCCGTACGCTCCCTCCGTCCATGGAAGTCCCCGCAGTACACAGGAGAGGCGGTCCGTTCGATGAGCGAAGCCCCCGACCCCGAGGTCGTGGAGCTGGCGACCAAGATCTTCGATCTGGCCCGGCAGGGGCGGACCGAGGCGCTCGTGGCGTACCTCGACGCGGGCGTTCCGGCCAACCTCACCAACGACCGCGGTGACTCCCTCGTGATGCTCGCCGCCTACCACGGGCACGCCGACGCGGTACGCGAGCTGCTCGGCCGGGGTGCCGAGGCGGACCGGGTCAACGACAGAGGCCAGACCCCGCTCGCCGGAGCGGTCTTCAAGGGCGAGACAGAGGTCGTCAAGGCGCTCGTGGAGGCCGGCGCGGACCCCGCGGCGGGCACCCCGTCGGCCGTCGACACCGCGCGGATGTTCGGCAAGACAGAACTTCTCGAATTGTTCGGCATCCACTGAACCATCCCTTCCTACCAGCGAAAACACACAAAACGGGGGAGGCGGTACAGGGCCGCCGAAATTTCGGTCGCGGCAGGTCGAAGTGCCGAGTCATCATGACGTCGTGATTCACGGACGCGATGGCTGGGCAGGTGTTGCCGCACCGCGCGGGCCGTGATGCGGCCCGCATGGGCCACTGACGAGAGGCAGAGAGAAATGGTCTACAGCAAGCAAGAGACGGCGGGCGCTCCGACGTTGTGTCACGCGGCCAGGTAGTGCGTGTTCTCCGGTTGCGTCGACGCTTGATGTGAGGCTGTTTCCCATGTTCGATCCGGTCATAGCGCCCAGCGGTACGCTGCTCGGCCTGCTCCAGAGGGGCCGTGGCGACGGCACGCTGCACGCGCTCACCGCCCCGCGAGCCGAAGCGCTCGCGGCGCTGAACCACTGCGTGCTCCACGACCCCCGCCACGACTGGCAGGTGGAGAACCGCTCCCTCTACTACGCCCGCCTCCATCTCGACCTGAACGGCGAGCTGGACGCCATCGAGGCGCATCTCTTCGACCCCGACGACGTCCTCGACTCCGAGGAGTCCCGCACCGGCCTCGCGCTGGCCGTGCTCGGGCACCTCGCCTCCTACGGCAGGCGGGACGCGCTCGCACTGCTGCGCAGGTACGCCGCCACCGGCACCAACTGGGCCTGGGCCCTGGACGAGCTGGCGCTGCGCGACGACGACGCGGGCCTGTGCGCCCTCGCCGCCCCGGTGCTGGCGCGCTTCACCACGGACGCCGAGGGCGAGGCCGAGCTGGCCGCCGCCGTCCGGGACGCCTTCGAGCCACGGCCCTGGCGGCTGTGGGCCGAGGATCCCCGCGAATCGATCGCCACGCGCGTGCGTGCCGCACAGGAAACCGGCTGTTTCGACCGCTGGCAGCGCCAGATGCGACCTACCGGGCCCCGTCCGGGGTGGAGCGTGCGCGCGGTCTTCGAGTGGGCCCAGCAGGGCATCGAGCGGGGCGCGGCCCTCCATGTGCCGGCCGCCCGCTGCCTGGTCGCCGTGGCCGGGCCCGAGGACCGGCCGGAGATCCTCCAGGCGGCCAAGGACGGCGGCGACGGAGCCCGCTGCACCGCGTTGCGCTACCTGGCCGACAGCAACGACTCCGACGCGCTGAGCCTGATCGAGGCCGCGGTGATCGACGGCACCGCCGTCGTCGTGGAGGCCGCCGTCGACGCCTTCGAACGCATGCGCAGTATCGCCGCCGTCGACCGCGCCCGCGGCTGGGCCCGCCGGCCCGACGCCCTCGGCGCCGCCGCCGGACGGATGCTCGCCTGCCGGGGCGGCGCCCAGGACAGCGAACTGGTCCTCGCCGCCCTGCGGGAAGCCGTACGCGGCGAAGGCCCCGACGCGCCGACCCTGTGGACCCTCGTCGACGGCACCGGACGCCTTGGCATCGTCTGCGCCGCGCCCGTCCTGCGGCACGTCTACCGCGAGACCGCCTCGTCCCATCTCCGCGGCCGCGCCGCCCGCGCCCTGGCCGCCACCGATCCCTCCTTCGCCACCGGCTTCGCCGTCGAATGCCTGTGGGACTGCGAGGAGACCACCCGCGAGATCGCCGCCCGGCACGCCGAGACCGGTGACGCCCGGGTCGTCGAACAACTCCGTCGGCTCGCCGCAGACCCGGCCGAGGAGGACGAGGTCCAGACGGCCGTCCGCAGCCGTATCGGACCGGACACCCCCGCCGTGTGAGTCATCGCCACGGGGGACCACGGCGTCAACTCGGGAACCACGGGGGATCCCGCATACGTTCAAATCGCGGAAGACCGCCCGCTGAGTGAACAACCGGTGACCGGCAGACCAGCCGGGCATGGACGCCGACTGGCCCGCTCGGGTGTGCAGGGCAACGCTCATGGGACGTTTAACCATCGGAAAGATCCACTTTGACGCGGCCACGTCCAGCGCGGCGACAACACCGGTATGCGTGTCGTCATCGTGACCGAATCCTTTCCCCCCGATGTGAACGGCGTGGCCCACTGCGCGCTCCAGACCGCCCGACACCTCGTCGATCGCGGTCACGCTCCCCTCGTCGTCGCTCCGGCTCCCGCCCCCGGCAACAGGCTCGCCGCGGCCGCCGCGCCGTGCCCTGTCGTCCACGTCCCCTCCCTTCCACTCCCGGGCTATCCCCAGGTCCGCGTGGCTCTCCCCAGCCGCAGGCTCGCCGCCGCGCTGATCGAGCACCGCGCGGACGTCGTCCACCTGGCCAGCCCCTTCATCCTCGGTGTCCGCGGCATGGCCGCCGCCGCCCGGCTCGGTATCCCCGCCGTCGCCGTCTACCAGACCGACCTGGCCGGATATGCCCGGACCTACGTGGGCGCCGGCGAGGCGGCCGCCTGGCGGCGGATACGGTCCGTCCATGGCGCCGCCGACCGCACCCTCGCCCCGTCCACCGCGTCGATCAGCGACCTGGAGTCGCACGGGGTTCCCCGGATCCAGCTGTGGCAGCGTGGCGTGGACACCGTCCGCTTCCGCCCCGAGTTCCGCGACGAGGCGCTGCGCCGCGAGATCGCCCCGAACGGCGAGGTCATCGTCGGCTACGTCGGCCGTCTCGCCCCCGAGAAGCAGGTCGAGCTCCTCGCCGGGGTCTGCGGCCTGGAAGGCGTCAGGGTCGTGATCGTGGGCGACGGGCCGAGCCAGGCCCACCTCACCGAGGCGCTGCCCGGCGCGGTCTTCCTCGGCCGCCGCACCGGCACCGACCTCGCCCGGATCTTCGCCTCGTTCGACGTCTTCGCGCACACCGGCCCCTTCGAGACGTTCTGCCAGACCGTCCAGGAGGCCATGGCCAGCGGAGTCCCGGTCGTCGCGCCCGCCGCCGGCGGCCCGATCGACCTGGTCGACCACGGCTGCACCGGCTTCCTGGTCCCGCCGCGCGACGCGGGCGCCGTCCGTGAGGCCGTGGCCTCCCTGGTGGCCGACCCCGCGATGCGGGCCGGCTTCGGCGCCGCCGCCCGCGCGACCGTCGAGGGCCGCACCTGGGCCGCGGTCGGCGACCAGCTGATCCAGCACTACGAGGACGTGCTCGCGGCACGCCGGCCGGTGGTGGCGGCATGAGCGTCTCGTCGTCAGCACCCCTGCGCATCGTCCGGCTCGCCAACTTCGTCGCGCCCTCCTCCGGCGGCCTGCGCACCGCCCTGCGCGAACTCGGGAAGGGCTTCGTGGCCGCCGGTCACGAGTCGGTCCTGATCGTGCCCGGCGAGCGCTTCTCGGACCGGGTCGAGGAGCAGGGCCGGGTCATCACCCTGCCCGGCCCGGTGCTGCCCGGCACCGGCGGCTACCGCGTCCTCGTCGACAAGACACGCGTGCAGACCCTCCTGGAGCACCTCGCCCCGGACCGCCTGGAGGTGTCCGACCGCACCACCCTGCGCTGGACCGGCCGCTGGGCCCGGCGCGCCCGGATCCCCGCCGTCATGGTCTCCCACGAGACCGCCGACGGCGTCCTGCGCACCTGGGGCATGTCCGAGAACATGTCCCGGCGCACCGCCGACGCCCTCAACATCCGTACGGCGCACACCTACGCGCGCGTGGTGTGCACCACCGAGTTCGCCGAGCGCGAGTTCATCCGCATCGGCGCGCGCAACGTCGTACGCGCCCCCTTGGGCGTCGACCTGACCGGCCGCCACCCCTCGCTGCGCGACCTCGACCTGCGGGCCCGGTACACGCGCGCGGACGAGGCACTGCTCGTCATGTGCTCGCGGCTGTCTGTGGAGAAGCGGCCCGGCACCGCCCTCGACGCCGTGGAGGCGCTGGCCCGGCGCGGCCGCCGGGTGATCCTGGTCGTCGCCGGCGACGGGCCGCTGCGGGCGCGTCTGGAACAGCGCGCGCGGGAGCGCAGGCTGCCGGTGACCTTCCTGGGGCACGTCTCCGACCGGGACACCCTGGGCGCGCTGCAGGCGTCCGCCGACGTGGCCATGGCGCCCGGCCCCGCCGAGACCTTCGGGCTCGCCGCCCTGGAGGCCATGGCCTGCGGGACGCCCGTGGTCGCCAGCGCCTCCTCCGCGCTGCCCGAGGTGATCGGCTCCGCGGGGGCCACCGCCGCCGACCGCGGCGAGGCCTTCGCCGACGCCGTGGAGATGCTCCTGGAGCGGCCCGGTCCCGAGCGCAGGGAAGCGGCACGCGCGCGTGCGGAGTGCTTTGGCTGGGGAACGGCCGTGGAGGCCTTCCTCGCCGCGCACGACGCGCCGGTGCTGTGCCGTCGCGACGAGAACGGAACGACGGAACCGATCCGTCGTGTCGTGCCGGAGGGCGTGGCATGAGAGCGGTTCGGTTCGTGGCGCTGGGGGACTCGCTGACCGAGGGCGTGGGCGACCCCGCCGGCGACGGGTGGCGCGGCTGGGCCGCGCTGCTGGCCGGCGGACTCGCCGCGAAGGACGTGGACTTCACCAACCTCGCGGTCAGCGGGGCGCAGACCCGGGACGTGCTGGAACGCCAGACCCCGGCCGCGCTGGATCTGCGCCCCGACATCGTCGCCGTCGTCATCGGCGTCAACGACACCCTGCGCTGCACGTTCGACATCCACGCGGTGGCCGAACGGCTCGACAAGGTCTACGCGTCCCTGACCGCGCAGGGCGCGACCCTGCTCACGGCGTGCCTGCCCGACCCCGGCTCGATGTGGGGACTCCCCGGCGCCCTGGCCCGCCCGCTGGCCCGCCGGGGGCGTGCGGTCAACATGGTGGTGCACGCCCTGTCCGAGCGGTACGGGGCCGTCCATCTGCACGCGGCGGAGGGCGCCTGGCTCACCGACCGCGAGATGTGGAGCGCGGACCGGCTGCACCCGGGCGAGCGTGGGCACCGGCAGCTCGCCGTCCGCTTCCACGCCCTGCTCGCCCCGCTGGGTATGGCGACGGGTACGGTGCCGTCCCCCGAGCCCGAGTTCCCGCCGCCGACCAAGAAGGCGAGCCTGTTCTGGCTGGCCACCGCCGGCACCGCGTGGGTGATCAGGCGCTGCCGCGACCTGTTGCCGCAGCTGATGCGGCTGGCCATCGACGAGATGCGGCACCGCCGGAAGGGCACCAGCGCCCGCCTGGACCTGAGCGCGTCCGCTGCCGTGTCCGCCGCACTGGCCGCCCTCCAGCCGCCGGAGCGGCCTGCCGACGCCGCGTGAGGACGATGACGCGTGAGGACGATGACGCGTGAGGACGATGACGTCACGCGCGAAACGAGGGTGCCGGACGCGGCGCGCGGATGGTGCCGGAGGTGGCACGGCGGTGCCGGACGAGGCCGGCACGGCGGTTCAGCGACGGCGTACGGCCACGAAGCGGACCGGGATGCCCGGGACCGCCTGGGCCGCCGCCGGGAGGTCGGCGGCGCGGACCACCGCGATCACCGGATAGCCGCCGGTGGTCGGATGGTCGGCCAGGAACACCACCGGACACCCGTCCGGCGGCACCTGGACGGCGCCGAGGACCATGCCCTCACTGGGGAGTTCACCGGGAAGGGCCCGCTCCAGGGCGGGCCCTTCCGTGCGCAGCCCGATGCGGTTGCTCGCCGATGACACGCGGTACGCGCGCGAGGTGAACGCCCGGACGGCGGCGGGCGTGAACCAGCCGGCGCGCGGACCGAGCGTCACCCGCAGCACGAGCTCCATGGGCGGGGACGGCTGCGGTACGACGTCCACGCGCGCGTGCGGGCCCACCGGAGTGCCCAGCGGCAGCACCGTGCCGTCCGCCAGTGGGGCCGGCCCGAGCCCGGAGAGCAGATCCGTGGCCCGGCTGCCCAGCACCGGCTCGACGGCGATCCCACCGGAGACGGCCACATAACTCCGTACGCCGGACCGGGCCGCTCCCACTTCGAGCAGTTCCCCGGCCGGCACCACCACGGGCGCGCCCCACGCGGCCGGGCGCCCGCCCACCGCGACCGGACCCGGCGCACCCCCGACCGCGACCACCACCGTGGAACGCGGCCGCACGGCACACCCGTTGAGGGTCGTCTCCAGGACGGCCGCGTCGGGGGAGTTGCCGACCAGCCGGTTGACGAGCGCCGCGGCCGGCGCGTCCAGCGCCCCCGAGCGGGGCACCCCGAGATGCGCGTACCCCGGACGTCCGCGGTCCTGCACGGTGGTCAGCGCCCCGGCCCGTACGACGACGAGCGCACGGTCGGTCATACGCCCCCCACCGGCACGAACCGCACGCGCGCACCCGGCGTCAGCAGCGCGGCCGGCACCCGCACGTGGTCCCACAGCACCGCCTCCGTCGTCCCGATCAACTGCCAGCCGCCCGGCGACGAGCGCGGGTACACGCCCGTGTACGGCCCGGCCAGTGCCACCGCACCCGCGGGCACCGCCGTGCGCGGAGTGGCGCGGCGCGGCATGTCGTAGCGGGCGGGGAGTCCGGTGAGGTAGCCGAAGCCGGGCGCGAAACCGCAGAAGGCGACCGTGAACTCGGTTTCCGCGTGGATGCGGGCCACCTCCCGCTCGGGCACCCGCCAGTGGGCGGCGACCTCGGCCAGGTCCGGGCCGTCGTAACGCACGGGCAGTTCGATCGCCGCACGCGCGCGTGGAGGCGTGGGCGGGATCTCCGCGGCGGCCAGTTCGGCGGCCCAGCGGGTCGGGTCGTCGAGGCCGTCGAGCAGGACCGTGCGGGCGGCCGGCACGATCTCGCGGACCCTCAGCGAGCCCTCCGCGCGCCGCCGCGACAACTCGGCGTGCAGGGCCCGGGCCTCCGCGCCGGAGCCGACCTCGACCAGGAGGGCGTCGTCACCGACGAGCCGGGTTGTCATGGGAGTGGCGGCCTCGGTCTTCGGGCTCGTTTTCATGCTGGGGCTCGTGTCCGTGCTTGTACTCGTGCTCGTGTTCATGCGTGCGTTCATGTCTGTGCTCACGCGAAGGCCGCTACGGTCACGCCCGCCTCCGTGAGCCGCGTGCGCACCCTGCGCGCCAGCTCCACGGCGCCCGGGGTGTCGCCATGCAGGCAGAGTGAGCGGGCGCGCACGGCGATGCGCGCGCCGGAGTGTGCGGTGACCGCGCCGGAGCGCGCCAGCTCCAGCGAGCGCGCCACGACCGCCTCCGGGTCGCTCACCACCGCACCGTCGCGCCCGCGCGGGACGAGTGTGCCTTCGTCGGTGTACGCGCGGTCCGCGAACGCCTCCGTGATGGCCGGCAGTCCCGCCTTCCCGGCCAGCTCCAGCAGCCGTGAACCGGGCAGCCCGAGGACGGGCAGCGAGGCGTCCGCGAGGAGCACGCCGTCGACCACCGCGGCGGCCTGCTCCTCGTCGTGCACGACCCGGTTGTAGAGCGCGCCGTGCGGCTTCACGTACGCCACGCGCGCGCCGGCCGCGCGAGCGAAGACCTCAAGGGCACCGATCTGGTAGGCCACCTCGGCCGCCAGTTCGGCGGACGGCACGTCCATCGCGCGCCGCCCGAACCCCGCCAGGTCCCGGTAGGACACCTGGGCGCCGATCGTCACCCCGCGCCCGGCCGCCAGCTCGCACACCCGCCGCATGGTGGCCGCGTCCCCCGCGTGGAAGCCGCAGGCCACGTTGGCGCTGGTGACGACGGACAGCAACCGCTCGTCGTCGGTGAGCCGCCAGCGGCCGAAGCCCTCGCCGAGGTCGGCGTTCAGGTCGATCGAGGTCATGGATCCGGTGTCTCTCGTGTCAGGCGACGCGGTACTGCTCGTCGCGGGCGTCGGTGATGAACATCTGGCCCGGTGCGTGCGTGATGGCGAACGGCGGCCGGGAGGCCGTCACCACCGCCTGCGGGGTCACCCCGCAGGCCCAGAACACCGGGATGTCGTCGGGGCCGGCGTCCACCGGGTCGCCGAAGTCGGGCCGGCCGAGATCGTCGATGCCGAGTGCCGAGGGATCGCCGCAGTGCACGGGGCCGCCGTGCACCGCCGGGAGCCGACTGCTCTCCTGGATCGCGGCCGACAGACGCTCCGGCGGGACCGGGCGCATCGAGACCACCAGCGGCCCGCTCAGCCGCCCCGCCGGACGGCACGGGCGGCTGGTCACGTACATCGGCACGTTCCGGCCCTGCTCGACATGGCGGATCGGCACACCCGCCTCGGCCAGCGCCCACTCGAACGTGAAGCTGCACCCGAGCAGGAACGACACCAGATCGTCCCGCCAGTACGGTGTGGCGTCCGTCGGCTCGTCCACCAGCTCCCCGTCCCGCCAGACCCGGTAGCGCGGCAGGTCGGTGCGCAGGTCCGCGCCGTCCGCGAGCACCGTGGCCGTGGCGCCGGCGTCGGTGACGTCGAGCACCGGGCAGGGCTTGGGGTTGCGCTGGCAGAACAGCAGCATCTCGTAGGCCCAGTCGGCGGGCACCGAGACCAGGTTGGCCTGGGTGTGGCCGGCCGCGACCCCGGCCGTGGCGCCCGTGAGGCCCTCCCGGAAGCGGGCCCGGGCGGTTTTCGGGCGCCACGCGTGCGCGTGCTCGTCGGCCCGGGCGACAGGACGGTCTTCGGTACGGTTCACGCCAGTTCCTTCCCGCGCGTCTCCGGCAGTCCGAACAGGGCCAGGGCGGCGAGCCCGTATCCGGCCGCGCCGAAGACCAGCGCGCCGCCCACGCCCCAGCTGTCGGCCAGGAAGCCCACCAGGGTCGGGAAGATCGCGCCCACCGCGCGGCCCGCGTTGTACGTGAAGCCCTGCCCGGTGCCGCGCACCGCCGTCGGGTACAACTCGCTCAGGTAGGAACCGAAGCCGCTGAAGATCGCCGACATACAGAAGCCGAGCGGGAAACCGAGCACCAGGAGCGTGGTGTTGGCGCCGTCCGGGATGTTCGCGTACGCCAGCACGCAGACCGCCGACAGCAGCGCGAACAGCCAGATGTTACGGCGCCGGCCCAGCCGGTCGGTGAGGTAACCGCCGGTCAGATACCCGAGGAAGGCCCCCGAGATCAGGAAGGTCAGATAGCCGCCGGTGCCGACGACCGACAGTCCGCGCTCGGACTTCAGATACGTGGGGATCCAGGTGGCCAGCGTGTAGTAGCCGCCCTGGACACCCGTGGACAGCAGGCCCGCGAAGACCGTGGTGCGCAGCAGACCCGGCGCTTCGGCCGTGCCCGGACGGAAGATCGCGGCGAACGAGCCGCGCCGCGGGCTCTGTTCACGTACCGCGACCGCCTGCGGAGCGTCGTGCACCCGGCGGCGCAGCCACACCACGAGCAGCGCGGGCAGGGCGCCGGTCCAGAACATGACCCGCCAGGCCAGGTCGTCGCCGACGAACGAGAAGACCATGGTGTAGACGATCACGGCGAGTGCCCAGCCGACGGCCCAGGAGCTCTGGATCGCCCCGAGCGTGCGGCCGCGGTGCCGGGCGCTCGCGTACTCGGCGACCAGGATCGCGCCGACCGCCCACTCGCCGCCGAAGCCGAGGCCCTGGAGGGCGCGGAACACCAGCAGCGTCTCGTAGTTGGGCGCGAAGCCGCAGGCCACGGTGAAGACGGCGTAGGTGATGACCGTGATCATCAGGGCGCGGACCCGGCCGACCCGGTCCGCGACCACACCCGCGGCGGCGCCGCCGACCGCCGAGACCACCAGGGTGACGGTGGTGAACAGGCCGGTCTGGCCGCTGTCCAGGCCGAAGTACGCCGCGAGCGCGACCATGCTCAGCGGCAGGGTGAAGTAGTCGTACGAATCCAGTGCATATCCGCCGAAAGCACCGGCGAACGCGTGCCGACCGCGCGGACCGAGGGCGCGCAGCCAGCCGAACGCGCCGTCCTCGGCGGTGCGTTCACCCTTGCCCGGGTGCGCGTCGGAGGTCAGGGCCTGCGGTGGAGGAGTCGTGCTCATGGGCACCTCGCAGAAGCATGAAGAGGGGACGGAGGGTGCGGGGACTGAGCCGTGCGGTGCCGTGCCAAGGAGAGCGTGCTGAGCACCGTAGAGGATCGTTCAACGATCCTTCAATACCCACGTTGTTTCGTTCCTGTGTCTGCGGTTGAATTCCGGGCATGGCAGAGCAGCTGACGGGACTGGCCGACGACCGTTCCCTCCTCGGGCGCACCAGCACCGCCGAACGGGTCTCCGACATCCTCAGGAGCCGGATCGCCGACGGGTATTTCCCGCCAGGCACCCGCCTGTCGGAGGACGGCATCGGCGGCGCGCTGGGCGTCTCCCGCAACACCCTGCGCGAGGCGTTCCGGCTGCTCACCCACGAACGCCTGCTGGTCCACGAACTCAACCGGGGCGTCTTCGTCCGGGTCCTGACCGTCGAGGACGTCGAGGACATCTACCGCACCCGGTCCCTGGTCGAGTGCGCCGTCGTACGCGGCCTCGGCGAGCGCCCGTACGTCCTGGACGGACTCTCGGCGGCGGTCACGGAAGGCCGGCAGGCGGCGGCCGGAGATGACTGGAAAGCAGTGGGTACGGCCAATATCCACTTCCACCGGGAACTGGTCGCCCTGGCCGGCAGCGAACGCACCGACGAACTGATGCGCAGCGTCTTCGCCGAACTCCGCCTCGCGTTCCACGTCGTCGACGACCCGCACGCCCTGCACGAGCCGTACCTGGCCCGGAACCAGGAGATCCTGCAGTCGCTGCAGGGCGGCGACAGGCACGGGGCGGAACGGCTGCTGGAGACGTACCTCACTGATTCACTGGAGCGAGTGGTGGAGGTCTACCGCCGCAGGGTCGGTGAGGACCTGACTCCGTAAGGGGGCAGCGCCCCGTCAGGGGCGCGGGGAACTGCGCGATCAACCCCCACCGAGCCGCACTTTGCGAACCGGCCTGCCCTACCCGGCCCCACCGGCGGAGCCACCCGCGTCGTTTGGGTCGTTGTCAGACCAAGGACCTAGTCTGTGCACCGTGACTTCGCCTGCGACGACGGACAGCGTTCCGCCCCAGCTCAGCGCGGGGCCGCGCCCCGCACCGGGCCCGGCCGCCGACGAGGGGCTGGCGCGGCGGCTGCGCGCGCTCGCCTGCACCGCGCCGCTGCACGACCTGGACACGCGCAAGGCGAACCTCGCGGGCGAGTACTCCGTGTACGGCATGGCCGAGGTGGCCCTCTCCGCCATCGACCTGGTCACCCTGAACATGGACTTCGACACCGGCGCCGACCACGAGCAGATCGTCGCCCGGCTGATCCCGCGCATCTCCGCCCAGACGCCGCACCGCCCCGTCGCCGAGCACGAGCGAGTGGCCCGCTGGGTCCTGGAGAACCTGATCAACGTCGGCAGCGTCGACCGCGGCTTCCGCGCGGTGTACGGCACCTTCGCGCCCGACGGGTCGTACGTCCGCCGGGACTACGACTTCAAGCTGATCGAGGAGGTACCGGGTCCCGGCGGCACGGTGTATCTCCGGACGACCGACGAGGCGGTCAACGTCCTGGTCGGCGCCCTCGACACGGACGTCACCAGCGCCCAGATCGCGGCCGAGGTCAAGCTGGAGGTGCTGATCAACCGCGGCCGCCTCGCCGACGCCCAGCTCGCCGCCGAGCAGGCCCGCTACCGGACCGTGCAGTACTCGGAGACCCTGCGCCGCGCCCTGGACGCCACCCGGCGCAACGTCCGCGCCGTGGACTGGCTCAACGCCGTCCCCGACATGATCGCCGAGGCCCTGGACCACGTCGCCGACCGCTACCGGCACGAGAACGCGATCCTCACCAACATCCGCAAGGCCCGCGACGAGACCGAGGACCCCGAGAACAAGCGGCGCGCCGCCGAACTCGTCGACATCGTCAAGGACTGCATCCGGCGCCACACGCAGTTGCAGTCGCGTCTGCTGGAGGCCGGCCCGCTGTTCCGCGCGGAACAGGACCGGCAGGCCTTCGCGACGCCGATGACGACGTCGGGGACAGACCTGTACGGGCACCTCGTCGCGCCACTGCTGCCGTTGCCGCTGGAGCAGGCGAGCCGGGTCACCGGGGCGTTCTTCGCGCACGGGACCGGGCTGCGGACACCGGTGTCGGTGCGGGTGGGCGACCTCGTCGACATACTGCTGACGCCGCCCGCGGAGCGGGAGCACCTGGGTGCGGAGATGCCGGAGCCGGACCTCATCGCCACGCCGGACGACAGCCGGTTCAGCGAGGAGCAGCTGGCCGACGCCATGCGCTTGCTGGACCTGCCGGCCGACGCGCCTCGGCGGTTGTCGGGGTTGCTGGCGGAGGCGCGGCGTGTGGGGGGCGAGGATCTGGCCTACCTGGTCGCGTTGCTGGCGGTGCACGCCGCCAGCCCAGCCGTGGGCACGGCCTACCGGCAGGGCGAGGAGAAGCTGCTGTTCGCGGTGGACGACGGCACGGAGCTGGACGACCCCGGCTTCGGTGGCGCCGATCTGATCGTCGGGACCGCGCTGCTGGATGCGGCGGGGATGGCTGCGGACCGGACCGAGGCCGCGTGATGTCGTGTGCCGGGTGCGGGCCGTCTGTGGCTGGTCGCGCAGTTCCCCGCGCCCCTGAGGGAGTCGCCCACCCCCCTGTTTGCAAGATGAGGGAGTTGTCGTTGTGAGCGAGTACGTTGAGGCTGAGGTGTCTGCCGGGTCGGCGCATGCTGCCGTTACCCCGGCCGACGCCGCCGATGCCGCGCGGCTCGTCGCCTTCGGGCTGCAGCCCAGGCTGCAGCCCGCGCGTGATCAGGAGTACACCGAGCTGCTGCGGCGCTACCGGGAGGACCCGCCGTTCGCGCGCCTCGCGGATGCCGTGGCCGCCGGGCTCGGGCTGGTGGTGCTGGAGGTGTCGCCCCGCGCCGGGATGGCCGTGACCGCCGCCGAGGACTCGGTGTTCGCCGTTCGCATGGGCGACTACGCGCGTCGTACCTCCGCGGACGGCAGCGACCGGTTCCTGCACGGGCTCGCACATCTCGCCGTCGCCGCGCTGGCGTTCCCGCGCCCCGAGGACCTGGCCGACGACGGCTACATCGGGCGGATCACGGTCAACGGCGTCGACGCCTTCGTCCGGCAGGCCTGCCGCCGCTTGGAGGAGCGGGCCGACGAGCTGGGGGAGAACACCGACCCGGCCACCGACGCGCCCGGCCTGGAGGCCGCCTGGCGGATCTGGGCCAGACGCAGCGCGACCGGCGCCACCAAGGACGCCCGCCGGCTGGCCGGATCCACCACGGGCATCATCGGCAAGGCGGTCGTCTTCCTCACCGACTCGGGGTTCCTCCAGCGCACCGGCGACGACCAGGGCGGCACCTACCGCACGACGGCCCGCTACCAGCTCCAGGTGCGGGACATGGCCGGCAGCGCCGCCATGGCCGAGCTGCTGGAACTCGGCGTCGTCCCGGTCACCGACGGCACGGCCAGCCTGCTGCCCGCCGACGACAGCGACGACCTGGTCGCCGACGCCGGGCTGCCGTTCCACTCCTGACCGTCCAGAATCCCCGCACCTTTCCCCAGACTTACGAGAGTCCGCCATGTACGAGCTGTCCCGGGTCCGCCTCTACTCCATCGGGCCCGCCGGTGCGCGCTACGCCGACACCGTGCTGGACCTGCGGGGCGTCGGCCGGCCCGTGCCCGACCCGGCCCCCACCCAGGCGGAGTTCTTCGAGGAGGAGCCGGTCGGTCCGCCGCGCCGCCCCGCGCCCGCCGGCGTGCTCTTCCTGGAGAACGGCGGCGGCAAGTCGGTGCTGCTGAAGCTGATCTTCTCGGTGATGCTGCCGGGCCACCGCAACACCCTCGGCGGCGCCAGCTCGGGCGTGCTGCGCAAGTTCCTGCTCGCCGACGACTGCGGGCATGTCGCCCTGGAGTGGCAGCACACACTCACCGGTGAGTGCGTGGTCGTGGGCAAGGTGAGCGAGTGGCGGGGACGGCAGGTCTCCAACGACCCGCGGAAGTTCGCCGAGGCCTGGTACTCGTTCCGTCCCGGGCCCGGACTCTCCCTGGACAATCTGCCGGTCGCCGAGTCGACCGCCGTACGGCCGCCGGTGGAGGGCGCCTCCGGGGCGCAGGGGCGGCGGCGCACCATGAAGGGCTTCCGGGACGCCATCACCGAGGCGGGCAAGGCGTATCCGCATCTGGAGGTGCACTGGGAGGAGATCCACGACCGCTGGATCGAGCACCTCGGCGACCTCGGCCTGGATCCCGAACTCTTCCGCTACCAGCGGGAGATGAACGCCGACGAGGGCGAGGCCGCGGGGCTGTTCGCCGTCAAGAAGGACTCCGACTTCACCGACCTGCTGCTGCGGGCCGTGACCGACACCCGGGACACCGACGGGCTCGCCGACCTGGTCGGCGGCTTCGGCAACAAGCTGGGGCGGCGCGCCGAGCTGATCGCCGAACGGGACTTCACCGCCGGGTCGGTGGATCTGCTGGGGCGGATCGTCGAGGCGGCCGAGGCACGGGCACGCGCGCGTGACATCCACGCCGGCGCCGAGCGCCGGACCCGCACGCTCGCGCGCCGGTTGTCCGCGCGGGGCGCGCAGGAGCGGGTGCGCGCCGCCGACCTCGCCCAGCGCGTCACGGCTGCCGCGTACGCCGTCACGCACTCCGAGGGCGCCCGCGAGCGCAGCGCGCTGATCGCCGCCGAACTCGCCTACCGGCACGCCTCGCTGGCACTGGCCGCCGGTGAGAAGTCCGCCGCCGGGCAGAAGCGCGAGCTGGCCGACGCACGCACCCTGCACTCGGCCTGGCAGGCCGCCGAAGCCGTGCTGCGCCACCGCGCCGCCGCCGACCGCGTCGCACGCGTGGCCGCCGCCATCCAGGATGCCGAGCGGGACGCGGCCCCCGCGCTCGCCGCCCGCGCCAAGGCCGCCGTCGATCTCGTACGGGCCCTGCACGCGGCCGCCGGGAGCGCGGAGCACCTCGCCAACGAGGAGGAGGAGCGCTCCGCAGCCCTCCAGGAGGTCAGCGACTCCGCCCACCGGGACTCGACCTCCGCCGCCACCGAGGCGCAGCGCGCCCGCAGCGAGGCCGGGCATCTGCGCCAGCGCCTCGGCGAGGTCGAGCAGGAGACCACCGAGGCCGTCCGCGCCGGCTGGCTCGACGACAGCGCCCCGGACGCCGACCCGGCCCGCGCCGCCCTCGCGGCCAGCGACGCCGAGAAGACCGCCGTGGCCGCCTGGGACACCGCGCGCGAGGCCTCCCGTAAGGCGTCCGAGCACGCGCGCGAGGCGGCCTCCGCCGAATCCCGCGCCGAACTCACGGCCGCCCGCGCGGCAGACGCGGCGACCGCCGCCGAGCGGACCTACGACGCGGAGAAGCGCCTGGCGGAGGCCCTGGCGGCGGAGGAACGGCTCACCGAGCTGCTGGGTCTCACCGGTTCGCGTACGACCATCCCCCGGCCCCGGGGCGAGAGCGCGGAGGACGGCCTCAGCGCCGAGGAACTAGACCGGTTCGCCGACGAGTTGCGCGAACTGCTCGACGACGCCGTCGGCTCCGCCGAACGGCACCTGTTCGAACTGCGTACCGCGGCCGCCGACGACTCCCGGATCCTCGGCGCCCTGGGCGACGGCGGACTGCTGCCGCCCGGCCCCGATGTGCTGGCCACCGTCGAGTACCTCGGCGAGCACGGCATCCCGGCGCTGCCCGGCTGGCGCTATCTCGCCCAGGCCGTCGACCCGACGGACCACGCGCGCGTGCTCGCCGCCCGCCCCGAACTCGTCGACGGCGTCATCATCACCGACCCCGACACCCACGCGCGGGCGCGTGAGGCGCTCGGCGAGGCCGCCCTGCTGCCGCGCTCCGCCGTCGCCGTCGGCACGGCCGCCGCCCTGCTCGCCCCGACCCCGGCCGCCGACGCCACCCCGGGCGACGTGTTCCTCGTACCGCCGAACCCGGCCATGCACGACGAGCACGCCGCCGACGAGGAGCGACAGGCGCTGCGCGCCCGGGCCACCGAGCGGGACGAGGAGATCCGTACCCTCGCCGCCCGGCTCGGCAAGGACCGCGAGCTGGCCGCGCGGCTCGCCTCCTGGCGCACGGGCTGCCCGGCCGGGCGGCTCGTGGAGCTGGCGCAGATCGCCCGGGAGGCTCGGGCGTTCGCCGAGGAGTCCGAGGCCGAACTGGCCGAGGCACGGACGGTGCGGGCCGAGACCGAGGAGACGGCCGCCGAGACCGCCCAGGTGCGCGACGAACGGCAGGAGGCCGCACAGAGGGCCCGGCGTGCCGCCGACGCCCTCGCCGGCCTCGCGTTCCGGCTGCGCGAGCGGGCCGGCTGGCAGGTCAAGCTGCGCGAACTCGCCGACGAGGCCACAGAGTCGGAGGCCCGCGCCCAGTCCTGCCTGGAGCGCGCCCGTGTCGCCGACGAGGACCGGCGCGGCGCCCAGCGCGCCGCCGACGACGCCCGCCGCACCGCCCGCGCGCTGCGCGCCGAGCGCGCCGAGATCGCCGGCGCCCCCGACGACCTACCGGAAGCCGACGAGAACGCCCCCAAGTCCTCGCTGCCCGCCCTGCGCGAGGCCTACCGGGCCGCCTCACAGGTGTACGAGAAGGTCGGCGTCGGTGCCGACCTCCGTGCCGAGCAGGCCCGTTCGGAGAGCGACGAGAGCGCCGCGCTCGCGGAGCTGGAACGGCTGACCAACAAGGTCCGCACCCGCGCGGAGCAGCTGCTCCAGTCACCCGGCGGCTCCGACGGGCCCTCCCGGCAGGCCGCCGCCGCCCGCGCGGAGGAGCTGGTGCAGCTCCTGGAGACCCGGATGTCCACCGCGAGCGAGCAGCTCGGCCGGCTGCGCGGCGAGGCCGAGCGGCACGCCCCCGAGGACGGCGAGGCACACACCGAGCTGCCCGACGAGCTCCAGCCGCGCGACGCCGAACACGCGCAGGCCCTGCTGCGCACCGCGACCGCCGAACTCGCCGCCCGCACCGAGGCCCTGACCCAGGCCCGCGAGGCACACACCGAGCTGCTGGACGCCCATCGCGCGGCCGAGGACGCGGCCGGCGGCTTCGACGAGATCGCCGCGATGCTCCGCGACCTGCTGCGCGAACACACCACCGAGGAGGAGCAGGAGGAGCCCGAGCCCTACCCCGGCACCCTGGAGGAGGCCCGGCAGTCCGCCGCCGAGGCCCGCCGGTCGCTGCGCGGCTGCGCCGGTGACCTCTCCGCCGCCGAGTCCGCCGTACGCGAGGCGAGCGATGTGCTTGTACGACACGCCAACTCCACACGGTACGAAGCGGTCCGGACGCCCGCGCGGCAGCAGATCCGTGAACTGCCCGCCTCCGCGCTGCCCGAGCACGCCCAGAAGTGGGCGGACGCCTTCGCGCCCCGACTGCGTGTGCTGACCGACGAGTTGGCCCAGCTGGAGCGCAACCGCGACTCGATCGTGGACCGGCTGCGCGGGCTCGTCGAGTCGGCCCTCGCGACCCTGCGGTCCGCCCAGCGGCTGTCCCGGCTGCCCGAGGGGCTCGGCGAGTGGTCCGGGCAGGAGTTCCTCCGCATCCGCTTCGAGGAGCCCGACCAGGCCACGCTCACCGAGCGGCTCGGCGAGGTCGTCGACGAGGCGACCCGGGCCGCCGTGAAGAAGAACTCCGATCTGCGACGGGACGGAATGTCCCTGCTGCTGAGGGGAGTGGGGGCGGCCCTGCAGCCGAAGGGGGTCGCCGTCGAGATCCTCAAGCCGGACGCCGTGCTGCGCGCGGAGCGGGTGCCGGTGGGACAGATGGGGGACGTGTTCTCCGGTGGGCAGCTGCTCACCGCGGCCATCGCCCTGTACTGCACCATGGCCGCGCTCAGGTCCAACGACCGCGGGCGTGACAAGCACCGGCACGCGGGGACGCTGTTCCTCGACAACCCCATCGGACGGGCCAACGCGACCTATCTGCTGGAGCTCCAGCGGGCCGTGTCGGACGCGTTGGGCGTGCAACTGCTGTACACGACCGGGCTGTTCGACACCACCGCGCTGGCCGAGTTTCCGCTGGTCATCCGATTGCGCAACGACGCCGACCTCAGGGCCGGGCTGAAGTACATCAGCGTGGAGGAGCACCTTCGGCCCGGTCTGCCGCAGCAGCCGCAGGCGGGGGAGGCCGGGCACAGCGAGATCACGGCGACCCGCATGTTCAAGAAGCCGTCGGCCTGAAGTGCTTCAGAGCCTGTAGGCCCGTCCCCCCGTCCTGCACGTTCTGCACGTTCTGCAAGGGCGGTGCCGGCCTCAGGGGTGGGACAGTCGCCCGGTGCTGCCGCCCCGCCGCCGTATCCGCTCCTGTTCGCGCTCGGCGGCCCGCTGCTGCCGCCGGGCCGCGCGCCGCTCGCGGCGCAGCGAGCGTGCCGTGCTGCTCGGCTCCGAGACCACGCCGTTGCGCTGGTTCCACACCTGACGGGTCACCAGGACGTCGACCGCGCCCCAGGTGGCCACCACCGTGCTCGCCACGCTGCTGATCACCATCGGGAACGCGAGCCAGGACTCCGCCATCGTGCAGAAGAACGCCACCATGGCCTGGATCAGTGTGACGGCGATGATGATGAGCGCCCGCACCGCCGACGTACGCACCGGATCCGGCATCCGGTACCGCTTGGCGGGCTGCTCCACCCACAACGGCCGGTACTGCGCCTGCTGTTGCGTGCGCGCAGCCCGCGCACCGGAGAGCTCCTCGTCGCCGCCGCGCGGCGCACGGCCGCCGTCCGGCGCCTCTGGCCCCGGACGCACCGTCGAGCGTGCAGCCGTGCCGTCCTCCGGCGCCAAGTGCCGCTGAGCCGTCCCCATCAAGGTGTCACTCCCCACCGCCGACAGACCCCCTCGCACCGGTGTCCGACGACCCCGGCTCCCCAGTGGCTGCCCGGCTTGCGCTGTTTTACGCCGCCCGGATGCGAGATACGGCTCCTGTGGCCGATTTAGCACCCCTCGCCCATCAACAAGGACGAACGAACTCGCCCGATGATTCCCAACCAGTGAAAATTTCCGGCCAACTGATCCTTCGTGTCGTTCCCGCCCTCACACACGCGAAGTCGGCGCGATCGCGGTGGCAATCTCCCGCAATGCCCGGACATCTCTCCCTGTCCGTTCCCCATGACCCGGCCCCGAGGCGGAAGTTCATCGTCCGGACGCGTCTTCGAGTTATCCATGTGGCGGTAGTAGGCTCGCGCCGTTTGTTGACGTACATGTGTACCCCCGGCCGGCGGGGGTCGAGCTGGGGGAGGCCATGCGCTTTCGCGGGAAGTCGATCCGCCGGAAGATCGTGGCGCTGCTTCTCGTGCCGCTGGTGTCCCTGACGGCCGTCTGGGGCTTCGCGGCCGTGCTCACGGGGCGCGAGGTCACCCAGCTGTTCCAGGTGTCGCACACCGTCGAGGACATCGGCTACCCCACGGAGGACGCCGCCCGGGTCCTCCAGCAGGAACGCCGGCAGACCCTCGTCTATCTCGCCGACCCGCGCGCCGCCGACGGACTCGCCGCCCTGCACCGCACCCGCGCCGCCACCGACGGCGCTGTCGCGGAACTGCGGAAGAACGCCGGGAGGCAGGACGCCCGCGACGGCATGAGCGCCGACGACGCCGAACGCCTCACCGCCGTGCTCGACGCGTTCGAGGGCATCGACGCCCTGCGCCGCAGTGTCGAACAGGGCACCGTCAGCCGCGCCCAGGCCCTCGACCTCTACAACCGCGTCGTCGACCCCTGCTACACACTGCTCGCCTCCCTCGGCGGGATCGACGACGTCGAGATGGACAAGCAGGCCCGCGCCCTCATCAACATCACCCGCGCCCGCGAACTCCTCTCCCGCGAGGACGCCCTGCTCGGTTCCGACCTCGTGGTCGGGAAGATCTCCCGCGACGAAACCCGTCAGATCTCCGACCTCGTCGCCCAGCGCACCCTCCTGTACGACATCAGCCTGCCGCTGCTGCCGTCGTCGGAACGCGACCGCTTCGACCGCTTCTGGAAGAACGCCACGACCGCCCCGCTGCGGACCGCGGAGCAGTCCGTGATCGACGCCGGATCCGGTGTGCCGAACGACGTCAGCGCCAAGAGCTGGGACACCGCCGCCGCCAACGTGCTCGACGAACTGCGCACCCTGGACGACCAGGTCGGTGACCGCTACCAGGACCGCATCCGGCCCGTCGTCGTCTCCGTGATCGTCCAGGCGGCCGTCGTCGGTGTCCTCGGCATGGTCGCCGTGATGTTCTCGCTGGTCGTGTCGGTCCGGGTCGGCCGAAGCCTCATCCGCGACCTGCGGCTGCTGCGCCAGGAGGCGCACGATGCCTCCGGGGTCCGGCTGCCGAGCGTGATGCGCCGGCTGTCCGCGGGCGAACAGGTCGACGTGGAGACCGAGGTCCCGCGCCTGGAGTTCGACAGGAACGAGATCGGCGAGGTCGGCCAGGCCCTCAACACCCTGCAGCGCGCCGCCGTGGAGGCCGCCGTCAAGCAGGCCGAACTGCGCTCGGGTGTCTCCGAGGTCTTCGTCAACCTGGCCCGCCGCAGCCAGGTCCTGCTGCACAAGCAACTCACCCTGCTCGACACCATGGAGCGCAGGACCGAGGACACCGACGAACTCGCCGACCTCTTCCGCCTCGACCACCTCACCACCCGCATGCGCCGGCACGCCGAGGGCCTGGTGATCCTCTCCGGCGCCGCCCCCTCGCGGCAGTGGCGCCGCCCCATCCAGCTGATGGACGTGGTACGTGCCGCCGTGGCCGAGGTCGAGGACTACGAGCGCATCGAGGTCCGCCGGCTGCCCCGCGTCGCCGTCACCGGCCCCGCCGTCGCCGACCTCACCCACCTCGTGGCCGAACTCCTGGAGAACTCCACGGTGTTCTCGCCGCCGCACACCGCCGTCCAGGTCCTCGGCGAGCGGGTCGCCAACGGCTTCACCCTGGAGATCCACGACCGGGGTCTCGGCATGGCGGCCGAGGCACTTCTCGACGCCAACCTGCGGCTCGCCGAGACCCCCGAGTTCGAGCTCTCCGACACCGACCGGCTCGGCCTGTTCGTGGTCAGCCGCCTCGCCCAGCGTCAGAACGTCCGCGTCTCCCTCCAGCCGTCCCCCTACGGAGGCACCACCGCCGTCGTCTTCATCCCCGACGTACTGCTGACCGACGACATCCCCGACACCAACGGGATCGGCTTCCGCCTCGACCGCGAGCGGCCCGCCTCGGAGACCGAACCCGAGGGGAGCCTCGCCACCACCCTGACCAAGGTGTCGGGGCAGCGGCCCGGGCTGCCGACCGCGCTCCTGGGCGGACCGGTCGAGCTGGAGGCCCCCGTCGACCTGGACGCGCTGGACGACTTCCCGGGCGCCCTCACCGAAGAGGACAGCGAGCGCGGTGGCCTGTTCCGCCCCCGCCGCTCCCTCGCCCGCGCCGACGACGACACCGCGCCCGTCGTGAGCGAGCTGCATCAGCCCGCCCCCGACACCGCGGACGGCCTCCGCGACGAGCGTCCCAGCGGCCCCGTGCCGCTGCCCCGACGGAGTACGCCCAAGCTGGTCAGCTCGCACGGCAAGCCCGTCACCGAGCAGCGCTCCCGCCGCGCCGGACCGGACGACCGGGACCCGGCGGACGCGGGCCGGCCCGAACCGGGCGGACTCGCCCCGCTGCCCTCCCGCCGCCGCACCGAGCCGTCCCCGCAGCGCACCGGCGGCCCGGCCGACCGCGTCGAGGAGGGCACGGCGCCCCAGGCCGGCGGCCCGGACGAACCCTCCGGTCCCCCTGCCCTGCCCCGGCGCACCCGCCGCTCCGCGATCACCTCCGGCAGCGGCACCGACGACTCCGTACCGCCCCTCGGCAGCACACCCCCGGAGGCCGCACCCGGCACCCGGCCGCTGCCCCGGCGGGTACGGCAGGCCAACCTGGCCCCACAGCTGCGACAGGACCCCGCCCGACCCGCCGGGCACGAGCCGGATCCCGCCGAGCGCGACGCCGACGAGGTCCGCAACCGCATGGCCTCGCTCCAGCGCGGCTGGCAGCGCGGCCGGGCGGAGAACACCGCGGGCGACGGGTCCCGGGACGGCACAGCACAAGGAACGACTAAGGGGGACGGTCGATGACCGATCCGAAGGCGACCGGCCACACGGCGACGGACAAGGGTGAGCTGAACTGGCTCCTGGACGACCTGGTGGACCGGGTCGCCAGTATCCGCAAGGCCGTGGTGCTCTCCGGCGACGGCCTGGCCACCGGTGTCTCCAAGGACCTCACCAGAGAGGACGGCGAGCACCTGGCGGCCGTGGCCTCCGGCTTCCACAGCCTCGCCAAGGGCGTGGGCCGGCACTTCGAGGCGGGCAGCGTCCGGCAGACCGTCGTCGAGCTCGACGACGCCTTCCTGTTCGTCACCGCCGCCGGCGACGGCAGCTGCCTGGCCGTCCTCTCCGACGCCGACTCCGACGTCGGCCAGGTCGCGTACGAGATGACACTCCTGGTCAAGCGGGTCGGCGTACATCTGGGGTCCGCTCCGCGCACCGATCTGCCCTCGGGCGGGTAGTGGGATGACATGAGCGGAGACGGTCAGGGAAGAAGTCACTGGTTCGACGACGAGGCCGGACCGGTCGTCCGTCCGTATGCCATGACGCGGGGCCGCACCACCAGTGCGGCCCAGCACCGCCTCGATCTGATCGCGGTGGTCGTCACGGAGGCCCACGCGGACGACCCGGAGGACGACCGGACGCTCTCCCCGGAGCACGTGGACATCGTCGAGCTGTGCCGTGACACCCCGCAGTCGGTCGCCGAGCTGGCTTCCGGACTCGATCTGCCCGTCGGAGTGGTCCGGGTCCTCGTCGGCGACCTCGTCGACGGTGAACTCGTCCATGTCAACCGCCCGGTCCCCCCGGCCGAGCTGGTGGACGAGAGTATTCTGCGCGACGTGATCAACGGCCTCCGGGCGCTGTGACCGGCGCGGATGCGGAGAAGTGACGTGACAGGCTGGCAGTTCTGGGTCGACCGCGGCGGTACGTTCACCGACGTCGTCGCGCGGCGCCCGGACGGCCGGCTGCTCACCCACAAACTGCTCTCCGACAACCCCGCGCGGTACGCCGACGCCGCGGTGGCAGGCGTGCGTGAGCTGCTCGACGGCTCCGGCGACCAGGTAGACGCCGTCCGCATGGGCACCACGGTCGCCACCAACGCGCTGCTGGAACGCAAGGGCGAGCGCACCCTGCTCGTCATCACCCGCGGCTTCCGCGACGCCCTGCGCATCGCTTACCAGAACCGCCCCCAGATCTTCGCCCGCCGCATCGACCTGCCCGAACTGCTGTACGAACGGGTCGTCGAGGCCGACGAGCGCATCGCCGCCGACGGCACCGTCCTGCGCGCCCCCGACCTGGCCGCCCTGGCGGGCCCGCTCCGGGAGGCGTACGACGACGGGATCCGGGCCGTCGCCGTCGTCTGTATGCACAGCCATCTCCACCCCGCCCACGAGCAGGCGATCGGCGCGCTGGCCGCCCGCACCGGCTTCCCGCAGATCTCGCTGTCCAGCGAGGTCAGCCCGCTGATGAAGCTCGTCCCGCGCGGCGACACCGCCGTCGTCGACGCCTACCTGTCGCCCGTACTGCGCCGCTACGTCCGCCATGTCGCCGACGAACTCGAAGGCGTGCGGCTGATGTTCATGCAGTCCAACGGCGGGCTCGCCGAGGCCGGGCAGTTCCGCGGCAAGGACGCCATCCTCTCCGGACCGGCCGGAGGGATCGTCGGCATGGCCCGGATGTCGCAGCTCGCCGGCTTCGACCGGGTCATCGGCTTCGACATGGGCGGCACCTCCACCGACGTCTCCCACTTCGCCGGCGAGTACGAACGGGTCTTCACCACCCAGATCGCGGGCGTCCGGCTGCGCGCCCCGATGCTGGACATCCACACCGTCGCCGCGGGCGGCGGCTCGGTGCTGCACTTCGACGGCTCCCGCTACCGCGTCGGCCCCGACTCGGCCGGCGCCGACCCCGGCCCGGCCTGCTACCGGGGCGGCGGCCCGCTCACGGTGACCGACGCCAACGTCATGCTCGGCCGGATCCAGCCCGCCCACTTCCCCCACGTGTTCGGACCCGACGGCGACCAGCCCCTCGACGCCGACCTCGTCCGTGACCGCTTCACCGGCCTCGCGCGGGAGATCCGCGAACAGGCCGGCGACGACCGCTCCCCGGAACAGGTCGCCGAGGGCTACCTCAGCGTCGCCGTGGCCAACATCGCCAACGCCGTGAAGCGGATCTCCGTCCAGAAGGGGCACGACGTCACCCGCTACGCCCTCACCACCTTCGGCGGGGCCGGCGGCCAGCACGCGTGCATGGTCGCCGACTCGCTCGGTATCCGCACCGTCCTGGTGCCGCCCATGGCGGGCCTCCTGTCCGCGCTCGGCATCGGCCTCGCCGACACCACCGCCATGCGCGAACAGTCCGTCGAGGCCCCCCTGGAGCCCGCCGCCATGCCCGGCGTCCGCAAGACCGCCGACGACCTGGAGGCCGCGGCCCGCTCCGAACTCCTCGCCGAGGACGTCCCGGAGGACCGCATCGAAGTCACCCGCCGCGCCCAGCTCCGCTACGACGGCACCGACACCACTCTCACCGTCGAGCTCGCCGAGCCCGACGCGATGAAACACGCCTTCGAAGAACGTCATCGCGCCACGTACTCCTTCACGCTCGACCGTCCGGTCGTCGTCGAAGCCCTCTCCGTGGAAGCCACCGGCATCACCCAACCCCCCGATCTCTCCGCCCTCGCCCCGTACGAAGGCCGTCCCGCCGACCCGGAAACCGTCCGCCTCCACACCGGCGGCGCCTGGCGCGACGTACCCCTCCACCGCCGCGAGGGCCTTCCCCCCGGCGGATCGGTCACCGGCCCGGCGATCATCACCGAGGCCGGCGCCACGACCGTCGTCGACGACGGCTGGCGGGCCGCGGCGACCGACGACGGGCATCTGGTCATGGAACGCGCGACGGTTACGCAGAGTTCCGATCTCGACACAGAAGCGGATCCGGTTCTGCTGGAGGTCTTCAACAACCTCTTCATGTCGATCGCCGAACAGATGGGCGCCCGGCTGGAGTCGACGGCCCAGTCCGTCAATATCAAGGAACGCCTGGACTTCTCCTGCGCCCTGTTCGACCCGGACGGGAACCTGGTGGCCAACGCCCCGCACATCCCCGTCCACCTGGGCTCCATGGGGACCAGCGTGAAAGAGGTCATCCGCCGCCGCGGCACCTCGATGCGCCCCGGGGACACCTACGCCGTCAACGACCCGTACCACGGCGGCACGCATCTGCCCGACGTCACCGTGATCACACCGGTCTTCGCCACGCAGGGTGAGCGGATCCTTTTCTACGTCGCCTCCCGCGGCCACCACGCCGAGATCGGCGGCATCGCCCCCGGCTCGATGCCCGCCGACAGCCGCACCATCGACGAGGAGGGCGTCCTCTTCGACAACTGGCTCCTCGCCGAGAACGGCCGGTTCCGCGAGGCCGAGACCCGGGGGCTGCTCGCCGGGGCCCGCTACCCCTCCCGCAACATCCGCACCAACCTCGCCGACCTGCGCGCCCAGATCGCCGCCAACCGCAAGGGCGTCGACGAAGTCGGCCGCATGATCGAGGAGTTCGGCCTCGACGTCGTCCAGGCCTACATGCGTCACGTCCAGGACAACGCGGAGGAAGCGGTCCGCCGCGTCATCGACGCCCTGGACGACGGCGAGTACGCCTACGAGACCGACTCCGGCGCCGTCATCCGCGTACGCGTGCGCGTGGACCGCGACGACCGGCGCGCGACCATCGACTTCACGGGCACCTCCGCGCAGCTGGACACCAACTTCAACGCCCCGTTCGCCGTCGTCAACGCGGCCGTGCTGTACGTCTTCCGTACCCTGGTCGCCGACGACATCCCGCTCAACGACGGCTGCCTGCGCCCCCTGGACATCGTCGTACCATCCGGATCGATGCTCGCCCCCGAGCCGCCGGCCGCAGTCGTCGCAGGCAACGTCGAGACCTCCCAGGCCATCACCGGCGCCCTCTACGCGGCGCTCGGCGTCCAGGCCGAGGGCTCCGGCACCATGAACAACGTCACCTTCGGCAACGAGCGCCACCAGTACTACGAGACCGTCGCCTCCGGATCCGGAGCGGGCGACGGGTTCCCCGGCGCGAGCGTCGTACAGACCCACATGACCAACTCCCGGCTCACCGACCCGGAAGTCCTGGAGTGGCGACTGCCCGTCCGCCTCGACGAGTTCGCCGTACGGCGGGGCAGTGGCGGCACGGGCCGCTGGCACGGCGGGGACGGCGCGCTGCGCCGCATCCGCTTCCTCGAACCCATGACCGTCTCCACCCTGTCCCAGCACCGCCGTGTGCCGCCGTACGGCATGGCGGGCGGCGCACCCGGCGCGCTCGGCGCCAACCGGGTGGAGCGTGCCGACGGCACGGTCACCGAGCTCGGCGGCAGCGACAGCGCGGACGTCGGCGCAGACGACGTACTAGTCATCGAAACCCCAGGTGGCGGCGGATACGGAAGCCCGTCACCCGATACCCATCAAGCAGGAGAAGAGATCGATGATCTTCGGGCGATCTGAGCGCGGCAAGCCCCCGGTCGAGCCCGTCACGCTCAAGATCCTCGTGGCCGGCGGCTTCGGCGTGGGCAAGACGACCCTGGTCGGCGCGGTGAGCGAGATCAGGCCGCTGCGCACCGAGGAGGTGCTCACCGAGGCCGGGCGTCCGGTCGACGACACCAACGGCGTCGAGGGCAAGCACACCACCACCGTCGCCATGGACTTCGGCCGCATCACCCTGCGCGAGGACCTGGTGCTGTACCTGTTCGGCACGCCGGGGCAGGAGCGGTTCTGGTTCATGTGGGACGAGCTGTCCGAGGGCGCGCTGGGCGCTGTCGTGCTCGCCGACACGCGCCGCCTGGAGGACTGTTTCGCGGCCGTCGACTATTTCGAGCGGCGCTCCATACCGTTCCTGGTCGGCGTCAACTGCTTCGAGGGTGCGGACCGTTACCCGGCCGAGGACATCCGCAAGGCCCTCGACCTCGATGCGGACGTACCGGTCCTGCTGTGCGACGCCCGGGACCGCGAGTCGGTCAAGAAGGTGCTCATCGGCGTCGTCCAGCACGCGATGGCGTACGCGGCGGACCACCGGCAGACCGTCACCACCTGAGGCGCCGGCACGGCCCGTACCCCCGCCGACCGGGGTACGGGCCGTGGTCCCGGGGCAGGCGGCTACTCGCCGTCCTCCAGCCAGCCGAAGCTCTTTTCCACGGCCTTGCGCCAGTTCGCGTACTCCCTGTCGCGCACCGACGCCTCCATGGCGGGCGTCCACTCCACGTCCTTCTGCCAGTGCGACTTGAGCTCGTCGAGGTCGTTCCACACGCCGGTCGCCAGGCCGGCCGCATAGGCGGCGCCCAGGCAGGTCGTCTCGGAGACCCGGGGCCGGATGACCGGCACCCCGAGGACGTCGGCCTGGTGCTGCATCAGCAGGTTGTTCTTGGTCATGCCGCCGTCCACCTTCAGGGTCGTGATCTGCACCCCGGAGTCCTGGTACATGGCGTCCACGACCTCCCGCGTCTGCCAGCTGGTGGCCTCAAGCACCGCGCGGGCGAGGTGTGCCTTCGTGACGTACCGGGTCAGCCCGGTGACGACCCCGCGCGCGTCCGAGCGCCAATAGGGCGCGAACAGGCCGGAGAAGGCGGGCACGATGTAGGCGCCGCCGTTGTCGTCGACGCTCGCGGCCAGGGTCTCGATCTCGTCGGCGGTGCGGATGATGCCGAGCTGGTCCCGGAACCACTGGACGAGTGCGCCCGTGATGGCGATCGACCCCTCGAGGCAGTACACCGGCGCCTCGTCGCCGATCTTGTAGCCCATCGTCGTCAGCAGTCCGTTCTTGGACGGCACCGGCCGGTCGCCGGTGTTGAGCAGCAGGAAACTGCCCGTTCCGTAGGTGTTCTTCGCGGTGCCGACGTCGTAGCAGGCCTGCCCGAAGACCGCCGCCTGCTGGTCGCCCAGCGCGGACGCCACCGGCACCCCGGCGAGCTGGCCGACGGCGGTGCCGTACACCTCGGCGGATGACCTGATCTCGGGCAGGACGGCGGCGGGGATGTTCATCGCGGACAGGATGGAGGTGTCCCACTGGAGGGTCTCCAGGTTCATCAGCATGGTCCGCCCGGCGTTGGTGACGTCGGTGACGTGCCGGCCGCCGTCGATGCCGCCGGTGAGGTTCCAGATCAGCCAGGAGTCGATGGTCCCGAAGGCGATCTCGCCGCGCTCGGCCCGGTCCCGGAGCCCGGGCACGTTGTCCAGCAGCCAGGCCGCCTTGGGCCCGGAGAAGTAGCTGGCCAGGGGCAGCCCGGTCTGGTCACGGAACCGGTCCTGGCCGTCGCTGCCGCCGAGTTCGTTGCACAGGGCCGCGGTGCGGGTGTCCTGCCAGACGATCGCGTTGTGCACGGGCTTGCCGGTGGCGCGGTCCCACAGGACCGTGGTCTCGCGCTGGTTGGTGATGCCGAGCGCGCTCAGCTGGTCGGCGCGCAGCCCCGCGTTGGCGAGCGCCCCGGCGACCACGGCCTGCACCTTGGACCAGATCTCGGTGGCGTCGTGCTCCACCCAGCCGGGCTTGGGGAAGATCTGGCGGTGCTCGCGCTGGTCGACGGCGACGATCGCGCCGCCGTGGTCGAAGATGATGCAGCGGCTCGACGTGGTGCCCTGGTCGATTGCGGCGACGTACCTCTCGGCGGTGTCCGTCATGGCTACCCCTTGGTCGCTGGGTCGGAAGGCTGCGTGGGATCGGAAGGCCGCGTTTCAGAAGGCCGCGTTGTAGATGAGGCCCGCGAGTGCCCCGCCGACCAGCGGGCCGACCACCGGGATCCAGGCGTAGCCCCAGTCGGAGGTGCCCTTGTTCGGGATCGGCAGGAAGGTGTGCACGATCCGGGGGCCGAGGTCGCGCGTCGGGTTGATGGCGTAGCCCGTGGGCCCGCCCAGGGACAGCCCGATCCCGACGACGAGCAGCGAGACGATCAGCACGGTGGTGCCGGACTCGCCGAGCCCCTTGGTCAGCCCGAACGCGAGGATCGGCAGGACGAGTGCGATCGTCGCGATGATCTCGGTGATGAGGTTGGCGACCGGGTTGCGGATCTCCGGGATGGTGGAGAAAATGCCGAGCGTCGGTGTCGGCTCCTCCCCGGTGTCCTCGTCGACCACGTTGGCCTGGAACTGGGCCAGGTAGACCAGATACGTCAGAACGGCGCCGAGGATCGCGCCGACGAACTGCCCGAGCAGGTAGACCCAGACCTTGCCCCACTCGCCGGTGTCGACGGCGATGCCGATGGTGACGGCGGGGTTGAGCTGGCCGCCGGAGAGGGGAGCGGCGGTGTAGGCGCCGGCCAGGACGCCGAATCCCCAGCCGAACGCGATCACCACCCACCCCGCCGCTCTCGCCTTGGAGTGTCTGAGGGTGACGGCGGCGCAGACACCGGCACCGAAGAGGATCAGGATGGCCGTGCCGATGACTTCGCCGACGAATATGTCTCCGTTGCTCATGGCGGCTCCTAGGGCGCTGGCCGGGGGATCGACCCGGCGCATTGAGCAGGAACGGTTCCCTTGGCGACGTCAGCCGAAGGCAGGGAAGGTCCCGCGCCCCGCCCGGCGTCTGTGACGAGCGTGCCGTAGCAGCCGAATCGCCCATGGTGGAGCGGGCCTCAGGACAGGAGCAGCCCATGGCGCAGTGCCTGATTACGCCGAGAATGTACGGCGATGTCGACCGACACCGGAAGTTTTCACCGGCACTCAGGGAGCGTCAAGGTCGCCGACGGCAACGATGACAGGCAACTCGCCGGGAACGGCTTTCACGGCTCCACCGCCGCATAGCCGGCCTGGGCCGGATACGCGCCCGAGCCGCGCCGGATCTCGTACCCGGGCAGTCCCGCCCGCCCCAGCACCCAACTCGCCCCGCGCAGCGCCTTGGCCGCCTTCCTGAGCGGCGCGAGACACGCGGCCGCCACCCGGTGGTCGGCCACACCGCCGGGGCCGCACACGACGGTGGCCAGGGACAGCGTGACGGGACGGCCGCCCGCGGACCAGGGCGCGTCGAGCACGCCGGTCACCAGCCGGTCCAGCCCCTCCTCGTCGGCGAGCACCAGGAAGTCGTCCCCGCCGATGTGCCCCACGCGCGCGTGCCCGGCCACGGCCTGCTGGAGCGCCTGTCCCACCGCACGGATCAGCTCGTCGCCCGCGGCGAACCCGGCGCCGTCGTTGACCTGCTTGAAGTGGTCGATGTCCAGCCAGCTCAGGGCGAAGACACGGCCTTCCGCGATCCACCGGTCCGTCTCGCCCGTGATCGCGTCCGAACCGGGCAGCCGGGTCAGCGGATTGAGTCCGGCCGCCTCCTCGACGCGGGTCTCGGCGAGGGCGCGTACCAGGTCGGCGAGGCGCACGACGCCCACGCAGCGCCCGAGCCGGTCGACGACCGCCACATCGTCCGAGGTGCGGTCCCGGCCGCCGACGGCCACCACATCCAGGACCTCCCACGCGGTCGCGTCGACGCCGACCGTGCGCGGTGCGTCGCCCAGTTTGAAGGCCGGGCGGTCGGCGTACAGGGCGTGTCCGTAGCGGCCGGACATCGACAGCAGGAAGCGGGAGCGGTGCACCGAACGGACCGGGGCGCCCGCATGGTCCACCAGGAGGACGCCGGAGACGTCCGGGGAGCCGGTCAGCAGGGCCCGTACCTGCAACGCGGACGCGGTGACCGGCAGCAGCGCGGCGGGCCGGATGAACTCGCGCACGGACGGCCCGGAGCGCGGCGGGGGCACGGCGGCGGCCGAGCGCGGCGGAACGTACACGTCCGCCACCGGGATCCGGGCCGGGGGCGCGAACAGCTCGCCCTGGGCCAGCTGGGCCCCGGCCGACAGCGCGGCCGCGTACTGGAGCTCGGTCTCCACGCCTTCGACGGCCAGCAGGGCGCCCAGTTCCTCGCACAGGGTCCGCATCGCGCGTACCGCGGCCGGCCGGCCGAGCAGCGAGGCGTCGAGCTTGATCAGGTCGGGGGAGAGGTCGGTGAGCAGCCGCAGGGGCACGTCCCCGTCGCCGATGCCGTCGGCGCTGATCCGGAAGCCCTGGCCGCGCAGCGTCGCCACGGCCTCCAGCAGGGCCCGGTGCGGCACGTGCGTGTACGGCGGCACGATGTCCAGGGTCACCTCCCAGGGCATCCGTCCGGCTTCGCGGATGGCCCTGGGCAGCGGGCCGATGCCGCCCAGGTCGGCGAGCGTGGCCGCGAACACGTTGATGTGCAGCGGCAGCAGCGCCTCCTTGCGAGCCGCCGCGCGCAGGGCCAACACGGCCAGCCTGCCGTCGAGTTCGGGGTTGCGGCGGGCTTCGGCGAGGATGTCACCGGTCTCGGGGCGGGCAAGGATCTCCAGTGCGGCGATCCCGCCGGTCGTCAGATTGACCACCGGCTGGAAGGCGAAACGGAGAGCATCCGTCCAGGAGCGCACGGGAGCATGATGACGCCAACGGCGTACGCCCAGGGGCAGTTCATAAGACGTTCACGCACCATTTCGAGGTGGTCACGCACCGTGTGCAACCTCTGCTGTCACACCTGTCCCGTCAGCGCACCGCTATCACGGACGAGCCGTGTCCGAACAGCCCCTGATTGGCCGTGATCCCTACGCGCGCGTGCGCCACCTGGCGGTCGCCCGCAGCGTCCCTCAACTGCCAGGTCAGCTCGCAGACCTGGGCGATCGCCTGGGCCGGCACCGCCTCCCCGAAGGACGCGAGCCCACCGCTGGCGTTGACGGGTATCCGCCCGCCCAGGGATGTCGCTCCCTCGCGCAGCAACTTGGCCGCCTCGCCCTCGGCGCACAGCCCCAGATCCTCGTACCACTGCAACTCCAGTGCGGTGGACAGGTCGTACACCTCCGCCAGGGAGAGCTCCTCGGGGCCGATGCCCGCCTCCTCGTAGGCCGCCCGCGCGATCGATGCCCGGAAGGGCTCCGCCGGGGGTTCGACCGTCGCCGCGGAGTCCGTGGCGATGTCCGGCAGGTCCAGCACCGTGCTCGGATAGCGCGGTGTGACCGTGGACACCGCGCGGATCCGCACCGGCCGGGCCGCTCCGTGCCGGTGCGCGAACTCCAGGCTGGACAGCACCAGGGCGGCACCGCCGTCGGAGGTCGCGCAGATGTCCAGCAGCCGCAGCGGATCGGCGACCACCTGGGAGGCGGCGACCTGCTCGGCGGTGACCCGCTCGCGGTAGCGGGCGTACGGATTGAGCGCGCCCAGGGCCGCGTTCTTCACCTTGACCAGCGCGAAGTCCTCCGGGGTGTCCCCGAAGACCGCCATCCGCCGGCGCGCGTACAGCCCGAAGTACGTGGGATTGGTCGCGCCCAGCAGCCGGAAGCGCAGCCAGTCGGGATCCTCGGGGCGGTCGCCTCCGGCGGGCCGGAAGAAGCCCTTGGGTGCCGCGTCCGCGCCCACCACGAGCACCACGTCCGCGAGTCCCGCCAGGATCTGCGCCCGCGCCGCGGCGATCGCCTGCGCCCCGGACGCGCATGCCGCGTACACGCTCGCGACGCGCGCTCCCTGCCAGCCCAGCGCCTTGGCGAAGGTCGCGCCCGCGACATAGCCGGGATACCCGCCACGCACCGTGTCCGCGCCCACGACGGAGCCGATGTCCCGCCACCGCAGTCCCGCGTCCGCAAGGGCCGCGCGGGCCGCCGCCGTCCCGTACTCGACGAAACTGCGCCCCCACTTGCCCCACGGGTGCATGCCCACGCCGAGGACCGCCACGTCCGCCGTCATGCCGTCACCCCCGTCGGCCGCCAGTGCCAGGTCGTCCAGGCCGTCTCCGCGTCCTCGCCCAGCACTCCGGGGACGACCTCGACCTCCATGCCCACCGCCAGATCGGCGACGGTGATCCCGGGAACCGCCTGCCCCAGCACCACGATCCGCTCGGACTCCAGCTCCACAGCGATCAACGCGTACGGCTCCCACGGAAGTTCCGGATCGCTCACATAGGGTGACGGCGGCCGGTATCGGCTGTCGGTGTACGACCAGATCCGCCCGCGCCGGGAGAGCGCGACCTCCTCCAGGGCGCCGCCGGCGCACTCGGGATTGCGGCAGTGGGCGTCCTCGCGCGGGAAGAAGACCGAGGCGCAGGCCGTGCAACGGGTGCCCAGGAGCCGGAACCCGTCCCCCTCGCCCGTGAACCAGCCCTCGACCGCGGGCGTGCGTGTACGCGACAAAGCTCCTCCAGGGCACGAGATCTGACGGAACGTCAGAAGTGTGCCACGGGTGGCCGCGATTGGGCAGGCCGCGCCCTCGGGTTCGCATCCCGCTGTCCGTTCCTGGTCGTCAGCATCGGTTCACTTCCGGAACGAGACGTTCCTCTGACCGTAAGACGTCGCCCTCGTGATCAGATAAAGTCCGCGCGTGTCCGAAAATCAGCACCCAATTGCCAACTCCGCTCCGGGCTCGCACTGTTCGAGCTGCGGAGCGCCCTACGGAGCGGGAGTCTCCGGCTGGCCGCGCACCTGCCCGGCCTGCGGCCACGTCACCTACCGCAACCCCCTGCCGGTGGCGATCGCCCTCCAGCCCGTGTACGACACGAAGGGCACCGCCCTGGTCGTCATCACCCGGACCGTCGCCCCCGCGCGCGGAGGCACGGCGCTGCCCGGCGGCTACGTCGACGACCGCGAGGACTGGCGGCACGCCGTCGTGCGCGAACTCAAGGAGGAGACCGGCATCGACGCGGCCGCGCGGGACGTACGGCTCGCCGACGCCATGAGCTCACCCGACGGGCACCTGCTGCTGTTCGGACTCCTCCCGGAACGCCCGGCCGAAGGACTCCCGCAGTCCCGTACGACGGACGAGACGGCGGGCTGGCACCTGCTGCGCAGGCCCGAGGAGCTCGCCTTCCCGCTGCACAGCGTGGCCGTTCGCGCGTGGTTCGAGGGCCGCTACTGAGCCCTCCGGCTCACCCCAGCCCCCGGATGCGCACCGGATGCGGCGGTTCACCCACGCCGTTGTCCCCCTCCCGTCTCACCACCACCCGCCGGCCCTCCCAGCGGGCGACGTAACGCTCGATCTCCGGCTCGTCCCAGCCGTCGCCCGTGTCCGGCACGAACAGCCCGCCCCCGGTCCGTCCCCGGGCGGGCGCCCACACCTCCAGCCCCACACCGCCGTCCTCGTCCCGCACGGGAAGGACGGCACCCGCGCGCGCGAGCACCGGAATCCGCGACAGCGGAGCGTCCACGAGCACCTGCCCCGGCCCCTCGTACGCCCGCTCCGTCAGCGTGTCGTACCAGCGCCCCCGGGGCAGCTGCACCGCCCGCCGGTCGGCGCCCGGATCCAGCACCGGAGCCACCAGCAGACCGTCGCCCAACAGGAACGCGTCCTCGCAGTCGCGCAGCGCCCGGTCCTCCGGCGCACCCCACCACAGGGGCCGCACATAGGGTGCGCCGGTCCGCCGGGCCAGATGCGCCAGCGTCATGAAGTACGGCAACAGGCGCCGCCGTTCCAGGAGTGCCACGCGCGCGTGCTCCAGTACCTCGACCCCGAACTCCCACGGCTCCCTGCGCCCCGCCCGCATGCTCGCGTGCGTGCGGAACAGCGGCAGATAGGCACCCAGCTGGAACCAGCGCAGAAACAGCTCGGGCGACGGGCTCCCGTCGAAACCGCCCACGTCCGGCCCGGAGTACGGCACCCCGCACAGCCCTAGCCCCAGCACCAGCGACAGGGACGCGCGCAGCCCCGGCCAGCCGGTCGCGACGTCACCGGACCAGGCACCCCCGTAACGCTGCAGGCCGGCCCAGCCGGAGCGGGAGAACAGGAACGGCCGCTCCTTGGGCGCCAGTTCGCGCAGCCCCTCGTAGGCCGCCCGCGCCATGCAGAGTGCGTAGACGTTGTGCGCCTCCCGGTGGTCACCGCCGCGACCCTCCAGGGCGTGCCGTGACGCGCGTGGCAGTGTGGACTCGCCGAACGCGGTGAAGGACGTCGGCTCGTTCATGTCGTGCCAGAACCCGGCGAAGCCCAGCGCGAGCCGCTCCTCGTACAGCCCGCCCCACCACTTGCGCACGCGCGCGTGCGTGAAGTCGGGATAGACCGCCTCGCCGGGCCACACCACACCCTCCACCAACCGCCCCGACGGATCCCGCACAAAGGCGTCGACCCCCGTCCCGCTGTCGTAGACCGTGTTGCCCGGCTCGGCCTTCACCGCCGGGTCCACGATCGACACCAGCCGGACCCCGTCCCGCCGCAGTTCATCGGCCAGCGTCGGCAGCTTCGGGAAGTGCTCGTGGTCGACCGTGAACACCTGATGGGCGTCGTAGTGGTCGATGTCCAGATGGACGGCGTCCAACGGCAGACCGCGCTCCTGGTAACCGGCGACGATCCGCCGGACCTCCTGCTCGCTGCCGAAACCCCAGCGCGCGTGGTGATGACCCAGCGCCCACGCCGGCGGCAGCGCGGGCGCGCCCGTGAGCGAGGCCCAGGCGTGCAGCACGCGCGCGGGCGTGCCCACCATCACCCAGCAACGCAGCGGACCGCCGTCCATCCGCAGCTCGCACCGCCCGGTCCGGTCATGGCCGGAGCCGGCGCCCTCCTCGCCCTCCCGGAGGGTCACCGTGCCGTCCCACGAGGTGTCGTGGAACACCAGATGCGTGGCCGCGTCCGCCACCACCAGCTGCACCGGCATGGTGATGTACAGCGGATCGTCATCGGGCCCGAAGGCATGGCCGGGGTCGGTGTTCCACAGCCGGTACGTGCCGTCGCGCAGCCGCGGCCCCGAGGCCCGCCCGCCGAGACCGAAGAACCGGGCGTCCGCGGCGACCTCCGACCGCTGCACCCAGCGCGCCGGGCCCCCGTCCACGGGTTCCCACCAGCGGGGTGGCAGATCCCGCCGCAGCATCACGCCACCGGGCGTGCACACCTCGACCGCGCCGTGCCGCGAGACGCTGACCGTCACCCGCTCCGCCACGACCCGCCAGCCGCCGTCCGTGTCCGGTTCGAGGACCGCCCGCGGATCCGGCTCCGGACAGCGGCCCGCGAGCGCGTACGACGGCTCGGGACCGGCCCCGTCCCAGCCCCAGAAGACCGCCCCGTTCACCGCGACCGTGATCCGCAGCTCCGACCGGCTGAAGCGGATCACCCCGCCACCCGGCCCGGGCACCGCCTCCTGCACCGCACCCGGCACCCGGGCACGCTCGGCCCCCCGCGCGGGCAGCCCGGCGGCGTCGATCCGCCTCCTGCGCCACGCCGCCCGTACGGTACGCAACCCCTGAGCCGCCTTCCTCGAACCGACCACTCTCACCGAACGCACCAGGTCACGACCGTCCATGCTGCTCACCCTGCCACTCGGCGCTCCACACCCGCGTGCCGTTCAACTGCCGTTCACCCGTGCCGGGACCACATCTTCACGACATGGACTATGTGGAGCGCACCCTGGTGTAGAAGTCGATCACATGGCATCGTCCCTGTCAGCCGCGTACGCGCACACCCCAGCCCGTGCGCGTCCGACGCACACCAGCGCAGAAGCCCGGGAGCCGCCCCATGTCGACCGCGAACCCCCAGCCGCTCTGGCAACCCGATCCGCACCGGATCGCCCAGGCACACATCACCAGGTTCCAGTCCTGGGCGGCGGAACACCACGGAGCCCCCGCCGAGGGCGGGTACCCGGCACTGCACCGCTGGTCCGTCGACCATCTGGACACGTTCTGGAAGGCCGTCACGGAGTGGTTCGACGTCCGGTTCTCGACGCCCTACGCGCGCGTGCTCGGCGACCGCGCGATGCCCGGCGCCGCATGGTTCCCCGGCGCGACGCTGAACTACGCCGAGCACGCCCTGCGCGCCGCCGCCACCCGCGCGGACGAACCCGCGCTCCTGTATGTCGACGAGACCCACGAACCGCTCCCGGTCACCTGGTCCGAACTGCGCCGCCAGGTGGGCTCCCTGGCCGCCGGTCTCCGCGCCCTCGGCGTCCGTCCGGGAGACCGCGTCAGCGGCTACCTCCCGAACATCCCGCAGGCCGTCGTCGCCCTCCTCGCCACCGCCGCCGTGGGCGCCGTGTGGACCTCCTGCGCCCCCGACTTCGGCGCCCGCAGCGTCCTGGACCGCTTCCAGCAGGTCGAACCCGTCGTCCTGTTCACCGTCGACGGCTACCGCTACGGCGGCAAGGAACACGACCGCCGCGAGATCGTCGCCGAACTCCGCCGCGAACTGCCCACCCTGCGCGCCGTCGTCCACATCCCGCTGCTCGGCACCACCGCCCCCGAAGGCGCCCTGGAGTGGTCGGCCCTGACCTCCGCCGACACCGAGCCCGAGTTCGAGCAGGTCCCGTTCGGCCACCCCTTGTGGGTCCTGTACTCCTCCGGCACCACCGGCCTGCCCAAGGCCATCGTCCAGTCCCAGGGCGGCATCCTGGTCGAACACCTCAAACAGCTCGGCCTGCACTGCGACCTGGGCCCCGAGGACCGTTTCTTCTGGTACACCTCGACCGGCTGGATGATGTGGAACTTCCTCGTCTCCGGCCTCCTCACGGGCACCACGATCGTCCTGTACGACGGCAGCCCCGGCTACCCCGACACCGGCGCCCAGTGGCGGGTCGCCGAACGCACCCAAGCCACCCTCTACGGCACCTCCGCCGCCTATGTGATGGCCTGCCGCAAGGCCGGCGTGCACCCCTCCCGCGACTTCGACCTGTCCAAGGTGCGGTGCGTCGCCACCACCGGCTCACCACTGCCCCCGGACGGCTTCCGCTGGCTGCACGACGAGGTCCGCGACGACCTGTGGATCGCCTCCGTCAGCGGCGGCACCGACGTGTGCTCCTGCTTCGCGGGCGCCGTACCCACCCTCCCGGTCTACACCGGCGAACTCCAGGCACCCGGCCTCGGGACCGATCTCCAGGCCTGGGACCCGAACGGCAACCCCGTCATCGACGAGGTCGGTGAACTGGTCGTCACCAACCCCATGCCCTCGATGCCGATCCACTTCTGGAACGACCCCGACGGCAGCCGCTACCACGACAGCTACTTCGACATGTATCCCGGCGTCTGGCGGCACGGCGACTGGATCACCGTGACCTCCCGCGGCTCGGTGATCATCCACGGCCGCTCCGACTCCACGCTCAACCGCCAGGGCGTACGGATGGGCTCGGCCGACATCTACGAGGTCGTCGAACGCCTGCCCGAGATCAGGGAATCCCTCGTCATCGGCATCGAACAGCCCGACGGCGGCTACTGGATGCCCCTGTTCGTCCACCTGGCCCCGGGCGCCGTCCTCGACGAGGCCCTGCTGAACCGCGTCAAGCAGGCCATCCGCGAACAGCTCTCGCCGCGCCATGTCCCCGACGAGATCATCGAGGTCCCCGGCGTCCCGCACACCCTCACCGGCAAGCGCATCGAGGTCCCGGTCAAGCGCCTCCTCCAGGGCGCGCCCCTGGAGAAGGCCGTCAACCCCGGCTCCATCGACAACCTCGACCTGCTGAGCTTCTACGAGGACCTGGCCCGCAAACGCGCCTGACCGTCCCGACCGGGGCGCTCATCCGCCATAGGTGTCCTCGGACTCGCCCAGCACGGCGGCGAAGTCCGAGGCCAGCCGCACCGCGTCGGCCGGCTCCAGACCGGCGGTCGAGATCCGCACGCCCGGGCCGGCCGACATCCGGAACCGTGCTCCCGAGGCCACCCACCAGCCGTACGACCGCAGGCCGTTCACCACGGCCGACTCGTCCCGCACGGGCACCCACAGATTCATGCCGCTCACCCCGTGCGAGGCGATTCCGCGCCCGGCCAGCTCCCCGGCCAGCGCCTCGCGACGCAGCGCGTACGTCGCACGCGCGCGTGCCACCAACGCGCGCGTGCCCGCGTCCGTCATCAGCCCGAGCACCGTCTCCTGCAACAGGTGACTGACCCATCCCGAGGTCAGGAGCAGCAGCCCGTCGTGCCGGGCGAGCGAGACTGGATCGCAGGCGGCGGCCGCCCACCTCAGGTCGGTGCCCAGGAACTTGCTCACCGTCCGCACATGAACCCAACGCGCCAGTCCCGCGGCGGCCAGCGAGTGCAGCGGGGCGTCGGTCACCGAGGACGCGTGATCGTTCTCGATCACCAGGACGTCGGATTCCTCCCGCAGCGCATCGGCCAGGGTGTCCCGACGGGCCGCCGAGAAGCAGCCGCCGTACGGATTCTGCGCCCTGGGGCTGCACACCACGGCGCGCACGCCCGCGCGCAGCGCCGTGCGCAGCGCCTCAGGACGCATCCCCTCGTCGTCCACGGCCACCGGTACGATCCGCAGCCCCAACGCCGGGACGAGGTCCAGCAGGTGGTGGTAACCGGGGTCCTCCATGGCCACGGCGTCCCCGGGCCGCAGCTCCACGGCGAGCAGCCGGCCGATCAGATCCAGCGCTCCGTGCGCGAACGTCACATGCTCCACCGGCACACCGTCCGGCCTCAGCCAGTCGCGTACGGTCTCCTCCAGCCGGGCGAGCCGGGGCGCCGAACGGTGCGACCGGGCGCCGGGGGAGAGCCGCGAGGGCGGCACCAGGCCGGGGAGCAGGGCGGGATCCGGATGCCCGCCGGCCAGGTCCCGGAGCCCTTCGGGGACCCTGGGCGGCCGTCGTGACGCCACCGCCGGAGCAGATGCCACCACGGTGCCGCCCCGCCCGTGCGTGACGACGATCCCGCGCTGCCTCAGCTCCTTGTACGCCGTCGCGACCGTGCCCGGACTCACCCCCAGATCCTCCGCGAGCCGCCGTACCGGAGGCAGCGCGGCCTCCGGTGCCAACGAGCCCTCGGCAACGCCCCGCTCGACGGATGCGGCAATCCCCTTGGCCGTCGTACCAGTGATCCCATATTGTGTTACCACGTTGGCAAGTATGTATCAGTACATAATTTCCGGCAAGGGGGAGCAGTGACGACGAAGCCCGGTGCGACCGCACGGACACCACGTGTACCCGGCGGGCGCGACGGACGCAGAATGCTGGCCATCGCCCTCGTCGACCGCGTCGGCAGCGGCCTGTGGGCGTCGGTCTCGGTCCTGTACTTCACCTAGGTCTCCGGCCTCTCCCTCGCCGAAGTCGGCACCCTCGCCGCCGTGTCGGGTGCCATCGGCATCGCGGGAGCCCCGCTGGCCGGCCGTATCGCCGACCGGCTCCCCCTCACCCGCGTCCTGATCGCGCTCCAGCTCCTGCGCGCGCTTGCCTCCTTCGCCCTGCTCACCACGGACGACTACGCCCTGCTGCTCGCGGTCTCGGCCGTCGGCGCCCTCGGGGACCGTGCCGCCAACGTCCTCACGAAGCTGTACGCCACCCGCATCGCGGGCCCCGACCGTGTCCGCTACCAGGCCCTCAACCGCACCGTCGCCAACGCCGGCTGGGCCCTGGGCGGCCTCGCCGCCGCGGCGGCCCTGGCGCTGGACAGCACCATGGCCTACCGCTGGCTCCTGGCGGGCGACGCCCTCTCGTTCGTCGCGGCCGCACTCCTGACCCTGCGCTGCGGCGAACCCCCGTCGCCGGCCCGGGTCGTGGCCGGCTCAGGGACCACACCGCGACCCGCGAAGCCGGCCAACCCCTGGCGCGACCGCGCCTACCTCGCCTACGTCGCCACCGACACTGTCCTCTTCCTCGACGACGGCGTCTTCAAGGTCGGCCTGCCACTGTGGATCGCCCACAGCGACCAGGTGCCCCACGGCCTCGCACCCCTGCTGCTCGTCCTCAACAACGTCATGGTCGTGGCGCTCCAAGTCCCCCTGGCCCGCCTCGGCACCAGCAGCGAAGCCGCCCGCCGGCTACTCGTCCCGCTCTCCGCCGCATTCGCTCTCGGCGGCATCACGATGTCCCTCTCCGCCACCGGCGGCACTCTCACGGCAACCCTCCTGCTCACCGCCGCGGCCGCCGCCTTCACCGCCGCCGAGATGCTCCACGCCACCATCTCCTGGGAACTCTCCGTCGCCCTGGCCCCCGACACCGCCCTGGGCGCCTACCTCGGAGTCCACGGACTCGCCCAGTCCGCTCAGCGCAGCATCGGCCCACTCGCCGTCACCGCCGCCATCGCCACCGGCCCTCTAGGCTGGACCGCATTCGGCGCTGCCATCGCCCTGACCTGCGGAATTCAACACCGCCTGGTCCGTGACCGGCTTCCGCAGCCCTCATTGTCAGTGGTGCCGGTTACTGTGAGTGAGCATTGATCGACTGATCACAGGGGGAACCATGGCGCACACCGACCACCGGGCCATGCGACGCGTCCTGCGCCGCGAAATCGCCGGCACCATCGGCCTGCTGACCGACGAACACGACTTCCGCGCCATGCGGCGCTACCGCACCTTCACCTTCGACGACCACCCCACCTACCTGGAACAGATCGAAGCCCTCCTCAGGACCCGCGCCGCGGAAGGCACCCACACCACACTCGCCCTCTTCGACCCCGAGGAATACGCCGAGTTCTGCACGGCCACCGGACTCGCCCCGGACAACCCCGCGAGCCGCACCCGCTTCACCGCCGAACTCGCGGCCACCGGCGCCACCGTCCCCTACGACGGCCGACCCCTCACCGACCTGGTCCCCGTCCTCGTCGACGAAGCGGTACGCCAGGCCACCTGGGAGTACGCCAGTACCCTCCTGGCCCGCCTCGGCCCCTGCCCCACCTGCGGCGAGGACATCGGGCGCGCCGCCTTCGCCCGCGCCTCCCACCTCCTCAGCCGCATCCTCGACGCGGCCCCGCCAGGCGACCGGCACCTCGTGTGCAGCGTCTCCGGACCACCCGAAACGCTCGTCACCGTCCTCCACGCCGACCAGGACACCGAGGGCACCACCCACCTCGACGAAGCAGAAGCCCTCGAATTCACGAGCGTCCTCGCCCTCGGCCTCGCCACCCGCAGCCCCGGCGGACTCGTCATGCGCACCAGCGCCCCCGGCACCGCCGACCGCGTCTGCGGCTGGCGACTGCGCGGCGACCGCCTCGCACCGCTCACCGCGGCCGAGGTCTTCGACGCCTACTGCACCGACATCGAATCCGGCGACCTCATCTCCCCGGAATCAGACGTCGACTACTGCACACCGCCCGACCTGGGCGACCAGGAGACGACACCGGGCCACCACCACTGAAACGCCCCGGGGGCGCCCCACCCGCAGGTGGAGCGCCCCCGGAAGGACAGCCGATCAGGGCCGCGCCCGGCTATTCGCCCGACAGCACCGCCTGAGCCGCAGTGCGGGCCTCGTCCGCGCTGTCGGCGGCACGCGCGGCGGAAGCGGCCCGCTCGCACTGGGCCAGCGTGTACTTGGCCAGCGTCGCCCGGACATAGGGAATCGACGCCGCACCCATGGAGAGGGAGGTGACACCCAGACCGGTCAGCACACACGCCAACAGTGGATCGGACGCGGCCTCGCCGCAGACACCACAGCTCTTGCCCTCGGCCTTCGCCGCCTCCGCGGAGAGCGCGACCAGGTCGAGCAGCGCGGGCTGCCACGGGTCCTGCAGCCGGGACACCGCACCGACCTGACGGTCCGCGGCGAACGTGTACTGCGCCAGGTCGTTCGTGCCCAGCGACAGGAACTCGACCTCCTGGAGGATCGAACGCGCCCGCAGCGCGGCCGACGGAATCTCCACCATCGCGCCGAACTTGGCCCGCAGCCCCGCCGCACGGCAGGCGTCCGCGAACGCCCTGGCATCGGTACGGTCCGCCACCATGGGCGCCATGACCTCAAGGTAGACGGGCAGTCCCTCGGCCGCCTTCGCCAGCGCGGTCAGCTGCGTGCGCAGCACGTCGGGGTGGTCCAGCAGCGTCCGCAGACCGCGCACGCCCAGCGCGGGGTTGGGCTCATCCGCGGGAGTCAGGAAGTCCAGGGGCTTGTCCGCACCCGCGTCCAGCACCCGCACGACGACCCGGCCCTCCGGGAACGCCTCCAGTACCTGACGGTAGGCCTCGACCTGCTTCTCCTCGGACGGCGCGTTCTTGCTGTCGTCCAGGAACAGGAACTCGGTACGGAACAGACCCACACCCTCGGCGCCGGCCGCCACGGCCGCCGGCACATCCGCCGGTCCGCCCACGTTGGCCAGCAGCGGCACCTTGTGCCCGTCGGCGGTCACACCCGGACCGGTCGAGGCGGTCAGCGCGGCCTTGCGCTCGGCGGCCGCGGCCTCCAGCTCGGCCTTCTTCTCCGCACTCGGGTTCACGAAGATGTCGCCGGTGCTGCCGTCGACGGCGATCACCGTGCCCTCGACAAGTTCACCGGCGCCCGGCAGCGCCACCACGGCCGGCACACCGAGCGCCCGGGCCAGGATCGCGCTGTGACTCGTCGGCCCGCCCTCCTCGGTCACGAAACCGAGCACCAGAGTCGGGTCCAGGAGCGCGGTGTCCGCCGGCGCCAGATCCCGCGCGACCAGCACGTAGGGCTCGTCGCTGTCCGGGACACCCGGCATCGGAACCCCCAGCAGCCGGGCGACGATACGATTCCGCACATCGTCCAGGTCGGCCACCCGGCCGGCCAGGTACTCGCCCGCGCCGGCCAGCAGTTCGCGGTACGCGGCGAACGCGTCGTACACGGCACGCTCGGCGGTGCTGCCGACGGCGATCCGCCGCTCCACGTCGGCCATCAGCTCCGGGTCCTGGGCCATCATGGCCTGCGCCTCGAGCACCGCCTGGGCCTCACCGCCCGCCAGGTTGCCACGCGCCATCAGGTCGGCGGCCACGGCTTCCACGGCCTGCCGGGCACGCCCCGGCTCCCGCTCCGCCTCTTCCGCCGGAATCTGCTTGGCAGGCGGCTCCAGCACCGCCGTTCCCATGTGCCGAACCTCGCCGATCGCCACACCGTGGCTCACGCCGACGCCTCGCAGCGTTGTCTCCATCTCACCCGTCTCCGATAGTGCGGCGGGTCCCGCCGCCGCGATGGTTGTCGTGGTCGCCGCCCCTCTCCGTCATACGACGGGACGGCGGCGGGGTCGTCAGTTCCAGACGAAGAGGCTGTCGCCGGCCTTCACGTCACCGTCGTCACGGACGTCGGAAAGGGAGTCGGCCGTGGCCTCCAGGGCCACGACAGGGCACACCGGGGACTTGCCGGCGGCCTCGACCTCGGCCGGGTTCCAGCGGATGATGCCCTGGCCCCGGGTCACGGTGTCGCCCTTGTTGACGAGGAGTTCGAAGCCCTCGCCGTTGAGCTGCACCGTGTCGATACCGAGGTGGGTGAGCACGCCGTGGCCGCTCTCGTCGACGACGACGAAGGCATGCGGGTGAAGGGAGACGATGACGCCGTCCACGGGTGCCACGACTTCGGAAGGCTCACGCGCGGGGTCGATCGCTGTGCCCGGGCCGACCATGGCCCCGGAGAAGACCGGATCCGGCACAGCGGCCAGTCCGATGGCACGTCCTGCCAGCGGGGACGTCACGGTGGTCATGGGAAGCCTCCCGGAGATGGAGCTGCTTACGGGCCGTCATGCCTGTTCCGGACGGCACTGAGCAGCAGCGTATGTCATATGAAGTGGCGGTTCCGCATGGAAGCTACCAGCTAGTGGTCTAGACCACCAGCCTAATCGATTTGCACGGGCTCCGAGGCTCCGTGTACAGTCGTACTCCTGCTTGAGGCCGAGCGGCGCGCTAAAGCGTCCTCGCTTAGCAGCACCCAAATTTGTCAGATCCTAACTCGGGATCATCTTCCGCATGTCTGCGGGAGGGTGGTCAGAGGGCCGGAAAAACACTGATAGAGTTTGGAACACCGAAGGGAAGCCCGGAGGAAAGCCCGAGAGGGTGAGTACAAAGGAAGCGACCGTTCCTTGAGAACTCAACAGCGTGCCAAAAGTCAACGCCAGATATGTTGATACCCCGTCTCCGGCCGGTTTCCGGTTGGGGCGAGGTTCCTTTGAAGAAAAACACAGCGAGGATGCTGTGAACCATCGGATTATTCCTCCGGTGGTTCCGCTCTCGTGGTGTGCACCGGCTGGATTATTTTCTGGCCGAGTAAACATTCACGGAGAGTTTGATCCTGGCTCAGGACGAACGCTGGCGGCGTGCTTAACACATGCAAGTCGAACGATGAACCACTTCGGTGGGGATT
>NZ_JBICZJ010000008.1:0-145563 GCF_043201895.1 Streptomyces sp. NPDC048254
CGGCCCCACCCACACAGACCCCAGCAACCCCGCACACACACCTCGCCACGGCCCCACCCACACAGACCCCAGCAACCCCGCACACACACCTCGCCACGGCCCCACCCACACAGACCCCAGCAACCCCGCACACACACCTCGCCACGGCCCCACCCACACAGACCCCAGCAACCCCGCACACACACCTCGCCACGGCCCCACCCACACAGACCCCAGCAACCCCGCACACACACCTCGCCACGGCCCCACCCACACAGACCCCAGCAACCCCGCACACACACCTCGCCACGGCCCCACCCACACAGACCCCAGCAACCCCGCACACACACCTCGCCACGGCCCCACCCACACAGACCCCAGCAACCCCGCACACACACCTCGCCGCAGGCCCGCACGAAGGCCTCGCCACAGGCCCGCACCCACGGCTCGCAACGGCCCCGCACGCGCAGCCGACCGCAGGCCCGCAGCCGCGGCCGACCGCAGCCCCGCACCCCCGGACCGCCGCAGCCCCTCACGCACGGATCGCATGGAACAACAGCTCGCTCGACTCGGCCCACCGGTCCACCACGTCCGTCCGGCCGTGCAGCACGTCCGAGATGTGCTGGGCACCGAAGAAGGCCGAGACCAGCACCCGTGCGGCCACCGGCGGCGAGACCCCCTCCCGTAGCTCGCCCGCGTCCACGGCGGCGACCAGCAGGGACTCCAGCAGCTCCGTCCAGTCGACGTACGGCGTCGGCAGTTCCGCGTCGATGTGCGGGCGCTCGATCTGCAGTCGCGCCCCCGCCTGCACGATCACGTCGTCGCGGAAGGCCAGGGCCGCACGCTCCAGCAGCCGGGCGGCGGTGCCGAGCGGCCCGCGCCCCTCCGTCACGACCTGCTCCAGCAGCGCCGGCCACCGGGCGTAGTGCTCCTCCACCACGGCGATCGCGAGGGCCTCCTTGGTCGGGTAGTGGAAGTACACCGCTCCCTTGGTCATCTCCACCCGGTCGGCCACGTCCTTGACCGAGGTATGGCGGAATCCGTGCTGTGCGAACAGCTCGGAGGCCGCGGTCAGCACCAGCTGCCGGGTGCGTGCGGACCGGTCCTGTTTGGGATCGGGCCCTCTTCTGGTGACGATCTTCTTGTGGGCGAACGAGGAATACGCCGACTGCGGCTCCAACAAGGCTCTGTTCCTCTGCGTGTGACGGCTTCCACCGGTTTGGCCCGGCTTCCACGGATGCGGACATGACGTGTACGGCCCGGCGGACGGTTGTGTCCGGCCAGGTTGGCCCAAAAACGTTCTCTACAAGAAACCTTCCGGAAGGTATCTTTCTTCACGTCGCTTCCCGCGGGGGCGGGACGGCAACGGGGTCCCAGCCCCGCTGCCGCAACTTGGGGAGGAAGCAGAACATGCATTTCGTACCACCACTCACCCTGCCGTCGGAACCCCACAGCCTCCAAGAACCCTGGAGGAGTCTCGGTTTCGACCGCCCGGTGCCACGCGAGACGGTACACAAGTACGCCACCGCCGAAGTCCTGCTCACCGATGCGGTACGCCTGGACGCCGAGCGGTTCGCCATCGCCTCCGCATGGCACCGCGACCACTTCCTGGACGACCTGGGCGGCCCGACGTCCGACCCGGTCCTGCTGGCCGAGACGGCACGGCAGGCGGCCATCCACCTCTCGCACCGCTTCCACGAGGTGCCGTACGGCCACCACTTCGTCCTCGGCGAACTCGCCGTCGAACTCGACGGACCGCTGCCCGCACCTGGCGCGGCCGCACCGCTCGCCCTCGGCCTCGACACGCACTGCGAGCACACCGAGCGGCAGCCACGCCGGACCAAGCTGGAGCTGAACGCGGAGGCGTACACGGAGCACCGGCGGCTGGGACGGGCCCGGGTGCGCTGGGAGGCGCTGGAGCCGCGCCGCTACGCGTTGCTCAGGAAGCGCGGCGCCGCGGGCTCCGGCGCGGATCCCGCACCGGAGCCCGTCAGGGCCGTACCCCTGCCGCCGGCCCGGGTCGGTCAGCGTCAGGACCGCGACGTCCTCATATCCGCCGACCCGGCGCGGCGCCACCGGTGGTGGCTGCGGCTGGACGCGGAGCACCCGGTCCTGTTCGACCACCCGTCGGACCACATCCCGGGCATGGCGCTGATGGCCGCGTTCCGGCAGGTGGCCCTCGTCACCGCCACGGACGCGGCACAGTACGTGCGGTCGCTGGTCACCCGGTTCACCTCGTTCGGCGAGCTGGACCTGCCGGTGTCGGTGACCGCGGAGCACCTCGCCGGCACGGCCGGCACCGGGCGCGCGGTCACGCTCCTCCTCCGGGCGGAGCAGGCCGGCCGCGAGCTGGCCTCCGCCCGCGTGGAGTGCGCGCTGCCGTGCGCCGACCGTCAGCTCGCCGGAGCGACATGCTGACCGTGCACACGACGAACGGCACCACGGTCCGGCCGGGCCCGGGACCGGCCGGTCTGACGGCCCTCGCCCGCCGCGAGGCGCCCCGGACGGAGGAGACCCGCAGGCTGACGCCCGAGGTCGCGGCCGCCATCGGCGCCGCCGGCTTCCCGCGCCACTTCGTGCCGGGCCGCTGGGGCGGCGCGGAGGGCGGGTTCGGGGCGCTGCTGACCGGCGTGGCGGAGGTCGGGGCGGCCTGCGGGTCCGCGGCGTGGTGCGCCGCCCTGTATGCCGCGCACGGCCGCCTCGCCGCCTATCTGCCCGCCGAGGGACAGCGCGAGCTGTGGGAGCGGGGCCCCGACGCCCGGATCGCCGCCGCGGTCGTACCGCCCCAGGGCAGTGCGGTGGCGGTGGACGGCGGCTGGCGGCTGGACGGCGAGTGGCGGCCCGCCAGCGGGGTGGACCACGCCGACTGGGTGCTGCTCGCCTCCTGGACGCCCGGCGCGGCCGACCGGGAGCACCGGATCTTCGCCGTGCCGCGCGCGGAACTGACGGTGCTGGACACCTGGCACACCTCGGGGCTGCGCGGCACGGGCAGCAACACCGTGGCGGCCGACGGGGTCCTGGTCCCCGAGCACCGGTCCTTCACGCTGGACGCGCTGCTGCGCGCACGGCCCGACGCGGCCCGCTGCCACACCGTGCCCTACCCCATGGTCGCGGCCCTGATCTTCGCCGCTCCCCTGCTCGGCATCGCCCGGGGCGCGCTGCGCGCCTGGACCGGGGAACGGTCCCGCGCCGCGTCCCCGCACCCGGCGGCACACACCGTACTGACCGAGGCGTCCACGCGGATCCACACCGCGGGGCTGCTCCTCGGCGGCGCGGCCGGGCGGGCCGACCACGCGGAGATCACCCCGCTCGCGGTGGCCGAGAACCGCAGGGACGCGACGGCCGCGGCCGTGCTGTGCCGGGAGGCGGTGGACGGCCTCTTCCGCGCCTCCGGGCTACGGGCCCAGGCGCCGGACCACCCCGTGCAGCGGGCCTGGCGGGACGCGACGGCCGCGGCGGGCCACGCCACCCTCGATCCCGACGCGGCGGCCCGGGCGTACGCGGCCGTGGTGCTGGCGCCGGAGCAGGGCGGTCCGCTGTGAGCCGTGCGCGGGAACGACCGCCCGTCGCCTTCTTCGACGTGGACGAGACCCTGCTGGCCACGAAGACCATGCTCGACTTCTGGGACTTCTGGGCCGCTTCGGGCGCCTGGCCGCTCCCCGCCCGCATGCCCGACCTGCGGGCCCGAGCGGCGGCCGGCGAGGACCGGCACACGCTGAACCGGGAGTACTACCGCCGGTTCGCCGGGGTGCCCGCGAGAACACTGGCATCGGTGGCGTGCCGTTGGTACGACGCCCACCGCCGGGGCCCGCGGGCGTTCGTGACGGCCGCGGTCGAAGCCGTCGAGCGGCACCGGGCCCGCGGCCACGAGGTGGTGCTGGTGTCCGGCTCGCTGCGCCCGCTCCTGGAGGCGGTGGCCCGGAACTTCGGCGCCGCCCAGGTGTGGTGCACCGAGCAGGGCGTGACGGCCGGCGGGCTGCTCACCGGTGAGGTGGAGCGGCCGATGATCGGGCAGGCCAAGGCCGGCGCGGTGGCGGCCGTCGTCGGCGAGCGCGGGGTCCGTGCCGAGGACTGCTGGGCGTACGGCGACCATGTGAGCGACCTCGCCATGCTCCGGTCGGTCGGGCACCCGGTGGTGGTCGGCGGCTCACCCGCGCTGGCGGTGGAGGCCGGGCGGGCCGGCTGGGCCGTGCTCGGCGGGGACACGGGACCGCGCCGGGCGGTCCCGTGCGCCGGACGGTCCGTCGTCACCTCGGGAAACGGCCGATGACCGGCCGGTTTCACCCTCCTCAAAACATTCCTTCGCGAGGGTATGTTTATGCCTTCGCCGAGACTGGAGGGCCCCCGCATGGTCAAGCAGGAAAGGGCGCGGCGCACCCGGGAGAAGGTCCTGGACGCCGCCGCCGAGGAATTCGCCGTCCAGGGCTACAGCAGGGCCACACTCAACGCCGTGGCCGCGCGGACGGGGATGACGAAGGGAGCCCTCTACGGGCACTTCGCATCCAAGGAGGTCCTCGCCGGCGCCCTGCTGGCCCAGTCCCACGAGGTGTGGGAGGAGATGCTGCTGACCCGGAACGCCCCCGGCGTCACCGCCCGGACGGCACTGGAGTCCCTGGTCCTGGACCTCGCCCATCGCCTCAAGGCGGACGTCCGGCTCCGGGCGGCCATGCGGCTGGCCACCGACTGTCCGAGCCTGACCCGCGAACTGCCGGACGTCTCCGAGGACGTACGGCGCGACCTGGTCGAACTCGTCCGGCGCGCACAGCAGGAGGGCGGGATGCCCCCGCATCCGCCCGAGCTCGTCGCCCAGTTGCTGCTGACCGCGATGCACGGCGCGCTGCACGTGTCCTTCGGGCCGAAGGGGTGCACCGACGCCGCGGCCTGGGAGGCGGTGTGGCGGCTGCTCCTCGACGTGCTCGCCGGCGATCTGCGGGCGCTGTCGGGCGAGCCGGAGGCGGAAGGGGACGCGCACGGCTGATGAGCAGTGCGTTGCGGAGCCGTTAAAAATACCTTCCCGAAGGGATGTTTCTGCGATGCTGAGGTGGTCCCGGTCCGTCCGGACCCCTTCGGCACGGTGCCGGACCGGCCGGATCACGGTCACGACACGACATGTGAAGGCTTGAAGGCTCGACACGTGAAGGGGGAAAGCGAATGACTGTGCTGGACGAACGGGTCGGGCCGTTCCCACTCGGCCGGATCGGCACCGGGGACGTCCTCGGTGACCTGTCCCACGAGGGGGTACGGCGCGCCGTCACCCACGCCGAACATGTCGACGACTTCGACATGCGGCACCTTCGGTATTTCCTGACGGTGGTCCGGGCCGGCACCGTGTCCGGTGCCGCCCAGGAATTGCGCATATCCCAGCCGAGCCTGAGTCAGCAGATCAAACGGCTGGAGCAACGAATAGGCGCCCCGCTTTTCATCCGCAGTTCACGCGGTGTCGAATTGACCACGGGCGGTCGGGCGTTTCTGCGGGAAATCCAGAGCATTCCCGGCCAGCTGCGGTCCGCCATCGCGGCCGCCGCGCCGTCTCCGCTGGTCTGGCCGGTGGGCGTGTGCGGCGGGGTGCCCGCCGAGGTGCTCGCCGAGGTACAGCACGGCCTCACCGGGCAGCACACCGACCGCACCGGGGGCCGTACCGAGCCGGTGCTGCGGATGCGCTCGGTCAGCGCGGCGGACCAGCCGGAGCTGCTGCACCACGGCGAGATCGCGTTCGGCATCGTACGGCTGCCCGTGGCCGTGCCCGGTCTGGTCCGGGCCGTGGTCTGGGACGAGCCGCTCGGCGTGGTCATGGACGCCGGCCATCCACTCACCCGCCGCCCCCACCTGACCTGGGCAGACCTCGCGGCCCAACGGCTCCTCTGGTACGACGAGGGATGCGCGCCCGGCTACGCGGACACCGTGCCGGCCCAGCTCGCGGCCCTCGGCTGGAACGCCGTGCTGCACCCCATCGACCAGGACCAGCAGGCCCTGTTCGTGCACGCGCTGCAGACCGCCGGCGAGGTGGTGGCGCTGCGGCCGAGGCTCGCCGTCCAGGGCGACCCCCAGCTCGTCTGGCGGCCACTGCCCACCACCTCGGCACCCCGCGAGCGGCTGGCCGTCACCGCGCTCACCGACAGCCGCTCGGCCCGCCATCTGCGCACGGTCGCCGCCCGGCGCGGCTGGCCGTTCCTCACCTGACCACCGTTTCCCACCCCCCTGATCGGCCCGGAGCCCCCACGGCTCCGGGCCGATCCTTTTACCGGACCGTACCCGGATTTCACCGGACGCCGACCGGAACGTTTTATTCCGGGCGCCTGGGAGTGAATTGCACCACGCCCATAGGCCTGGTCCTATGACCACCACGCGCTTTCCGTCTTGGACACCGGAGAAGACCGGTACCTAGTCTTTGAAACACGAAACCAGTGGACGTGGAAATTATTTCGCGAGCCCTTTGTCTCGCTCAATTCTGATCCGTTCACCGGCCGCGCCGGGAAACAGAGGAGAAGCGTGATCTCGACCAAGCTGACCGAGCTGCTGGGAATCGACCATCCGATCGTCAGCGCCCCGATGGGCGGCGTGTCCGGCGCGCGGCTCGCCACCGCCGTCACCCGCGCCGGCGGGCTGGGCCTGGTGGGCGTCAGCTACGGCGACGCCGCCTTCATCGACGAGCACGTGGCCGCGACGGCCGAGCAGGGCGGTGTCTGGGGCGTCGGCTGTGTGATGTTCACCTTCGACGAGCGCCCCGGTCTGTGGGACAAGGTGCTCGGCTACGCGCCGCCGGTGATCGCCCTCTCGTTCGGCGACGCCGACCAGGTGCGCCGGTACGTGGGCTCCGCCGCGGAGAGCGGGGCGCAGGTGGTGGTGCAGGTGCACGACACCGGGCAGGCGGCGGTCGCGCTGCAGGCCGGGGCATCCGTGCTGGTGGCCCAGGGCGCCGAGGCCGGCGGCCACCACAAGACCCAGGCGACGCTGCCGTTGGTCCCCGCGGTCCTGGACCTCACCCAGGGCGCGGTGCCGGTGGTCGCGGCCGGCGGATTCGCGGACGGACGGGGCCTGGCGGCCGCGCTCGCCCTCGGCGCCGACGGCGTGATGATGGGCACCCGGTTCGCCCTCACCGAGGAGTCCATGGGCACGGCGGGCTTCAAGGCCGCCCTGGTGTCCGGCGCCACCACCGACCTCGTCAACACCCGCTCCTTCGACGTCGTGCGCGGCATTCCGTGGGACGAGATGTACACGGCGCGGTCGGTGAGCAACGCGTTCACCCGCGCCTGGACCGGACGGGACGCGGAACTGGCCGGGCGGCGGGCCGAGATCGAGCCCGAGTGGACGGCGGCGGTCGGCCGCGACGACACGGGGCAGCGGGCGCTGTTCGCCGGCGAGGTGCTCGACCTCGTCGACGAGGTGCGGTCGGCCGGGAGCGTGGTCCACGACACGGTCGGCGAGGCCGAAACGATTCTCCGCCGACTCGCCGGGAGCATCACGCCCGCGCGCTGAACGCCGGTCCCCCTCTTCTCGGCTCTTGTCGGCCCGCACGGGCACGTCCCGGACCGCCGGACAGGCGGCAGCAGAAACGGAGTTACCAGTGATCCACATCCTCACCCTCACCTACCTCGTCCCCCGTGACACCGTCACCGCGCACATGGCCGGGCACAAGGCCTGGCTGCGCGAACACGCCGACCAGGGGCGGATCCTGCTGAGCGGGCCGCGCCCGGACGGCGGCGCCGTCATCGTCACGGCCGACCTCGACGAGGCCACCGTCCGCGAGATGGTCGAGAGCGACCCCTGGACCCGGCTCGGCGTCGCGTCGTACGACACCGTCGCCTTCGAGGGGCGCAACGCGAGCCCCGGTGTGGTCACCGCGGCCGTGCCCGACGAGAGCGTGCTGCTCATCAACGTGGCCACCACCGACGACGCACCCGCCTCGGTCGACGCCCTCGCCTCGGCCGTGCACCACGTCGCCGCCACGGCCGACGGCTTCCGCGGCTCCCGCCTGCTGACCAGCGTCGACGGCGACGCCATGGTCAACTTCGCGGCCTGGACCGACGAGAAGCGGTTCAACGCCATCTTCGACGACCCCGAGTTCATGCGCCGCTACGAGGCCTTCGCGAAGACCACGACCGGCGCCAAGTACCGCCTGTACCGGACGAGCCGGGTCATCACCCCGAACCGCTGACCGGCCCCCCTCTTCAGTTCACCAGCACCGTCACACCCATAGGAGACAGCATGCCCACCTCGTCCACGCCCGCCGGGTACGACCTCGTCGTCGTCGGGTTCGGCGCCGCAGGCCTGTCCGCCGCGCTGTCCTTCGCGGAGGCCACCGAGGGCCGCGAGCGGCCCGTCCGGATAGCGGTGCTCGAACGGGCGGCCGAGAAGGACCGCGGCGGCGCCACCCGCTGGACCGGCGCCTTCCTGCGGATCGACCAGGAGCGGCGGTTGGACACGGACTGGGCCGAGCACGTCGGCCGGGTCTCCGGCGGCCTGGCCGACGTCGACTACTGCCGCACCGTCGAGCGGGAGGCCCCGGGGACCCTGGCCTTCGTCGAGAAGCACGGTGTCGAGATCGCCTTCGCGGACTTCCCGCTCCCCCACACCTTCGAGGCCGGCACCCCGTCCATGACCCCGCCGGCCAGCCCCCGCGGCGGCGGCGCCTCGATCGTCGAGCACCTGGGCGCCGCCCTGGAGAGCGACCCCCGCGTCGAGATCCACTACGAGACGGAGGCGCTGCGCCTGACCACCGCCGAGGACGGCTCCGTGGACGGCGTCGTGGTCCGCGGCTCCGACGGCCGCACCCGCCGGCTGTCCGGCCGTGCGGTGGTCCTCGCCTGCGGCGGCTTCGAGGGCAACGCCGAGATGCTCACCCGCTACCTCGGCGACCGCGCCTGCGACCTCCCGCTGATCGCGCCGGGCATCGCCAACAACCGCGGTGACGCGCTGCGCATGGCGCTGGACCTCGGCGCGGACACGGCCGGGCAGTTCGACGGCATCCACGCCGAACCGGTCGACCGCCGTACGACGAAGGCGGACTCGGTGCTCTACGGCTTCCCGGCCGGCATCTTCGTCAACGGCCGTCTCGAGCGCTTCTTCGACGAGGGGCGCGACACCTGGGACAACACCTTCGAGCACATCGGGTACGAGATCTGGAAGAACCAGGACCAGGAGGCGTACTGGATCGCCGACGCCAAGACCCTGGCCATCCCCGGCATCATGAACTCCCTGCTCAGTGACGTGCCACCGGAGCAGGCGGACACCCTGGAGGAGCTCGCCGGGAAGCTCGGGATCGACCCGGAGGGCCTGGAGAAGTCCGTCGCCGAGTTCAACGCGGCCGTCGCCCCCGGGGAGTTCGACCCGACCCGCCTGGACGGCAAGCACACCGTCGGCATCACCCCGCCGAAGTCCAACTGGGCCACCCCGCTGGACACCGCGCCCTTCGTCGGCGTCCCGGTGACCGCCGCGATCTGCTTCACCTACGGCGGTGTCCGCACCGACCTCGACGCCCGTGTCGTCACCCCGTCCGGCACCGCCATCCCCGGCCTGTACGCCGCCGGCGAGGCCACCGGCCTCTTCTACCACGCCTACCCGCCGGCCACCTCGGTCCTGCGCTCGCTCATCTTCGGACGGCTCGCCGCCCACCACGCGGCCGCCGCCCAGCGGACCGTCTGACCCCACCCCACGTCAGCAGCTTCTGGAGACTCCATGAGTATCGTCAACATCGACGTCACCCTCCGCGACGGCGGCTATCGCAACGGCTTCGCCTTCCCGCTCGAGTACGCCCTGAAGCACGCGAAGCTGAGCGTCGAGGCCGGCTTCGACTGGATCGAGATCGCCTACCGCAAGGGCTCCCTCGCCCCGATACCCAACCTCGGGCTGACCGGCCGCGGCGACGACGAGTTCATCGCCGCGATGGCCCAGGAGATCGGCCCGGAGCGGGTCGCGATGATCCTGCACCCGAAGAACATCACCCGCGCCGACCTGCCCGCCATGTACGCGGCCGGTGCCCGCCTGGTCCGGATCATCCTGCCCGCCAAGGGCTACGAGACCGGCCTCGACTACATCCGCCAGGCCAAGGAGACCGGCTTCACGGTCGGCGTCAACTTCGCCCGGATCAGCCAGTGGCCGGGCCGGGACGTGGTCGAGGTGGCGACCGCCGCCACCGACGCGGGCGCCGAGTTCGTCTACCTCGCCGACTCCAACGGCAGCCTCTCCCCCGTCGACACGACCGACCTGACCACCCTGACCAAGTCGGTCACCGGCGGCCCGGTGGGGCTGCACGCCCACAACAACCTGGGGCTCGCCCTGGCCAACGCGATCAGCGCGGCCGCGGCCGGCGCGACCTGGATGGACTCCTCGATCCAGGGCATGGGCAAGGGCCCCGGCAACCTCATCGCCGAGCAGTGGCTGGCCCACCTCGACCGGACCGACCCGGAGTCCGCCGCGCGGCTCGACCTGGCCCCGGTCCTGGAGCTGGCCGACCTGCTGCTCGCCAACATCCCCGAGGGCACGCCCTCGCTGCCGCTGCCGGACCTGGTCCTGGGCCGCTACGACCTGCCGGTGGAACACCGCAAGGACCTGCTCGGCGAGCACGGCGAGGCCATCGCGACCGCGCGCAACCTCGCCGGCGTCCGGTGACCCACGCCGGACCGGTCGTGCCGACGGCGGTCTTCGGACCGGAGACCGCCGTCGGCGCGCCCCACGCCCTCGTCCTCGCCCCCGTCACACCGCGCTGGGACGAGGGGGCGTTCTTCGCCCCGGTCATCCGGACCCTGGCCGGCGCCGGGCTCCGGGTGACCGTGGTGGACACGCTCTCCCTGTGGGACGAGGAGGCGGACTCGATGGCCGCCTTCGTCGCCCGATGGCGCGCGCTGCTGCCGGACTTCGGCCGCGTCGACCTGCTCTGCGGGAACGCGCTGGGCGGCGCGGTGGCCCAGGCCCTGCTCCCGGACTGCGCGCCCGACACGGCCGCGCTGCTCGTCTCGGGCCCCGCCCGCACCGACCCGCTCCTGGAGGAACGGCTCACCCGGATCGCGGACCTGGCCGCCTCCGGCCGTCCCGGCGCCGCACTCGCCCTGCTCGACCAGCGCGTCCTGCCGCTCGGCGCACCCGGCGCCGATGTCACCGCCGCCGCCACCGCGGACGCCGACACAGCTCCCGTCGACGTCGAGGCCGACACCGCCGCGGGGCGCAGGCTGGCCGCAGGGATGCGGCTGCTGTGCGGGATCGACGTCACCGACGCCGTACGCAACCATCCGGGCCCGCTGCTCCAGATCGTGGGCAGCCACTCCCAGCTCGTCACCCGGCGGCACACCGCCGCCGCCCCGCACCACAGGGTGCACGTCGCCCCCGGGGCCGGCATGCGCCCCCACGCCGAACAGCCCACCGAGGTAGCCGCGTTGATCGAGGCCTACCTGTGGGAGAAGGGACTCCGATGAAGTCGGCTCCGAGGAAAAGCGTCGCCGTCCTGCCCGGTGACGGCATCGGCCCCGAGGTCGTCGCCGCCGCCCTCGACACCGTCGAACGGCTCGGTCTCCCTCTGGACTTCCGGTTCGGGGAGATCGGCTGGGAGTGCTGGCGCCAGGAGGGCGACCCGGTCCCCCAGCGGACCTGGAAGCTCCTGGAGGAGACCGACACCTGCCTGCTCGGTGCCATCACCAGCAAGCCGCTGCGCGAGGCGGAGGCCGAACTCTCGCCGCCGCTGCGGGGCACCGGCCGGAAGTTCGTCTCCCCGGTCATCCAGCTGCGCCAGCGGCTCGGCCTGTACGCCAACATCCGCCCGGTCACCGACCTGGACCACGGCCGGTTCGACTTCACCGTCATCCGGGAGAACACCGAGGGCCTGTACGCCGGGTTCGACGTCCACGGGCTCGACGACGCGCTGTGGAACGCGGTGCGCGAGCACCCCAACGCCGAGGCCTCCGGCCCCGACGAGAGCAGTGTCACGCTCCGGCTGCAGACCCGGTTCGGCATCGACCGGCTGCTGCGCTTCGGCTTCGCCCACGCCGAGGCCCACGGGCAGCGGCGGCTCACCGTCGTGGACAAGCCGATGGTGCTGCGGCAGAGCGGCAACCACCTGCGCGAGCGTCTCGAACTGATCTCCCGGGACCACCCGGACATCGAGACCGAGATCCTCAACGTCGACGCCGTCGCCCTGTGGATGGTCCGCAGGCCGGAGCGGTTCGGTGTGCTCGTCGCCGAGAACATGTTCGGCGACATCCTCTCCGACCTCGGCGCCGGCGTCATGGGCGGACTCGGACTCGCGCCGAGCGGCAACATCGGCGACCACGGCAGCTACTTCGAGCCGGTGCACGGCAGCGCCCCCGCCATGGCGGGCCGGGACCGGGCCAACCCGATGGCGATGCTGCTCACCGTCGCCCAGATGCTGGACCACCTCGGCCTCCCCGTACCCGGTGCGGAACTGCGCGACGCCGTCCGCACCGTGGCCCGCGCCCGTACGACGGTCACCTACGACCTGGGCGGCAACGCGGGCACCCGCGAGGTCGCCGAGGCCATCACCGCCGAACTGCCGGGCGGTAAGGCGGAGTCGGCATCGTCCGAACTGCCGGGCGGGGACGCCGAGTCGGTGTCGCCCGAACTGCCGGACACGGACGCCGAGTCGGTGTCGCCCGAACTGCCGGACACGGACGCCGAGTCGGCTGTGGACGCGGGCAAGGTGCCCGTCGTGCCCGCGGACGTGGTGGACCGGCTGGCCGCGCTCGACACCGCCTCCGTCTCCGACGCCCTGGACAGCCTCGGCATCCCCGGAGTGCTCGCCGGGATCAGCGCGCGCGTGCCCGGCGCCCGTACCGCGGGCCTGGCGTACACCGTCACCTACCAGCCGGTGGACCGATCCGACGGGAGGTTCCGCAACGCGGCCAACTACCTGGACGACGTGCCCGACGGCTCCTTCGTCGTGGTCGACAACGGCGGCTCCACCACCTGCACCAACTGGGGTTCGCTGCTCACCGCGGTGGCCCGGAGCCGCGGGGTGCGCGGCACCGCCCTGCACGGCTCGGCCCGCGACCTCGCCGAGATCCGCGCCACCGGATACCCGCTGTTCAGCACCGGTGCCACCATGGTGAGCGGCAAGAACCGGGTGGAACTCGCCGCCACCGGACGGCGGATCACGATCGGCGAGGTCACCGTCCGCCCCGGTGACGTGATCGTCGCCGACGACAACGGCGTCCTCGTCGTACCCGCCGAACAGGCCGCCGAGGTCGCGGACCGCGCGGAACGCGTCGAAGGGACCGAGTCGGCCATCGCCGAGGCGGTCGGCACCGGCCTGCGCCTGGACGAGGCCCGCCGCCGGTTCGGCTACGCCAAGCCGTGGGAGGGCCCCGCCGACCCCGAGTCCCGTGATGCGTGACCTGGTACGACGGGTGGTGGACGTCCACTACCACGCGGGGCCCGACCTGTACCGGCGCCGGCTGACGACCGCCGGCGCCGGGCGGGCCTACGCGGAGGTCGACGGCTGGGCGGTGATCAAGAGCCATCTGGGGTCGACGGCGGCGAGCGCCTGGGAGGCCCGGCAGGAGGGTCTGCCCGTCTCCGGCGCGGTCGTCCTCAACGACCTGGCCGGCGGGGTCCGCCCCCGGGTCGTCGAGCAGGCCGTCTACGCCCACGGACCGGACAGCCCCGCCCGGCTGGTCGTCCACCTCCCCACCCTGGTCGGCCCCGGGCACCGGTCGGCGCTGCGCCGGGAGCCGTTCCACCCCCGGCTCGACCCCGAACACTGGCGCGCCGACCGCGTCCTGGACGGCACCGGCCGGCTCCGCGAGCCGGTGCGCGAGGTACTCCGGGCGGCCCGCGACCTGCCCGTCGTCCTCGCGAACGGGCACTGCGACCGGGACGAGACCCTACGAGTGATCGACGAAGCGGTACGCCTGGAACTCCCCCGGCTGCTGCTGACCCACGCCACCCACCCCATGTCCGGCCTCACCCCCGCCGACCTGGCCCAACTGGCCCAGGTCCCCGGACTGTACGTCGAACTCACCGCCCTGACCCTGCTGTTGGGCCACCGCGACACCCGGCACCTGGCCGAGGTGGTGCGCACCCATCCCCGGGTGGTGTTCAGCTCCGACCTCGGACAGCCGGACCAGCCGGACCCCGCCGGCTGGCTGGCCACGAGCCGACGCTGGTTCGGCGAAGCCGAGTTGACGTCCGATCAGTTCCGCGCCGTCACCTCGGTCAACCCCGCGGCGCTGCTGGCGCCCTGACCGGCGACCGCCCACTCCCCGGGAGTACCCGCACGCCCGCATCCCGAACGGCCGCCCTGCGCGCCGACATCCGTCGGCTGGGTGACCTTCTCGGCGAGACCCTCGTCCGGCAGGAGGGCCCCGAGCTGCTGGACCTCGTCGAGCAGGTGCGCCGCCTCACCCGCGAGGACGGCGAGGCCGCCGCCGAACTGCTGGGCCGCACCGATCCGGAGACCGCCGCCAAGCTGGCCCGCGCCTTCGCCACCTGCTTCCACCTCGCCAACGTCACCGAACAGGTGTACCGGGGGCGGGAGTTGAGGGACGCACGAGCACGCGAGGAGTCGGCGCTGGCCCGGGTGGTGCGCGAAGGAGCGGACCAGGCCCCCGAGTTGCTCGCCCAGGCGGACGGCCACCTCAACGTCCGTCCGGTGTTCACGGCGCATCCCACACCCCTGTCCTCAAGCAGACCTTCGGCATCCGCGACGCCTACCTCGACCCCATCTCCTACCTCCAGGTCACCCTCCGCAAGCGCCAGCGCGACGCGGCCACCACCGGCGCCGAACCCGACCCCCTCCTCGCCCGCGCCCTCCTCCTCACCGTCAACGGCGTCGCAGCCGGCCTGCGCAACACCGGCTGACCAGCCCCGTAAACGCCGCCATCGTCGGGGAAGCCGAATCCCCCCTCCACCACAGGAGTTCCGCCATGCCCCATAACCCCGGCCTCCCGCGCCGCAGGGTGCTGCGCACCGCACTCGCGACCACGGCGGCGCTGTCCGCCCCGCTCGTGGAAGCCACGCCCGCACTCGCCGCCCGCCCCCGGATCGGCAGGCTGAGCGACCAGTCCGCCGTGCGTTCCTTCACGTTGGGGGACACCAGGCTCACCTACGTCGTGGACGCGGCGATGGAGCTGGACCCGGCCGGCTTCCTCCCGGCCGTCCCCACCGACTACTGGCGGGAGCACCCCGAGGCGCTCACCCGCTCCGGCCGGATCGCCGCCTCGGCCGGCGGTGTGCTCGTCGAACGCGGGCGGCACAGACTGCTGATCGACGTGGGCCTCGGAAGCAACGTCCTGTCGCCCACGCTCGGCGTCTCCCGCGGGGGCGCCCTGCTGAAGACCCTGCGGGGGCTCCGGGTGGCCCCGGAGTCCGTGGGCACCGTGGCCTTCACCCACCTGCACACCGACCACACCGGAGTGGGCTTCGTCCCGGACCGGCAGCAGGAGCTGCACAAGGCGTTCCCGTGCGCCGACTACCTGGTGGCGGCGGCCGAATGGGGCCCGTTCTGGCGGGGCGAGATCAAGGTGGGGGCGCCGTCCTGGGACGGCTTCATGGTGCCGATGTCCCGCGTGCTGCGGCAGTTCGAGGACGGCGACGAGGTGTGGCCGGGCGTCACCGCTCTGATCACCCCGGGCCACAGCCCAGGGCACACCACGTACGTCATCTCGGCGTCACGCGGCCGCCGGATCCTGGTCCTCGGGGACGCCTTCCACACGCCCGCGCAGCTGACCCACCCCGAGTGGCCCTCCGGGCCTGACGTGGACGTCGAAGGGGTGCTGAAGGCCCGCAGGACGCTCCTGGAGCAGCTGCTGGCACCCCGCACCTACGCCTTCGCGTTCCACTTCGGGGACCAGGCCTTCGGCCGCGTCGTGCGGGACGCGGCCGGAGACGTCCAGTGGCGGCCGGCCCCGGCCCGGGCACTCCTGCCCAGCCCGGTCCGGCTCGCCTGACCTACCGCTGATCCACCGCGCTCTCAGCTCTCGTCGGCGGTCAGCCGCAGCGAGATCGAGTTGATGCAGTACCGCTGGTCGGTCGGGGTCGCGTACCCCTCGCCCTCGAAGACGTGCCCGAGGTGCGAACCGCACCGCGCGCACCGCACCTCGGTGCGCACCATCCCGTGCGTGCGGTCCTCGACCAGCTCGACCGCGTCGGTATCCTTCGGGTCGTAGAAGGACGGCCACCCGCAGTGGGACTCGAACTTCGTGGTGGAGGTGAACAGCTCCGCACCGCAGGCGCGACACGAGTACACGCCCTTGGTCTTGGTGTCGGTGTACTCACCGACGAAGGCCGGCTCGGTCGCCGCCTGACGCAGCACGGCGTACTCGGCCGGCGTCAGCTCCGACCGCCACTGCTCGTCCGGCTTGTCGACGTCGTACGACATGACTCTCAGCCCCTCACTTCGCCAGGCGTTCCAGGGTCCTCGGGCCCAGGTCGGTCACATCTCCCGCGCCCATGGTGAGAACCAGATCACCGGGCTTCGTCATTCCCGCGACCACGGCGGGGACCTCGTCCTTGTCGTGCACGGCGGTGACGTCGGCGCCCGCGGCCCGCGCCGCCTCGATGATCAGCTCGCTGGTGACGCCGGGGATCGGGTCCTCGCGGGCCGGGTAGATGTCCAGGACCACGGACGCGTCCGCGAGCGCCAGCGCGTCGCCCATCTCCTTGCCCAGCTCCTGGGTGCGGGAGAACAGGTGCGGCTGGAAGACGACCAGGATCCGGGCGTCCCCGGCGGCGGCGCGCATGGCCTCCAGGTCGGCGGTCATCTCGGTGGGGTGGTGGGCGTAGGAGTCGATCACCTGGACGCCGGCCGCCTCGCCCTTCAGCTGGAGGCGGCGCTTGACGCCCGTGTACGCGGCCAGCGCGGGCGCCAGCTCGGCGGCCGGGACCCCGAGGGCCACGCCCGCGGCGAGCGCGGCGACGGCGTTGTGCGCGTAGTGCCGGCCGGGCACGGAGACCGTGAAGGTCAGCTCGGTCCCGTCCAGCGCGACGGTGACCTCGCTCTTCAGCCCCTGCGGTACGACGGACAGCACCCGGACGTCGGCGTCGGCGGCGTCGCCGTAGGTCACCGTCCGCACCTTCCCGGCCAGCCGCCGGGTCAGCTCGCGCGCGCCCTCGTGGTCGGCGTTGATCACCAGCGTGCCGCCGGGCACGATCCGGCCGGCGAAGGTCTCGAAGGACTCGTAGATCTCTTCCATCGAGGCGTAGTTGGCGTGGTGGTCGAGCTCCACGTTCAGGACGATGGCGACCTCGGGCGCGTACTTGTGGAAGCTGCGGTCCGACTCGTCCGCCTCGGCGACGAAGATCTCGCCCTCGCCGTGCAGGGCGTTGGAGCCGGGGGCGTCCAGGTCGCCGCCGATGGCGTACGACGGCTCGCGGCCCAGCGCGGTCAGCGACACGGCCAGCATCGAGGTGGTCGTGGTCTTGCCGTGGGTGCCCGCGACGGCGATCGGCCGCGCGCCGTCCATCAGGGCGGCGAGGGCGTCCGAGCGGTGCACCACGGGGATGCCCAGCTCGGCCGCGCGCGCCAGCTCGGGGTTGTCCTTGCGGATCGCCGACGACACGACGACACAGCTGGCGTCGTCGGCCAGGTACTCCGCCGCGTGCCCGATGTGCACGGTGGCGCCGAACGCCCGCAGCGCCTCGACGGTGGCCGACTCCTTGGCATCGCTCCCGGCCACCTCCGCACCGCGCTGGGCGAGGATCTTGGCGATCCCCGACATACCGGCGCCGCCGATCCCGATGAAGTGCGGTCGCTCCATGGCGGAAGGAAGGCCGGGTGCCATGTGTTTCTCCCAGAGACGGTGACGTGCGAAAGCGTGCCTAGCCTATGTGCTCGAACTCGCTTCACTCCGCAACGGGCGGCGTGCCCACCCACCCGGGGGCGCGGGGCTGTGTTTGATATGCGGCTCCGCCGCGTGGGCGCGACCAGCCACCACACACCCGCGCCCGCCGGCGCACCGCACCCGCACCCGCACCCGCACGGCGCCTACGCCTTACTGTGCGAGAACAGCTTCAGCACCGGCACCCCCACCTTGTGCCGCGCCCGGGACGCCCAGTCCCGGTGGAAGAACTCCTCCACATAGTGCGGATCGGTCAGCACGATCACCTCGTCCGCGCCGACCTCTTCCACCACCGTCTTCAGCGCGTCCAGCGGGTGGTTCTCGACCATCCGCCCCTCCGCCGTGCTCCCCGCCGCCCGCAGGGCCGCCAGGGACACGTCCAGCGCCTGTTCGGCCGGCCCCTTCGCCTCGTCCCCCTCGGGCGTCTCCCGCTCGCGCGCGGCTTCGTCCAGTTCGCCGAGCGCGATGTCGTCGATGGCCCGCAGCAGGCGGTCCGCCTGGTCGCCGCGCGGCTGGAGCAACACATGGAAGGAAACCTGCTCGTCCCCGTGCAAGGTGGTGACGAACTCCACGTCGGCAGACGTCAGGGCCTTCTCGATCATCAGAACGCTTGTGAACACCAGGCGCCTCTTCTCCTGAGAGGGCCACTCGGACCCTCTGTCCTCCCTGGGGCCTAGCAGCCCTGCGGAAACCATCCTGCCCCGTGAACGCACGGGTACTGCCGGATTCAGTGTGCCCGCCGGAAGCTAAGCGGAACGGTAGATTCCGCCGAATTCAGGACCGCCGATAGCGACCGAACAGGAATCCGGCTTCCTCCAGCAGGGACACTAGTTCGAAACGCCTGGGTACGGTCACACCGGGTCCCCCGGAAATGCGCTGTGCTCCGCCTGCCGTGAGCATCGGCGACATCGTGAGGCACAGCTCGTCGAGGACATCGGCGGCGATGAACTGCCCGAGCAGCCGGGGCCCGCCCTCGGTCAGCAGCCGGGTGTGACCCAGGCCGGCGAGGGCGCTCACCGCGCGGGCGGGGTCGACGCCGGCGCCGTCACCGGCGATCACCACCCGGGCGCCGGCCCGCTCGGCGGCGGCGACACGGTCGGGGGCGGCCGCCGCGCCGGTGAGGACCAGCGTGGGGACGAGGGGCGAGGTGAACAGCGGGAGCGAGAAGTCGAGGTCCAGGCTCGCGGTGACGACGGCGATCGCGGGGGCCGCGTCCTGCCCCGCCGCCGCTCGGGCCCCGGCGAACTCGGCACGCGCACGGGCCGGCCGGTAACCCTCCTGCCGTACCGTTTCCGCTCCCACGACCACCACATCCGCGAGCGCCCGCAGGGTGCCGAAGATCCGCATGTCGGCCGCGCCGGAGATGGGCTGCGACCGCCCGTCGTGCTGACCGGCGCCGTCGAGCGTGGACACCATGTTGGCCCGCAGCCAGACCCCACGCCCGGCGGGATAGCCATAGGCGACCGCAAGCTCGGCGAGACTCCACTCCCGCTCGTCCCCCTCGTCCCCCTCGTCCCCGTCGGCCCCCTCGGCCGGTCCGCCGGAGGCCGGGGCCGCTGTCTCTTCGGTCACAGGGAACAGGCGTCGCATGTCGTGCAGTGTGGCACGGCAACTACCATGGACAACCGTGTCGTCTTCTCCCGCCGCTTCCGAGGTCAGCCCCATAGCCGACGCGGCCCCGCTGTCGCTGTGCGCCCGCTCGCCGCGCGTCCCCGCGGACCGGCTGGTCGCCGAGATGGTGCCGCCGCCCCGCTTCGACTCGGTCCGCTTCGCCACCTATCTGCCGGACCCGAACCAGCCGAGCCAGACCGAGGCCGTACGGATCCTCGAAGGCTTCGCGGCCGGTCTGGGCGGCGCGCACGCCGCGGCCGGCGGCAGGCGCGGTTTCCTCGGCTTCGGGAAGGCCAGGGCGCCGAAGACCCCGGCCGGACCCCGCGGGGTCTACCTCGACGGCGGGTACGGCGTCGGCAAGACCCACCTGCTCGCCTCCCTCTGGCACGCCACCCCGGCCGAGCCCGCGCTGAAGGCGTTCGGCACCTTCGTGGAGCTGACCAACCTGGTCGGCGCCCTCGGCTTCCAGCAGACCGTCCAGACCCTCTCCGGCCACCGTCTGCTGTGCATCGACGAGTTCGAGCTGGACGACCCGGGCGACACGGTCCTGGTGTCGACTCTCCTGGGCCGGCTCGTCGACGCCGGTGTCGCGCTCGCCGCCACCTCCAACACGCTGCCGGGCAAGCTCGGCGAGGGCCGGTTCGCGGCGGCCGACTTCCTGCGCGAGATCCAGGGCCTGTCGGCCCGCTTCCGCGCCCTGCGCATCGACGGCGAGGACTACCGGCACCGCGGCCTGCCCGAGGCACCGGCGCCGTTCTCCGAGGAGCAGGTGGCCAAGGCGGCGTACGCCACCCCCGGCGCCTCGCTCGACGACTTCCCGCACCTGCTGGACCACCTGGCCAAGGTGCACCCCAGCCGGTACGGCGCGCTGACCGACGGCGTGACGGCGGTCTGCCTCACCGATGTGCGGCCGGTGCCGGACCAGTCGACCGCGCTGCGGCTGGTGGTCCTCGCGGACCGGCTCTACGACCGTGAGATCCCGGTCCTGGCCGCCGGACTGCCGTTCGACAGGCTGTTCAGCGAGGAGATGCTGAACGGCGGCTACCGGAAGAAGTACTTCCGCGCGATATCCCGGCTCACCGCCCTGGCCCGGGACGCCAAGGGGCTCGTCGCCGGCGAGTAGGCCCCTCTATTCGATCAAGATCGCCGGGTCAAGAGCTCGATCGAGCCACCCCACCGGCATTTTTCACGCTCTCTTCGGTTCGCAACACCGAGTTAACCCTGCAAACGACTTTGCAGGGTTAACGTGTTTCTTGACCAACCATTGACCTGTGCTTGGTGCACACAAGAGGCGTGAACTGCCGCGAGGGGGGCTCATGTTCCGAGGTACGACGGCCCGGACCGTGTTCTCGCTCCTGGCCGCCGCCCTGCTCGCCGTCCAGTTCTTCGCGCCCGCGGCAACATTCGCAGCCGCGCACACACTCAGTCATGCCGAGGCCAAGGCCCAGCCCGGTCCGGGGCCCTCGGCGAAGCCGGTGCGCGACGGCTCGCACACCCTCCGCGCCCACGGCCTCTGCGGGGAGCCCACCAGCCCGCCGCGGACCGCCGACCGCCACCGCAGCGCCACCGCCGGCTGGGCCGACGACCGTCCGCCCACCGCCCGGCACACCGAGGCGATACCCGCCTCCGCGGCCCTCGCGGCCAAGCATCAACGCACGTCAAGACCGTCCAGAGCCCACTCGCCGGCCGCGCTTCAGGTCTTCCGCTGCTGAGCGACGGGTTCTGCCCCGGCTCGTCACCCCCCACGACCGTCGTGCAAGCCCGACGCGCCGCTGCGGCGCGCCAGGAGGAGTCCACACATCATGCAGCCCCTCATCGACAACGCCCGTACGTTCGGACAGCGCCCTGAGGAGTTCGCCAAACTCGCCGAAGGCCAGTCCCCGCAGGTGCTGTTCATCACCTGCTCCGACTCCCGGGTCGTCCCGGCCCTGATCACCGGCGCCCGCCCGGGCGAGCTCTTCGAGCTGCGCACCGCGGGCAACATCGTCCCCCCGTACGCCTCGGAGCACCCCACCAGCGAGGCGGCCACCATCGAGTACGCCGTGGAGGTGCTGGGCGTCCGCGACATCGTCGTCTGCGGGCACTCGCACTGCGGCGCCGTCGGCGCGCTGGTGCGCGGCGACGACCTGACCGCCGTACCCGCCGTACGGGACTGGCTGGCCCGTGCCGAGCCGCGCCCGACCGGGGCGGTGGAGGACCCGGCCGTCGCGGAGGGCGTGCAGAGCCATGTGCTCGCCCAGCTGCTGCGGCTGCGCTCCTACCCGTTCATCGACAGGAAGCTGGCGCGGGGCGAACTGACCCTGCGCGGCTGGTACTACGAGGTCCACACCGGTGCCGTGCGCGAACACCGCGCCGACACCGACGCGTTCGAGACCCTGTGAGCGTCGCGATGACCAAGTTCCCTTACCTGAAGCAGGACTTCACCGCCTCTCTCGTCGTCTTCCTGGTCGCGCTCCCGCTGTGCGTGGGCGTGGCCGTCGCCTCCGGTGTGCCAGCCGAACTCGGCCTGGTCACCGGCATCGTGGGCGGTCTCGTCACCGGCATGCTGCGGGGCAGCAGCCTCCAGGTGTCGGGGCCGGCCGCCGGTCTGACCGTGCTCGTCTTCGAGGCGGTGCAGGAGTTCGGGCTGCCGGTGCTCGGCGTGATCGTGCTCGTCAGCGGCGTGTTCCAGATCGCCATGGGTGCGCTGAGGCTGGGCCGCTACTTCCGGGCCATCTCGGTCTCGGTGGTCGAGGGCATGCTGGCCGGAATCGGTCTGGTCCTGATCGCCGGCCAGCTGTATCCGGCGCTCGCCGCCAAGGCCCCCGAGTCGGGGCCCGGGAAGATAGCCGGACTGCCCGGGGCGTTCGCGGACGCCCTCGGGGACGGGGCAGCGCTGGCCTCGCTCGCCCTCGGCGCGGGCACCGTCGCGGCCCTGGTGCTGTGGAAGTACCTCCCGGCGAAGGTGCGGACGGTCCCGGGCCCCCTGGCCGCCGTCGGCCTCGCCACCCTGGCCGCGTTCCTGCTGAGCCTCCCGGTCGCCGCCGTCGAGGTGCACGGCCTGCTGGACTCCGTCCAGCCGCCGCCGCTGAGCGCCTTCGGCGAACTGGCGGGCTTCGGCGTGATCGGCACGATCGTCGCGTTCACGCTGATCGCGTCCGCGGAGTCGCTGTTCAGCGCGGCGGCCGTGGACCGCCTGCACAAGGGTCCGCGCACCAAGTACAACCAGGAGCTGATCGCCCAGGGCGCGGGCAACGCGCTCTGCGGAGTGCTCGGCGCGCTGCCGATGACCGCCGTGATCGTGCGCAGCGCGGCCAATGTGCAGGCGGGCGCCCGGACGAAGGCGTCCCGGGTGCTGCACGGCGTCTGGCTGCTGCTGTTCGCCGCGCTGCTGCCAGGAGTCCTCGGCTACATACCGATCCCGGCGCTCGCCGGAATCCTGGTCTACTCGGGCGCCAAGCTCATCCCCGTCCGGGCGCTGGCCGCGCTCTGGCGCGAGCACCGGGGCGAGGCGCTGATCCTGGTCGTCACCGCGGTGTCGATCGTCGCGGTCAGCATGTTCGAGGGCGTGCTCATCGGACTGGCCCTGTCCATCGTCAAGACCGCGTGGGAGGCCTCGCACATCAGGCTGGAGGTGATCGACAAGGGCGCGGGCCCGATCGACGCCCATCTGACGGGCAACGCGACCTTCCTGCGGCTGCCCAAGATCCTCGACAGTCTGGAGGCGCTGCCCCAGGACCGCCCGATCCGGGTGGACCTGTCCGGGCTGCACCATCTCGACCACGCCTGCCGGACCGCGCTGGAGGGCTGGGCCGAGCGGCACAGCGACGCCGACACCGAACCGGTGAAGGTCACGGCCACCACGGCCGCGACCACCCGAGTCACGGCCGTCTGAACCGGCGGCCGCTCCGGGCCGGGATGCCGACGCCCCTCGGCATCCCGGCCCGGACCTGCTCCCCCGGCAGCCCATGGCCCCGAACCACCCGCCGGGCATATCGTTGCAGCATCAGACATACCGGACCTCTCTGGCTGGGGGTCATGATGGTTCAGGAGCTGCTGGTCGCGGTGGTGGCGGCGCTGTGCGTCGGTGCGCTGTACCTGGCCGCGGGGGCGCGGGTCATCAAGCAGTACGAACAGGGTGTGCTGTTCCGGCTCGGCCGGGTCACCGGAGCCGTACGACAGCCCGGCTTCAACATGGTGATCCCGTTCGCGGACCGGCTGCACAAGGTCAACATGCAGATCGTCACGCTGCCGGTCCCCGCCCAGGAGGGCATCACCCGCGACAACGTCACCGTGCGCGTGGACGCGGTCGTCTACTTCCGGGTGGTCGACGCGGTGAGCGCGCTGATCAAGGTCGAGGACTACAAGTTCGCCGTCTCGCAGATGGCCCAGACCTCGCTGCGGTCGATCATCGGCAAGAGCGACCTGGACGACCTGCTCTCCAACCGCGAGCAGCTCAACCAGGGCCTGGAGCTGATGATCGACAGTCCGGCCGTGGGCTGGGGTGTGCAGGTGGACCGGGTCGAGATCAAGGACGTGTCGCTGCCGGACACGATGAAGCGCTCGATGGCCCGCCAGGCCGAGGCCGACCGGGAGCGCCGGGCCCGGATCATCAACGCCGACGCCGAGTTCCAGGCCTCGAAGAAGCTGGCCGAGGCGGCCCAGCAGATGGAGAAGACCCCCGCAGCCCTGCAACTGCGGCTGCTCCAGACGATCGTGGCGGTGGCGGCCGAGAAGAACTCCACTCTGGTCCTGCCCTTCCCGGTGGAGCTGCTGCGCTTCCTGGAGCGGGCCCAGCAGCCCGCGCCGGACGACAGCGCCCCGCACGTTCCCCCCGATCTCGCCGGGCTCGCCGAACTCTCGGAACCCTCCGAACCCGGACACCCGGACCCCAGCGAAAGGCGTGCCCGTGCCGAGGAAGCACCCGAAGCGTACGGACGACAGCGACCCCGCTCTGCGTGACCTGCTCCGGCTCCCGGTGGGCGAGCGCCCCGGCCTGGACGCCCACCCGGCCGACGACCGTCCCGCCGGGCCCGACGGCAAGGCCGCCGCGCGCACCGCGACGGCCGAGCTGAGCGAGCGCCTGACCGACCTTCAGGAACGGCTGTGGGCGGCGGGCACGGCCGGTGACCGGCGCCGGGTCCTGCTGGTGCTCCAGGGCATGGACACCAGCGGCAAGGGCGGCACGGTCAGGCACGTCATCGGCCACCTCGACCCGGCCGGCTGCCGGGTCCGCGCCTTCAAGGCCCCCACCGAGGATGAACGCCGCCACGACTTCCTGTGGCGGGTGCGCCGGGTGCTCCCCCAGCAGGGCGAGATCGGCATCTTCGACCGCTCGCACTACGAGGACGTCCTGGTCGCCCGCGTCCACGGCCTCGCCCCGCCCACGGAGATCGAGTCCCGCTACAGCCGGATCAACGCCTTCGAGCAGGAGCTGACCGACGCCGGCACGACCGTCGTCAAGTGCTTCCTGCACCTCTCCTACGGCGAGCAGAAGCGCCGTCTCCTGGCCCGCCTCGACAACCCCGACAAGCACTGGAAGTTCAGCCCCGAGGACATCGAGGACCGGGCGCTGTGGCCCGCCTTCCAGGAGGCGTACGAGATCGCCATGGAGCGGTGCTCGACCCCGGCGGCGCCCTGGTACCGGGTCCCGGCCGACCACAAGTGGTACCGCAACTGGGCGATCGGCCGCCTCCTCCTGGAGCACCTGGAGCAGCTCGACCCGCGGTACCCGAAGGCGGACTTCGACGTGGCGGAGTGCCGGGAGCGGCTGCTGAGGGCACCGTGACCGGACAGCCGCCGCCCGGGTGACCCCGGCGGCCCCGGCGCCGCGCCACCGGGAACCACCGGACAATCCGACCTACGTTCATAGGGTGATCCGATCAGTACGCCGTCTCACCGGTATGACCGCCGCCTGCGTCGCCCTGGGCGCCGCGCTCGCCGCCTGCGGCACCGCCCAGGCCCCCCACGCCGGCCACCCGGCCCCCGCCCGGCCCGCCCCCGCCGCCGCCAAGCCGCCCACCCTCCCCGCGGGCCCGGGCGGCCTGGCCCCCGTCTTCTCCAACGGTCCGCGCACCCTGGGCAAGACCGTCGCCCTGACCTTCGACGCCGACATGACCGCCGACCAGGGGGCCCGCGCGGCCGCCGGCGAGCACTTCGACAACCCCGCGCTGATCACGACCCTGCGCCGGCTGAAGGTGCCGGCCACGGTTTTCATGACCGGCCGCTGGGCCGACGAGTACCCGGACCAGGCCCGCTCCCTCGGCCGCGACCCGCAGTTCGAGGTCGCCAACCACTCCTACAGCCACTACGCGTTCACCGGCGACTGCTACGGCCTGCCGACCGTCTCCGCCGTGAACATGAAGTCGGACGTGGAGCGCGCCTACGCCGCGCTGCTCAGGGCGGGAGTGCCGCATCCGATGCCGTACTTCCGTTTCCCCGGCGGCTGCTACGACCGGCAGGCGCTGCGCGCGGTCGGCGCGCTCGGGGTCACCGCGGTGCAGTGGGACGTGGTGAGCGGCGACGCGTTCGCGACCGACGCCGACGCCGTGACCAAGCAGGTTCTGGACGGGGTGAAGCCCGGCTCCGTGGTCGTCATGCACTGCACGCGCAGCGCCGCCCCGACCACCGAGCGGGTGGTCCGCAGCGTCGTACCGGAGCTGCGCAAGCGGGGCTTCCGGTTCGTGAAGGTGTCCGAGCTGATCGGCGAGACACCCGGTCATCGCTGACCGTCCTACGCTGGAGACATGAGCGACGAGGGCTACTGCACGATCTCCGAGGCCGCGAAGCCGCCGACGGCGGACGGACCGCCGTACGCCGAGTGCGTGCTGTGCCGGGAGCCGACCGAGTACCCGGAGTCGTACCAGGGGATCACGATGTGCCCCCGGTGCGAGTGGCTGGAGGCGCAGCGGAGCGCCTGCTCAGGTTGAGCGGCGGCCGTTGAGGACGCAGGCCACGGTGAAGGCCGCGGCGGTGAGCAGGGCCGCCGCGGCCAGGGGCAGGGGCGACACCGGGACCCGGCCGGACTCCGAGCCCGAGACCAGACCGCTGACCGCCGCGTGCGCCGGGGAGCCCGCGACCACCACCGCGAGCAGCGCGGCCAGCAGCATCGTGGGCACCGCCCGGCCCGGCGAGCGCAGCAGCGGCCGGTTGGTGAGCGCACCGACGGCACTGCCGAGCAGCGCGCAGGCGAGGGCCGCGAGCAGACCTGCGGCCCCGGCCCGCAGGGGCGGTACGGCGAGCTGCTGGTCGTTGGTGGCGTGCCGGCTGATCACGGTCACGATCAGGGTCGCCGCCGTGCCGAGCAGCGCGGCGGCGGCGAGGGCGGTGAGCAGGGCGGCCAGATGGGCCCTGGCCGGGCCCCGCGCCGCCGTGACACAGGCGCGGGCGGCCGGCGGTTCGCCGGTGACACAGATCCGTACCAGCCAGGCGGCCACCGGCAGCAGCGCGGCGGCCGTGTAGCCGAGCGAGTCCAGCACCGGCTGACCGCTCTGCACGCCCACGCCCAGGAACACGGCGTACAGGATCACCGGGGGCAGCCAGCGCTGGGAGCGCAGGAGGAGTGCGGTCTGGTAGCGCAGGAGTGCGGTCATGGGCGGTCTTTCTCGTCCGGTGGGACGTCCGAGGGACTGACGGCGACCACGTGCCACGGCGGGTGGGCCGTGAGAAGGGCACGCAGCACCACGTCCGAGTGGGACGCGGGAACCGTAAGACGGTAGGTGCCGGGGGCCGGTTCCTCGGCGAAGGCCGCCGTGCGGGTCGCGTCGGCGGGGAGACGTCCGCCGGCGGGGCCCCGGACGGTGACGACGGTGTGCGGGCCGACGGGTGGAGTCATCTGCGCGGCAGCGGGCTTGAGGGTGCCGTCGACGACCTGGTAGGTCGCGTCGGGTGCACCCGCGAGGCGCCGTGGATCGTGATCGACGAACACGACGGCACCCCCGGCCGCGGTCCGCTCGGCGACGGCCCGCTCCAGCTCCGCGCGGGCCTCGGCGTCCAGGCCGGTCCATGCCTCGTCGAGGACGAGCAGCCGGGGGTCGGCGAGCAGGGCCTGGGCGACCGCGACCTTCTGGCTGGTGCCCTTGGAGAGCTGGGCCATGGGCGTGGCCGCGTAGGCCGCGGCGCCGAACCGCTCCAGCCAGTCCGCTGCGCGGGCGGCGGCCGACTTCCGGGAGAGGCCGTGGACGGTGCCGAGGTGGGTGAGGTAGCCGGAAGGGGTGAAGGGGAGGGCCGAGGGGAAGCGCTCGGGCACGTACGCGGTGCGGGGGCGGCCGGTGATACGGCCCTCGGTGGGGGTGTCTATGCCGGCGATGAGGCGGAGCAGGGTGGACTTGCCGGTGCCGTTCGCTCCTTCCACCCGGGTGAGGGTGCCGGGGGTGAGGGTGAGGTCGACGCCTCGTAAGACCCAGGGGCCGCGTATGCCGTAGCGGCGGCCTACGCGGGCCAGTTCAAGATCGCGGTGCATGGGGTCATTGTCGTGCCGGGAGGGGGCGGGCGGTGCGCATCGCTGCGGGGTGCCGGTCGTATGTGGCTGGTCGCGCCCGCGCGGCGGAGCCGCGAATTGACACAGCCCCGCGCCCCTTAAGGTTGGTGCGGTGAGCGCTCCTTTCCAGGTCTCGGCGAACAGTCGGGACGAAGCACCCCAGTTCGTACTGCCTCTTGTCGTGCGGATCGAGAAGGCGGCTCCACCCGCCCGTACCGATGCTCTCGAGACCGCCGCGCGGGCCGTGCTGACCATGCTCAGTGATCCGCGCTCGCTTGGGGACGGGGAATGGGCTCAGGCGATGCGGGACTGGGAGGACGCGCGGATCCGCAAGGTCGTGCGGCGGGCCCGGGGGGCCGAGTGGCGGCGGGCCGGGGAGCTGCCCGGGATCACCCTCACGGGGAAGTCCGCCGAGGTACGGGTGTTTCCGCCGGTTCCCCTGGACGGGTGGCCCAAGGAGCTGGCGAAGTTGCAGGTGTCCGGGACCGAGCTGGACGACCCTGAGCCGCCCGCCGGCCCCGACCGGACGGGGGCCGTACTGTGGCTGAACCCGGAGCTGGACATGTCGGCCGGGAAGGCGATGGCACAGGCCGGGCACGGGGCCCAACTGGCCTGGTGGGCGCTGCCGGAGGAGGAGCGGGAGGCCTGGCGGGAGGCCGGGTTCCCGCTCGCCGTGCGGACCGCCGATCCGGCCGAGTGGCGTGAACTGACGGATAGCGGGCTGCCGTTGGTGCGGGACGCCGGGTTCACCGAGATCGCGCCGGGCAGTTGCACGGTGGTCGCGGATCATCCTCGGTCGCGCCTACGACGACCGTGAACAGCTGCTTTATGTAGGTGTCTCCGACAGTCCACCGGCGCGCAGCCAGCGCTCCGTGGGCCGGGTACCTCATGTCTGGAACATCGACGGCGAGCCCGTTCGCCGGTCCCTGCGGATGGATGAAGGCGTACCCGGACGGAAACCCCGACGCACAGCCGCACCGGCCGGTCCCTCTCCTCCTGACATTGCCCCGCCAAGTCTTGAGGCTTCCGGACCTCTACCCTGGCGGGGCGGGGGGGACGGCACCAACTTGAGACCGGAACGACCGACTTAGCACCCCTGCGACATATTTACCCGGTGCCCACCGAACGCACCCCGTGTGAGCCCCCGCCCGGCGGTACGCGGCGGGCACAGCCCGTCCCGCCGAACTCTGTCCGGGCCCTTTGGGCATCAACCAGGAGCGGTTAGCGGAGTTCACGGTCATTGGCCGGCGCACCATCCAGCGCATCGAGCCGGCGAAGGCGACCCCGTTTACAGCGAACTGGTCCGCATTGCCACCGCCCTCCGCGAAGACGTGGCTGTACTCATCAGCGGCTCAGCGCAAGGCCCCGCCCGGCCACCACAGGAGTAGCGGACGGACGGGGCCGTCGCAAGCTGGTCACACCGGCCACGCCTTCTCCGGTGAGTCCAGCCACGCCATGTGCTCGCCGTCCCAGGTGACCGTTAGTCCGAGCCGGTCGTAGTCCGGCTCGCCGAGGTCCTGCCACCAGCTCAGGGCGCTCTCGACTTCGTCCCACAGCCGGCGCGGTCCGGACTGCCAGACGTCTGTCGCTCCGCTCTCGCGGAACATGACGCACGCCCAGGAGCGGTCGTCCAGCCCGTAGAACCAGACCGGCCGGTCGCCCCCGCGTCTCGCGGCCGTCACCTGGTAGCAGCTGTTCACGTGCAGGCCGATGGCGAACGTCCGGGGATCGAACCGGTCCGCGCCGAGCAGGTCGGCCTCGGTGACCTTCGTCATCGACCGGTCGGCGCCGGCGATGCCGTCGGCCGGAACGTACGCCGAGTGCCCGTCGAAGCGGCGCCTCTGTGCACGCAGCTTCATGAACTCCGCGGGCCGCATGAACCGGCCCTCGACACCGACCTCGCAGCGGGAGAGCCGGACGATGGCGTCCCCGTTGCTGTAGTCGGTGCCCCACGGGGTCACGATCATCCCGTCGAGCCGCAACTGCTCCAGCCACGCGGTCGGGATGCGCCGCAGACCGGCCGTGGCGATGATCCGGTCGTATGGTGCTCCGGCCGGATCCCCGATCGCGCCGTCCCGGGTGAGGACGGTGCCCAGCAGGTTGTGTGCTGCGAGACGGTCCCTGGCCGCGTTCGCCACCTTGGCGTCGATCTCAATGCTGGTGACCTGCTCCGTACCCAGTCGGTGCGCGAGGAGACCGCAGTTCCATCCGGTACCCGTACCGATCTCCAGCACCCTGTGCCCGGGCTGGACGTCCAGATCGGCCAGCATGCGGAAGACCACCGACGGCATCGACGCAGACGAGGTGGACTCACCACCGGGACCCGCTCCGGCTCCGTCGTCCCACTGTGTGACGATCGGGACGTCCTCGTGGGCGTACCGGTGCCACGTCTCCGGTTCCTGGCGCCGGTCGACTTCGACGGCCCGCCGGGTGTCCATGTCGAACGGCCAGATGACGTCCGGGAGGAAGTCGGCTCTCGGCACGGCAGCGAACGAGCACTGCCAGTCGGGAGACATGGCCCCAGTACTCAGGAGCGAGCGGGCGAGAGCGGCCCGCTCCGCCGACATGACGGTCGGTGCCATCAGCCGATGAACCGGGGGCCACCGTCAGGGGACGGCGGGTCGGACGGTCCCGGCCACGGTTCGCCGGGCAGGCCGTCGCCGTCGCCGTCTCCTCCGCCACCGTTCGCGAGGTGCTTCATCTCCATGTCGACTCCTTCTGCGGTCTGTCTCATCGTGGCCCTTCCCGGCGGTCCCGGGAAGGAGGTGCCCGCTCCGCCGGACTCTTCCGGAGACCCGACGGAGCGAGCGGTCCCGCCTCACCGCGCACGACGGATGCACGATGCGGCGAGTCTTGGGTGCGGCCCTGACCCGGAGCGGCCGCCATGGGGGTGCATCAGGTCGGCGTCCGAGCCAGCACCAGGGCGCGGAGCGGCAAGGCCATGTGGCCCTACGAGGTAGCTCGGGCGGCGCGGTGGCAGGAACAGGAGCACCGGCGGATGAGCAGGATCCCCACGGAGTGAGGCAGCGGGATGTCCTTGGTCTGCCGGCACTGCTTATGTAGGTGCCTGCTGTCCGGCCGCTGCGCCACTGCGCATTCCGCGGACAGGTTCTGGGTGTCGGCCGCGGCGGTCACCACAGGGCACCTCGCGATCGGGCGTTCTCGGTAGCCACGACGCCGCGCAGAGCGTCGGCGGCAGAGACCGGCCTCAGGTACTCCGGGCTGGCGTCCCACTCCCGGCCGCCCCCGATGGGGCGCAGCTGCACGTAGCCGCCGACGGCGCCCATCACCTTGCCGATCCGGTACCGGGCGGTGTCTTCCACCGTGTCGCCCAACGTCGGCTCGTACTCGGCGGCCGGCCGAACGGGCCCTTCGGATACGGGCGGGCGCGCTGTACGGTGCGTCATGTCGACTCCTTCGCAGTCGGCCACGCCCCGGGGCCCTGCCAGGCCGCCGGGGTCTTTGCGTGGTGCCTATCCACCCTTGCGAGTTGACCGGTGCGTTCCTACTGCGTCCCGGGGTCGTTAGGCACGGAGTTGCCTTACGCTTTGAAGCGTTCCAAACGTCCTCGGGGGTACTCGTGAACGAAGCGCTGCGTCACGCCATGGCCGAAGCGCGTCTGACTGACCGCGAGTTGGCCGAACAGTGCGGCGTCGATATCAAGACGATCGGCAGATGGATCACGCAGCCCGGGCGCGTGCCTCACGCACGGCACCGCTGGGCCATCTGCGAGGCGCTTGGAGAGGACGAAGCGGTGTTGTGGCCGGCGGCGGCAAAAAAGGCGATCAAGGTAGGCCCTGACCGGGAGGTGGTCTCCGTGTACCCGTACCGCTCGGGCTGTCCGGCCTCTCTGTGGCGGTCGCTGATCACGAAGGCCGAACGGGAGTTGACCTTCGCCGGGTACACCAACTACTTCCTCTGGCTCGAACAGGCCCGCTTCGGTACCGCGCTACGCCGGAAGGCGACAGGCGGCTGCCGCGTCCGCTTCCTCGTCGGAGATCCAGACAGCGAGCTGACGCGGTCGCGCGAGGAGGACGAGGGGGTTGCGCTCACGCTGTCGACGCGCATTCGAGTGACGCTCGCCGAGTTGGAGAAGATCCACAGCCAACCGGGCATCGACGCGCGGTACAGCAGCGGTCACGCACACCTGTCGGTGTTCCGCTTCGACGACGACATGATCGTCACCCCGCTCCTGCCACACAGCGTCGGACACGACGCACCGACACTGCACCTGCACCGCCACCAGGACGACGGCATGTTCGACCGCTTCGCATCGCACGTCGAGGAACTCTGGAGGCGGGGAACACCGGTATGGGAAAGGGAGATTGATGGGCAGGCGTGACTACGAGGACGACCCGGACGCGCCGCAGGCCAACAGCCTCGTGCCAGCGGCGTCCGTCGTCGTGACCGATAGTGCGGGGCGCATCCTGCTTCAGCGTCGGACCGACAACGGCATGTGGGCACTCCCCGGCGGAGCCATGAACATCGGTGAGTCGCTGCCCGGTTGCGCCGTCAGGGAGACCCGCGAAGAGACCGGCCTGGACGTGGAGATTATCGGAATCGTCGGCACCTACTCCAACCCGGGCCACGTCTTCGCCTACGACGACGGCGAGGTGCGGCAGGAGTTCTCGATCTGCTTCCTCGCGCGACCGGTGGCCGGTCAGCTCACGGTGTCCGACGAATCCACCGACGTGCGCTGGTTCGAGCCTGCGGAAGTTGACGTGCTCCCCATGGTCTCTAGCATCCGGAAGCGCGTGGATGACTGGCGAAGCGGCCGCATGCCCTCTCTCGGGTAACAGTCGCCGTACGCCCATCTCCGGCCCCTTCGGCTCGCCGTCGGTCACGGGGGCCCCCGAGGCGGCGAGATCGGCCGGGAGGCGCCAGCGCGGCCACGGTGCACGCGCCGTCCGACCGGGCCGGTCAGCTCGGCATTGGCGGCCACAGACGGGCGCGCGCGGCGAGGTCCACGGCTTCGCCCCACTCAGCCGCGGGCACGGCCCGCTCGGTCACGTACCAGGCGCCCGGGTCACCGTTGTACGGCCGGTCGCCGCCGAGCGTCCAGTGCGTCTCCACGGGCATGTTCCGGGCCAGCCACGGCCGCCACGCGAACACGTCCGCCTCGGGGATGTCGACGCGCAGCCGTATGCGCCGATCCTGGAGCCCGCCCGGGAGGGCGCCCGGGTCCGGGCTGGTCGTGAAGTGCGTGGTCCGGCACTCCTCGGGTCCGACCGAGTAGCCGGTCAGTGCTCCTTCGGCCAGGTGTCCAGCTCCTGGCCGGTCTCCTCGTCGGCGAGCGTGATCCGGGCGTCCGGGGCACTCCCGCGCTCGCCGATCCAGACTGTGAATTTGCGGCGGGCCGTCTCTTCGGCCGTCCACCAGCCGTTGCATCGTGGACCGGCCCCTGATGGCGAGGGTCAGGTGAAATCTCGGAGCATCGCAGATTTACCGTCGCCCGGGACATTGATGGCACTCGTGTACAAATCGAAGCCAGCGTTGTTGATGTCAGCGTTCTGCGCATCTCAGGCCTGACATTCGGCCCAGCGCCCCTCTACGCCTGGCGGCATCAGCGGGCATCTGTACCTCGACGGGCACGCTCCACATCGAACCTGGCCGCCCGAATTGCCGGCCCCACCCGACCGCATCTGCGTGACGAGTGGGCAACCCTGCTTCACGGCAGCCCAGAGGACGGCTTGAGGCTGTCCCCCACGCGCCAGCGAATGATGGCACTCGGCTTCCTCGTCGCCGCGCTGCGAATGCGCCTGCATGACCTGACCCGTCCCGTATGGCATCCAATCGACTGGCTGCTGAGAACAGCGAACCGCACGAACGGGTTCATCACGGCTGTGGTCGGCGCGCAGGCCATCTACATCGTGGACGACGGCGGTCTGGCTGCCCTCGTCGCGGAAGTCTGGGAGCCGTGCGGCGGCGCCACAGTTGCTCTGTACGGTTTGTCGCGCTGGCTGCGGCGGGTTCGAGGAATCGAGCTGGCGGGTCCGGAGCGTGAAGGCGCCAGCGAGTGAACTGACCGCGCTCGCCTCACCAGACATGCGGATAGGCCCCGTTGCCCAGGCGACGGGGCCCTTTCGGTCTCCACCTGTTACGGATTGACGTGGGCCCAGGTCACTCGCCGAAGAACCTGGCCAACTGCATTCTGCGACACGCCGTACTCTCGGGCCAGCTCCCGCTGCGTAACTCCGCCCGCGGCATACCGCTTACGGAGCTCGCGTACGACGTCTTCCGAGAACCGGGCGCTCGCCACAGCCGTCCCAACTCGCGGAAGCAGCGCTCGGCCTGCAGGGCCGAGCCATGAGAAATGTTCGGGTTCCCTTTCCCGTACGCGGCAAGGTACTGATCCGCGGTCGACCGTACCCCCTCGTACACCCCGAGGTCCTGGTTGCACTTCACGCACAGGAGTCCTTCTCCGAACTACCGGTTCGGCACGAGGGTGCGCGTTGAGTCAGGAGCGTCCCGGCTCCCGGTTGCGTTCGTGGTAGGCGCGGAAGTCGAAGAAGCGCAGACCGTCGATCACTGCTCCGGAGTGGATTTCCTGCACGGTCCAGGGGTGGGCGGAGTAGTCATCGATCGCCACGCCTCCATGTTCGAGTAGCAGCGCGATCAGCTGGTGAACTTCTGCGGTGCCGTCGATCCGACCGGAGATGTCGATCTGCACTGCCCAGGTGGGGTGGAATCCGACGGCCCCGTCGAGGACCGCCACGTCGTCGGGCTCCCAGTCAGAGAAGAGGCAGCCGTTCTGCTCTTCGTCGATGTCGATGTAGAGGTTGCCGTCCAGGGTCCAGGGATGGCGCTGCTGGTTCAGGTGTCGATCAAGTGCGGCGATGGTCTCAGCTCGCTCACCTGCGGGGAACACGAACACTGTGCGCATGGCTTGGAGCCTAGGCGGTCCGTCTTCGAGGCGGCTACGCGCATTCAAGGCTGGTCCGGGGCCGGTGGGGAGGTGCGTCCGGCGATGTTGGCGAAAGGAGGCAGGCCCAGGTGCGTGACCGTGGGCTTGAGAGCGGCGTCGAGCTGAGACAGTTTGTCTTCGGCGCCGGCGAGGCTGATCTCGAGGCCTTCGACTTCGCCGAGCCAACCCTCTCGCTGGGCCTCGGCGATCCTGTCGATCAGGTTGTCGCGGATCTCGATCAGTCGGTCTCGCTGGGAGGGTTCGGGGCGGAGGAGCGAGCATCGGACGCAAGCGTGCTCGTGGATGCACGAGGTTCCGAAGGCCCGAGCGCAGGTTCCCAGAGAGAGCTTGCGCTTCTCGAAGTGGGCGAGGAAGGCGTCCCACTCCTCGTTCGTCGGGGTCCGGTATTCCTCGCTGGGACGAAGCGATCGACGACGGGCGATGAACGCGCGGTGGGCTTCGATGGCGTCCGTCGGGTAGATGGCGTTGTAGCCCATCGTGGTGTTGATGTCGGAGTGACCTGCGAGGACCTGCGCGATGTGGGGCGGCAGGCCGCTGCGGATTGCGTCGGTGATGAAGATCCTTCGGAAGTCGTGCGGAGCGAAGTCGAGGGGCTGGCCCGCGGAGTCGGTGAGCCCTGTTCGTTCCAGGACCTCGTTGAGACCGTTGCGGATCAGTTGGCGGGACACCGGTGTGCGCTGGCCTCCGTATGTCCACTGGAACAGCAGTGGCATCGGCGGGTTCCAGATCTTCTCCGCGACGTCGTAGTTGGGCAGCATCGGGATCGCGCCTGTTCGAGGGTCACGGACGCGGGCAATGATCGTGCTGAGGACGTCGGCCAGTTCTGGGCTGACGAGGAGAAGCCGTTCCTCGTCGGTTTTCGAGGGAGCGACCTGGAGCAGAGGTACCACTTCACCGGTGGTGGGCAGTTTGTACTGGATCAAGGCGTGATGGCTGGCCTCCAGCATCTCCTCGATCCGGACGCCAGTGTGCTGCAGGAATTCGATCGTGGCCCAGGCCCAGAACGCCCGTTCCTCGAGCAGTCCCAGATGGACGCGTCGGCCGGACTCGTCGTAGGCCCGGAACGGAGTCGATGAGTCCTTCTTCTGGCGCGTGTAGGTTCTGCCCCTGAACGTGAACTGGCCGCCGAGTGGGGCGGCCTGCAGGGCGTCCATTACCTCCCGGGCTTCCGTCCAGTTTGCCCTGGCGGCGCGGACGACGGTGGACAGCGCGGGTAGTCGTTCACGGGTGCGCTGGTCCATCTTCGCCTTGCGGCGCTTCTGGTGCTTGGAGGTACTGGCATCGGCGGCGCTGACCGGGCAGGGAGCAACCCACGGTCCCCAGCGTTCTGGTTCTTCGACGGCCCAGTGGGCCAGGTCGAGGTATAGGGCTCGAACTCCGATCATGAGGCTGCCGTAGTTGGCGCGCTCTGTCACTGCCTCGTGGACTGTGCCATCGGGCAGCCGACGGCGCGTGACTTTCGTCCGGCTGGCCTGCTTCCATGCGCTCACGACTTCGGGCAGCAGTCGGAGTGTGTTGATGCCGGGCTGGATGCGCTCGATCTGCAGCCAGAAGTTCCTTACGAGCGTCCGGGACGCGTCCTCCAAGGACGTGTAGTCCATGGTGGGCTGGCGTTCCTTGAGGTACTCGACCAGCAGGTCCCGGATGGGCTTGGACTGCGGTCGGTAGCGGTCGACGAGCTGCTCGACCGAGACCTGGCCGGACGTTCGGTGCAGGAGCCTCAGTGACACAGGCGCGTCGGGCGGCAGGTGACCCAGGTCCCTCAGCCAGGAGTAGAACAGGCTCTGACCGCCCGACGTGGCCCGCTGAGCTCGATGCGCCTCCATGTACTCAATGGCGTCTCCGACATTGATGTCGGCCAGACCCCCGCCCTTGGCGATGACCAGCTTGACCAGCACGTTCTTGGCGAGGATGCCGAGGTGAGAGGACCACGCTTCTGGGCCCACCAACTCCTGAAGGCGGGCAAATCCCTCAGGGTCACGGTACTGGCAGATGATGGCACGCAGATTGGTCGAGGTCCGGGTGAGCTGCCAGTGGAGCGATGGCCGGAGCACATCGGCGCAGACCAGGGCGAACAGGCCCGTGTTCAGGATGCCGTTCGCATTCGCCGCGTCGTAGCCGACCCAGCTGGCGTTGAGCTTGTTCCACTGTGCCCCGGTCGAGGTTGCGGCGGGAGTCGCGTTCCATCGTTGTTGCCAGGTGGCGCCCGGCTGGTCCAGGAGCCATCGGAGAATCAGCGTTGCGCCCCGGCGCCGGTAGAAGTGAGTGGACTCGCTCGCGGCCCGTAACGGAGGCCGGTTCAGCCGGGCCACGACCTCCTCGTAGGACTGGCTGGTGGCAGGCCAGGCGTCCTCGTAGGGCCGCGGCGGGAAACGCTTCTTGGCGGCCCGGAGGGCCTCGCCGGCGAGTGGCTGTGCATCTCGGATGGCGGCCGGCGCGCGCAATGTCTCTGTGCTCGTCACCATGAGTTCCCGAAGAGAGTCTTCAGCGAGTCGGGGCTGTAGCCGGGGGCCGGTGGCGCGGGCGGTCGGTCACGCTGCTCTGCCCGGCGTGCATGATGGGCGCGGACGCGTTCGATCACTTCGTCTTGGCTGGCCGGAAGGTAGAGCTGTGTGGTCGTCAGATGCGCATGACCGAGGACCCATTGGACGTCGGTCAGGGGCATGTTGGGGTCGCGGGCGAGCCGGTAGGACGCGGTGTGGCGTAGGTCGTGGAGCGTCCAGTTTGCCCCGAGGAGATCGTTGGCCCGGTTGAACATCGCGCGCGCCGCGTCGTAGTTCAGCGGTCGCCAGGGCCGCCTCAGGGTCCACCACAACGGCAGGTTCTTGCCCCGCGGGATGCCGTCTCGCCGTGTTTCCTCTTGGTAGAGGCGCAGCCAGACGAAGGCGTCGGTTGAGCAAGGAAGCTGCTGGTAGGCGCGGGTTCCCTTTCGGATCACGCCGACCAACTGCTGTCCGGGGAGGGCATCGCGCTGCCGACTGGTGAGCAGTTCTTCTGCGCGGGCCCCGTTGGAAACCCAGAAGGCCAGTAGAGCGCGATCTCGGTTGTGCCGGAGGGCGGCGAACAGCGCGTTGAACATCTCGTCCGGGATGCGCCGGGGCGCACGTTTCGAGATGGTCGGCCGGTAGCGGCCTGTCCGCTCTTGGGCAAAGGGCCGGTCAGGCGTGTGGTGGGCGTTCGCGCGGCCGCTGCGACGCGAGCGGTCGAGCGGAAACGGGTTGATGATCGGCCCGGTGCCCTCGTCCCGGTGGAAGTCGTAGAACGTGCGGAGCACGGTTTCGCAGTGCGCGCGCGTCCTCGCGGCGTACTGCGGGCCAGGTGAGACCTTGCCCGTGATGGCGTTCGGCGTACCGGGGATCTTCTTTCGGGTCGTCCGCGGCTTCGGCGCCGTCTCCTCGGAGTGGCCCGCCTTCCGGTGTCGCCAGTGCAGGCGCTGGGGCTTGTTCGCGATCTGCATCCACCGAATGAAATCCCGTGCATCCATACGCGTTGCCCGGTTCACTCGATGTCGAGAGCCCACAGGAACCGCCACCAGCGCAGCAGGTCCATGCCATATGAGCGGACCGTGGAGGCAGGTTTGTCCTCTGCCCGCAGTTCGGCGAAGAAGACGCGGACGGGGTCGACAACAACGCCATCCTGGTCGAGCAACTGGTACGGCGCCCACTGATTGCCGGTCTCGTGCAGCCTGCCTAACTCGGGCAGGGCAAAGGCCGTCAAGTCCCGCTCGGGGACATCACCTTGAAGCATCCCGAGAAGCTAGCGGAAAGGCCATCTGACCTGCAAGAACTCACGAGTTAGTTCGGTTAACGGGCCTCGAACACGCCCGCTCACGTGGCAGTGGTCAACAGCCGGTCGGCACCCTGTCTGGCAGGTCAGACCGCACATGGCGCATCCGCCCTTCTGGGCCGTAAGCATGGCTTCGTATTCGGCTTCGGTCAGGCCGTAGCCGGAAAGCAGAGAGCGCCGCCGGTACTCGCTGTCCAGTGAGCACGGTGACGTCGATGTTCAGGGCCTTGGCACAGGCGGCGACGAAGTCCGCGGTGGCCGGGCGTAAACCGCATTCCACAGAGTTCAGCAGAGCATACGAGAAGGGCAGCCGATCAGCGAGTTGTCTCTGGGTGAGCCTGGCGAGTCTGCGCTGTTCCTTGATGCGCGCGCCCGTGTGGTTGTCGTCCAGTGTTGACATACTGGTCTCCGTTCTAAGCACCCACTTAGGACTGTATTCGCCCCCGACTCCCTTCGGAGCGGGGGCGGTTACATGTGGTCGGATAGGGCCATGACGAAACACGACCGTGTGATCTACCTGTTCGGCTCTGCTGCCCCGCCCGTCTTCGACATCGCGAAGGTGATCGAGGACGCCCAGGCCCGCAGCTTCGACGTGTGTCTCGGCCTCACCCCCACCGCTGCGCGCTGGCTCGCGCCGCAGCTCGCCGAGCTGGAACGACTGACCGGTCACCCCGTGCGCAGCGAGTACAAAATGCCCGGCGAAGGAGACGTATGGCCGGAGGCGGACGTGATCGCCGTAGCGCCGGTCACCTTCAACACCTTGAACTCGTGGGCGCTTGGCCTCACGCACGACTTCGTCGTCGGGGTGGTTGCCGAGGGCATCGGCAAGAGCATCCCCACGGTCGCCATGCCGTGCGTCAACGCCGCCTACGTACGCCACAACCAGTTCGAACGGAGCGTCGCCGAGCTGCGCGCCATGGGCGTTCGCGTCTTGTACGGCAAGGACGGCTTCGTGCCTAATCAGCCGGGTCAGGGCAAGCCGGAGGAGTACCCCTGGGACCTGGTGCTCGACGCGGCCGACGAGCTCGCCGGCGCCTGACGTCTCGGTGGACTCCACCATCGCCCGCGCCCACCAGCATGCGGCGGATGCCCGCCAAGGCAGCGATCTGCCGGGCTGACCTGGACTCTTTTACCTTTCCTTGGAAACTTTGCCGTTTGTTTGAACACCGCCGCCGTCACACCCGTACGTCCGGTCACTGAACCAGCGACACGGGGAGGGACCCCTTGCGGCGTTTCAACGGTACGGCCATGATCCTGGCGGCCCTCGCCACCACGCTCGGCGCGCTCGCCTATCCCGTGTGGTCGTACGGCGACCGCTCCGGCACCGGGCAGGCGAACCTGGCGGCGGGGACCGTGGCCACCCAGTGGGGTCCGCTGACCGCCTCGGACCGCGATCTGATCGTGCGGGTCCGGCTGGCCGGGCTGTGGGAGCTGCCGGCCGGGCAGCAGGCCATCGACCGGGCGCCGAGTGCGGCGATCAAGGAGGCCGGCGACCATCTGATCGTCGGCCACACCGACCTGGACCGGCGGGTCCGGATCGTCGCGGGGCAGCTGGGCGTCGAGCTGCCCCACGTACCGAACGAGCAGCAGCAGGGCTGGCTCCAGGAGATGTCGGCGGCCACCGGAGGGGAGTACGAGTACAAGTTCGTGAACCTGCTGCGCGCCGCGCACGGCAAGATCTTCCCGGCGATCGGGACGGTACGGAACACCACCCGCAACACCCTGGTGCGGCAGCTGGCCTCGGACGCCAACCAGACCGTGCTGGACCACATCACCATCCTGGAGAAGACCGGGAAGGTCGACTTCGAGGCGATCGCCAACGAGATCGCCAACTCCACCACCGCGAGCCCGACCGGCCCGGCGGTGCCGGCGCCGGGGGTGGTGGTGCCCTCCGCTCCGGCCGCGCAGGCCAGCGGTGACGTGCGGGTCACGTCCCGGCCCTCGCCCGGCGCGCCGGGCACGGTGAACACCGCACGCCCGGACCCGGTGGACTCGCTGGGCGTGCTCGGCGGATAGCCGGTTCAGCTCCCCGGAGCGCGGCCCCGAACCTCAAATGTTGCTCTGAAGCGGCAGGCAACGCGGTTCGCGGACGCGCTCCGGGGCCATACCCCCGTCAATCGGATGAGGAGGGGGAGTGCCATGACCATGGAGCGGCTGGGAACGGGCATCGGCTGGCGGCCGGAGATCGCCGACGCCGTGGAGCGCATGCCCGGTATCGACTGGGTCGAGGTCGTGGCCGAGAACACCTGCCCGGGCCACCTCCCCGAGTCGCTGCGGCGGCTGCGCGAGCGCGGGGTGACGGTCGTACCGCACGGTGTCTCCCTGGGCCTCGGCGGCGCGGACCGCCCGGACGAGAACCGGCTCACCGCGCTCGCCGAGCGGGCGGAGGCGCTGGGTTCCCCGCTGGTCACCGAGCACATCGCGTTCGTCCGCGCGGGCGGCCCGCTGACGGCCTCGCCGCTCCTGGAAGCGGGACACCTCCTCCCCGTCCCCCGCACCCGGGACGCGCTCGACGTCCTCTGCGAGAACATCCGCGTCGCGCAGGCCGCACTGCCCGTGCCGCTCGCCGTCGAGAACATCGCCGCGCTCATCTGCTGGCCGGGCGAGGAGATGACCGAGGGGCAGTTCCTGTACGACCTCGTCGACCGCACCGGCGTACGGCTGCTGATCGATGTGGCGAACCTGCACACCAACCACGTCAACCGCGGCGAGGACCCGGCCAAGGCGCTCGCCGAACTCCCCGTCGAGGCCATCGCCTACGTCCATGTCGCGGGCGGCTTCGAGCGGGACGGCGTCTGGCACGACAGCCACGCCCACCCGGTGCCCCCGGCGGTCCTGGACGTCCTGACCGACCTCGCGTCCCGGGTCACGCCGCCGGGAGTGCTGCTGGAGCGGGACGAGAACTTCCCCGAACCGGGCGAACTGGAGCGGGAGCTGGCGGCGATCCGCGGGGCGGTGGCGGCGGGGGGCGCGGACACCGGCCGCCGGTTCGATCCCCCGGCGCGGCCGACCGGGCCCGAGGTGACCGACGCCACCCGGCAGCGCGTCGGGCTCGCACAGACCGCGGTGCTGTCCGCACTGGTCGCGGGGACTCCGGTGCCGGAGGGGTTCGACCGGATGCGGATGGGGGTGCAGGCGCGGGCACTGGCGTCGAAACGGGCGGACGTGGTGGCGAAGGTGGCCCCGGAACTGCCGGAGATCCTGGGGGCGGGGTATCGGGCGGCGTTCCTGGCGTATGCGCAGGAGCAGCCGATGACCAGGGGTTACCGGCGGGACGCCCTGGACTTCGCGGGGGAGCTGCTGCGGGCGGGGCGGCTGGGGGACGGGGGCTCTCGTCGGCGGCTGGAGGAGTGGTGGCTGGAGCGGGCGGGGTCGGCACCTCGGCGGTCGCTGGCGCGGAGGGCGCTGCTGCGGCGGGGGTAGCGGCCGGGGGGAGGCACGACTGACGCGGCTGAGCAGCGCCCCGTCAGGGGCGCGGGGCTGTATCGACATGCGGCTCCGCCGCGTGGGCGCGACCAGCCCCCACGCACCCGCAGCCGAACGACCATTCCCACCCCCTCGGTAATATGCCAACCCCGTACGGCAAAGCTCCACCGTGCGGTGCAGGAGGCATCATGCGCGCGCGTCCCCGACCCCCCGTCCAAGGCCGAGGCATATTCACCGGTACCGGGCTGATCATCGCCTGTCTCGCGGCGACCCTCGCCGCCCTGGTGTTCCCGATCTGGTCGTACGCCGACCGCTCGGACCCGACCGGCACGGTGAACGTGCTGAGCGCCCAGACCGTGTCGACCCGCTACGGCCCCCTGTCGGCCCAGGACCGGGACTTCATCGTCAAGGTGCGGCTCGCCGGGCTCTGGGAGCTGCCGGCCGGGGAGATGGCGGAGCAGAAGGGCACCACCCAGGCCGTACGGACCGCCGGCCGGCACCTCGTCGACGGTCACGCCGCCCTCGACGCGCACGTGCGCGACGTCGCCGCCCAGCTCGGCGTGCCGATTCCCAACCAGCCCAACGACCAGCAGCGCCAGTGGCTCGCCACGCTGACCGAGGCGCAGGGGCAGGACTTCGACCGGCAGTTCGCGAACATCGCGCGGCTGGCCCACGGCCGGGTCTTCTCCGTCGTCGCCCAGATCCGCGCCGGCACCCAGAACACCCTGGTCCGCGATCTCGCCGACGACGCCAACACCACCGTCCTGGACCACATCAAGGTCCTGGAGGCCACCGGGTACGTCGACTTCGCCGCCCTCGCGCAGCAGTTGGCGGTCACCCCCTCCCCCGCCGCCTCACCGCCGGTCTTCGCGCCGAGCGACGCGATCCCGGTCGTACCGTCACCGGCACCGGCCCCGCCGTCGGACTCGACGTACCCGCTGCCGCCCGCCGCCTCCAGTCCCCCGCCTCCCGACAGCCCCTGACCTGCACGGGAAACGGAACGTCACGTACCGACAACACTCGGTCCGGAATATGAACAGGGCATGGCGTTTCCCAAGCCCCTGGCATAGAAACGCGTCATGTTCTGGGTCCTTCTCCTGCTCCTGGCCTGGGCCGTCGCCGGCACCGCCTGCACTCGGCTGTGCCTGGCCGCCGTACGCACCGCGGCCACCGACACGGACCCGGGCCGGGAACACGGTCTGACGTTGTACGAGGCCGCTTTCCTGTCCGGCGGACCCGCACGGGTCGCCGATCTGACCCTGGTGTCCATGGCCCGCCAGCAGCGGCTGCTGCTCGCCCACACCGGCTGGGCGACCGTCGTGGACCCGCTCGCGCGGGACGAGATGGAGCGCTCGGTGATAGGTGCCATCGGGCCGGAGGGGCAGTCGCGGATAGCGCCGGTGCGCTCGGCGGCGGCCGGCGCGGACGCCGTGCGGAGTCTCGGCGAGGGGCTGGTGCGGGCCGGGCTCGCGGTGCCGGACGTGGCGGCGCGTACGACGGTCGCGGCGGGCGTGCGTCAGGTCCGGGCCGCCGCGCTCGCCGTGTTCGGCCTGGGGGTGGTCGCCCTCGCGCTGCCCGCCCCGACCGAGATGCCCCGCGACCTGGTCGCGATGTGGTTCGCGCTGCCCCTCACCCTGACGTTGAGCTGCCTGGCCATCGCCCGGGTCGAGGTGCACCCGTACGCGCGCTGGGCCTCCCCGGCCGGGCAGCGGCTGCTGGGCGGGCTGCACCGGCGGGCGAACCGGGCGGCCGACGACCACTCGCTGCTCGCCTCCGTCGCCGTCCGCGGTATCCGCGCGATCGGTGAACCGGAGCTGCGTGCGGCCTTCGCACACCGGGACCAGCTCCCGCGGGAGTGAGCGGGGGCGTATAGGGGCATTGGGGCCGACACCGGCCGATGGTGCTTGCCTTCGCCGACAACCGGTCGAAATATCCCTTTTACTGCTGCCGTGCAGTCGCTGCGGTGCCGTTGCTGCCGCGCCACGCAGCGACCGCACCGAAAGGGATACGCCATGAGAGCCCCCGTCCTGTATTCGGCAGCCGGGTCCCTGATCCTGACCACCCTGGCCGCCGCCCCGGCCGGGAGCGCACCCCGCGTCCCGGACGCGGCGACCACCGAACTGCGCGGTACCGCCGTGGCCGCCGCCCGGGCGCGCGCGGAGGGCATCGACTTCGGCAAGTGCGCCGCGGGCCTGGACTTCCCGAGCACCTTCCAGTGCGGCACGCTGAGCGTCCCGCTGGACTACGCGCATCCGGACGGCAAGCAGATCAGACTGACCGTCAGCCGGGTACGGGCCACCCACAAGGACCCGCACAACAGCAAGCGCAAGGTGCCCCGGCAGGGCACCCTGGTCTACAACCCAGGCGGCCCCGGTGCCTCCGGCATGGCCTTCCCGATGGTCGGCGCACTGCCCGAGTGGAAGCGTCTGGCCGCCGCCTACGACCTGGTCGGCTACGCCCCTCGCGGGGTGGACCGTTCGGCGCCGCTGTCCTGTGTGGACCCCAAGCGGTTCTTCAAGGCGCCCTCCCCGTCACCGGCGCACCCCTCGGCGGCGTACAAGAAGGCACGGGTCGCGGAGGCGAAGGCGTACGCGCGCGGCTGCCTCAAGCGGTCCGGGAGCAGGCTGAGGTACTTCACCTCGCTCAACAACGCGCGTGACCTGGACGTGCTGCGCGCCGGGCTCGGCGAGAACCGGCTGACCTTCATGGGCGCCTCCTACGGCACCTACTTCGGCGCGCTGTACGCCACCCTGTTCCCCTCGCACGTACGGCGGATGGTGCTGGACTCGGCGGTGAACCCGGACCCGGCGCAGATCTGGTACCGCTCCAACCTGGAGCAGTCGGCCGCGTTCGAGAGCCGCTGGGCGGACTACCGGGAGTGGATCGCCAGGCACGACGACGTGTACGGGCTGGGTGACACGGCCGCGAAGGTGCAGGCGAGTTACGACCGGGCGAGCAAGCGGCTGGCCAAGAAGGCGGCCGGCGGGAAGGTCGGACCGGGGCAGCTGCAGGGCGCGTTCCTGTCGGCCGGGTACTACGACGACTACTGGCCGAGCCGCGCGGAGGCGCTGTCGAAGTTCCTGAAGGGGGACGCGAAGCCGCTGGTCCGGCTGGCGGCGCCGACGCCGGCGACGGCCGCCGCGGCGGAGAACGGCAACGCGGTCTACACGGCCGTCGAGTGCAACGACGCGGCCTGGCCGACGGACTTCAGGACCTGGGACCGGGACAACACCCGGCTGGCGCGGGTGGCGCCGTTCGAGACCTGGGACAACGCCTTCATGAACCTGCCCTGCGCCTACTGGCCGGTGCCCCGGCAGAAGGCCCTCGACGTCCGGACGGGTCCCGGTGAGCTGCCGCCGACGCTGATCCTGCAGGCGGAGCGGGACGCGGCCACGCCCTACGCGGGCGCGTTGGAGATGAACCGGCGGCTGGCCGACTCGGTGCTGGTGACCGAGCGGGACGCGGGCACCCACGGCATCGGCGGCGGCCCCAACAAGTGCGTCAACGGCTATCTGGAGGCCTACCTGCTGGAGGGCCGGCTCCCGGACCGGCGGGCGTCCTGCACGGGGCACCCGGAGCCGAAGCCGGCCGGCCACGCCCCGCAGAAGAAGCTGCGGGACTCCCTGAAGGGCAAGACCGGCCGGCGCTGAGCGTCGTCAGGCGAGGCCCGCGACCAGCTCCGCGACGTCCTTGCGGCGGCCCGTGTAGAAGGGGACCTCCTCGCGGACGTGCATCCGGGCCTCGGAGGCGCGCAGATGACGCATGAGGTCGACGATGCGGTGCAGCTCGTCGGCCTCGAAGGCCAGGATCCACTCGTAGTCGCCGAGCGAGAACGAGGCGACCGTGTTGGCGCGCACGTCCGGGTAGCCGCGGGCCATCTTGCCGTGGTCGGCGAGCATCCGGCGGCGGTCCTCGTCGGGCAGCAGGTACCAGTCGTACGAGCGGACGAACGGGTACACGCTGACGTAGTTGCGCGGCGTCTCGTCGGCGAGGAAGGCCGGGATGTGCGAGCGGTTGAACTCGGCGGGGCGGTGCAGCGCCATGTTCGACCAGACCGGCGTGAGGGCACGGCCCAGCCTCGTGCGGCGGAAGAGGTTGTACGCCTCCTGGAGCTGGTCGCTGTCCTCGGAATGCCACCAGATCATCAGGTCCGCGTCGGCGCGCAGACCGGAGAGGTCGTAGGTGCCGCGCACGGTCACGTCCTTGGCGGCGAGCTGGTCGAACAGCTCCTGGACCTCGTCGGCGTAGCCCGTGCGGTCCTCGGGCAGCACGTCCTTCAGCTTGAAGACCGACCACAGGGTGTAGCGGATGACCTCGTTGAGGTCCTTGGCCAGCTTGCCCTTGTTCGGGATCCGCTCGGGGGCGGTGGTGGGGGCGTCGTCACTCATGGTCCTTATTCTCCCGCTCCGCCGTGCAGGCTCTGCACCGGGTTGGCGGTGAGCTCCCGCACCGCCGCCAGGTCACCGCCCAGCTGGTCGACCGCCGCGTACGCGCTCGCGATGCAGGCGGGGATGCCCACCCCGTCGTACTGGGCGCCGCAGACCGCCAGGCCCGGGAGTCCGGCGACGTGCTCGCGGACGCGGGCCACGCGCGCGTGGTGGCCGACGGGGTACTGGGGCAGGCCGTCGGTCCAGCGGGTGACACGGGTGGCGAGGGGGTCCGCGGCCAGGCCGGTGGCGGCGCGCAGGTCGTGCCGGGAGACGTCGACGAGGTCGCCGTCCGCGCGTCCCAGCACCTCCGTCTCGCCGTACCGCCCGACCGAGGTGCGCAGCACGACGACGTCCGGGTCCTCGTCGGCGATCCAGCCCCACTTCTGGGAGGCGAAGGTGGCGGCCTTGATGGTGCGGCCGTCGACGGGCGGCACCAGGAAGCCGCTGCCCTCGGGAAGGGCGAGGTCGGCACGACGGTAGGCGAGGGTGATCAGGGCCATCGAGGCGTACTCGACGGCGGCCAGTTCGGCCGCGGCGGCGGGCGCCTCGGCACGCAGCAGGCGGGCGGCGACGGGAGCCGGGACGGCGACGATCACGGCGTCCGCGTACCGCACCCGGTCACCGGCGACGACCCGCCACCCGGTGCCCGGGCCGCCGCGGCCCGCCTGGCGGTCCCCGTGATCCGCCGCCCCGGCGCCCGCCCGCGCGGGGCCGGATCCGCCGGCCGGTGAGCCGTCGTGGCCGAAGTCCCGCGCCGTGCCCGGTCCCACCCTGCGCAGTTCGGTCACGGGTGCCCCGGTGACGATCTCGCCCCCGCGTGCCCGCACCGAGTCGGCCACCGCGAGCGGCAGGGTGCCGACGCCGCCCTCGATGCCCATGAACACCGGGCCCGTCTGCTGGTTGGCGGCCGCCTTGGCCTGGATCTCGCGGACGGCCTCGGTCAGCGAGTCGTGCGTCCTGGCGGCCTGGTAGAGCTGCGGGACCGCCGAGCGCATCGAGATGCGGTACGCGTCGCCCGCGTAGACCCCGCCGAGCAGCGGCTCGACGAGCCGGTCGACGACCTCCCGGCCGAGCCGCCCGGCCACGTACTCCCCCACCGCCACGTCGTCGCCGACCTCGGTGCGGGGCAGGTCGGCGTCGCGCTCGATCCGCGCGAGGCCCTCCTCGGACAGCACACCGGACAGGGCGGCGGCGGTGCCGGGGACGCCCATGACGTGGCCCTTGGGCATGGGGCGCAGGGCACCCCGGGTCCAGATCGAGGCCGTGGCGGTGGCCGGCGGCCGCAGCCGGTCGCCCAGCGCCACCTCGCGCGCGAGGGCGACCGCCTCGGGCCGGCGGGCCAGCATCGACTCGGCGCCCAGGTCGACCCGCACACCCGCGATCTCGCCGGGCAGCAGCTTGCCGCCGACTCTCTCCGAGGCCTCCAGCACGGTCACGCGCACGCCGCGCTCCAGCAGCCGGTGGGCCGCGGCGAGCCCCGCGATCCCGGCGCCGATGACCACGACGTGCCGCCCCGTGCCCGTAACCGTTGCGCTCATGACCCCCACTCTCTCAGACCCCTCTGACACTCCCGCCCGGGCCCGGTGACCCGTACGCGTCCGGACCGTGACCGCATCGGGATCACCGCGGCCAAACGTCCGGCCCCGCCCCGGCGTCGAAGGAGCATCAGTCATCACGTCCCCCGGGGGAAACCATGCGACATCCCGTACGACCCGTCCTCGCCGGCCTGCTGCTCGCCTGCGCGCTCGTCCTCACCGGCTGCGGCGCCGGTGACGACTCCGGCGGGTCCGCCGGCGACTCCAAGGCCGACCTGGGCAGCACGGCCCAGGACGCGGCGGGCTCGGCAGGCGCCAAGGAGAGCAGCGGCAGGGGCACCGACAAGGCCCCCACGCTCACGGTCAACCACATCATCCGCACCGCCTCCCTGACCGTGCAGGTCAAGGACGTGCCCAAGGCCCTCGACGAGGCCCGCACCACGACCGAGAACGCCGGCGGCTACGTCGGCAACGAGACCACCACCCGGGGCTCCCAGGGCCACGAACGCACCCGCGTGGTCCTCCGGGTCCCCACCGAGAAGTACGACGAGGTGCTCACCGACCTCCAGGGCGCGGGCAAGCTGCTCGACCGCACCGCGAAGGCCCAGGACGTCACCGACCAGGTGGTGGACGTGGACAGCCGCATCAAGTCGCAGCGGGCCAGCGTGGCCCGGGTCCGCGAACTGATGGACCGGGCCACCAAGCTCAGTGACGTGGTCACCCTGGAAGGGGAGTTGAGCAGCCGGGAGGCCGACCTGGAGGCGCTGCTCGCCCAGCAGGCGTCCCTGAAGGACCGCACCAGCCTGGCCACCATCACGCTGTCGCTCACCGAGACGCCGGTGAAGAAGGCCGCGAAGGACGACACTCCCGGGTTCGTGGACGCGCTGGCCGGCGGCTGGCACGTCTTCGTCACGATGCTGCGCTGGATCGCCCTGGCGCTGGGCGCGGCCCTGCCGTTCGCGGCACTGGCGGCCCTGGTCGCGTTCCTGTGGTGGCGGGTCGTACGCCGGCGCCGTACGCCCGGTGGGGAGGCCTGAGCACGCCCGAAATTCCCTCGCCCCGTAGCGTGTTCGCATGGACATGAGCGGTGGACGGGAACGACTGGTGGTGATCGGCGGGGACGCCGCGGGCATGTCCGCGGCGTCCCAGGCACGCCGGCTGCGGGGACCGGACGAGCTGGAGATCGTGGCCTTCGAGCGCGGCCACTTCAGCTCCTACTCGGCGTGCGGCATCCCGTACTGGGTCGGCGGTGACGTGGCGGAGCGGGACCGTCTGATCGCCCGCACGCCCGAGGAGCACCGGTCCCGGGACATCGATCTGCGGATGCGCACGGAGGTCACGGAGATCGACGTGGCCGGGAAGCGGGTACGCGCGCGTGACGTCGATTCCGGCGCCGAGTCCTGGACGTCGTACGACAAGCTCGTCATCGGGACCGGCGCCCGCCCGATCCGCCCCGACATGCCGGGCGCGGACGCGCCGGGGGTGCACGGTGTGCAGACCCTCGACGACGGCCAGGCCCTGCTCGACACGCTGGCACGCACGCGTGGCCGGCGTGCCGTGGTCGTCGGCGCCGGCTACATCGGCGTCGAGATGGCCGAGGCGATGATCAGCCGGGGCTACGAGGTGACGGTCGTCAACCGCGGCAGCGAGCCCATGTCCACGCTCGACCCGGACATGGGCCGCCTGGTGCACGAGGCGATGGAGGGCCTCGGCATCACCATGGTCAACGACGCCGAGGTCACCAAGGTGCTCACCGGCCAGGACGGCAGCGTCCGCGCGGTGGCCACGGAGGACGGCGAGTACCCGGCGGACGTGGTGATCCTGGGCATCGGCGTGCGCCCGGAGACGAGCCTCGCCCAGGCGGCGGGCCTGCCCGTCGGCGAGCACGGCGGCCTGCTGACCGACCTGGCGATGCGGGTCCGCGGCCACCAGGACATCTGGGCGGGCGGCGACTGCGTGGAGGTCCTGAACCTGGTCTCGGGCCAGGAGCAGTACATCCCGCTGGGCACCCACGCCAACAAGCACGGCCAGGTCATCGGCACCAACGTGGGCGGCGACTACGCCACGTTCCCGGGTGTCGTCGGCACGGCGGTGAGCAAGGTCTGCGACCTGGAGATCGCCCGCACCGGCCTGCGCGAGAAGGACGCCCGGCGGGTGGGCCTCCGGTTCGAGGCGGTCACCATCGAGTCCACGAGTCGCGCCGGCTACTACCCCGGCGCGAACCCGATGACGGTCAAGATGCTCGCGGAACGCCGCACGGGACGCCTCCTCGGCATGCAGATCGTGGGGCGGGAGGGCGCGGGCAAGCGGGTCGACATCGCGGCGGTGGCCCTGACGGCAAAAATGACGGTGGACCAGATGACGGCCCTGGACCTGGGCTACGCACCCCCGTTCTCACCGGTGTGGGACCCCGTACTGGTGGCGGCGAGAAAGGCGTCGGCCAAGGTACGCAAGGGGACTTCCTGAAAGAGGGCGCGGTCACTTGTCCAGGGGCGCGGGGCTGTGTCGACATGCGGCTACCGCCGCGCGGGCGCGACCAGCCACAGCGCACCCGCACCCCGCGACGACGATCAAGCCGTCCCGCTGATCCTCGGCAACGAAGTCACCCCCGCACCACCCGGCGCAGCCGCGGCAGCCGGCTGCTCGGCCCCCGGCCGCGCGTGCGCCGCCGCCGGCCGGGTCGACCGCAGCCGGTTGCTCACCGCCTCGTCCAGCGTCACCGGCCGCTGCATCTGCGCCGCCAGCCGCCCTGCCTCCTGGCCGAGCCGTGCCACGTCCTCCCAGGGAAGCCGCACCACAAGAGAGATCTCCGCCTCGCCGTCGGGCATGGCCTGCATGGGAGGGAACCCCTGGGAAGCAACCCGCTCGTTCATCGCCTGATCCTCACATCGCCTGAAACATCACCTGAAGCTCATCGGTCGCAAGGACATACGCACCCGCGCGTGCCGACGTTCACCGAGCCGCTCCGCGCTTCGGGCGCCCCCGCCCTGGGCACTAGTCAGCTGTGGTCATCCCCGTCCATGACGTCAATCCGGTGCGGCGCACGCCGTACGTGACGTACGCGCTCATCGCCGCGAACGTCCTCGTCTTCCTCTTCACGCCCGGCATAGCCGGCTCCGTGGCCGGCGGCAGCGATCTGGCACAGCTGTGCCATCTGCAGGCCTTCACGGACCACTACGCGGCGGTCCCCAGAGAGCTGATCCACCATCAGTTGCCGGGGCTGGTCCCGACCGGCGCCGTGGGCATCGGCCAGAACGGCCCCGGCTGCGTCGTCGGCCCGCCCTCCTACGACAAGTCGCCGGTGCTGTCCGTCTTCACGGCGATGTTCCTGCACGGCAGTTGGCTGCATCTGCTGGGCAACATGCTGTTCCTGCTGATCTTCGGCAACAACGTCGAGGACCGGATGGGCCACGTCCGGTACTTCCTCTTCTACGTCGTCTGCGGCTACGCGGCCGGCTACGGCTTCGCGCTCCTCAACGACACCTCGGCGGACCCGCTGATCGGCGCGTCCGGCGCGATCGCCGGCGTCCTGGGCGCCTATCTCGTCCTCTACCCGAAGGCCAGGGTCTGGGTGCTGGTCCCGTTCCTGGTCTTCCTGCCGCTGCGGCTGCCGGCCTGGCTGGTGCTGGGCTTCTGGTTCGTGCTCCAGGCGGTGTACTCGTCCGGCGAGGGCGTCTCCGACGCGGGCACGGTGGCGTACGCGGCGCACATCGTCGGCTTCCTCGTGGGCATGCTGCTCGCCTGGCCGCTCAAGCCGGGCACGCCCCCGCCGCCGGAACCGCGCGGCCTGCTGTTCGGCAGGCGGGCCCGGCCCCGGCACGGCTGGTAGCGGACGGGGTCAGCGGGCCGTCTCGGTGTGGACGTACTCGGTCAGCCGGGTCAGCGCGTCCGGGTCGGTGGACGGCATCACGCCGTGGCCGAGGTTGAAGACATGGCCCTCGAGACCGGCGGCCGCGTCGAGCACCTCGCGTGCCTTCGTCTCCACCGCGTCCTTGCCGGCGAACAGGACGGTCGGGTCGATGTTGCCCTGGAGCGCCTTGCCGGGGCCGACACGGCGGGCGGCCTCGTCGAGCGGGACCCGCCAGTCGACGCCGACGACGTCCGCGCCGGCCTCGCCCATGAGCCCCAGCAGTTCGCCGGTGCCGACGCCGAAGTGGATGCGCGGGACGCCGTACCCGGCGACGGCCTCGAAGACCTTCGCGGAGGCGGGCAGTACCGAGCGGCGGTAGTCGGCGGGGGCCAGCGCGCCGGCCCAGGAGTCGAAGAGCTGGACGGCGGAGGCGCCGGCCTCGATCTGCACCTTGAGGAACGCGGCCGTGATGTCGGCGAGGCGGTCGAGCAGGTCGGCCCAGAGCTCCGGGTCGCCGTACATCATCGCCTTGGCGTTCTCGTACGTGCGGGAGGGGCCGCCCTCGACGAGGTAGCTCGCGAGGGTGAACGGGGCGCCGGCGAAGCCGATCAGCGGGGTCGGGCCGAGCTCGGCGGTGAGCAGGCCGATCGCCTCGGTGACGTAGGAGACGTCATCGGGGGTCAGGTCGCGGAGCTGGGCGAGGTCGGCGCGGGTGCGGATCGGGCGCTCGACGACCGGGCCGACGCCGGGCTTGATGTCGAGGTCTACGCCGATGGCCTTGAGCGGGACCACGATGTCGCTGTAGTAGACGGCCGCGTCCACGTTGTGCCGGCGGACGGGCTGGAGTGTGATCTCGGCGACCAGCTCGGGCCGCGTGCACGACTCCAGCATGGGGATGCCCTCGCGCACCTTGCGGAACTCCGGCAGCGAGCGACCGGCCTGCCGCATGAACCACACGGGGGTGTGCGGCACGGGTTCACGCCTGCACGCCTTCAGGAAGGCACTGTCGTACGTCGCTGTCGGCTGCTGGCCCGCTGGGCTTCCGTTCGCACTCACGACGGCAAGTCTCGCACGCCCCGGAAGCCGACCCGGCCGCGCCCTTACGTGGTCCTTAGGTGGTGTCTCTCCCTGCGCGAAGGCGTCGTTCCCCTTACTCTTCCCCGCATGGCTGCGGCTCAGGGACGACTGTCGGACGGCGCTGGCGGGATGGGCGAGGGGAAGGACAACGGGGAGGGCGAGGGACATACGGGGAGTACGGCGCCACCGGCCTTCCGGGCCGCGGTCGACGCGCTGCGCGGCGCACGGCTGCGGCCGCAGGTCGAGGTGGAGCCGACGCCCGCACCGCAGCGTCTGGCCCCGTTCGCGTACGCCGTGGAGGCGGCGGTGGTCGACGGCGAGCAGGACCTCGCCGACGGCCGTCTGGTACTGCTGCACGACCCGGCCGGGCACGACGCCTGGCGTGGCACGTTCCGGCTGGTCACGCTGGTGCGCGCGGAGCTGGAGCCGGAGATGGCGGCCGATCCGCTGCTGCCGGACGTCTGCTGGTCGTGGCTCACCGGTGCCCTGCAGGCGCGCGGTCTGTCGTACGGGGAGCCGAGCGGGACCGTCACCCGGGCGAGTTCGCACTACTTCGGCGGGCTGTCCGAGCGCCCCGCCGCCTCGCAGATCGAGATCCGGGCCTCCTGGACGCCCCGGGAGGGCCGCACCGGGGTTCCGGACACGGCGGCGCACCTCGCTTCCTGGTGCGACCTGCTGGCGCAGGTCGCGGGACTGCCGCCGGCCGCCCCCGGAGACGCCTCGGTGGTCACGCTGCCGCAGCGCCGCGACCCGCAGGCGCGCTAGCCACCCCGCCCCGCTATTTCCGTCATGTCCGACATTGACGGAGGACTCGTCCACCCGAGTCCCGTCGACTCACCCTTCGTTGACCATCTCTTTGTCGATACGGCCACTTTCTGTCCCGTACGACAACGGCCCGAACCGATTCGATCTTCGGATGATCGATCGCGTGTCCGAATTGCACGTATTGTTACTCACCAGATCGTGATCATTCTCTAAAGGCGGACGGGTTTGATGCCGAAGACGACTGTGACCTTGAAAGCACGGTTCGTCCCGGCTTCTTCCCCACAAGCCGGCCCCCGTCCCCCACCCCAGGAGGCCTGGTGTCCGTTCTCCTCGAGCAGCCCGCAAGCCTGGTCGCCTACCGCCCGAACAAGCCCACCGCCATGGTGGTCGTGGCCGACCCGCGCGTCCGCTCCACCGTCACCCGCCACCTGTGGGCGCTCGGCGTGCGCGATGTCATCGAAGCCTCGTCCATCGCGGAGGCTCGTCCCCGCATCGGCAACCCCCGCGACATCTGCGTCGCCGACGTCCACCTCCCCGACGGCTCCGGCCTGACCCTCCTGTCGGAGACCCGTGCCGCGGGCTGGCCCAACGGCCTGGCCCTGTCCGCCGCCGACGACATCGGCGCCGTGCGCAACGCCCTGGCCGGCGGGGTCAAGGGCTACGTCGTCACCGGCACCCGCACCAACATCGGGCTCCCCACCCGGCCGGGCGCCGCCCCCATCGGTTCCGCCGCCGCCCGCATGCACCGCCGCCCCCCGGGTGCCCCGAACCACCCGGGTGGCTACCGCGAGCTCTCCGGCCGTGAGGTCGAGGTGCTCCGGCTGGTCGCGGAGGGCCAGTCGAACAAGGCGATCGGCGTCTCGATGGGCCTGTCCGCCCTCACCGTCAAGAGCCACCTCGCCCGCATCGCCCGCAAGCTCGGCACGGGCGACCGCGCCGGCATGGTCGCCGTCGCCCTGCGCACCGGCATCATCCACTGACCGGTCGCGAGTTCACCGACGTGAACCGGATCGGCCGCTGGTCCGCTGCCGCGTCGTCCCCCTGTCGTCCCCCGCTCGTGGACCTGATCTTTCACCGACCTGACTGGTTTACGACCCTCAGGTGCCCGTCGACGGAACGTTCCGTCGACGGGTGCCGTCCACACACAGATACCCTTGACATGTGACCGACGCCCAAGACACCGCAGCAGACAGTTCACTGCGCACCACCGGGGGCACTCCTCCGGACGACGCCGGATCTTCTGTGACGGGGGCGCCGACTCCCCTGCTGGAGCCGCGTGAGGGCATTCCGCCCGTGGTCGCGGACGAGGACGCGCTCGCCCGGGTGATCGCCGCGTTCGCCGCCGGCTCCGGTCCCGTCGCCGTCGACGCCGAGCGCGCGTCCGGCTACCGCTACGGGCAGCGCGCCTACCTCGTCCAGCTGCGCCGCGAGGGCGCCGGGACCGCGCTGATCGACCCCGTCGCCTGCCCCGATCTCTCCGGCCTCGGCGAGGCGCTGGCCGGCGTCGAGTGGGTGCTGCACGCGGCCACCCAGGATCTGCCCTGTCTGCGCGAGATAGGCATGATGCCCGGCAGCCTGTTCGACACCGAGCTGGCCGGGCGGCTGGCCGGCTTCCCGCGGGTCGGACTCGGCGCGATGGTCGAGAGCGTCCTCGGCTTCGTCCTCGAAAAGGGCCACTCCGCCGTCGACTGGTCGACCCGGCCGCTGCCCGAGCCATGGCTGCGGTACGCGGCGCTCGACGTCGAGCTGCTGGTGGATCTGCGGGACGCCCTGGAGAAGGAGCTGGACCGGCAGGGCAAGCTGGAGTGGGCACGGCAGGAGTTCGACGCGATCGCGTCCGCGCCGCCGGCCGAGCCGCGAAAGGATCCCTGGCGCCGGACGTCGGGGATGCACAAGGTGCGTCGACGCCGGCAGCTGGGCGTGGTGCGGGAGCTGTGGCAGACGCGGGACCGGATCGCACAGAAGCGGGATGTGTCGCCCGGCAAGGTGCTCAGTGACGCGGCGATCGTGGAGGTCGCGCTCGCGCTGCCGGCGAACGTGCACGCCCTCTCGGGGCTGAACGGCTTCGGACACCGGATGGGGCGGCGGCAGCTGGAGCAGTGGCAGGCGGCGGTGGACCGGGCCAAGGCGCTGCCGGACGCCGGGCTGCCGCTGCCGGGGCAGCCGGTGACGGGGCCGCCCCCGCCGCGGGCGTGGGCCGACAAGGATCCCGAGGCGGCGGCCCGGCTGTCCGCGGCGCGGGCCGCGGTGTCGGCGCTGGCCGAGCAGCTCAACATGCCGCAGGAGAACCTGATCGCGCCGGACTCGGTGCGCAGGCTCTGCTGGGAGCCGCCGAAGGTCATGGACGCCGAGACGGTGGGAGCGACTCTGGCGGGGTACGGCGCGCGGCCGTGGCAGGTGGAGCAGGTGACGACGGCACTCGTGACGGCGCTGTCCGCCTAGGCCGGTCCCCCGGGCCGTTCCCTCGCCGGCTCGCCGGGTACCGGCGCGGGAGCTCCGGACTCGGCCCTCCAGCGTGCATCAAGGCACTGCTGAAGAGCCGATGTCCGCGGTGGTCCCGCTTCTAGTCCAGGAGTTCGCCGGCGTGCTCCGAGGGCTCTTCGAGTTCTTCGGGTGCCTCGTCCTGATCCGGTAGTTCGTCCGCCGGTTCGCCCGGCGGCAGGTCCGGGTCGGATGCGCCTTCGAGGAACGCGGCGTACAGGTTCTTGCCCCGGTCCACCGAGAAGTCGATCTCCGGCAGGAGTTCCGGAACCGCGATCGCGGTCACCAGATTGCGGTACATGCGCGAGACCCGCGCCTCGACGTTCCCCATGTGCCGATCGAGGGTGTTCGAGATCAGCACCAATCCGGCCCAGGCCCCCGCGACCTGGTGTGCCTGTTCCTCCAGATCGACGAAGGGTTTCAGCTCCCCTCGTCGCCGGGCCTCGGTCAACTGCCCTGTGTTGAACACGATCCAGTCCGGCCAGGGCGTTCCGTAGGTTTCTGGTGCAGTGCCGTGGAACGACAGCATCAAGGCGGCCTGGAGAGCGCTCTCCCTGGAGATGCGATGGGCCAGGATCATGCCTATGTCGACCAGTTCCTGGAGCATGATTCGCTGCTTCTGCAGCCCGTCCATGCTCAGTGTGTCCTCCATGATGGCCGACGCCACTTCGAGCTTTCCGCCGGGGAAGTGCCGGTAGAAGGCCCCCTTGCTCGTCCGCGCGGCGGTAATCAGGTCGCTTACCGAAGTCCCTTCGTAACTGTCCGCCACGAAGAGCGCGCCGGCGCTGTCGAGGATTCGCTGCCTCGTGTCAATGGCGCGTTGCTGCCGTCGTCGCGGCCTACGCAGGTTGCTCATTCGATCTCGCCTTCGAGTCCCGTTCGCCGGTTGCCCGCCCCCGCGAGTTTTCTCGAAGCCCTGAAAAACCGCACCACATTCTCGGGCCAAGGAATTCCAGGACTTCACGACAAGCCGGAAAATACCGCGTACGCGTAAATCAGCCTCCCGATACTACCCCGAGGGGTCAGAGCCGGTGCGTGGCGCCGGAAGGGTTGGTCCGCGCCCACGGAGGACCGCCGTACGGCATCAGACGTACGTAAGGGCTCCTACCGCCTTTCGGCCATGACCTCCCCCGTTAAGCGGAATGCGGGCTCCCGCCCGCATTCGACGCCCTGGCGGCACTGCGACCGACGTTTGCTTGACGTCACAGCGTCCGAGTTCCAGACTTGGCGCCGGCACAACAGACCAGGCAGTCCCTTCTGTCACTGGCCACATCCCGGGAGCCGTCCAGACCGTCCTGCACTCCGAGGACGCGAACCGGCCTCTCCCTGCGGAGGAAGACGGTCACAGCAGAAGAGACCGACTGGTCCCAACAAGACCGGGTGGCGTCGTACGACGGGTCGAGCGGTCCAGCGGACCCGCCGTCCCGTCACACCCATCCGCACGGGGGGCACATGCATTCCGATCGCGTTCGGACGAAGTCCGCCGAGCCATCGGCGTCGCTGTACGGCCCGGCTTCGTCCGCGACGCGATCCGCATTCGGTTACAGCCCCTGTGGTCGGCATCCGTGGAGTAAAGGCGCGGATACCCGACGCAATTGCCTCGTCCTCGTCCGTCACGTGCGCGTGAGTAACCCCGGCGGCCGGTTGCCCGCCCGCACCCGCTGACCCGCTTCGGCCTCACACCCGTCCGCTTGGGAGCTCGCACCGATGACCACCCCCGCCATCCCCGCCGCCCTCGCCGCGACCGTCGTAGGGACCGACCCCGCCGCCGGCACCGCGGCGGTGATCGCCCCCTACGACGGCGGGGTCCCGTATCCACGGGCGTTCGCCCGGCACGGCTGGCGGACGGTGGCCGTCGTCCCGGAGCGCCGCCTGCGGCCACCGGCATACCAGAGCTCGCCGGTACCCGTCGGATACACCGGCACGGTCGTGCACCGCGGCGTCCGGCAGACGGTCAAGGCGCTGCGGGCGCTGGGGGTGTCGGCCGTCGTCGCGGGCAGCAGCGGGGGCATCGAGCTGGCCGAGCGGATCGCCTGGCAGCTCGGCCTTCCCGGCGCCGATCCGGCGTGCTCACCGCTGAGGTACGACCGCGGGGCGCAGGCGGACCGCCTGGCACGGGCCGGGATCCCCGCTCTGCGGGGCATCCGCACGACGAGTCCGGCCGACGCCGTGGCCTGGGCGCGGACCCGCCCCGGGCCCGGCTACCTGCTCGCCCCGGCGGCCACCGGAACCCCGGTCGACCCGGTGGAGTGCGGAGACGAGCGCCAGATCAACACTGCCTGGCCGGCCATGCGGCACGCGGCCGTGCAGCACTCCGGCAGCGCGCACCTGGTGCTGAGCGAGCGGCCCTCCCGGCTGCAGTACACGGTCAACACCGCCACCCGTCCGGGCCCGGACGGCCGCCCCGAACACGTCGTCACCGACCTGTGGGCGGACGTCCACACCGGTGACGGCCGACCGGACCGTACCGATCTGCTCCCTCCGGGCAGCCCGCCGGCACAGACCCTCGCGCTGCGCACCATCCGGGCGCTCGACGCGCTCGGCGTGGTGTGCGGCCCGGTCACCACCCGGCTCGCGTACGGCGCCGATGAGGAGTTGCTGGTGATGTGCGCGCTGGCGGCGCCCGTCGTGACGCCGGCCGACGAAGCGCTGCGGGCGGCGACCGGCCGCAACCGCGCCGCCGACGCGCTGGGCGCCTGGATACCGCCGGCCGCCGGCGCCCGGTGCACGCCCGCTCCGAGCGGACAGCACATCGTGCGGGTGCACCTGCGTCCGGCCGCCGGGATCGCCCCGTGGCTGGGAGCCGTCCTGCGCGCGCTGCCCACCGTGGTCGCGGCGAGCGAGATCCGCACGCCGGGTGCCCCCGTGTCCGCCGAGGCCGTGCTCAGCAGCAGCGAGCCGCGGGCCATCGAACGGGACTACCGCGTCATCCGCGCGCTGGAGCACCACGGATGACGCTCTCCGGGCCGTCCGTGATCCCACGGCCCTCCTCCTGCGCACACCACCACCCGAGAGGAACCCTCGTGCTCACATCCCCCCGGCCCCGGGCCGCCGCCCGCCCCGCCCACGCCCCGGACGACCGCCCCGTCCGCGCATCAGGCCCGCACGGCCCACGCCTGATGGCGCGGAACGCCCGCATCCTGGAGCTGGCCGTACGGCACTCCGACCCGCACCCGACCACGGCGCTGCGGGGCGCTCACCGCGTCGCTCGCCGCATGAAGCCGTTGTAGGTGAAGCACTGCAGGCACAGGAAGACGACCAGCGTCGGCAGGATCACCAGGATCGCTCCCGCCGAGATGATCTCCCAGTGGGCTCCGTAGGGGCCGCGGAAGCGGAACAGGGACGTCGAGATCACGCCAAGATTCTGGGACGGCATGTAGAGGAAGGGGATGTAGAAGTCGTTGCAGACGGCTATGCCCTTCACGATGACGACGGTCGCCGTCGCCGGTTACAGCAGGGGCAGGATGATCCGGCGGTAGATGGTGAACGCGTTCGCGCGGTCCAGCCGGGCCGACTCGTCCAGGGAGATCGGGATCGAGCGGACGAACTGCAGGAAGATGTAGATCGAGACGATGTCCGTGCCCATGGAGAGGGCGACCGGCGCCCAGCGGGTGTCCAAGAGGCCGAAGCTGTTGACGATCTGGAAGGTGGCCACCTGGGTGGTCACCCCGGGGACCAGCGCGGAGGCGACACGGGACCGGATCTTCGCGGCGGCCCGGAAGCTGGGCCGGGTGCCGAACACTACGGCGCGATCGCCGGCCGGAGCGCGGGTGGACGTAGTAGGGCTCGCGATCTGCCGGCCCGCGCCGATACCGGGCTACCGGGCTCGACCCCTTCTACACGGGGTTCATCTCGGGCGTGGAGAATGTGCTGACCGAGCGCTCCTGCTCGCTGCTGCTGCGGCCGGCAGGTCGCGCCCACGCGGCGGAGCCGCATATCGATACAGCCCCGCACCCCTGAAGGGGCGCTGCAGCACATGTGACCTTCGCCGCTCCGACCGTCAGGGGTGGGCAGTCACGTTACTCATAAGTAGCATGGGCCCTGAGCGCGCGCTCAGCGCATGCAGCAGTGCCATCCCGCACCCTGGAGGAGAGCCAATCGTGCCTCGTACCGTCAGGGATGTCGTCTTCGTCGACGGCGTCCGTACCCCGTTCGGCAAGGCGGGCCCGAAGGGCATCTACCACGAGACCCGTGCCGACGACCTCGTCGTGAAGGCGATCCGGGAGCTGCTGCGCCGCAACCCCGGGCTGGACACCAAGAAGATCGACGAGGTCGCCATCGCCGCGACCACCCAGATCGGTGACCAGGGTCTGACCATCGGCCGTACCGCGGGCATTCTCGCGGGCCTGCCGACCTCCGTGCCCGGCTACTCCATCGACCGGATGTGCGCCGGCGCGCTGACCGCCGTCACCACGGTCGCCGGTTCCGTCGCCTTCGGCGCGTACGACATCGCCATCGCCGGCGGTGTCGAGCACATGGGCCGCCACCCGATGGGCGAGGGCGTCGACCCGAACCCGCGGTTCGTCAGCGAGAAGCTGGTCGACGAGTCGGCGCTGTTCATGGGCATGACCGCCGAGAACCTGCACGACCGCTACCCGGGGATCACCAAGCTGCGTGCCGACGAATACGCGGTGCGTTCGCAGGAGAAGGCCGCCAAGGCGTACGCCAACGGCAAGATCCAGGCCGACCTGGTCCCGATCTCGGTGCGCCGGACCAGCCCCGAGGGCGGCGAGACCGGCTGGGGTCTGGTCACCGCCGACGAGCCGATGCGGCCGGGGACCACCCTGGAGAACCTGTCGGGTCTGAAGACGCCGTTCCGTGTGCACGGCCGGGTCACCGCCGGTAACGCGGCCGGTCTGAACGACGGCGCCACCGCCTCGCTGATCGCCGGCGAGGACTTCGCCCGCGAGAACAACCTGCCGGTCAAGATGCGGCTCGTGTCGTACTCCTTCGCCGGTGTCGAGCCCGAGGTCATGGGCTACGGCCCGATCCCGGCCACCGAGAAGGCGCTCGCCCAGGCCGGGCTGAGCATCTCCGACATCGGTCTGTTCGAGATCAACGAGGCCTTCGCCGTGCAGGTGCTGGCCTTCCTCGACCACTACGGCATCGCGGACGACGACGAGCGCGTCAACCAGTACGGCGGCGCCATCGCCTTCGGTCACCCGCTGGCCTCCTCCGGCGTGCGTCTGATGACGCAGCTGGCCCGCCAGTTCGAGGAGCACCCGAACGTCCGCTACGGCCTGAACACCATGTGCGTCGGCTTCGGCATGGGCGCGACGGTCATCTGGGAGAACCCGCACTTCGAGGGGGACAAGTGAGCACCACCGCCGAGCTTCTGAAGCAGGCCTCGGACCTGTTCCCCGACGAGGTCGTGACGTCGGCGCACGTACGCCACTTCGACCTGCCGTCCACAGCATCTGATAGCGGCTCCGCCACGGGCGGCCGCTTCGCGCTGATCACCCTGGACAACGGCCTGGACCACACCAAGCCGACCACCTTCGGCCCGGCCTCGCTGGCGAACCTGAACACCGCCATCGACCAGGTCGAGAAGGAGGCGGCCGACGGCGCGATCGTCGGTGTCGGTATCACCGGCAAGCCGTTCATCTTCGCCGTCGGCGCGGACCTGAAGGGCGTCGAGCTCCTCAAGGAGCACGAGCACGCGCTCGCCATCGGCAAGGGCGGCCACGAGGTCTTCAAGCGGCTGTCGGGCCTCGCGGTGCCGACCTTCGCGTACTACAACGGTGCCGCCATGGGCGGTGGCGTCGAGGTCGGTCTGCACTGCAAGTACCGGACCGTCTCCAAGGCCATCCCGGCGTTCTCGCTGCCCGAGGTGTTCCTCGGTCTGGTCCCGGGCTGGGGCGGCTGCGCGCTGCTGCCGAACCTGATCGGTGCCGACAAGGCCGTCTCGGTCATCATCGAGAACAGCCTCAACCAGAACAAGCAGCTCAAGGGCCAGCAGGTCTTCGACCTCGGGATCGCCGACGCGATCTTCGAGGGCGCCGACTTCCTGGAGCAGTCGCTGATCTGGACCGCCCAGGTACTGAAGGGCGACATCGAGGTCGAGCGCCCGGTGATCGACCGTGGTGAGGCCTGGGACCAGGCCGTCGCCAAGGGCCGCTTCATCGCGGACTCCAAGGTGCACGGCGCCGCCCCGGCCGCCTACCGCGCCCTGGACATCATCGCCGCCGCCAAGAACGGCGACCTCCAGCAGGGGTACGACGCCGAGGACCTGGCGCTCGCCGACCTGATCATGGGCGGTGAACTGCGCGCCGGCATCTACGCGTTCAACCTGGTGCAGAAGCGCGGCAAGCGGCCCGCCGGTGCGCCGGACAAGAACCTGGCGCGTCCGGTCACCAAGGTCGGTGTCGTCGGCGCCGGTCTGATGGCCTCGCAGCTCGCCCTGCTCTTCCTGCGCCGCCTGGAGGTGCCGGTCGTGCTGACCGACATCGACCAGGAGCGCGTCGACAAGGGTGTGGGCTACGTCCACGCCGAGATCGAGAAGCTGCTCGGCAAGGGCCGGATCAACCAGGACAAGGCCAACCGCCTCAAGGCCCTGGTCACCGGTGTGCTGGACAAGGCCGAGGGCTTCGCGGACGCGGACTTCATCATCGAGGCCGTGTTCGAGGAGATCGGCGTCAAGCAGCAGGTGTTCGCGGAGGTCGAGGCGGTCGCCCCGGCGCACGCGATCCTCGCCACCAACACCTCCTCGCTGTCGGTGACGGAGATGGCGTCGAAGCTCAAGAACCCCGAGCGGGTCGTGGGCTTCCACTTCTTCAACCCGGTCGCGATCCTCCCGCTCCTGGAGATCGTGCGCGGCGAGCAGACCGACGACGCGTCGCTGGCCACCGCGTTCGCCGTCGCCAAGAAGCTGAAGAAGACCGCGGTGCTGGTGAAGGACGCCCCGGCGTTCGTCGTCAACCGCATCCTCACCCGCTTCATGGGCGAGATCCAGAACGTCATCGACGAGGGCACCCCGGTCGAGGTCGCGGAGAAGGCGGTCGAGCCGCTCGGTCTGCCGATGTCCCCGCTGGTGCTCCTGGAGCTGGTCGGTCCCGCCATCGGCCTGCACGTCTCGGAGACCCTCAACCGGGCCTTCCCGGACCGCTTCACGGTCTCCCCGAACCTCGCGGCCGTCGTCAAGGCGGGCAAGCGCGGCTTCTACGTGTACGACAGCGGGAAGCCGGAGCTGGACCCCGAGGTCGCCGCGCTGCTCAAGCAGGGCGATGTGGTCCTCACCGAGGAGCAGGTCCGTGACCGCGTCCTGGACGCCGTCGCCCAGGAGATCGGGCTGATGCTCGACGAGGGTGTCGTCGCCGAGGCGCAGGACATCGACCTCTGCCTGATCACGGGCGCCGGCTGGCCCTTCCACCTGGGCGGCATCACGCCGTACCTGGACCGCGAGGGTGTCTCCGAGCGCGTGAACGGCAAGAAGTTCCTGGCGCCGGGTGTGGCGTCGGTCCCGGCGTAACGGCCGGCGGCAGAAGGGGGCCTCCGCGATCCGCGGAGGCCCCCTTTCGCATGCCGTGGAACGGGTCAGGCCGCGTCGATCCACTCGGCGAGGGTGGGCAGCGGGGCCGGGAGGGCGCCGACCGGGCGTCCGGGGGCCAGTGCGGCGGCGGAGTCGGTGCCCAGGGCGTCGATGGCGTCGAAGACGCGTTCGCAGTTGCCGCCGCCGCGGTGCACGAAGAACTCCTCGACCCGGGCCCGGTGTTCGGGCTGGACGGTGAAGTCGCGGGCGATGGCGGCGATGATCTCGTCGACGGCCTGGTCGACGGTCCGGCAGACCGGGCCGAAGCCGTCCTCGGCGAGGTTGAAGTAGCCGCGCTTGTAGTGCCGGCCGTAGAAGTCCTCCTCGTCGAAGGGGACGTAGACCAGCGGGATGCCCATGTAGGCCACGTCGAAGAACACCGACGAGTAGTCGGTGACCATCAGCGAGCACTCCTTCATCGCCTGCTGCACGTTGCGGGTGTGCGGGTCGGCGACCTGGATGGACGGCGAGGAGAACTGGAAGGTGTGCAGGTAGGGGCGGATCTCGTAGTGCGGGAAGAATTCGAGGTCCACGCCGAAGTGGTCCAGGGCCCGGCCGAGGCGGGGGTCGGAGAGCAGCGTCTTGTAGAAGCGGTAGTACTCGGACTGGGTGAAGCTGGTCCTCGCCGGTCCGGTGGACTTCTTGTAGGACGCGGTGACGATCCACTGCCGCCAGGTGGGCATCAGCAGGATGCGCGGCTTGTCGCGGCGTTCGCGCTGGAGGGCGTCGAAGCGCGGGAAGCCGACCGGCTGGGCGCGGTCGCCGTAACCGGCCTCCTGGGCCATGAAGTCGCGCTCCTGGCGGCCGGCGGTGACCAGTAGGTCGTAGCTCGCGATGCGCTGGTCGGCGCCCGAGGTCACGTCGTTGTAGGTGACGCCGTGCTGGAGGAACACCCGCTGGTATCTGACCAGTTCGCCGAAGCGGTGCAGGAAGAGCGCCTTCTTGTAGCCCTCGGGGACGAGGTAGGACTCGGAGTCGTAGGAGCCGATGAGCTTGGTCGCATGGAGCAGGTACATGCGGTGCTTGAAGGAGCCCAGCTTCAGGACGTTCCCGTACGGGGCGACCTTGGCGTGGTCGGCCGAGGCCGCGTCGATGACGTAGTACACGTTGCGGCGCTTGCGGTGGATCCGGGCCCACTTGAAGAAGTGGTACGAGTTGTCCTGCGCGGTGTCGGAGCGCTCGCCGACCAGCCAGATCTCCTTGCCGTTGAGGAAGGGATAGGTCAGCCAGTAGGCGAGGCGCATCCGCCAGCCGGGGTTGCGGGTGCGCAGGATGCGCAGTTCGCGGCCGGCCCGCCACATCGCGTGCCTGAGGCGGGCGGTGCGGCCGGGGGCGACCAGCCGCAGATGCAGGGCGTCCTGGGCGCCGATGGTCAGCATGTAGGGGTACCGGCCGACCTTGCCCGGGCCCTTGAGGCGGTGCAGGGCGAGGCGGGCCTTCATGACGACGTTGCGGTGCCGGGTGCCGTCCGGGCGGTGCACCCGCAGCCGGAAGTCGCCGACCCCGAAGCCGGTCTCGGCGAGCCGGGCGGCGGGGAGCTCCGCGTACCAGCCGGCGTACAGGTCCCGGCCGCCCCGCGCGTTGCTCAGGTCGCGGCGGTAGACCTGGGTCAGCGGGACGGTGACCTTGGTGTCGCGGACCTGGTGGACGAGTTCGAGGCGGTTGCCCATCGGGCCGCCGAGGTCCAGGCCCGGGAAGGCCATGCAGCCCTCCAGGACCAGCACGTCACCCCGGGTGCGGACGCTCTCCACCACCACGTTGGGGTCCTTGACCCGGGCCGCGCCGCTGTGCAGCCGGCCACCGGGGAAGGTGCGGTAGAAGCCGTCGTCGTCGATCTCCACGACCGGCGGGGCCGCGGCGAGGGCCGGTTCGGGGTCGGCGAACAGCTCGAAGTTGCCGGTGCGGGCCGCGTAGTGGTCGAGCTGCTGGGCGGGGCTGGTGACGAACTCGGTGATGACGTCGTCGGGGATCTGCGCGTAGTGCCGGTGGAGGTCCGGGAACATCTCGGCGAGCTGCGAACGGCCCATCACGTTCCGGGCGTTGCACAGGAAGCCCTTGTAGGTGCGGGTGGCGTAGCGCTGGAACATCCGGCGGATCTCCGGGCCTTCCTCGGCGCTGTAGTGCAGCAGGAAGTGGTTGAGCCGCAGGTGGTCGCGGTAGTTGGCGGGCTTGCTCCACAGCGAGTCCATGATGGACGAGCCGTCGGGGCGGCCCCGGTACCAGTAGACGGGCCGGTCCACGATGCTCAGCGAGCCGGCGCGGAGCATGGCGGGCAGGGTCAGCCAGGCGTCCTCGAAGTGCACGCCCTCGCCGAAGCGCAGGCCGAGCCGGCGCAGCAGGGCGGTACCGAAGAGCTTGTTGCAGGCCGAGCCGCTGAAGATCATGTCGGGGATCTCGGCGAAGTCGGTGACCAGCCGGTCGCCCTGCCCGAAGTAGTCCTTCCAGGGGCCGTAGGGCCGGTCGGGGAAGTTGACGAGGTCGCCCATGACGACCTCGGAGCCGTCGCGGTGGGCGGCTTCGAGCAGCGCGGCGAGGGCGTCCTCGCCGAGGATGTCGTCGGAGTCGAGGAAGGTGACGTACGGCGCGACGACCCGGTCCAGGCCGGTGTTGCGGGCGTTGCCAAGGCCGCCGTTGGGCTGGTGGACGACGGTGACGTTGGCGTAGTGGGCGGCGAACCGCTCCAGCATCCGGGGCGTCTCGTCGGTGGCGCCGTCGTCGACCAGGATCACCTGGGTCTCGGCGAAGCCGCGCTGGGCGGCGAGGGAGCCGAGGCAGTCGTCGAGGTACTTGGCCACGTTGTAGCAGGGGACGACGACGGCGAGCTGGAAGGGGCCGGTGAGCTGCCCGATCGGCGGGTGGACGCGGTCGCGCCACCACATCCAGGGGGCGTTCGGGTCGTTCTGCTCGGTCTCGAAGGTGTGCCGGCCCGCGGTGGCGGAGCGCAGGGCGAGGTTGCCGCTGACGGTGCGGTAGCCCTCGTACTCCTCGCCGTCCCGGTCGAAGGAGAGGCCGTCCAGGGTGATGTCGCGGACGTTGAGCGCGGAGCGGGAGCGGCTGCGCTTCCACTCGACGATCACCGAGACGTTCCACACCGTGCTGTCGGCGAGGTCGTCGCCGAGCAGCTTCACCAGGTCGGCGCTGCCCTCGAAGGTCAGCAGGCGCTCGCCGACCGCGACCTTGCCGACCGGGACGACCACGTCCTTCTTGGTGTGCCGGTTGCGGACCGCCAGGGAGAGGGAGACCGGGTCGCCGGGGGCGATCCGGCCGAAGCGGTTGACCAGTTCACCGGTGTACGACAGCTCGGTGCGCGCCACCCGCCAGCCGGTGAGCTGGGCGAACAGCGGGAGCTGGGTGACCGGGGCGGCGGCCAGGCCCAGTTCGGTGACGTCCAGCATGCGGCGGGCGTCGGGCAGGTGCAGATGGTCGGCGGACCAGTAGACCCGGCCGTCCTCCTCGACGAGGTGGGAGGAGAAGACGCTCTTGCGCTGGGTGTAGTCCAGCGTGGTGAGGGCGGCCTCGATCTCCTCGTACATCAGGAAGTAGGCGCGCACCCGGTCGACCGGGCCGCACAGCCCGAAGGCCTCCTCGCTGAGCGAGAACAGGTAGGAGCTGACGATGTCGGCGAAGCGCTGCTGGAACCCGGCGTCGCCCTCGGCGAGGGCGCGCATGTACAGGCGCAGGTCGTGGGTGAGGAACTTGGCGTCCTTGCGCACCTTCAGCTGCCACAGCCCGCGCTCCAGCAGGAACCGGTCGGTGGCCCGGTGCACCGCGATCCGGTCGGTGATGCTGCGCAGTTCGCCGGTGCGGCCGGTGATGGAGGTGCCGTCCGGCTCCCACATCCAGCGGTAGACGGGCTCGGTGATCACCGTGATGCCCCGGGCGAGGCAGCCGGCGACGGTGGAGAAGTAGGTGTCCTCGTAGAACACGCCCTCGGGGAACCAGACGCCGCAGGAGCGCAGGAACTCCACGCTGTAGAGCTTGGCGGCGGCGATCGGGTCGGAGAGCAGGAGCGGGAACTCCTCCAGACCGGAGACGGTACGGCCCATCGCGTAGACCTCGGGCGCCCAGGGCTCGGTGTCGCCGGTGGCCCGGTTGACCCGGACGGCCTGGCCGGCGGTGATGTCACTGCCGGTCTCCAGGGCGCTCGCGACCAGCCGTTCGCAGGCGCGGGGCGGGAGTTCGTCGTCCGCGTCCAGGAACGTCACCCAGCGGCCCTCGGCCTGGGCGATGCCCCAGTTGCGCGGGGCGCCGACGCCGCCGCTGTTCTCCTTGCGGCGCAGCACCCGGACCCGGGGGTCGGTGCCCGCGAAGCTCGCGACGACCTCGATGGTGCCGTCGGTGGAGGCGTCGTCGACGACGATCACCTCGACCGGCTCGTAGGTCTGGTTCAGGGCCGACTGGAGCGCCTTGCCGATCGTGGTGGCCGCGTTGTGGGCGGGGATGACGACGGTGACCCGGAAGTTGCCGCCGTCGTACTCGGCATGGGTGGTCTCTGCTCCGGGTCTCATCGGTACTCCTCCCGGCCCGCCGGGATCCTGCGGGCCGCACCCCTTCCGATCTGGGTGAGGGGCATGGTGTCGCCGTGCGGTGCGGGGATGTGCGGGAGCCCGTCGAGCACGGTGTTGGGCTTCGGGTACGGCTGGAAGAAGGGGTCGTCCTCCGGCGCCGGGGCCCGGTAACGCTCGTCGGCGAGCAGGGCGTCGGCCGCGGCGCGGCGGTGGCGGCCCCGGTGCAGCTGCGGGGCGATGGTGCCGGTGGCGCCGGAGGCGGGGCTGAGCTCCTCCATGACCTTGGTGAAGTCACGGGTGGAGAGCCAGAACTTGTACATGATGACGAGTTCGAAGAGCAGCAGCAGGGCGGCCGAGACGGCGGTGGTCCACAGGATCTGGCCGATCAGCGGGCCGATGATGAAGACGAACATCTGGAACTCGATGCCGCTGATGAGGTGCGGGCGGATCCGGGTGCGCAGCATGGCCCGGCGGATCCGGGTGTACCAGGGGAACTGGCCGCGGAACTGCTCGTGCAGGTCGACGACGTTGCCGGTGCCGGCCTCGGCGCGGAGGGTCTCGGCGGGGGTGTGGGGGTTGTCGCGGAGCAGGTCCTCCATGAAGACGACCGGTGGGCCGCCGGGGGTCTCCCGCTCATTGGCGGAACGTTTCTGCACAGCCTCGGCCTCAGCGACGGCCTCAGCTTCGGCAACGGCCTCGGCCTCGGCGCGGGTCCTGGTGACCTTCTCGATCCTGGTCCGCATCGACATGCGCATCTTGTAGATCTGGAGCGCGTCGACGTAGCGGAGCATGTCGAGGAAGACCACGACGAGGGCGGCCACCAGGTAGCGCTCGTCGTCGTGCGGCAGGAACTGGCCGCCCATCAGGGCGAGAGCGCAGAACAGCACCCGGATGCGGTCGAAGACGTAGTCGAGCCAGCCGCCGAAGACGGTGCCGTTGCCCTTGAGGCGGGCCAGCTTGCCGTCGATGCAGTCGAGGATGAAGCTCAGGTGGTAGAGCAGCGCCCCGATGATCAGGGACTGCCGGTCGCCCTCCAGGAAGAAGCCGCCCGCGGCCAGGCCGATGAACAGCGCCGCCCAGGTGACCCGGTTCGGGGTGATGAACCGGAAGCGGGCGACGACGAGCAGCAGTCGGGTGGCGACGGGGTCGACGAGGAAGACCGTCCACCAGGCGTCTCGTTTCTTGCAGGTCAGTTTTTGGACAGCCCGCAGCGAAAGCCTGGCCATAACCCCCCAGTCACCCCTTAAACAGGACACATCGGCCTGCTGATTTCACAGGCCAATCACATAAGCGACCCGAACTTTAACAATCCTTCACTTACGTGTCGACGCGCATTGACCTGCCATTGACCGCGACGTTGATCACAGGCAACCCGTACAACTATTTGCGATCTTCACATCGGGGAACCGTGGGCCGCTCTTGGGACAGACTTGGCCCAGAGCTTGCGAACGGTTCGGGCAGGGGTCGGAAAAGGTGGGAATCCAGCCATCCGGTTGGCAGTTCGACAGGCCGGGCTCAGTCCCCCACCGGGCGCCAGCCGTCCAGTACCAGCCCGTCCCGGCTCTCGTCCCGGCGGGCCACCAGCAGCCGCCCGCCGGGCATCCGGGTCGCCACGGCGAGCTGTCCGGCACGGCTGACGGCCGCGGCCGGAGCGCCGTACGAGGGTGCGCCGGCGTCCTGCCACCACACCCCCGTGTCCGGCCGGCCCGCGGGATGCGCGCCGAGCGAGCAGGTCCCGTCGGCACCCCGGCCGACCAGCACGGAGTAGCCCCAGCCCGCGAGTTCGGCGCCCCGGGCCGCGGACGGCGCGCCGGAGCCGCTCCCCGGGTCGTCGAGCGGGTAGGGGCCGGGGGCGCCCGGCCGCCAGAAGCAGGTGCGGCCGGTGGCGGCGTCGCGGAAGAGGACCGCGCCCGGCTCGGCCGCCGGGGCCAGGCTGCCCGGCCGTGCGGCGAACGGCAGGGTGCGGTCCTCGCTCCAGGTGCCGTCCGCCGCCGGGCACCAGCGGAGCACGGCCGAGGTGTCCCGGGCCCGGGCGAACAGCTCGACCCCGCCGTGCTCGGCGGTCACCGCGACCAGGTCGTCGGCGACGCGCAGCCCGCTCAGGTGCCGCCACGGCGTCCACTCGCCGTCGGCCGACCGGCGACGGTGACTGACGCTGTGCCCGAAGTTGCGCACGAAGACCAGGAGGTCCCCGGCGGCGTCGAACGCGGCCGCGGGAAAGCCGACTTCGCGTCCCTTGCGCCAGGCGGCGGCGTTCGGCCCGCCGAGCGAGTGCCAGGGGGTGAGCGGTCGCCCGGTGCGGTACTGGGCGGCGTGCACCACCTCGACGTCCACCCCGCCGTCGCCGCGCGCGGTCCTGCGCAGCCCGAGCAGATGGGGCAGCCCGTGCGGATCGCGGACCACCAGCAGACCGGGCAGCAGCTCCGGTCCCTCCAGCAGCTCCGGGCCGCGCCACCGGCCGCCGGGCAGCTCCTCGTACCAGCGCACCACGCCGGCGGCCGTCGGCCAGAAGGCGGTGAGCCGGCCGTCGAAGCCGGCCGAGAGCCAGTTCACCGGCGCCGGGTGGCGCGGGGCGCCGTCACCGCCCGGGCCCTGCTCGGCGCGCAGGCAGTCGACGTACAACGGCCGTCCCGTCCCGGCCTGGTGGGCCCGGGCCGCGGCGAGCGCGACGGCCGCGGTCTCGGCGTGCGCGTCCGGCACCCCGTGGGAGGGCATCCCGCTCGCCTCGTCCAGGCCGGTGTGCACGGGGTCGGGGTCGAGGGTGTGCAGCCGTTCCGGATCGAGTGCGCGCAGTTCCTCCCGCAGGGCCGGCAGCGCCTGCCGGGGGTCGGTGTCCAGCACCCGGGGGCCGCCGCGCACCCGGCAGCCCCGGCTCTCGGCGGCGGCGAGCGCCCGGTCCAGGGCCGCCCGGCCGTCCTTGCCGCCGGCCCGCAGGCAGACCACGGCGATCTCGCTGCCGGGCGCCTCCCGTTCGACCACGGCCACCGCGTCCCGGGGTTCCGGTACGACGACGGCGACCAGGTGCCCGCGGCCGTCCGGGGTATGGCCCGCGGGTCCGGGCCCGGTCCGGCCGGACCTGCGCGTCATGCCTTCACGTCCTTCTCGTGTCCGTCGCCGCGCGCGCTCACAGCAGGCTCCAGTCGCCCAGGCTCAGCCCCGGGCCGTCGTCCTGGCGGGCCAGCGCGAGCCCGCCGTCCTCGGTCAGCGCCAGCAGCACGACCCGTCCGAGGCCGTCGCGGGCCAGTACGGGATCGCCCTGGCAGACGGTGCCGGTGTCGGTCCACCAGACGCCGTGGTGCTCCTCCTCGGCACCGCACGCGCCCAGCACGAGCCGGCCCTCGGTGTCGCGGTGGGCCAGCACCGTGCAGGGGTGGCCGTCGAGGGTGGTGGCGAGCGCGGCGTGCCGTCCGTCGCCCGGGTTCCCGCCGAGCGGCACCGGCCAGGAGCCGGGGCGTACGGCGACGGCACCGCCGCCCACCGCGTCGGTGAGGTAGTAGGTGATCCGGCCCGGCGAGGTCTCCAGACCGCAGGCCGACCCGGGCAGCGGTACGACGGCGAGGTCGGCGCCCCGCTCCGGTACGGCGCCCGGCCCGGGCTGACACCAGGTCAGGGCACCGGTGCGGGTCGGGGCGAGGACATGCACCTGCCCGGTGGCGGTGGCCACCGCGGCCGGGGTGTCGAGGACGGCCGCGACCCTGAGGTCCAGCCAGGGCTCCCAGCGGCCCCGGGCGTCCTCGCGCCGCAGGGCCAGCCGCCCCTCCGCCGTGGCCACGAGGATGTGCAGGGCGCCCGAGGTGTCGACGACGGCGGCGGGGGTGCCCATCTGGGCGGTGCGTTCCCGCTTGGCGTGCGGGTTGCCGGCGGACCGCCACTCGCTCAGCGGGCGGCCCGCCTGGTACTGGATCGCGTAGACCAGGTCCACGGCCGGCGGCGCGTCCCCGGTGGAGCGGGCCCGGCGGCCGACGAGGTGGGCGTAGCGGTTGCGGCCCTGGGCGACGGTGAGTTCGGTCACGCTCTTGACCGGCAGCACGTCCGGGCCCAGCCAGTCGGGGCCGCCCGGGCGGGACTCCGTCCAGCGCAGCACGGCGCCGTCGACCTGCGCGTAGGCGATGAGCCTGCCGTCGTGCCCGGTGAGCAGCCAGGGTCCCGACCGCACCGTGCGGGCCGCCGGGGTTCCGCCGGCCGCCCGCACCCCGGCGACCCGGTCGCGCACGGAACCGGCCATCAGCGGCGGGCCTCCGGATGGCGCCGGCACCAGCCGGCCCAGGCCGAGGCGACCATGGTGCGGGCGTCGTGGCGGGCCGTCCAGCCCAGTTCGGCGCGGATGCGGTCGGCCGAGGCGACGACCCGCGCCGGGTCCCCGGCGCGGCGCGGCGCGTGGACCGGGTCGGCCGCCGGGCCGTAGCCGGTGACCTCGCCGATCAGCGTGATCATCTCGCGTACGGAAACCCCCTCCCCGCGCCCGATGTTGACCGTCAGGTCGCTGCCGGGCTCCCGGCCGGGCAGCGCGCGGGCGGCGGCGAGATGGGCGGCGGCGATGTCCTCGACGTGGATGAAGTCCCGTACGCAGGTGCCGTCCGGGGTGTCGTAGTCGTCGCCGAAGATCACGGGGGCGCTGCCTGCGGTGAGCTTCTCGAAGACCATCGGGACGAGGTTGGAGACGCCCGTGTCCGCGAGGTGCGCGTCGGCCGCCCCGGCGACGTTGAAGTACCGCAGGCAGGCGGTGGTCATCCCGTGCGCCCGGCCCGCGGCGCGCACCAGCCACTCCCCCGCCAGCTTGGTCTCGCCGTACGGGTTGAGCGGGGCGCAGGGGGTGTTCTCGGTCACCAGGTCCACGTCGGGCATGCCGTACACGGCGGCGGAGGACGAGAACAGGAAGTGCCGTACGCCGGTCCCGGCGGCGGCCTCCAGCAGGGTCTCCAGGCCGTGCACGTTCTCGCGGTAGTAGTGCAGCGGCCGTTCGACCGACTCCCCGACCTGCTTCTTGGCCGCGAGGTGGACCACGCCGTCGATCCCGAGGTCGGACAGGGTGCGCCGCAGGAGGGTGCCGTCGAGCACCGAGCCCTTGACGAAGGTCGTACCGTCGGGGACGCGGGCGGGGTCGCCCGTCGAGAGGTCGTCGTACACCGCGACGCGCTCACCGGCGGTGAGCATCGCGCGGACGACATGGGCGCCGATGAAGCCGGCACCGCCTGTTATCAGCCACGTCATGGCGCGCATACTAATTCTTTGGCTGCTGTTTACAAATACATCACGGGTTGTGCATGATCGTGCGGTCGTCCGCCCCTTGTGCGGTTTCGACCGGGCAGCACCACCGGACCGGCCTCCCCCCACCCGAGTCCTCACGCCACAGCACCGCCCCGCCGGGGCACGAACTTTGAGGATTCGAAGCAGGATGAGTCATGTCCCGACGCCCCAGCTCAGCGACTCCGACGCGGCCCCCGGGCGCGGCGGCGGGCGAGGCCGCAAGCGCGAGCGCACCGGCGGGCGCCGCAGGGGCCGCTGGATCCTGGCCTCACTGGCCGTCCTGGTCGCCGCCGGAGGGGGCACCGCCTACTGGCTCTACAGCGGCATCGACGGCAACATCAAGGGCGTCGACATCGACAGGGCGATCGGCGACGACCGCCCGGAGAAACTGCCCACTTCGGGACAGAACATACTGATCCTCGGCTCGGACTCACGGGCCGGCGCCAACGCGAAGCTGAACACCGGAACGGTCTCCGGGGCCCGTTCGGACACCGCGCTGGTGATGCACATACCCGAGGGCCGCAAGCAGGCCGTCGCGGTCAGCATCCCCCGCGACACCCTGGTGACCCGCCCGAAGTGCACCAGTCCGCACGGTTCCACGGTCGCCTCCGCACAGCGTGTGATGTTCAACTCCATCTACTCCCAGGTCGGTCCCGCCTGCGTGGTCAAGACGGTGGAGCAGATGTCCGGGGTCCGCATGGACCACTACGTCGAGGTCGACTTCGCCGGCTTCAAGGACCTGGTGGACGCGATAGGCGGGGTGACCGTCACCGTCGACCAGGACATCCACGACTCCTCCAGCGGCCTCGACCTCACCGAGGGCACCCACCGGCTGGACGGCACCGAGTCCCTGCAGTTCGTCCGCACCCGGCACGGCATCGGCGACGGCAGCGACCTCGGCCGCATCGGCCTCCAGCAGCAGTTCATGATCGCCCTGCTCGCGGAGATCCAGAAGCAGGACCTGCTGGGCAGCCCGGTCAAGGCGTACAAGATCGCCGACAAGCTGACCGCCGCGCTCACCACCGACTCCGAACTCGCCTCGCTCACCAAGCTCGCGGAGTTCGGCCGCAGCCTGAACGGCGTCAACCCCTCCACCATGGAGACGATCATGCTCCCGGTGGCGTACGACAAGGTCGACCCGAACCGCGTGGTGGCCGCCGAGCCGCAGGCCTCGACCCTCTGGAAGGCGATCCGCGCCGACGCCACGGTCCCCGAGTCGACCAAGAAGTCCCCGGCCACCGGCGGCAGTTGACGGTTCGTCAGGCCTCGCGCCAGGCCTCGAGCGCGAGCCCCGGTTCGTCCTTGCGGCGGGTGAGCAGGAGCTGCCCGGTGGACGGGGACAGGGCCGCCGCGGTGACCCGGTCGTCCTCGTCCGTGGTCAGGGCGACCGTCGCGTCGGCCGGGAGCTGCGGCCCCGACTCGGTCCACCAGGCACCGGCCCGCTCGTCCTCCGTGGGGTACGCGGCGAAGGCCACCCGGCCGCTCGCCGAGCGCTGGGCGAGCAGGGTGCAGTCGTACCCGTCGAGTTCGCAGCGGACCGCGGCGACCGGGCCGGGCCCGGCGGAGGTCAGCAGGGTGTACGGTTTGCCGCCGGGACGCCAGGCGCACAGGTCGCCGGCCTCGTCGCTGTAGTAGAGGGTCGTGCTCCCGGGGGAGGTCGCGAGGGCGGTGAGGGTGCCCGGACGGACCGGGGTCTCCAGTGCCTCCAGCAGCACGGGCGGCTTCCCCGCCTCCTCCTGCCGCCAGTACACGATCCCGCCCGGTACCGCCGCGTACACCTCCACCCGCCCCGACTCACCGGTCACCGCCGCCAGCCCGTCCTCGACCAGCCGGCCCTTCAGATCGCGCCAGGGCTCCCAGCCGCCCTTCTCCTTCTGGGCGACCATGCTCACCCCGCGCCCCCGGTTGCGGACGAAGACATGGGCACGGCCCTGCGCGTCCACGGCGACGGCCGGGGCGCCGGTGACGTCGCCCTTCTTGCTCGGGTGGCCGATCGGCTGCCAGTCCAGGGCGGCCAGGCGCGGACGGTAGTGGGTGGAGTGGACCAGCCCCGACTCGCCCTTCACCGTGGGCCGCCAGGCGACCAGGTGGGCGTATCCGTTGACGCCCTGACCCACCGAGAAACCGGGGTGCAGCCGCTGGTCGCCGCCCATCGTCCGGGGGGTGCCCCAGGGACCGCCGGGGCCGCGTTCCGCCCGGCACAGCACGGCGTCGCCCGACGGCAGATAGACACTGAGCCGGCCGTCACGGCCGCGGAGGAGCCAGTCGCCGTTCACCGCTTCACTCTAAGCGGGGCCCTTCGGGGCAGTGGCCCGGGCCCCCGGCGTGCGAGGCTGGGGGCATGGAAGACGAAGCTCCCCTGCTGGTGATCGTCGACGGCGCGAACGTCGTCGGGTCGCGGCCGGACGGCTGGTGGCGGGACCGCAAGGGGGCCGCCGAGCGGCTGCGCGACCGGCTGGCCGAGCGGGGCCTGCCCGGCCACCCGACCCCGGTGGAACTGGTGCTCGTCGTCGAGGGCGCGGCCCGCGGGGTGGAGTCGGTGCCCGGGGTACGGGTGGAGCCGGCGTCCGGCAGCGGCGACGACCGGATCGTCGAACTGACCGCCGAGGACCCCGGCCGCCCCCGCCTCGTCATCACCGCCGACCGCGAACTCCGGCGCAGAGTAACGGAGTTGGGCGCCGAGGTAATCGGCCCGAGCGCACTGCTCCACTGAACCGACACCGCGCCGAGACCACGTCCGCCGCACCGTGGAACCGGTCACCCACACCCGCCACTCCGTCAAGTCGGACTCGGCCACACCCACCGCACCGCGGAACCGGGCCCGCTTGCGCCTGCCACTCCGCCAAGCCGGGCCCAGCCACACCCACCGCACCGCGGAACCGGACTCGCCCACACCTGCCACTCCGTCAAGTCGGCCCCGTCCACAGCCACCGCACCGCGGAACCGGACCCGCCGCACCGCGGAACCGGACTCGCCCACACCTGCCACTCCGTCGAGCCGAGCCGGGTCCAGCCACACCCCCCGCACCGCAGAACCGGCCCCCGCGCCTTTCGTTCCCCGGTCCTACTCCGCCGGCATCCGTGCGTACAGCACCGCCCCGTCCACCTCGTCCACCTGTTCGTAGCCGGCCGCGAGCAGGCGGCGCAGGGTGGGGACTCGGTCGGGGCCGTACGGCTTGCCCCGGGAGTCGTCGATCACCAGGGCCGGTGCCCGGTCGGCCAGCTCGGCGCGGAAGACCGGCCAGGTGCCCTGGACCGCGTACTTCTCGCCGACCTGCGGACCGTCGCGGCCGCCGCTGAAGTTGGTGAGGAGGCCGGCGGTGAGATAGCGGGTGGCGGGGGTGCGGTCGGCGAGCCAGTACGTCTCCGGGTGTATCCCCCAGACCAGCACCCGGTCGCCGGGGTCGGTGCGGTGGGCGAGAGCCAGCGCGAGCCGCTGGGCGTGCGCGAGTTCGGGCCGCGGGGCCAGGAGTCCCCAGGTCAGGAACAGGACGCAGACACAGGCCGAGGTACGGATCGCGGCCGAGGCGCGCTCCCTGGGCAGGATCTGCAGCGCGGCCGTGGCCAGCAGGGCGAGCGGCGGGGTGAGTTGCAGGAAGTAGTGGCCGAAGAAGTGGAAGCCGAGGGTGACGGCGGCCGCCGACGAGGCCAGCCACAGCCACAGGTCGGCGGCGCCGGTCCGGGCGATGCGCAGGGCGCGGGCGACCGGCGGCAGCAGCCCGGCGCAGGCCGCGGCGAGAATCGCGGTGTTGGTCAACGCCCGTGCGAGGACGTGGAGTTCGGAGCCGGTGAAGGAGGCGTAGGCGCCGGAGCCGGTGACCGTCCAGAAGGCGAAGCCGGCGGGGTCGGTGAGCAGGGCCACGCCCAGTACGGGCAGGGCGACGCCGGCCGCCAGCCGGAGCAGACCGGCGCGCGGGCCGCCGTACCGGTTGAGGAGATAGACCACCGGCAGCAGGACCGCGCCGCCGGTCTGCTTGGTGAGTAAGGCGCAGGCGACGGCGGCTCCGGCGGCGCCCCAGCGGCGGCGGTCGGCGCACCACATCGCGGCGGCCGTGGCGGGCAGCATGAACACCTCGAAGGTGGCCGCCTGCGCGTCCTCGGGGTTGAGCCCCACGGAGACCAGCAGATACAGCGCCCCGGCGGTACGGCCCGCACGGTCGCCCCACCGCCGTCGGGCGATCGACGCGAGCAGTACGGCGGTGGCCAGCTGCGCGAGCACGGCGAGCACCCGGACCGGGGTGAGCGACCCGGATCCGAAGACCGCGAACGCCCCTTCGTACAGCCAGGGCAGCAGCGGCGGCTTGCGGTCCACGACCGTCTCGTACAGCTGGCCGCCGCGCGCCAGTATGCGCGCCTGTACGGCGAGAAAGCCCTCGTCCGGGTTCCACAGCGGCCGGCGGAAGGACGGCATCCGGGTGACGCAGGCCAGCACGGCGAGCAGCGGCAGCAGCCGCGGCCAGTACCCCTTTCGTACGACCACGGACCGTGACGGGACAAGAGGGGCGACAAGCATGGGGAGCACGCTATCCGGCCCCGCAGTCCCACCTGGACGGGACATACGGGGCCGGAGTGGCGAGCCTGATGATTACGGAGCGTCGGTGGGGGTCCGCTGCTGTCCGGCGAGGCGGCTGTGCGAGCGGCCGTAGAGGAAGTAGACGACGAAGCCGATGACCATCCAGATGGCGAACCGCAGCCAGGTCTCGGCCGGCAGGTTGAGCATCAGCCACAGCGAGGCCAGCACGGAGACGATCGGCAGCGCCGGTACCCACGGGGTGCGGAAGGAGCGCTCCAGGTCGGGCCGGGAGTTGCGCAGGATGATCACGCTGATCGCGACGATGATGAAGGCGAAGAGGGTGCCGATGTTCACCAGCTCGGCGAGTTCGCTGAGGCTGGTGAAGCCGGCGACGATCGCGATGACGACGCCCAGCAGGATGGTCGGCCGGTACGGGGTGCGGAACCTCGGGTGGGTGTGCGAGAAGAACCGGGGCAGCAGCCCGTCCCGGCTCATCGCGAAGAACACCCGGGACTGGCCGAGCAGCAGGATCATGCACACGGTGGTCAGGCCCACGGCCGCGCCGAAGCTGATCAGGCCCGCGAACCAGGGGTGCCCGGTGGCCTTGAACGCGTCGGCCAGCGGGGCGTCCACGGAGAGCTCGCTGTACTTCTGCATGCCGGTCACCACGATCGCCACGGCGACGTACAGCGCGGTGCAGATGATCAGGGAGCCGATGATGCCGCGCGGCACGTCCCGCTGGGGGTTGCGGGTCTCCTCGGCGGCGGTGGCGACGACGTCGAAGCCGATGAAGGCGAAGAAGACGACGGACGCGGCGGTGAAGATGCCCATCACACCGAAGTTGGAGGGCGCCCAGCCGAACATCAGCTGGATCAGCGGGGCCTTGAGGTTGCCGCCCGCCGGGACCGGTTGCTCCTTCGGGATGAACGGCTCGTAGTTGCCGCTGTGGATGAAGAAGGCGCCCGCGATGATGACGACCAGGACGACGGCCACCTTGATGGCGACGACGACCGAGGTGACCCGGGCGGAGAGCTTCATGCCGACGACCAGGATTGCGGTGAGGACGAGGACCAGGGCGGCGGCGAGGATGTCGAAGCCGAAGCCGTGGGCGCCGTCCCGGCCGCTGAGGTACTCGGGCAGCTGCCAGCCCGCGTTGTCGAGGAGCGAGTGGATGTACCCCGACCAGCCGACGGCGACCACCGCCGTGCCCAGCGCCAGCTCCAGCACCAGGTCCCAGCCGATGATCCACGCGGGGAACTCGCCGAGCGAGGCGTACGAGAAGGTGTACGCGGAGCCGGCCACCGGGACGGTGGAGGCGAACTCGGCGTAGCAGAGCGCGGCGAGCCCGCAGACGACGCCGGCGACGACGAAGGACAGGGCGACGGCGGGGCCGGCGGTGTTCTTGGCGGCCGTGCCGGTCAGGACGAAGATGCCGGTGCCGATGATGACACCCACGCCGAAGACCGTGAGGTCCAGGGCCGACAGGGACTTCCTGAGCGCGTGCTCCGGTTCTTCGGTGTCCTTGAGGGACTGTTCGACGTTCTTGGTCCTGAAGAGCGTACTGGCCACTGCCTACCTCCCACGTTTGTCGTCCTCGACATGATCGAGAGGGCCGGGGGTGCGTATGCCCCGGCAAGGGCAGGTTCACGCAGATGGGTCGGTCTCGCCACTTGGAGGTGTGGGGAGACCGACCCGTTGGGGTGGTTTGGGTTTCGTCGGGGGCTGCCGGCCCGGTGGGGCCTGGTCGCGCCCACGCGGCGGAGCCGCACATCGATACAGCCCCGCGCCCCTGAAGGGGCGCGCCTCGGCCAGGACGTCTTAGTCCCTGGCGGGCTCCACCGAGTCGACCTCCGTCGTCGTACCGTCCAGCTTCGCGACCAAACCGGTGACCTGGCGGGCGATGTCCGGGGCCGTCAGGCCGATCTCCGTCATGACCTCGGCCCTCGACGCGTGGTCGAGGAAGCGGGGCGGGATGCCGAAGTCGCGGAGGGGGACGTCGACGCCCGCGTCGCGCAGGGCCTGGGCGATCGTCGCGCCCACGCCGCCGACGCGGATGTTGTCCTCGACGGTGACGACCACCCGGTGCCGCTCGGCCAGCGGGGCCATCGCCTCGTCCACCGGCTTCACCCAGCGCGGGTCGACGACGGTGGTGGAGATGCCCTGCTTGTCGAGGAGGCCGGCGATCTCCAGGCACATCGGGCCGAGCGCGCCCACGGAGACGAGCAGCACGTCGGGGGTGTCGGTGCCCGGCTCGCGCAGCACGTCCATGCCGCCCACCGTGCCGACGGCGGGTACGGCGGGGCCGACGGCGCCCTTGGAGAAGCGGACCACGGTCGGCGCGTCGTCGACCTCGACGGCCTCGCGGAGCTGGGCGCGGACCTGGTCGGCGTCGCGCGGCGCGGCGAGCCGCAGGCCGGGGACGACCTGGAGGATCGACATGTCCCACATACCGTTGTGGGAGGCGCCGTCGGTGCCGGTGACGCCGGCCCGGTCCAGGACGAAGGTCACCCCGCACCTGTGCAGGGCCACGTCCATCAGCACCTGGTCGAAGGCGCGGTTGAGGAAGGTGGCGTACACGGCGAAGACCGGGTGCAGCCCGGCCGTGGCCAGGCCCGCCGCGGAGGTGGCGCCGTGCTGCTCGGCGATGCCGACGTCGTAGATCCGCTCCGGGAAGGTGTCGGCGAACTTCTTCAGGCCGACCGGCTGGAGCATGGCCGCCGTGATCGCGACGATGTCCTCGCGCTCCTTGCCGAGCCTGACCATCTCGTCGCCGAAGACGGAGGTCCAGTCGGGGCCGGAGGCCTTGATCGGCAGGCCGGTGTCGGGGTGGATGGGGCTGATGCCGTGGAAGCGGTCGGCCTCGTCCTGGAGGGCGGGCTGGTAGCCGCGGCCCTTCTCGGTGAGGCAGTGCACGATCACCGGGCCGCCGAACCGTTTGGCCCGGGCCAGCGCCGACTCCAGGGCCTCCATGTCGTGGCCGTCGATCGGGCCGACGTACTTCAGGCCCAGGTCCTCGAACATGCCCTGCGGGGCGATGAAGTCCTTCAGCCCCTTCTTGGCGCCGTGCAGGGTGTCGTAGAGCGGCCTGCCGACGACCGGCGTGCGCTCCAGCAGGTCCTTGCCCCGGGCCAGGAACCGCTCGTACCCGTCCGTCGTACGCAGGGTCGCCAGGTGATTGGCGAGGCCGCCGATGGTCGGGGCGTACGACCGCTCGTTGTCGTTGACGACGATGACCAGCGGGCGGTCCTTGGCGTCGGCGATGTTGTTCAGCGCCTCCCAGGCCATGCCGCCGGTGAGGGCGCCGTCACCGATCACGGCGACGACGTGGCTGTCGTTTTCGAGCAGCTGGTTGCCCTTGGCGATGCCGTCGGCCCAGCCGAGGACCGTGGAGGCGTGGCTGTTCTCGATGACGTCGTGCTCGGACTCGGCCTGCGAGGGGTAGCCGGACAGGCCGCCCTTCTGCTTCAGCCGGGAGAAGTCCTGCCGGCCGGTGAGCAGCTTGTGCACATAGGACTGGTGGCCGGTGTCCCACAGCACCTTGTCCTTCGGCGAGTCGAAGACGCGGTGCAGGGCGATGGTGAGCTCGACCACGCCCAGGTTGGGACCCAGGTGTCCGCCGGTCTTGGAGACCGCCTCCACGAGGAAGCTCCGGATCTCCTCTGCCAGCTGGACCAGCTCCTCGGGGCTGAGCCCGTCCAGATCGCGCGGTCCCCTGATACGGGTCAGCAGCGGCACCCGTGCCTCCTTGCAGTAGAGCTGATCGAGCTGTTGCCGGGCTCGTCGAGTCTAATGTTCCGCCCGGGCGGCCGACGCGCGGGCTGTGGGTCATACGTCACGCGAACGGCAGTACCCAAGGAAAGGGTTCCTGAGACACAGCTGTGCCCGGTGCCTTTCCAGGCACCGGGCACAGTCACGCCCCTGAAAGGGGCGCGGGGCTGTATTCATTTGCGGCTACCGCCGCGTGGGCGCGACCAGCCACAACGGACCGGCACCCGCAGTCCCACCGCACCCCCAGCGGCGATGGGCGCTATCCGCGCCCCGCCGCCTTCTGGCTCTTACGGGAGACGGAGTCGATGACAACCGCACCCAGCAGAACACCACCGGTGATCATGTACTGGATCGACGTGTTCATGTTCAGCAGGTCGAGGCCGGTCTGGATGGACTGGATGACCAGCATGCCCAGGAGGGCGGACCAGACGTTGCCGCGCCCGCCGAACAACGACGTACCACCGATGACCGCGGCCGCGATGGCCAGCATCAGCGTGTTGCCACCACCGGCGTTCAGCGTCGCGCTCGCCGTCTGACCGGCGAAGAACATACCGCCGATGGCCGCGAAGCCACCGGAGATCGCGAACACGGTGATCCGGACCATCGGCACGCTGATACCCGCACGGCGGGCCGCCTCGATGCCGCCACCGACCGCGAAGACCTTACGGCCGTAGGTCGTACGACGGAGCACGAAGTCCACGACCACCAGGGACGCGAGGAAGATCACCAGCGCGTTGGAGACACCGGACGCGTTGTTCAGCACGGCCGCCGCGACGAAGGACGCGATCGCGAGCAGAGCGACGCGGACCAGGATCTCGCTGGTGGGCCGGAACGGCACACCGGCCGCGCGGCGCCGGCGCTGCTCGTTGAACTGGCCGATGGCCGAGAGCACGACACCGAGACCGGCCAGCAGGTACGCACCGATGATGGCCTGGTCCATGAAGAAGGAGCTCTGGCCGAGGACGTGCACCGGACCGCTGTCGGCCGGGATGTTGATCGTGCCGCTGTCGCCCAGCAGCCACAGCATCAGACCGTTCCAGCCGAGGAAGCCGGCCAGGGTGACCACGAACGCGGGTACGCCGATCTTCGCGAAGAACCAGCCGTGCAGCGCGCCGATACCGATGCCGGTGATGATCGTGAGGATCAGCGCCAGCCACTGGTTCATTCCGTGGTTGACCACGAATACGGCGAACACCGTGGACGCGAGTCCGCTCACCGAGCCGACGGACAGGTCGATCTCTCCGAGCAGCAGCACGAACACCAGGCCGATGGCGAGCATGCCGGTGGCCGCGAGGAAGTAGCTGATGTTGGAGAGGTTGTCCGCGCTGAGGAACAGGCTGTTCTTCAGCTGGAAGATGGTCCAGATGATGATCAGGCCGATGACCACCGGCAGCGAACCCAGCTCGCCGCCCCTCACCCGGCGCTTGAACTCGGTGAGGTAGCCCTTGAAGCCCTCTTCACGGACCAGCAGGCGCGGGTCGACGACCGTGACCGGCGCGGCCGTGGGGTCGTCGGCGGGGGCCACCGTGGTCGGGGCCTCGGCCGCCTCGGCCTTCTCGATCTTGGGCGACTCGTCGCCCGCTACGGTCTTGTTCGACGTCTCGCTCACTTTGCCGCCTCCGGGGTGCGACGCTCCGAACGACGGGTCACGGCGTTGTCCGTGGCACCCGTGATCGCCGCGATGATCTCTTCCTGGCTGGTGCTCTTCACGGGGAAGAAACCATTGTTCTTGCCCAGCCGCAGCACGGCGACGGTGTCCGCGACCGCCTTCACGTCGGCCATGTTGTGGCTGATGAGGATGACGGCGAGGTTGCGCTCGCGCAGCCGCTCGACCAGGTCGAGGACCTGCGCGGTCTGCTCGACGCCGAGGGCCGCGGTGGGCTCGTCGAGGATGACGACCTTGGGGTCGCCGATCAGGGCGCGGGCGATGGCCACGACCTGACGCTGACCGCCGGAGAGGCTGGCGATCGGGATGCGCACGCTCGGGATGCGGATGGAGAGCGTGCTCAGCAGCTCGCGGGCCTGCTTCTCCATCGTCACCTCGTCGATGACGCCGCGGTGCAGCAGCTCACGGCCGAGGAAGAGGTTGCCGACCACGTCGAGGTTGTCGCAGAGGGCGAGGTCCTGGTAGACCGTCGCGACGCCGAGTCCCTGGGCGTCGTGCGGCTTGTTGATGCTGACGGAGTTGCCCTCCCATTCGATGACGCCCTCATCGATGGGGTGGACACCCGCGATCGTCTTGACCAGGGTCGACTTTCCTGCGCCGTTGTCGCCCACCAGGGCGACCACTTCTCCGGCGTGGACCTCCAGATCGACATCGGTGAGGGCCTGGACCGCACCGAATCGCTTGGAGACTCCGCGCAACGCCAGCACGGGCGTAGCGGACACGTGAACCATCTCCTTCGCCGCCTGACCGGCGGGGATGCCGCGCCTGGTGGCCAGGCGCGGAGGGCCGTGCGGTACCTCAGGTTGGTCGGTGTACGCACGTGGTTTACAAGATGAACATGCGCGAATCCGCTGCGCTTGGCAACGGGTCCGTCCGACGCCCGCTCCGGCAGCGGGGTATGAAGGCCGGAGCGGGCGTCGGAGGGGTTTCGCGAGACCGCCGGACGGACGGGGCCCTTGCGGAAGGACCGGGTGCGTCGGGCGGCCGGGGCCCGGGTGTCGTACTGCGACCACCCGGGCGCTGGCGGCCGGAGCCGGACGGCTCCGGGGCGCGACTACTGCAGGCCGGCGGCCTTGCAGGCCTTGGCGAACTCGGCGGTGCAGATGTCCGCGACGGTGTACAGCTTGTCCTTGATCACGGTGTCCGTGATGTTGGCCTTGGTGACCGACACCGGGGTCAGCAGCTGCGAGGGCACCTTGTCGCCGGAGCCGCTGGTCTGCGTGCTGGTGGCGAGCGAGTCGATGCTCTTGCCCTGGAGCAGGTCCACCGCGATCGTGGCGGCGGCCTCGGCCTCCGGCTTGAACGCCTTGTAGACGGTGGAGGACTGGGTGCCGGCGACGATGCGCTGGATGCCCGCGAGCTCCGCGTCCTGACCGGTCAGCGGGATGCCGCTGATGCCGGCGCCCTTGAGGGTGGTGGCGATACCACCGGCCATGCCGTCGTTGGCGGCGTAGACGCCCGCGATGTTCTTGGCGCCGAGCTGCGTGATGGCCGCCTTGACCTTCTGCGCGGCGACGGTGTCCTTCCACAGGCCGGACTGCTCGTAGGCGATGTCGACCTTGCCGTCCAGCGCCTTGTGGGCGCCTTCCTTGAACTGCGCGGCGTTCGGGTCGGCGTCGTCACCGTTGATCATGACGACCTTCGACTTCTTGGTCGCCTTGGAGCCGAGGGAGTCCAGCAGGGCCTGGCCCTGCAGCTCGCCGACCTTGACGTTGTCGAAGGAGACGAAGGCCGAGACCGGGCCCTGGGCGAGGCGGTCGTACGCGACGACCTTGATGCCCTTGTCGACAGCGGCCTGCACGGAGGACTTGATGGCGGCAGCGTCCTGGGACGAGATCACGATGACCTTGACGCCCTTGGTGATCATGCTGCTGACCTGCTGGGCCTGCTTGGCGGCGTCACCGGCGGCGTTCGCGTACTCGACCTTGCAGTCGGCACACAGCGAGCTGACCTTCGCCTCGAAGTACGGCTTGTCGAACTTCTCGTAGCGCGCGGTCACGCTGTCGGGGAGCAGCAGGCCGATGGTCTTGCTGCCACCGGAAGAGCTGCTGCTCGACGAGTCGCTCTTCTTGTCATCGCCGGCCTTGCCACAGGCGGCGAGCGACAGCGCCATGGAAACCGCGGCGGTGCCGATCACGACTCTACGCATCGTTGCGTTCATTGGGGGTGCCTCCCTGACAGGGCCGCAACGCTGCGGCCGAGGTGGCTGGAAGTCAACTCGGCCGTGACTGCGGCGTCAAGAAGTAAATACTTAACGAGATGGCAACGGCGCCATTCGTTCTCTAAGTGAAGGCAGGTGCAACGGCAGGCAACGTGCCGTCCAAAAGGGTCGAATCGCCCATCTCGCTGAGCGCGAGAGCGAGCGCGCCGAGCACCTCCGCGCGGCCGCCGAGCGCCCCCGGAAGCACCGAGAGCTGCCGGGCGGCGCTGGGGATCGCGTAGCGCCCCACGGACTCCCTGATCGGCGCCAGGACCAGCTCTCCGGCCTCGGCGAGGTCGCCGCCGAGGACCACCCGGCTCGGGTTCAGCAGGTTGCAGAGATTGGCGACCCCGCTGCCGATGTGCCGGCCGACGTCGGCGATCACCCGGCGGCATCCGGGGTCGCCGTCCCGGGCCAGCCGCACGACACCCTCCATGGTCAGGTCGGAGCCGTGACTGGGCTGGAGCAGCGGCAGCACGTAGCGGGCCGACGCGAAGGTCTCCAGGCAGCCGCGGTTGCCGCAACGGCAGACCGGGCCGGACTCGTCAAGTGTAATATGCCCTATTTCGCCTGCCGTGCCGCCGGGGCCCCGGTAGATCTTCCCGTTGATCACCAGACCGGCGCCGACACCGCTCGCGACCTTGATGTACGCGAGATCACGGACACCCTTGCCACTGCCCCAGACCAGCTCGCCGAGAGCGCCGAGGTTGGCGTCGTTGTCCACGTGCACGGGGACGCCGAGACGGAGTCTGAGCTCCTCGGCGGGTCTCGCGCCGATCCAGCCGGGCAGGATGGCGCTGGAGCCGAGGGTGCCGGACTCGACGTCGATCGGACCGGGGACGCCGACGCCCACGCCGGCGATCTTCGAGCGGTCCACGCCGGTCGCCGCGATCAGGCGGTTGACCAGCTCTTCCGCCCGGTCGAAGCCCTGGCTGGACGACGAGTCCACGTCGAGCGGCTCGGACTCCTCGGCCAGCACCTGGTGGGCGAGGTTCCCGATCGCGACGCGCAGGTGGGTATGGCCGAAGTCGACCCCTATGACGATGCCGGCGTCACCGCTCAGACTCACGCTGCGGGCCCTGCGGCCACCCGCCGACGTGGGCGTGACCTCGACGGTTCCGCCGTCCTTGAGCTCGCGCACGATGTTGGAGACCGTCGCCGCCGACAGGCCGGTCGTGCGCGCGATCTCCGCCTGCGTGAGCGATCCGGCCAGACGTACGGCCCGTACGACACGTTCCAGGTTGGCTCGGTGCAGCGACGACTGCGACCCCGGAGTCTCCATCGACCCATCCACTCCCGCCATCGGAGGCGGCCACGGTGCCGCCAACGTGACCCAGATCACGTCACTGAGATCGGGTCACTTACAAGTTATGAACTCCAAGCTCTGCTGAACGGGTTACCGACGTCAAGTCCTTGACAGAAATCGTTGGCGGTTCGGGGGTCGCCTGACGGACATGCTTTCGACATGTCTAGGCCACTGGTCAGCGGGTTGGAGGGCGCGCGTGGAGTGTGGGTGCGGCGCCGTCGTGGCTGGTCGCGCAGTTCCCCGCGCCCCTTTCGGGGCGCAAACGTTCCGTTACTTCAAAGCTCCCGCGGTCAGACCCGCCACCACCTGGCGCTGGAAGATGATGTACGCCGCCAGGACCGGGAGCATCGCCATCACCAGGCCGGCGAAGAGGCCCGACCAGTCGCCCTTGTAGCCCTGGCTGACCGCCAGCTGGACCAGGCCCTGGGTGAGGACGCGCTTGTCGGGGTCCGTGTTGAGGACCGTCGGGAGCATGTACTGGTTCCACTGGCCCAGGAAGTTGAAGATCCCCACGCTGATGAGGCCGGGCTTGGCCATCGGCAGCATGATCTGGAAGAACGTGCGGGTGTGGGAGGCGCCGTCGACGAAGGCCGCTTCGGCCACCGAGGTGGGCAGGGTGCGGAAGAACGCCGTGAGGAAGAAGACCGTGAACGGCAGCGAGTACGCGATGTAGACCAGGATCAGGCCGTGGATGGTGTTCAGCAGGCCCATGTTGTTCACGACGTAGAACAGCGGGACCAGCGCGAGCATGATCGGGAAGCTCATGCCGCCGACGAACAGGAAGTAGATGAAGCGGTTGCCCGGGAAGTCGAAGCGGGCCAGGACGTAGGCCGCCATCGAACCGAGCACCAGCGTGCCGATCAGCGAACCGCCCACCACCAGGATGGTGTTCAGGAAGTAGTCGCTCATGTTGGCCTGGGTCCACGCCCGCGACCAGTTGTCGAAGTGGAGCTTGTCGGGGAGCGCCCAGGGCGAGCTGAAGATGGACCGGTCGTCCTTGAAGGACGTCATCACCGCCCACAGCAGGGGCGTGACCACCATGAACGCCCAGATGACCAGGACGCCGTGGGAGAAGACGTTGAGGACCCCGCCCTCGCGCTTGCGCCGGGGCGGCTTCGGTGCGGGAACGTCGATCTTGGTGACGGTGGTGTCGGTCTCGGTCGTCGTCATCGCTTCAGTACTCCAGCCGCTCGCGACGGCCCAGCCGCATCACGATCCCCGCGAAGGCGAGCGTGACGACCAGCAGAGCGACGCCGATGGTGGTGGCGTAGGCGGCCTGACCGTCCCGGAACGCCTTCTGGTACACGTACAGGACCATCACGGTCGTCGAGTAGTCGGGGCCGCCCGGTCCGGTCGTCATGATCTGTACGACTGCGAACGACTCGGCGCCGAGCGCGAGGATGCCCATGTAGACCCAGCCGGACTGCACGGTGTCCCAGAGCAGCGGCAGGGTGAGGCGGAAGAAGGTCGTCGCGCGGCCGGCGCCGTCGAGGAGGGCGGCCTCGTAGAGATCCGTGGGGATGGACGCCATGCCCGCCGAGAAGAGGACCACGAAGAAGCCGACCGTGGACCAGACCAGTACGGCCATCACACACCACAGCGCCAGGCTCGGGTCGCCGAGCCAGAGCGGCTGGATATTGTCCAGACCAATTCCCCGCAGCAGTGAATTGATCGCGCCGCTGTCCGGGTTGTACGCGAAGGCGAACAGCAGCGAGACGATCGCGATCGACAGCACCTGCGGGAAGAAATAGACGATCTTGTAGAAGGAGGAGCCCCGGACACCGGTGACGACCGGGCCGCCCTTCCTTCTGCGACCGCCCACATTGATCATGAAGGCGAAGAACAACGCCAGGCTGATCGTCACCAGCGGCAGCACGACCGCGAACATCAAGCTGTGCTGCAAGGACTTCCAGAAGATGTCGTCGTGGAGCATCCTCTGGTAATTGTCCAGGCCGACCATCTTGAATTCGGGGCTCAGGCCGGTCCAGTCCGTGAACGAGTAGTAGATGGACTGGATGAACGGCCACACCACGAAGAGCGCGTACAGTCCGAGGGGCAACGCCAGAAACCCCACAATGAACCGGTACTTGCCGTGCTGCATCGCCACTCCGGTGCGGTCAGGGGTTTCTGGTTACTGGTGCTTGTAGTGCTTGATCGAGTCGTCCTTGGCGGCCTCGTCGGCAAAGCCCTGGATCTTCTTGATGGCCTCCGCCGGGGTCAGCCGGCCCGCCATCATCTCGCCGAGACCGGACACGCCGATCTTCTCCTTCTGGAGCTGCACGTACCAGTCCTGGAGCCGCGGGTTGACCACGTTCGACCCGGCCAGCTTCAGTGCGGCCACACCGGAGGTGAGGCCCGGGGTGAGGGTGATGCCGTCGGTGCCGCCGTTGTAGGCGGTCAGCGACTTCACCTTCGACGTGAAGTTCTTGGAGGACGCCTCGCTGAGCATGATGCGCAGCTGCTCCATGCCGCCCTCGCCGTTCGCGGCCTTGGCCGGGACGATGAACGGCTCGCCGCCGGAGGCCCAGATGGTGCCGAACGGCATCTTGTCGTTCTTGTCGATGCCGGTGGGCGCGGAGACGGCGAGGTTGAAGTCGGAGGGGATGACGTTCGCCGACTCGTTCTCCACCCAGGAGCCGTTCGGGATGAACAGCGCCTTGCCCTGGGCCCAGGCGGTCTGCGACTGGATGTGGTCCAGGCCGGGGGTGCCCCGGAGGATGTAGCCCTTCTTGTAGAGCTCGTAGTAGGCCTCGAAACACGCCTTGACGGCCGGGTGCTTCCAGGCGTTGGGCTCCAGGTTGTCGATCGCGTTCAGGACCTCGACGCCGCCGACCTTGCCGATCATCGGGTACAGCGAGAAGGGGATGTAGTACGGGTACTTGCCCGCGTACGTCCAGCCGGCCATGCCCTTCTTCTTGGCCTTCTCGCAGACGGCGATCATCTGGTCCCAGGTCTGCGGGTACTCCGCGTCGAGCGAGTCCAGGGCCTTCTGCGAGTACCAGACGCCGTACACCGTGTAGGCGTAGTACATGATCCAGACCGGGTCGCCGTCGAACTGGCCCATTTCGACGATGCCGGGGCGCAGCGTGTCGCGCACCTTCTTGTTCGGGTCGTCGTACGACGGCGCGTCGAGGAGCGGGGTGAGATCGGCCAGCTGCTTCTTGCCGACGAGTACGCCCATGTCCATCTGCTCGGCGCCGGAGTTGTCGATGAGGTCCGGCGGGGTGCCCTGGTTGAAGCGGGGCTGCAGGGTGGACTGGATCTTCTGGGTGGCGGAGAACTTGACCTTGGCCTTCGGGAAGTCCTTCTGGTAGATCTTCACCGCGTCCTCGGCGTACTCCTTGCCGAAACCGCCGTCGAAGAGGACGAATTCCATCTGGGCGGTGTCGTTGACGCCGAGCGGGTTCTTGGCCGTCTTCTTGCCGGCCTTGTCCTTGGACTGGCCGCCTCCGCCACTGCTGGCGCAGGCGGAGAGAAAACCGACGGTGGGGACCGAAATCAGGCCCAGTGCGGCTGACCGCTTGATCAGATCGCGGCGGCCGACGCCTTCGGAACCATGACTGGCTGCGGATGTGGATCCCATGCTCAAGTCCTCGCCCTCTCCAGGACTCAGGCGGTGAACCGGATCCTCCCGGCACCGCGGTCGGGTAGTGCTGGGCCGTGCAGGAAGTCACTCAGGAAACGCCGACAGGTATAGTCCACTTCACGCCAGCGGGGCAAGATCGAATGCAAGGTTGGCCATGGGTCTTTTCCTAGTTGAGACCTGTCGGAAATCTGAGCGACCTGGGTACGCCTTACCGGAAAAAGAGCCGACATAGACCCCTGAATGCCGCAGCCAACACCCTTGACATCACGGACCACTTGACCACCTACTGGTTCCTGCGCCACGCATCTGACAACGTTGTCTCATGTGGCAGGGAGGGTACCCGTTGTGACGCAGCGGAGAACGCAGCGAAGAACTGGACACAGATCTGGTACGGCGGTCGTGATCACGGCCGCCGTCGTCATGAGCCTGGGCTCCCAGGGGGCCGCGGTCGCCCTGCCGGCCAAGGCACCGGCCGCCGCGACGCAGTTCGCATCCTCGTTCGAGTCTGGCGATCCGTCACCGGACTGGACCGACACGGTCGACACGGATCCCGGCGGCGCACCGCGCGCCTCGGGGGTCGACGGCGGCTACAGCACCGGCATCCCCGGCAATGTCACCGACCATGTGACCGACATGCGGGCCAGCGGCGAGAACACCGGTGCGGGCGAGGTCAAGGAGAACCTCGTCGACGGCGAGCCGGGCACCAAGTGGCTCACCTTCGAGCCCACCGGCTGGGCGGAGTTCGACTTCGACAAGCCCATCAAGCTGGTGACGTACGCCGTCACGTCCGCGAACGACTACGCCGAGCGCGACCCCGCGGACTGGACCCTCCAGGGTTCCGCGGACGGCAAGGACTGGAAGACCGTCGACACCCGCACGGGCGAAGGCTTCACCGAGCGGTTCCAGACCAGGTCGTACGACCTCGCGGCACCCGCCGAGTACCGGCACTTCCGGCTCGACGTCACGAAGAACAACGGCGCGCCGGACATCCTGCAGATCGCCGACGTCCAGTTCTCCACGGGCGGCAGCGGCGGGCCGGTCCCCCAGGACATGCTCTCGCTGGTGGACAAGGGACCGAGCGGCTCGCCGACCGCGAAGGCACGGGCCGGCTTCACCGGGACCCATGCGCTGCGCTACGCGGGCCGGCACACGGCGAGCGGGCGGGCGTACTCGTACAACAAGGTCTTCGACGTGAACGTGAAGGTCCGGCGGGACACGCAGCTGTCCTACCGGATCTTCCCCTCGATGGCCGACGGCGACCTCGACTACGACGCCACCAACGTCTCCGTGGACCTGGCCTTCACCGACGGCACCTATCTGAGCGGCCTCGGGGCGGTGGACCAGCACGGGTTCGCGCTGTCCCCGCGCGGACAGGGCGCGTCGAAGGGGCTGTACGTCAACCAGTGGAACAACATCTCGTCGGTGATCGGTTCGGTCGCGGCCGGCAAGACCGTCGACCGGATCCTGGTGGGCTACGACTCGCCCGCCGGCCCGGCCAGGTTCCGGGGCTGGATCGACGACGTGAACATCGGGCGCGTCGCCCCCGAGAAGCCCAAGGCGCATCTGTCCGACTACGCGCTGACCACCCGCGGCACCAACTCCAGCGGCAGCTTCTCGCGCGGCAACAACTTCCCGGCGACGGCCGTGCCGCACGGCTTCAACTTCTGGACGCCGGTGACCAACGCGTCCTCGGAGAGCTGGCTGTACGAATACGCACGGGCCAACAACGACGACAACCTGCCGACGATCCAGGCGTTCAGCGCCAGCCATGAGCCCAGCCCCTGGATGGGCGACCGGCAGACCTTCCAGATGATGCCGTCCGTCGCCGCCGGCACCCCGGACACCGGCCGGGAGGCACGGGAACTGGCCTTCCGGCACGAGAACGAGACCGCGCGGCCGTACTACTACGGGGTCACGTTCGAGAACGGCCTCAAGGCCGAGATAACGCCGACCGACCACGCGGCCGCGCTGCGCTTCACCTACCCGGGCGACGACGCGAGCGTGATCTTCGACAACGTCACCGAGCAGGCGGGCCTGACCCTCGACAAGGAGCACGGGATCGTCACCGGCTACTCCGACGTCAAGTCCGGCCTGTCGACCGGCGCCACCCGCCTGTTCGTCTACGGCGTCTTCGACAAGCCGGTGACCGGCGGCGACTCCAGCGGGGTCAAGGGCTACCTCCGCTTCGACGCCGGCTCCGACCACACCGTCACCCTGCGCCTGGCCACCTCCCTGATCAGCGTCGACCAGGCCGAGGACAACCTGCGCCAGGAGATCCCGGACGGCACCTCCTTCGCCACGGTGAAGGCGCGCGCCCAGAAGGTCTGGGACCGGCTGCTCGGCAAGGTCGAGGTGGAGGGCGCCACGGCGGACCAGCTGACCACCCTCTACTCCAGCATGTACCGGCTGTACCTGTACCCCAACTCCGGCTTCGAGAAAGTCGGTTCGAAGGACCAGTACGCCTCCCCCTTCTCGCCGATGACCAGCCAGGACACCCCGACGCACACCGGCGCGAAGATCGTGGACGGCAAGGTGTACGTCAACAACGGCTTCTGGGACACGTATCGCACGACCTGGCCCGCGTACTCGCTGCTGACGCCGAGTCAGGCGGGCGAGATGGTGGACGGGTTCGTGCAGCAGTACAAGGACGGCGGCTGGACCTCGCGCTGGTCCTCCCCCGGTTACGCCGACCTGATGACCGGCACCTCCTCGGACGTGGCGTTCGCCGACGCGTACGTCAAGGGCGTGAACTTCGACGCGAAGGCGGCCTACGACGCGGCCGTGAAGAACGCGACGGTCGTCCCGCCCTCCTCCGGCGTGGGCCGCAAGGGCATGTCGACCTCCCCCTTCCTCGGCTACACCAGCGACGACACCCGCGAGGGCCTGTCCTGGGCGATGGAGGGGTACGTCAACGACTACGGCATCGCCGAGATGGGCCTGGCCCTGTACAAGAAGACCGGCGAGAAGCGCTACAAGGAGGAGTCGGACTACTTCCTCAACCGCGCCCAGGACTACGTGAACCTCTTCGACTCCAAGGCCGGCTTCTTCCAGGGCAAGGACGCCCAGGGCCGGTGGCGGGTGGACTCGTCGTCGTACGACCCGCGGGTGTGGGGCTACGACTACACCGAGACCAACGGCTGGGGCTACGCCTTCACGGCCCCGCAGGACAGCCGGGGCCTGGCCAGCCTGTACGGCGGCCGGTCCGGACTCGCCGACAAGCTGGACGAGTACTTCGCGACGCCCGAGACGGCCTCCACCGACTTCGTCGGCTCCTACGGCGGGGTCATCCACGAGATGACCGAGGCCCGGGACGTCCGGATGGGCATGTACGGCCACTCCAACCAGGTCGCCCACCACGTCATCTACATGTACGACGCGGCCGGCGAGCCCTGGAAGACGCAGGCGTACGTCCGCGAGGCGGTCTCCCGGCTCTACCTGGGCAGCGAGATCGGCCAGGGGTACCACGGCGACGAGGACAACGGCGAGCAGTCGGCCTGGTACCTCTTCTCGGCCCTCGGCTTCTACCCGCTGGTGATGGGCAGCGGCGACTACTCGATCGGCTCCCCCCTGTTCAAGAAGGCGACGGTCCACCTGGAGAACGGCCGGGACCTGGTGATCCGGGCGCCGCGCAACAGCGCGACCAACGTCTACGTGCAGGGCGTGCGGGTCAACGGCCGGATCTGGACGTCGACCTCGCTCCCCCACTCGCTCATCTCCAAGGGCGGGATCATCGACTTCACGATGGGCCCGAAGCCGTCGACGTGGGGCACGGGCAAGAACGCGGGACCGGTCTCGATCGCCAAGGACGACAAGGTCCCGACCCCGCGCGCGGACGTCCTGAAGGGCGACGGCTCCCTGTTCGACAACACGTCGGCGACGGAGCAGGCGGTGACGTCGGTGGACCTGCCGGTGTCCGGGTCGGTCAAGGGGATCCAGTACACGCTCACCTCACCGGCGGACCACACCAGGGCCCCGACGGGCTGGACCCTCCAGGCCTCGACGGACGGCACCACCTGGCGCACCGTGGACCGGCGTTCGGGTGAGTCCTTCGCCTGGAACCTGCAGACCCGGGCGTTCACGGTCCGCACGCCCGGGACGTACGCGCACTACCGGCTCGTCCTGGACGGCGCGTCGACGCTGGCGGAGGTGGAGTTGCTGGCCTGAGGCACGGCACGGAGAAGCCCAAAAAAAGGGGGCGGGCCCGTTCGGGTCCGCCCCCTCTTGTTGTTCCTCTTTCGTTCCTCCGTCTCAGCCGGTGGCGAGGGTGAACACGTGCAGGTCGGTGGTGTTCTCGGGAAGCCGGACGCTCCTGATGCTCTTGCCCGCCGGCGCCTCGAACGGCCTGGTCGCGAAGACGTAGGTGGCCACGGGGTCCTTGTCGGCGCCCGCGACATTGCGGTACGGGGTCCTCGCCACGGTCTCGTTGCCGTACTGGACGGTGCCGCCTCCGCCGCCGACGGTCCAGTCGGTGAAGGAGAGGTCGACCGTGCCGGTGCTGCCGTCGGTGTAGGTGACGGTCGCCCGGGCGGACTGGTTGCCGTTGGTGGCGCTGCCGAGGAAGGACAACTTGCTCGCGGGAGTGGCGAGTTCGATGGTCTGGCCCGCTGCCGTCGCGTTGTCGGGACGGCCCGCGGGGGCGTTCGGCCAGGTGTAGGCCAGACCGTCGACCGCGCCCTGGGCGCCCGCGGTGAGGCCGGCCGCCGCGAGGGCCTGCCGGGAGTAGCTCCAGCCGCCGCCGTCGAAGTCGCCCTCGTCGTGGTCCCCGACGTCGTCCGAGACGCCGGTGTTGTCGTAGGCGGCGAGAAGGGTGCCCGGGGCGGCGACGGTCAGGGCGACCGGCTGGGCGTAGGAGGTGCCGATGGAGGTCACCGTGACCTGGACGTCGTAGTAGCCCTGGGGGGTGCCGGAGGTGGTGGAGAGGGTGATCTGCCGGGAGCCGTCGGTCACCGTGCCCTCGGCCGGGGTGGCCGTGACGCCCTCCGGGGTCTCCACCCGGAAGCGGACCTCCGGGCCGGTACCGCCGGTGAGGGACAGCGCACGGATGCCGACCTGGGTGCTGTCACCGGGGGCGAGCCGCGCGGTGGTCGGTCCGACGCCGATCTGGTAGGGCTGCTCGCCCTGGCGGAAGGACGGCGGTGCGGAGGCGGTCCCCCAGGTGCGGTTCGGGGTGGTGGACAGGGTGTAGTCGAGGCGGCCGCCGTCCCGGACGAAGGAGCTGTCGAGCCAAGGGCGGTCGCTGGTACGGCCGTTGACCTTCAGGGACTGGACGTACGGGGCGTCCGCGGCCGCACCCTGGGCACGGATCGAGATGTCGTTGCCGCCCGGGCGGTCGATCTCCACACGCTGGAACAGGGGTGAGGCGAGGACGAGTTCGGCTCGGGAGGGGACCTGGGGGTACATGCCGAGCGCCGAGAAGACGTACCAGGACGACATCGCGCCGAGGTCGTCGTTGCCGGGGATACCGCCCGGACCGGTGGACCAGAGCGTGGTCATGGCCGCGCGGACCGTCTCCTGCGCCTTGTACGGGGCGCCCGCGTAGTCGTACAGGTAGGGCACGTTGATCGAGGGCTCGTTGTCAAGTTCGGACTTGTCGCCACCGTTGCCGGTGAGGGCCCAGCTGCCGTCGCTGTTGTGGAAGAAGGCGTCGAGGCGGGCGAGGGCCTGGTCCGTGCCGCCCATCGCGGCGAACAGCCCGGCCGGGTTGTGCTGGACCATCCAGGTGTACTGGGCGGCCGTGCCCTCCACGAACCCGTTGCCGGTGGCCGGGGTGAAACCGGTGACCCAACTGCCGTCGGCCTTGCGGTTGGCGATGTAGCCGCCGCTGGGATCGGCGGCGATGTTGAAGTTGTTCTGCCACCACTGGGAGCGGTCGGCGAAGGTGGCCGCCGTGTTCTTCTCCCCTGCGGCCGAGGCGAGTTGGGAGAGGGCGAAGTCGGCCGTGGACATCTCCAGCGTCTCGGCCGCGCCGCCCCAGGCGTTGGACACGGACGGCATGTAGTGCTGGTCCAGGTACTTGTCGAGGGACGGGCGTTGGCCCACCGACAGCACGGGCTTGCCCGCCGAGGAGAGGTCCTGTGCGGTCGGTTCCGTGGCCGCCTTCACCAGGGAGTGCAGCGCGCCCTTCAGGTCGAAGTCGGTGCCGCCGAAGGCGCGGATGCCGGCGAGGGCGGTGGGCGAGGGGTCGCCGTTCATGACGTGGGTGCCGCTCGCGCCGTGCAGCCAGCGGTCCCAGACACCGCCGTTCTGCCGGGCGAGTTCGTAGAGCGACTGGGCGATGTCCGAGCCGGTCCGGGGGTCCAGCAGGGTGAGCAGCTGAACCTGGTCGCGGTAGACGTCCCAGCCGGAGAAGGTGCCGTACTGCGCCCGGTGGCCGCGCCCGACGCGGTGCACCTGGTCGTCGCTGCCCCGGTAGCGGCCGTCGGCGTCGCTGATGACGTTCGGGTGGAAGAGCGAGTGGTACAGGGCGGTGTAGAAGGTGGTGCGGTCGGTCTCCGTGCCGCCTCCGACGCGGATGGCACCGAGCCGGTCGCGCCAGGCGCGGTGGGCCGCGTCACGGACGGCGTCGAAGGAGCGGCCGGGCGGGTTCTCCGCCCTGAGGTTGGCCTGGGCGGCGGCCTGACTGACGTACGAGATACCCACCTTGACGTTCACCGGGCCGGTGCCGGGCGCGAACTCGACGTAGCCGCCGGCGCCGTTGCCCGCGACCGGCCGCCCGCCGGTCGCGAAGCCGCCGGTGCCGCCGGAGGCGGTCGTCGTCCCCGGGCTGAGCCTGTCGTCCTGCCAGGTGCCGACGGTGGTGAAGGCGCGGTCGAAGTGGGCGGTGAAGTACAGGGTGTAGTAGGCGCGTTGGCCCTCGGGGTCGAGGTAGCCGCAGAAGTCGCCGGAGGTGACCGAGCCGGAGACGGTACGGGTGGCCGGGTCGATGGTGACCGTCGAATCGGCCGAGCCCACCTCGGAGTTGGCGGTGCGGACCAGCAACGAGGCGGGCTTGTCGGCCGGGTAGCTGAACCGGGCCGAGCCGGTGCGGGTGGTCGCGGTGAGGTCGGCGGTGACGCCGGAGGCGAGGCCGACCTTGTAGTGGCCGGGTTCGGCGGTCTCGTCGGTGTGGCTGAAGTCCGAGGCGTAGACGGCGTCCTTGGTGTCGCTCGCCGGGGACGAGGTGACCTCACCGGCGTACGGGAAGAACGGGATGTCGCCGCTGCCGCCCGCGCAGCCGGTGCCGGACATATGGGTGAGGCTGAAGCCGCGGATGCGGGTGGCGTCGTACTGGTAACCGCCGGGCGCGGCCGTTCTGGTCGCGTCGCCTCTGGTGTTCTCCGGGCTCCAGGAGAGCATGCCGAACGGCACGACGGCACCCGGGAAGGTGTCGCCGCCGTTCTTGGTGCCGATCAGCGGATCCACGTACGCCGTGGGGTCCTTGACCAGTTCGGGTGGCCCGCTCGCGGTCGCCGCGAGGGCGGGGGTGGCACCGCCGGTCGCGAGCACCGCGGCCAGCAGCAGGGACATGGGACGGAAACGCATGACGCGGCCCCTCCTCCTCCGGACGGGTCGCGCACCACAGGTCGCACAAGCCGCAGGGACAGTAACGTGCGCCACCCGTAGCACGGAAGACCGCCTGCACCCCGACAGCCACCGCCCTGATTCACCCGGCCGGGCTACCCGAAGCGGGTTGACATCGTTGTCGGTTGAGGCGGTAGAGTCATGTACAGACCATCAGACAACGTTGTCGTGCTCCAAAGCGTCACACAAGCCGAACAGCACAGCGCGCAAGAGGCAGTTCGAGCCACTTCCCCCCGGGCAGGCACCCCACCCCCCTCCCTGCCCGGCTCGCGGACCCGGTGTGCACCGACACCGGGTCCGCCCAGAGCGGATCGCCCGGGGACGGATGGAAACGAGTGTTCCGCGAGTCCTTGCCGCAGGCGACGTACGGCATGGGTCAATGCGGCGAAGCGGGCTCGTACTGCCCTGTCTTCGCCGCGCGATGCCCCGTGCACGGCGTACAGTTTTCTCATGGCCCGGCCTCGGCAGTTCGACGACGAGGATGTCGTGCGGGCTGCTCGCGACCAGTTCTGGTCCCACGGTTACGACCGGACCTCCATCGACGATCTGAGCGCCGTCACAGGCTTGGGACGCGGAAGCCTGTACGGGGCCTTCGGAGACAAACACGCCCTGTTCCTACAGGCTCTGGACAGCTACAACAGTGACGCGATCGGAGCCTGGCGTTCGGCCCTGCGCGGTCCTGGACCGGCCCTCCCGCAACTGGAACGCCTTGTATGCGGCATCTCCGAAGAGATCAGCAGGGACGTGGAGCGGCGCGGCTGCATGATGGCCAGGAGCGCCACGGAACTCGCCGCCGTCGACAAGACCGTCGCCGAGCGGACCGCTGCCACGGTCCGCGCCATGCACAGCGAGCTGTCGGACTGCCTCGCCCGGGCCCAGGAGGAGGGCTCGCTGGACGCCGAGGCGGACACGGACCGGCTCGCCGGCCTTCTCCTCGCCGTGCTGCGGGGACTGGAGGCCCTGGGCAGGGCGGGAGCCGCGGCGGAGGTTGTCATCGGGGCTGCCAAGGAGGCCTTGGCCCTTCTTCCCCGCGTGCCCACGAACGAGCCGGCGCCGGACCGGCTGGACGACCGCTCAGCGCCGTGACGTGTTCCAGGGGCGGCTACCAGGGACGGATGAGGACGGTGCCGACCTTGCCGGGCCGTTGCGCGTGGTCCACCGCCTCCGCCAGGTCACCCAGACCATAAGTGGCGGCTACGTCGAACTGGTCCTTGGCCGTTGTCGCGATCATCTTCGCGGCGGCGACATCGGACACCTGCCTGTCGAGGGGGGTGTCCGACATCCAGTGGCCGATGCTCCGGCCGCGCAGCGTCAGCGACTTGTGCAGCAGAGTCGACGCGGGCAGCGAGATCGGCTCCGCGGCCATCTGCCCGTAGCAGACGAGTGTTCCGCCCGGCGTCAGCAGGTCCACGAGGCTCTCGGCGAGTTTCCCGCCGATCGGATCGAGTGCCACGCTCAGCGGGCGGTCGCCGACCGCGCTGCGGACGTCATCGGCCCACCCCGCATGCTCCGTCGCCACCACCGGCACGTCCGGAAAGCGGTGACGCAGTTCCGTGGCGCCGCGTTCACTGCGGACGACGTTGACGAGCGAGATGTCGTGGGCCTGACTCACGGCCGTCAGCAGCCGTCCGACCGACGAGCCGGCGGCGGTCTGCAGCAGCACCCCGTCGTACCCGATGGACGCGTGCGCCTCCGCCTCGCGGCGCAGCATCACGGCGGTGATCGGGTTCACCAGCATCTGCGCGGCGACCTCGTCCGGCACCCCTGCCGGTACGGCGACCACCGCCCTGGCGGCCGCCATGATCCACTGGGACCAGGCGCCCGGGTGCGGGAAGACCGTCACCCGCGCGCCGGGTGCGACTCCCGGTGCCACCGGGGTGCCCGGGCCGATGGCCTCCACCACGCCGGTGGCCTCGACACCGGCCGGGACCGGTTGTCCGCTGTTCCCCGGATATGCCTCGACGGCTTGGAGATCCCCGGGGTGCACGGGGAACGCGGTGGCGCGGACGAGTACTTGACCGGTCCCCGGCGCTGCCGGCTCCGGCTCCTCGATGACGGTCAGGACGTCGGCGGGCGCCCCACCGCGGGTATAGACGACACGGCGGCTCATGACGCTCCTCCTGTGTGTGCTCGGCGTGCGTGCCCGGGGGTGAGCGAGGTCTGGTTCGTCAGCCGGCGTCCTGAAGCAGGAAGTGCCGTGCGCTGAGCGGGCCGTCGAGTTGCATCAGGCGCCCGCCCTCCCGCAGACCGCCTAGGTCCAGGGCGGCGAACCCGAACTGGTCGAGCAAGCCGGCCACGGCCGCCTTCGCGTCGGCGTCGTCGCCCGCGTAGAAGACCACCTGACGGCCTTCCTCGTGCTGGGGGTCCGCGGCGATGAACGCGGCGAACAGGGTGTTGAACGCCTTCACGATCCGCGCTCCGGGCAGGCGCTCGGCGACCCACTCGCTGCCCGTGAGGTCACCGACGTCGTACCGGCCCCGCAAGGGGTTGGCCGCCGCGAACTGATTCGTCGTGTCGACGACGGTCTTCCCGGACCAGTCGGTGAGGCCGGTCAGGTCCGGCACTGCGGAGAACGGCACCGCGAGGAAGACGAGGTCCGGCCGCGCCGCCTCTTCCGCTGTCACGGCGTGGGCCTTCGGCCCCAACCGCTCCACGACTGCCTTGAGTGTCTCCGGGCCCCGGCTGTTGCCGATGAGTACCTCATGTCCGTGACGGACGGCCTTGCCGGCGACGGCCCGGCCGATCTCTCCCGCGCCGAGAATGCCGATAGTGCTCTGTGCGGCCATGCCGCCCCTCCTTGATGGTGGGTCGGGGGCCGTACCGGCGCCCCGACAGCGGCTGTGTGGTCGGCTCCGGCCGCTGTCGGGATGGTCCCGGCCTCAGCGGCAGGTGCGGCGGCGCCTACGCACGATGCGGGTCGAAGTCCAGGAGGACCTTGCCGTTCTCCCGGAAGTGGGCGAGCGCCTCGGGAAAGTCCGCGGCCTTGTAGACGGGCGCGGAGGGCAGGACGAGTCTTCCCTCGGAGACCAGCCGTGCGGACTCCGCGTTCAGAGCCGGAAGCCGGGGAAGAAACTCGTCCTGGTACATCCAGAACTCCGTCGTGGTGATGTTCTTCGTCCTCAGCACGTCGGGATCGGGCGTGAACGGCCGGCCGCTCACATACCCGTAGATCGCCAGCAGGGCGCCGTCGGTCAGTACGTCCAGCAACAGTGCGGTCGCCGCACCGCTGACACCGTCGAGGCCGAGCAGCACCGGATCGGAGCCGATGGCTTCCCGTACGCGCGCGCCGGCGTCCGCCGAGTCGACAACCACGATGTCGGCGCCGAGATCACGGAGTTCGCTCACGAGTTCCGCGCGGCGCACGATGTTGATCGTGCGCAGCCCTCGTTCCTTGGCGAACACGATGACAGACCGGCCCACCCCGCTGTTGGCCGCGTTCTGCACCACCCAGGAACCGGCCGGAAGGTCACGCAGGCCGACCAGGAGCCCCGCGCTGACGGGATTGATGGTGAGCATCGCTGCCTGTTCAAGACCGATGGACTTGTCCACGACGGTCAGGTCCCCTGCCTCGGCCACCACCCGCTCGGACCAGGAGAAGACGCCGAAGGGGAGCAGGACCCTCTCGCCGGGGCCGACCTCCATGACGCCGGGCCCTACGGACACGACGGTCCCCACCCCCTCGTTTCCGATGGCTGTCGGCAGCTCAGGGCGTACGGGGTAGACACCTTGCGCCAGGAGAAGGTCGTGGTGGTCGAGCGGGGCGTACTCGACCTGGACGAGCGCCTGTCCGGCGGTGGGAGCCGGGGGCTCGGGCACGTCCACCACCTTCAGGCTCTTCTCCGGCTCCCCGAACTGAGTGAGGTGAATGGGGAGCATGGGACACGGCTCCTTGCTTCGTCGCTTCGTCGGATTTCGAGACATCGCTTCGGATGCCGACGGCCCGGTCCCCGAAACACTCCGCCACGCCACCTCATGGACCGCACGATTCAGCGAGATTTGTACCTACTAGTAAAGAACCCGAACCGGGGCACCGCAACCGGAGAGGCACCCGCCCTGCCCGGTCTCGCAACCGACTGAGATCGCCTGTCGGCCGCGGCCACCGGCTGTCCGCGTACGAGTTCGAGAAACATCGAGAAAGATCGAGAAAGGTCGAGAAGTCCGTGAACGACTTCCTGGCGCGACTCAGGCGGTGGACAGGACGGAGAGCCCCCACCGTTCGGCAGGGGCTCCGTCGTGTGCGGTGGATCAGACCGCGGTGGCCCACTTCAGCCGGTCGGTCACCGGGGCGCGCTGCCGGTGCACGTCGGCTGCCTGCCACCACGCCACCAGGTCGGCCTCGGGGTCGGCCGGGAGGAGGCCGGCGAGCGGAGCGCGCGTAGCGAACGTGGGCGGCCTGGCCTCCAGCGCGGCGATGACCTGCTCCAGCGGCCCGTCCGTGCCGTGGGTCAACCGACCTGACAGGGCAGGCTGGTCGCGCTGTCCCCGCCGTCGCCCTGGACGACGTAGCCGAAGGTGGTGCTCTGCCCGGGACTGAGCGAGCCGTTCCAGTCGACGTTGTGGACCATCACGTCCTGTCCGCTGTAGGTGGCGTTGCCGTTCCAGAGGCTGGCCACCGACTGGCCGCCGGGGAGCGTCCAGTCGACCATCCAGCCGAGCATCGGGACGTCACCGCTGTTGGTGACGGTGACCTGGGACTGGTAGCCGCCGGGCCAGCTGTTGGTCGTGGCCCGGGTGGCCGTGCAGGTGCCGGGCGGGGGTTCGGTGGGGTTGCCCGGGTCGTGGATGCCGGTGACCTCGCCGTTGCCGCCGTCGAAGACGACGTCCGAGCAGGAGTAGAAGGTCTCCGTGCTGTCCGAGCGCTGCCACACCATGTAGATGATGTGCCGTCCGGTCTTGTTCGCCGGAAGCCGCCCGGTCCAGGAGTAGTTGGCCTCGACCGTGCCCGGGGTGCCGTTGAGCGGCGGGTGGTCGACGGTCAGGAACGGCGTGTCCTCCATGTCGTCCCAGGTGAGCGGCTGGGTGGGGGCGTAGCTGTCCTTGGTGACGTAGACGTAGAACCAACCCGGGTGCGCCGCCCAGGCGTTGTACGAGAAGTCGACGGTCGCGCCGGAGGTGAGGTGGGTGACCGGCCAGTCGTCGCGGGGCAGGTTGAAGCCGGTGAAGTTGGTGTTGCCGCCGCTGCACAGCTCGCCGTCGGGCACGAAACCGCGGGTGCGGCCGGCGCCGTCCGAGCGCAGCACGGAGAACCAGTTGTAGAACGGCGTGGTTCCGCTGACCTGCTGGGCCGCCTTGCACGCCGGGTTGACGGGCTTGATCTCACCGGTGTCGGTGAGCGCGTCCTGCCAGCACAGGAAGGTACGGCTGGCGGGCTTCATGGGGGTGCCGTGGGCCTGCGCCGGGGCACCGGCGGCCAGGATCAGGGCGAGAGCGGGGACCGTGGTGAGCAGGGCGAGGAGGGTGAGGAAGAGCGCCCGGCCTCGGGTGGGGAGGGGTAATCGGGGCAGACGCACCCCGGAGTTTGTCATATTCATGACAGATCAGCCTCCGTGTGGGGTGAACGGTCGTGCGCGGGTCACGGTGATGAGCACAGTGGGGTGGGAGCGAGCCCGGCGCCGACGGGTTCCGGTCCGCCGGCACGGGATGGGAGCGCTCCCACCCCACTCCTCTGTGAAACTAGCGCGGACGGGGGCCGGTGTAAACGCCCGGCGCGGTCGCGGGGCACCGGTTCGGGCGACAGTGCGCCCGCACGTAGGGCAGGGGCGGGCCCCGACGGCCACACTCCGGGCCATGGCAACGGTGACCGCCTCGCAGCTGCGGCAGGCCCACGCGAAGAACGGGAGATGCGCGAGCTCCTGGTCCGGCGGGCGGATCTGCCGCGCCCGCCGGAGATGCCGCCGTTGCCGCCGAGTTGTGCGTGCACGGGCGGGACTTCACTGAACCGGAGCGCGAACAGGCGCGTTTGCTCGGCGGCGCCACAGTGGACCCACAGACTTGACTCACTTTTGGCCAAGCGCGCTATGTGGTGACTGGCGTTCGGTCATGTTCACTTGTCGCGTCCATAGGGTTGGTTCTTGACGTTTTCTGAGACAGGCGGGTGGTCGTGCGGACGTCCGCGTGCCAGGACGGTGCGAGACCGACCGTTTCATCACGCGAACCAGGGCTGCCGGCCCGGCCGAATCTCGACCTTCCGATACCGACCGTCGCGCTGTCAGGGCGCTGCGATGGAGGAAGAACTCATGAGAAGACAGATCCGCGGTGTGCTGGCCGCGTTCACCGGAGCGCTGCTGCTCGCCACCGGAGTCACCGTGACCGGCGGCCAGCCCGCGCAGGCCGATGACAACGGTGTCGGACTCAAGCCCCTGCTGGGGTGGAGCAGTTGGAGCTTCGTCCGCCGCAATCCGACCGCGGAGACCATCGAGGCGCAGGCGAAGGCGCTCAAGACCAGCGGCCTGGCGAAGAATGGTTTCATCTACGCCAACATCGACGACTTCTGGTACCAGTGCCCGGGCAGCCAGGGGCCGGACGTCGACCAGTACGGCCGCTGGGTCACCGACCCCGCCAAGTTCCCGCCCCGCGGCGGTGAGAACGGCATCCAGGTCGTGGCCGACTACGTCCACTCCCTCGGGCTGAAGTTCGGCCTGTACGTCACTCCCGGCATCTCCCAGCAGGCGGTCGCCAAGAACACCGAGATCCAGGGAACCCCGTACCACGCCCGGGACATCGCCACCACGACGACGGAGAACAACTACAACTGCGGCGGCATGGTGGGCATCGACTACACCAAGCCCGGCGCGCAGACCTTCATCGACTCGTGGGCCGGTCAGTTCGCCGGCTGGGGCATCGACTACCTCAAGATCGACGGTGTCGGCACACCCGACCAACAGGACGTCCAGGCCTGGTCGGACGCGCTGCGGCACACCGGGCGGCCGATCCACCTGGAGCTGTCCAACAACCTCGACATCAACAACGCCGCCACCTGGAAGAAGCTCTCCAACGGCTGGCGCACCGGCGGCGACGTCGAGTGCTACTGCGGTCCGGACGGCAGCAGTTACCCCCTGACCACCTGGGCCTCCGTCGCCTCCCGGTTCGACCAGGTCGCCGCCTGGGCACCCTACGGCGGTCCCGGCGGCTACAACGACTACGACTCCCTCGAGATCGGGAACGGCACCAACAACGGCCTCACCCCCGACGAGCGCAGGACCCAGATGAGCCTGTGGTCGCTGGCCGCCTCCCCGCTCATCCTCGGCACCGACCTCACCCACCTCGACCCCGCCGACCTCGCCCTGCTGAAGAACACCGACGTCCTCGCGGTCGACCAGGACGGCATCGACGCCAAGCGGATCTCCTCGGACGCGAACTCCCAGGTGTTCGCCAAGACCGAGCCCGACGGCGATGCCGTGGTCGGTCTGTTCAACACCGGGTCGGCGCCCCGGGAGGTCGCGACGACCGCGTCCGCGCTGGGTCTGGCCAAGGCGCGCGACTACTCCCTGCGGGATCTGTGGAGCAAGCGGCTGACCGAGTCCGCGGGCCGGATCGCCGCCAACGTGCCGCCGCACGGCGTGGTCCTGTACCGGGTCCACGGCACCCACCACACGGTGACCGGCGCGGCGCCGGACGTCTCGTTCGGGCTCAACTGGGCGCCGGCGGCGAGCGACAGCACCACGCGTACCGTGACCGCGGTCCTGTCCGACAACGGGTCGCGGTCGATCACCGACGCCGCCCTGACCCTCACCGGACCGTCCGGCACGAAGATCACCACGCGTGACGTGACCCGGGTCCGTACGGTCCGTGGCGGCCACACGCTGCAGGCCACCTACTCCGTGTCCATCCCGCCCTCGGCGAAGCTCTTCGCCTCCAGCGACTTCCAGGGGAGCGCGAGCTACCGCTTCCGGTCGGACGGGAAGACCCGGCTCACCGCCGGTGACACGATCACCGTCAACCACCAAGTGACGGCCCCGTACAAGACGTTCGCCTCCACCACGGCGAGCTTCAGCCAGTCCGGCACCCAGCTCGGCATCCGGGCCCAGGGCGCGGACCTCTACAACGGCACCAACGAATACGGCACGGTCTATCTGCCCGGAGCCGAGCACGACGGTTCGGTGACCACCGTGAAGCTCGGCTCCCAGTCGGACACGGACGTCTGGGCGAAGGCCGGGATCATGGTCCGCAACGACATCACCCAGCCCAACACCTCCCCCGGCTACCTGGCCCTGGTCGCGACCCCGGGCAACGGCTACCTGCTCGACTGGGACAGCGACGGCGACGGAAAGCTGGACTCCCAGGACTCCACCGGCACCGCCACCTACCCCTCGTGGCTGAAGCTGGTCCGCAACGGCACCACCTACAGCGGCTACTACTCCACCGACGACGCCACCTGGAACCTGGTCGGCACCATCGACGTCCCCACCGCCGCGGCCACCCAGGACGTCGGCCTGACCCAGACCTCGCACGCCTCGGGCACCACCGGCGAGGCCGACTTCGACACGTTCACCACCACTCCCTGACCGTCCCCCTCTTCGGCGATGCCGTCCGCACGGCGCGCGGTGCTCTCCTAGGCCCTGTCGTCAAATTCCCGTCTGCCCCGCGACGCCATGCACGCACTCTCGCCGCACCGGGCCCTGACCCAAGTACGTCCAGTACGAGGCTCAGGGCCCGGCACGCCAAGAGCACGCACCTGACGCCGCGGGGCCCGCCCTCCGGGCGGACGACGGGAATTTGACGACAGGGCCTAGACCGGCGCCGTGCGGGCGCGTATCGCCGTTCCGGTGGGCGGGAGTTCGGCCACCGGGAGTTCCAGCGTGAACTCCGTGCGGCCCGGCACGCTCTCCACGCCGAGATGGCCGCCGTGGGCCGTGGTGATGGCCGCGGCGATGGCCAGGCCCAGGCCCGAACCGCCTTCCAGGACGCCGGCGCGGGTGCGGGAGGTGTCGGCCCGGGTGAAGCGTTCGAAGACGGTCGGGAGGAGGCCGGGCGGGATGCCGGGACCATCGTCGCGGACGCGGACCACGCAGGTGGCGGGGGTGGACTCGACCGTCGCGGTCACCGTCGTCCCGGCGGGGGTGTGCACCCGTGCGTTGGCCAGCAGGTTGGCCACCACCTGGTGCAGGCGGGCCTCGTCGCCCCTCACGAACGCCAGGCCGTCCAGGTTGAGTTCGAGCTGCCAGACATGACCGGCCCCGGCCGCCCTGGCGTCCCACACCGCCTCCGCGACCAGCGCGGCCATGTCCACCTCGGCGGACTGCAGGGGGCGGCCCTCGTCCAGACGGGCCAGGAGCAGGAGATCCTCCACCAGGCTGCGCATCCGCACGGACTCGGCGTTGACCCTGCGCCAGGCCAGGTCCGGCTCGATGCGGTCCGTACCGCGGTTCATCAGCTCCGCGTACCCGGCGATGGACGCGAGCGGGGTGCGCAGTTCGTGGCTGGCGTCGGCCAGGAAGCGGCGCATGCGCTCCTCGCTGCGGCGCACCTGTTCCTCGCTGCGCTGACGTTCCGCCAGTGAGGCCTCGACATGGTCGATCATGCGGTTGAAGGCGGCACCGACCTGGCCGGCCTCGCTGCCGGGGTCGGTGTCCCGCTCGGGCACCCGGGTCAGTCCGGTCACCTGGCCCCGGCCGAGGGGCGCGTGGGAGACCTCGACGGCGGTGGCGGCGACCCGGCCGAGCGGGCGCAACTGTCGTCGTATCACCACCGCGCACACGCAGCCCGCGGCGGTGAGGCCGACCGCCGCGACCCCGATCTCGACCTCCACCAGGCCGCTGATGGTGTCCAGTACGTCGTCCATGGGGAGCCCGGCCAGGACGCGGATGCCGCCGGCGTTCAGGGCGGTGACGCGGTAGGTGCCCAGGCCGGGGACCGCGCGGGTGTGCGTCGAGCCGTCCGGCGCGATGCCCTTGAGGGCGGTGGTCTGGGCGGTGCTGAGGGAGCGCGGGGGCGCGTCCCGGCTCACGACGGCCGCGGTGATGATGTTCCCCCCGGCGTCGAGGCGGGCGGCGAGCAGGCCGGCCGGCTGGCCGGTCTCGTTGAGGAAGGTCAGGTCGCGGGTGAGCTCCGGGTGCAGGGCGGCGCCGCCCACGCCCCGCTCGGCCGCGTCGCTCACCCGGTCGTCCAGGTTGCCCATCAGATAGGCGCGTTGGGCGAAGACGGTGGTCAGGGCCATCACGGCGCAGACGCAGACCAGGACGGCGGTGATGAAGACGAGCAGGCGCGTGCGCAGCGACCGGCTGCGCGGCCGGGCGGTCATCTGCCGTCCTCCACGGGCCGTACGACGTAACCCATGCCGCGGACGGTGTGGATCATCGGCGTCCGGCCCCGGTCGATCTTGCGGCGCAGGCTGGAGATGTAGACCTCGACGAGGTTGCCGCCGCCGTCGAAGGAGGTGCTCCAGACGTGGTCGAGGATCTGGGCCTTGCTCAGCACCTGGCGTGGGTGGTCCAGGAACAGGCTGAGCAGGTCGAACTCCTTGGCGGTGAGCCTGATCGGGGTGCCGGCCCGCTGCACCTCGCGGGACTCGCCGGTCAGCACCAGGTCGCCGAGGACGCGTACGGAGTCGTCGACGGTGGGCTGTTCGGTGCCGGCCCGGCGCAGCAGTCCGCGCAGCCGGAGCACGACCTCCTCCAGGGAGAAGGGCTTGGTGACGTAGTCGTCGGCCCCCGCCGCCAGGCCGTCGATACGGTGTTCGACGGCGTCGCGGGCGGTGAGCATCAGGACGGGCAGCCTCGGCATCTCGTAGCGCAGTCTGCGCAGCACCTGGAGGCCGTCGAGGTCGGGCAGCATCCCGTCGAGCACCACCGCGTGCGGGGCGCAGCCCCGGGCCAGTCGCAGGGCGCTCTGCCCGTCGAGCGCGGGGTAGGGCCGCCAGCCCGCCTCCGCGACGGCGACGGAGAGCAGCTCGGTGAGACCGGGCTCGTCGTCGACGATCAGGACGCGGACGCGGCCGGTTCGGGACCCTGCGGTGGCAGACATGTATCAAGTCTGTGCCGGTCTCCTGGGGGAATGCTGTGTTCCCGCTGAGCCGAAGCCGTGGGACAGGGCGGACGCGGGGGCCGGAATGCGGACGCCCGAACCGGGGGCGACCGGCGGCGATCGGGTCCGCCGAGGGGGTTGTTTGCGCCAACTCCCTTGGCCGAAGCGGGCATTGGCACGCTCCGGCCACCGTGTTCCCTTGAGCCGCCGTCGCCCCGGCGCCCACTCTGATCTCTGGCTTCCGCTTACCCGGCGGAAGCGTTTCCGCGTTCAGGGGAGGACGTCCACCCATGCGAAGACTCCACGCCCTGTGGGCCCTGGCAGGAGCGGCCGGACTGCTCGCGGGGGCGATCACGCCCGCGACAGCCGCTCCGGGGTCCCCGGTCACCACACCGGTCACGCCCCTTACCGGTCCGAGCACCACCACCGCACCCCAGACCGCCACCCCACCAGCGACCGTCACCCTCATCACCGGCGACACCGTGACGCTCACCGTCGGACCGGACGGCAAGAACGCCGTCGACGTCCGGCGCGGCAAGGGCCGCGAGGCCGCCACCTTCCTGTCGAGCGAGAAGGACGGCGAGATCAGCGTCCTGCCGGCGGACGCCATTCCGTTGATCAAGGCGGGCCGCCTCGACCCGGCCCTGTTCAACGTCTCCCAGCTGGTCGAGCAGGGGTACACGGACGCGAAGACCGGCAGCACCCCGGTCATCGCGACGTACGGCAAGGGCGCCGAGACCCCCGAGGGCGCGCGCCGGACGCTGGCGCTGCCCGGGATCGACGGCGCGGCGCTCAGCGCGCGGAAGTCGACCGCGTTCTGGTCGGACATCGCCCCACCGCTCGGCACCAGCCCACCGCGAAAGCCGCGCAGCAGCTCGGCGACGGCATCGACAAGATCTGGCTGGACGCCAAGGTGAAGGCGTCCCTCGACGTGAGCGTGCCGCAGATCGGCGCGCCCGAGGTGTGGCAGGCGGGCTACGACGGCACCGGCGTCGAGGGCGCGGTCCTGGACACGGGCGTGGACACCGGGCACCCGGACCTGGCCGGGAGGATCGCCGGGTCGGAGAGCTTCGTACCGGACGAGACGGTGCAGGGCGGCTTCGGCCACGGCACCCATGTGGCGTCCACGATCGTCGGCTCGGGCGCGGCCTCGAACGGCAGGTTCAAGGGCGTGGCGCCGGGCGCGCGGCTGCTGGTCGGCAGGGTGCTGGACAACACCGGCCACGGCCAGGCCTCCTGGATCATCGCGGGCATGGAGTGGGCGGCGCACTCCGGCGCGAAGATCGTCTCGATGTCCCTGGGCGGTACCGCGTACGGCCCCTCACGTTGACACGGCTGCTGGCGGCCGGGATGAAGGACGAGGCGGTGGCCCGTCAACTGGGGGTGAGTCTGCGAACGCTGCGGCGGCGGGTGAGCGACCTGCAGGAACGGCTCGGGGCTGCGAGCCGCTTCCAGCTCGGGCTGCGGGCCGCTCAGCGCGGCTGGCTGTAGCGGAGTAGCGAAACAGTGCGGGGCCGCGCTCCCTCCACCAGGAGCGCGGCCCCGACTGCCGTACCGGATCCGCTACTTGCGGAGCAGGCTGCGCAGCACGTACTGCATGATGCCGCCGTTGCGGTAGTAGTCGGCCTCACCGGGGGTGTCGATGCGGACGACCGCGTCGAACTCGACGCCCGTGTCGGTGGTGACCTTGACCGTGCGCGGGGTGGTGCCGTTGTTCAGCTCCTCGACGCCGGTGAAGGAGAAGGTCTCCTCGCCGGTCAGGCCGAGGGACTCGGCGGTGGCACCCTCCGGGAACTGCAGCGGGAGGACGCCCATGCCGATCAGGTTCGAGCGGTGGATGCGCTCGTACGACTCGGCGATGACGGCCTTGACGCCGAGCAGCGCGGTGCCCTTGGCGGCCCAGTCGCGGGACGAGCCGGAGCCGTACTCCTTGCCGGCCAGGACGACCAGCGGGATGCCCTGCTCGATGTAGTTGCGGGAGGCGTCGTAGATGAACGCCACCGGCGCGTCCGCCTGGGTGAAGTCGCGGGTGTAGCCGCCTTCCGTCCCCGGCGCGATCTGGTTGCGCAGGCGGATGTTGGCGAACGTACCGCGGATCATGACCTCGTGGTTGCCTCGGCGGGAGCCGTAGGAGTTGAAGTCACGACGCTCCACACCGTGCTCGGTGAGGTACTTGCCGGCCGGGGTGTCGGCCTTGATGGCGCCGGCCGGGGAGATGTGGTCGGTGGTGACCGAGTCGCCCAGCTTGGCCAGGACGCGGGCACCGGCGATGTCGGTGACCGGGGACGGCTCGTGCGCCATGCCCTCGAAGTACGGGGGCTTGCGGACGTAGGTCGACTGCGGGTCCCACTCGAAGGTGTTGCCGGTCGGGATCGGCAGCGACTGCCACTGGGCGTCGCCGGCGAAGACGTCGGCGTAGGACTTGTTGAACATGTCCTCGCCGATGGCGCTCGCCACGACCTCGTTGACCTCGGCCTCGGTGGGCCAGATGTCCTGGAGGTACACCGGCTTGCCGTCGGTGTCGGTGCCGAGGGCGTCCTTGGTGATGTCGACCTTCATCGAGCCGGCGAGGGCGTAGGCGACGACCAGCGGCGGGGAGGCCAGGTAGTTCATCTTGACGTCGGGGTTGATACGGCCCTCGAAGTTCCGGTTGCCGGAGAGGACCGAGGTGACCGCGAGGTCGTGGTCGTTGACGGCCTTGGAGACCTCCTCCGGCAGCGGGCCGGAGTTGCCGATGCAGGTGGTGCAGCCGTAGCCGACCAGGTTGAAGCCGACCTTGTCGAGGTAGGGGGTGAGCCCCGCCTTGTCGAAGTAGTCGGTGACGACCTTGGAACCCGGGGCGAGGGTGGTCTTGACCCAGGGCTTGCGGGTCAGGCCCTTCTCGACCGCCTTCTTGGCCACCAGCGCGGCGGCGACCATGACGTACGGGTTGGAGGTGTTGGTGCAGGAGGTGATGGCCGCGACGGTGACCGCGCCGTGGTCGATCTCGTAGGTCGAGCCGTCGGGGGCGGTGACGGTGACCGGGTTGGTCGGGACGCCGTTGGCGGTGGCCGGGGAGTCGGAGGCCGGGAAGGACTCCTTGCCCGCCTCGTCGTCGTCGGCGACGTAGTTGCGGACGTCGCTCTTGAACTGCTCGGCGGCGTTGGCGAGGACGATACGGTCCTGCGGGCGCTTCGGGCCGGCGATGGAGGGGACGACGGTGGCGAGGTCCAGCTCCAGCTTCTCGGAGAAGTCGGGCTCGGCCTTCGGGTCCAGCCAGAGGCCCTGCTCCTTGGCGTACGCCTCGACGAGCGCGACCTGCTGGTCGGAGCGGCCGGTCAGGCGCAGGTAGTTCAGGGTCTCGCCGTCGATCGGGAAGATCGCGGCGGTGGAGCCGAACTCCGGCGACATGTTGCCGATGGTGGCGCGGTTGGCAAGGCTCGTCGCCGCCACACCCTCGCCGTAGAACTCGACGAACTTGCCGACCACACCGTGCTTGCGGAGCATCTCGGTGATGGTGAGCACCAGGTCGGTGGCGGTGGTGCCGGGCTTGAGCTCACCGGTCAGCTTGAAGCCGACGACGCGCGGGATGAGCATGGAGACCGGCTGGCCGAGCATGGCGGCCTCGGCCTCGATGCCGCCGACGCCCCAGCCGAGTACGCCGAGGCCGTTGACCATGGTGGTGTGCGAGTCGGTGCCGACCAGGGTGTCGGGGTAGGCCTGGCCGCCCCGCACCATGACCGTACGAGCGAGGTGCTCGATGTTCACCTGGTGGACGATGCCGGTGCCCGGCGGGACGACCTTGAACTCGTCGAACGCGGTCTGGCCCCAGCGCAGGAACTGGTAGCGCTCGCGGTTGCGGCCGTACTCCAGCTCGACGTTCTGCGCGAAGGCCTCGTGGGTGCCGAACTTGTCGGCGATGACGGAGTGGTCGATGACCAGCTCGGCCGGGGCCAGCGGGTTGATCTTCGCCGGGTCGCCGCCGAGCTCCTTGACGGCCTCACGCATGGTGGCGAGGTCCACGACACAGGGAACGCCGGTGAAGTCCTGCATGATCACGCGGGCCGGCGTGAACTGGATCTCCTGGCTGGGCTGGGCCTGCGAGTCCCAGCCGCCGAGGGCGCGGATGTGGTCGGCGGTGATGTTCGCGCCGTCCTCAGTGCGGAGCAGGTTCTCCAGCAGCACCTTCAGGCTGTACGGAAGGCGAGCCGAGCCTTCCACCTTGTCCAGCCGGAAGATCTCGTACGACTCGTCGCCCACCTGCAGCGTGCTGCGGGCGTCGAAGCTGTTCGCCGACACGACAGTCTCCTTCATTGATGTGCGCGTACCACCGTCAATCGTGCCGCCACGCCGACTTGGCCGATCCAGTAAGGCCAGGCTAAGTTAGGCATGCCTTACTGGAGGTGGCGGCTACGGTGCGCCTAGGCAGATATCTCGATGTCGAGATAACTCTAGTACACGGGCGCGGGATGGTCATGCCCGGACCCGCTCCCAGCTGTCCCCGTGGCGTGTCCGGGGTCGGCTCCCGGGGTGAATCACCGCGTCCCGAAGGGGCGCCCGTGAGTCAATCCGGGTCTCGCACCCATCAGTTCGCGGAGCGGGGGTAGCCGACGAGGGGAGCGAAAGGAGTCGCAGCCATGCCGCTCACCTTCCGGAAGAGCTTCCGGATCCTGCCCGGAGTGCGCCTCAACATCAATCGGCACTCCTGGTCCATCACCACCGGGGGCAAGCACGGACCCCGGCACACGCACAGCAGCACAGGACGCCGGACGACCTCCATGGATCTGCCAGGACCATTCGGGTGGCGGCGCAACTCCAGAGAGCGCCGCCGGTGACGTCCGCGGGGCGGGCCGGAGACCGGGCGGTCCGCCCCGCGGCACCGTCCGACGACCTCGGGCCCCAGGAGGCCGCCGCCGGGAGGGCCGCCCTGTTCACGCGGGCGGCGGTGAAGGCCGTGTCATCGATCACCTGGACGCCGTCGTCCGACTCCGGACGGCGGAGCGGGGAACCCACAAGGCGGATCGTCGGCGTGTCGGAAAACGTGTCAAAGCGTGTCAAGTCGGTCCTCCCGCGAGATGAAGTCGACGTGCATGCCGGTCAGGCCGTCGCCCACCCCCGGACGGACGCCCGCCGCACCCTCGTCGAGCAGGCAGTTCAGGCTCCCGTGCACCCGGTCGGCGGACAGCACGCCGGCGCCGACGGCGACCTCGGTGGCCGTACCCCTCCGCCCCGCCTCCGCGAATTCGGCGGCGGCCTTGAATCGGTCCGCGCGGGCGCCCCGCAGTTCCCGGTGTTCGGCGACGCGCACGGAATCCATTCGCGGTGTTCCGGAAACCGTGAGGCCGACGTCGACGCGGCCGGCCAGAACGGTCGGCCACAAGGCGAGCTCGAAATGCTTTCCGATGGCGGAGTGTTCGTCCGGGAGAAGTTCCGGGCGGGTACGGACGAAGATCTGGAGTCGTCCCGGAAGACGGATGACGAGACCCGTTCCGGGGCGGTCACGCGCCCTTCTGCGCGGGCCGGGAGAAGCGGGGAGATGATCCGGCGGTGCGCCGCGACACAGCCCGGGATGCCGATCCCGGAAAACCTTTCCGGACCGTATCCGGCGACCTGCGGACGGGCGGAGAAAGAAGCCGGCGGAACGATTACCGGCTCTTCCCGAGTTCCGAGGAACAGGGCTGTCCCGATAGCCGCCCGCCGAATTTCCCGCACCTCCGACGGAATTCATGTCCAAACATGGGGAACCACCTCTGCGTTCCCCCACCCCGCCCTTGCGCGCATCGGAACAACGGTCGACGGGCCGAACAGTCAGGCCCCCTGACAGCGCATCACCCGAACGGACCCCCCAACGGGCACCATCTCATATCTGAGATAGCCTCAACCTCATGGCAGACGACTACCTCGTACGCATCGGCAGGCTCATCCGTGACGCCCGGCAACACCGCGGCTGGACACAGGCACAGCTCGCGGAGGCGCTCGGCACCAGTCAGAGCGCTGTCAACCGCATCGAGCGCGGCAACCAAAACATCAGCCTTGAGATGATCGCTCGAATCGGCGAAGCCCTGGACAGTGAGATCGTCTCGCTGGGCTATGCGGGCCCGATGCATCTGCGAGTGGTGGGCGGCCGCCGGCTGTCCGGCGCGATCGACGTGAAGACCAGCAAGAACGCGTGCGTGGCCCTGCTGTGCGCCTCGCTGCTCAACAAGGGGCGCACGGTACTGCGCCGGGTGGCCCGGATCGAGGAGGTGTACCGCCTCCTGGAGGTGCTCAACTCCATCGGCGTGCGCACCCGCTGGATCAACGAGGGCGTCGACCTGGAGCTGGTACCGCCGGCCGACCTCGACATGGCGTCGATCGACGCCGAGGCCGCCGTACGCACCCGCTCGATCATCATGTTCTTCGGCCCGCTGCTGCACCGCATGGACCACTTCAAGCTGCCGTACGCCGGCGGCTGCGACCTGGGCACGCGGACCATCGAGCCGCACATGATCGCGCTGCGCCGGTTCGGGCTGGACATCGCGGCGACCGAGGGCCAGTACCACGCCCAGGTCGACCGTTCCATCCGGCCGGACCGCCCGATCGTGCTGACCGAGCGCGGGGACACGGTCACCGAGAACGCGCTGCTGGCCGCCGCCCGGCACGACGGTGTCACCGTCATCCGCAACGCGTCCTCCAACTACATGGTCCAGGACCTCTGCTTCTTCCTGGAGGCGCTGGGCGTCAGGGTCGAGGGCATCGGCACCACGACCCTGACCGTGCACGGCGTCCCGAACATCGACGTGGACGTGGACTACTCCCCCTCCGAGGACCCGGTCGAGGCGATGAGCCTGCTGGCCGCGGCGGTGGTGACGGAGTCGGAGCTGACCGTGCGCCGGGTGCCGATCGAGTTCCTCGAAATCGAACTCGCCGTCCTGGAGGAGATGGGCCTCGACCACGACCGCACGCCCGAGTACGTCGCCGACAACGGCCGTACCCGCCTGGTCGACCTCACGGTCCGTCCCTCCAAGCTGGAGGCGCCGATCGACAAGATCCACCCGATGCCGTTCCCGGGCCTGAACATCGACAACGTGCCGTTCTTCGCGGCCATCGCGGCGGTCGCGCAGGGCAAGACCCTGATCCACGACTGGGTCTACGACAACCGTGCGATCTATCTGACCGACCTGAACCGCCTCGGCGGCCGCCTCCAGCTCCTGGACCCGCACCGGGTGCTGGTGGAGGGCCCGACCCGCTGGCGGGCGGCCGAGATGATGTGCCCGCCGGCACTGCGCCCCGCCGTGGTCGTCCTGCTGGCCATGATGGCGGCCGAGGGCACGTCCGTGCTGCGCAACGTCTACGTCATCAACCGCGGCTACGAGGACCTCGCCGAACGCCTCAACACGATCGGGGCCCAGATCGAGATCTTCCGGGACATCTAGGCCGGCGATGCCGCCGCGCCTTGGGTGACCTGCGCAAATGCCGGTTGAGAGGGTGCGGCGGCAGCATCGATGGCGGCACTGCCTGCACCCCGAGTCCGGCGATCCGGCCGCCCGACTGGTCCCGGCAACGGCATGGATGCCCGCCCCTCGTTGTCGCTGTTCGGCGTGGAGCCGAAAGCGACGGTGTCGGCTGGACGTGTGGAGCAAGTTCCGGCAGCTTGGGACCTGGTCTGTGGGTAGGGAGAGGGGAAACATCGTGCGGGACCTGGTGTCGACGCTGGACCATGTCCGGACGGCGGACGGTAGGCGACTGCGGGTCGAGTGTTCAGGGGACCCGAGTGGGCGGCCCGTGTTCCTGCTCCACGGCACGCCGGGCAGCCGGGTCGGCCCCAGACCGCGCCCCATGTACCTGTATCAGCGCGGAGTACTGCTGATCAGTTACGACCGCCCTGGTTACGGGGGATCCGACCGCCAGCCCGGCCGCCGCGTCGTGGACGTCGCACAGGACGTGGCCGCGGTGGCCGACGCCCTGGGCATGGACCGCTTCGCGGTCGTCGGCCGCTCCGGTGGCGCCCCGCACGCGCTGGCCTGTGCAGCCCGACTGCCGCACCGGGTGACCCGCGCGGCTTCCCTCGTCACCCTCGCGCCGCGCGACGCCGAAGGCCTTGACTGGTTCGCCGGGATGGCGCCCTCCAACATCGACGAGTTCAGCACGGCGGTCGCCGACCCCGAGGAGTTCGAGGCCCGGCTCATCCCACGGACCGACTCCATTCGCTCGGACCCCGCTCGGCTGCTGGAGGAACTACGCAAGGAGATGACCGAGGACGACCGGAAGATCGTCTCGGACAACGGCGTCCGCTCGATGCTGCTGCGCAACTACCTTGAGGCGCTGCGCAGTTCGCCATACGGCTGGATCGACGACTCGTTCGCCCTGACTGAGCCCTGGGGGTTCGACCCGGCCTGCATCCAGGTGCCCGTGCTGCTGTGGCACGGCGCCCGCGACGCCTTCTCTCCGGTGGCTCACTCGTCCTGGCTCGCCAAGCGCATTCCGCGAGCCACGTCCGTGATCGAGCCGTCCGCGGCTCACTTCGGAGCCCTACGTGTGCTGCCCGAAGTGCTGAGATGGTCGCTCATCGACGCTTCTCCCGGTGAGGCGGTCCCGTTCCAGGAGAACCCGTCCACCGGGTTGCCTCACACCGCCAGTGGTTCCAGGTCGCGATAGATCCGTCGTTCCTGCCGCGCGGTCCGCGTGATCGTGCTGTCGTCGCCGAGCAACCGCCCCAGTTCACGCAGTGTCTCCTCTCGCAGAAGGTCGGCCTCCTGGCTGCCCAGTGAACGCAGCGTCAGTGCCGAGTTGGCGACTGCGGTCAAGGAGTCCGGGTGGTGCCGTCCCAGAACCGCGCGGAGTCCGGTGGCGGCTCTCTTCTCCAGGTCGTACGCCTCCTCGAAGCGGCCCTGGTCGGCCAGCACATTGGCGAAGTTGAGACCCGAGATCAACGTGTGCGGGTGGTCCTTGCCCAGCATCTCCCTCATGCGCGGCAGAACCTTCTGAAACACCCTCTCGGCCTCCTCGACATCCCCACAGCCCCAGTGGAAGATGCCGAGGTTGTTGAGTGCGCCCTGGGTGTACGGGTGGGCCTCGCCGGGAACCTTCATGTACCCGGCCAGCGCCTCACGGGCGACCTCCCGAGCCTGTTCCTTCTCGTCGGCGGCGTACAGGTCCGACGCGAGATTCAGGTTGCAGGCCAGCCAGTCGGGGTCCGGTGAACTGTACTGGTCGCGGTACGTCGCAAGGGTCGTGGTCGTCAGCCGGAGCGCGTCCTCCACCTGCCCCACTCTCCGCAGCGACACAGCGAGCGACTTGGCACAGCTGAGAGTGGGTGGGAAGTGCTTGCCCATGATGCGCTTGTGCTTCTCGTACACGCTGGCCAGGAGTGTCACGGAGTCCTGGTAGCGGCCGACCTCCCGCAGGTCGCGGCCGAGGCTGGAGGCCGAGCCGAGTGTGTGAGGATGCTCGGGGCCGAGGACTTCCATGCGGCGGTCGTGGACCTCTTCGTCCACGGCCCGGGCCTCCTCATAGCGCCCCACCATACGCAGAGCTAGCGCGAGATTGTTGGCCGCGCTGAGAGTCCGCTGGTGCGACTCGGGGAAGATCTCGCGGAATCCTCGGTGCGCGGCACTGGCCAGTTCCACCGCCGACCGGTACTCGCCGAGTGCGGCGAGGTCACTCGAGAGGCCGGACACGGTGATGTAGGTGTGCGGATGGTTGGGGCCCAGGACCTCACGCTGGCGTTCCAGCAGTTTCTCGTCGATCTCGCGGGCCTCCTTGTAGTGCCCCTGGGAGCGAAGCACGTTGGCGAGCTGACAGCGCAGGTAGAGATACTGCACGTCGTCCTTGCCGAGGCTCTCCCGCCAGCGTCCCAGGACCTCCTCGGCCAGTTGCCGGGCGCCTGAGAGGTCCCCCCGCTTCCACAGGTACCGCACCCGGTCGATCAGGAGCCGGCGGGGTTCCTGTTCCGAGCAGTCCTGGATTCCGGAGGCGAGCAGGTGTGGCCAGACGGCATCGAACAGCGGCCAGGTCGCCGGGTTGTCCGTGGGCTCGTCCTCGCTGGGCCGGGTGCTGGCGAGAACGGTGTGGACGACGTGCCGGGCCTCTTCCTGTTCCGCCTCGGAGAGCTGGGAGCGGATCACGGCCTGGACCAGTCGGTGGATCTGGATGCTGTTGCTGCTCTGATCGACCTTCGCCAGGGCGAAGCGCCCGATCTCGCGGATGACCCGCCCCATGAGCAGACTGTCCTGGAGTGTCGGGTCGTGCTCCCGCAAGGCCTCCAGCATCTTCTTGTTGTACAGCACGTACAGGGAGGAAATGGGTTCCGGCGCCATGAAGGCGCACAGCTGGAGGAGCCGTACCGAGGCCGGCGAGCGTTCGCTGAGGCGGGCGATGGAGATGTTCCAGGTGGCGACCACTGGCTGCGGGTAGTCCTTGGGGTGGTTGAGCCCCAGCACGGCGGTGGTCTGCTCATCCAGTTCCCGCAGGTACTCGTCGGTGGGCATGGCCGTCTCCGCGAGCCAGGCCGCGGCCTGTTCGACGGCCAACGGCAGATCGCCCACGGCTTCCGCCACGCGGTCCGCCTCGTCGACACTCAGGCCGGAGGCCAGCCTGGTGAGGTGCTCGACGCTCTCCTGGCGCGGGAACACGTCGATGGGCAGGGAGGTACCCCGCTGCGCCCACTCCTGGTTCCGGGAGGTGATCAGGATGTGCCCGCCGCCGCCCGCCGGAAAGTACCGCTTGAGCGTTTCGGGGTCGTCCGCGTTGTCGAAGACGAGCAGCCAGCGTGTGGTCGGAACGCCCGACGCCAGCATCTGGACAACCTCCGCGCTGGCCATTGCCATGTCGTCGCCACCGGACGCGCCGATCCGCGAACCGAGTTCGGCGAGGGAAGCGAGGATGGCGTCCTTGTGCTCCGCGGAGATCCACCACACCAAGTCGTAGTCGGCGATGAAGCGGTGAACGTACTCCAGGACGATCTGTGTCTTGCCCACGCCGCCGAGTCCGAAGAGCGTCCGGGGCTGGGGCAGCACGATGGAGATTCCTTCGCCGAGCTGCGCGCGCAGCTGTTCGAGGACGGCGGCCCGGCCCGTGAAGACGGTGTTGCGGCTGGGAGCGTTGAAGATCTTCGGCGTGTTTCCGGGGAAGCGCGGGCTCGTCGCGCCCGCGGGAACCAGCTCGGCCGTCAGCTTCAGCGCCTTGAACACCCTTCTGAGACACTCGGTCTCGTCCATGGGGTTCAGGTCGACAGAGGCGTACTCCTGCTCGGAGCCGGGCATCTGCACGCGGTCGACCCTGAGTCGAGTCACGTCGGCGGGCGGCAAGCCGGGAGCTGAGTCGGTGAGTGCCCGCCACGCGGTCCGTCCGTACCTGGCCCTCAGGAACGCGTCCGAGGTCAGGACCAGGGTGCGCGTGGCCGGGTCCGGGCGCTCCGGAACACGGATGGCTACGTCGTGCAGGGTCACCTGCGAGCAGTACGGCTTGAGGATCCCCTCCAGCCACTCCGCCCACATGCGGTCCTCGCCCGTGTACACGACGAAGACGTCCGTGGACAGGGGCGTCGGCCTGCGCCGGGTGTAGGCGTCCACACAGCGCTGCCGCACCGGCTCGGGAACCGGCGGCAGCCGGGTCACGGCTCCGTCGGAGACGACCTCCGTGAGGCGCTCGAACGCGGACAGCAACGAGTTCGAGACCCCGCTCCGGTCACCGAAGGCCGCGAGCAGCTCCTCGTACGCGTAGTACGGGCGGTACGGGATCTCGACCGCGCCCCAATACTCGTTCAGCTTCGCCGGGGCGAGCGGCTCGCCGTCCTTCCCTCTGGGCAGCCCGTCGAATTTCAGCCGGGCCAGCGCGCGGCCCGCGTCGGCCTTCTCCTTCTCGCCCTCGTCGACCCGCATCGGCACGGGAAGCACCCGGATCCGCCGGTCGCGGTAGCCCGCCTCGACGGTGCGGGCCACGTGGGCGCCGCCGTCCAGTGCTTGGTCGCTGAGCGTGAAACAGTCGACGAGGACGTCGGGCATTTGAATGGTGCAGATGTCCGCACTGTCCGACAGGCCGGTGCGGCTGTCGATGAGGGTGTAGTCGTACGACGCCTTCATGTCGTCGCGCAACGCGTCCAGAAAGATCCCCCCGCCGAGGCGGTCGTAGAAGTTGTCCCATTCGAAGGAGGACACGGTGGCCGAGTACGCGCGGTTCTGCTGTCCGGCAGAAAGGAAGTCGAGCGAGCCCTCGCCGGGGAACAACAGTCCGAGGGGTTCCGGATTGAGGGAGACCGCGTGCAGGCCGACGCGCGCGTACTGCCGGTGCCAGGAACCGGAGCGATGGACCGCGTTGGTCGCCGCCCAGGAGTACTCGGTGATCATGTCGATCACTCCGGGGGTGGCCGCGAGCGTGCCGGGATCGAGAAAGGGATGGAAGAAGCGGTTGAGTCCGGGGGCTTCGAGGTCCCAGTCGACGGCCAGCACGCGTGCGCCGTTGGCTGCGAGAATCCACGCCGTGTTGGCCAGGGCCATCGTGCGGCCCGTGCCGCCCTTGTAAGAGTAGAACGTGACAATACGTCCACTCCGGCGCGCCGTCATGCTTCTCCTCCGTTGTCGACCCCTGACATGTGATGCAGGGAGTTGGCGGGCGGGGGGCACCGGTCCGTGCGGCCCGGGTACGGCGAGTTGACGCAGCTCGGGCGGCGGCAGGGGGCGTATGCACTGCCCCGATCCTGTGTCTCCACACACCCCCCTGCCGGTTGATGCCCTCGGGTGTCACCGACGACGTCATGTGGCCGGAATCAACACTGTGCCCCAGCCGACTCCTTGACGGGTCGTTCGTTTTACGCCGTTCTCCGCCTGTATCCGGACATCTGACGCTGGGCGGCGTCCACAGTGTCCCGCATCTCGAGGAGAGTAACCGCCTTTCCGGCGAATTCCCCCCTGGCCAGGGCGACACGTGGCAGCAGTACCCCGATCACGGCGAAGTCGCTGTCGTCCAGCACGGCGTCCTCGTACGAGATCCAGTCGCCGCCGACCGCCACGCAGCGGTACGTCCGCGTCGGCGGCGGCGGTGTCATGCGGTACTCGGCGAGATGGAGCGCGCTGCATACCTCGAACCCCACTCGGAAGAGCAGGATCTGCGCGTTCACCGCGTACAGCCGAGCCAAAGGGGACCGTTCCCCGAGATGGCAGTACGGATCGTGACCGGCGAGCAGGTCGCGGGCTCGGGGACCGAGCGCGGCGAACGAGGTCTGCGGGTGCGCACTGCGGAATGCGCCGGGCGTCACCCGTACACAGTCGGCCAACGCGCCGACCGCCGGGCAGGGGGAGACGGCCGGATCGAACGCCGGCATAGCCGCCCGGTAGACCTCCCTCTCCTGTTCGGTCAACCCGGCCGTGAGCGCGCGGTGACGGTCGGAAGTATCGGAGTTCTCAGGGGTGAAGGCCGGCGTGACGAGCGTGCCCTCCGGGCCGAGGGCCTCCAGCAGAGCGTCACGTACCACGGCGGGAGCCAGGCCGGTACCGCTCAGAGAAGCGTGTACCAGCAGCACACCGCCGGGCCGGACGCCCAACTCCCGCAGGAACCGGACGAGCCGGGTGCCGTCAGTCATGGAGAGTTGCCCATTCCGTTTTGAGTTCGTCGGCCAGGTAAGCGCCGTTTTCCGTTAGTTCGCGCTCGGGCAGCTCGTACAGCGCGGACAGGACCCGGCCAGCCAGGACGCGTGCCCGTCCGGCTTCCGGAGACGGGCCGGCGGCTGTTCCGACGTACTCGCTGGCCAGGTCGAGCAGTCGCCCTGCCGGGCTGCCCGGCAGGTTCAGGTCAACGACCTCGCGCAGAGCGGCGAGCCTCGCCCTGCGTCCCAGGCGGGGCAGCTCACGGACGAACTCCTCCGGCTCGAAGTCGATCGCCACCCCCAACGCGCCGCTGCCACAGGCGCCCAGACGCAGTCCGGCGCCGGCGGTGAGCGGGGTGATCGTTGTCGTGGCGAGCGCGTTGACGCCCTCCCGCCACCCGGGCTCACGCTCGTCCAGGAGGCCGAACGCCGCTTCCAGCCGACTGCGGAATTCGTCCAGCGGGCCGGGATCGAGGGGTGGGGTGACAGGCGTGGGAAAGCAGTCGCGGGATGGATCGGCGTCATCGATCAGCAGCAGGCCGTGCCCAAGACGCAACGACACCAACGGCCGCCATCGTCTCAGGGCGAGAGAGGAGTCGCCGGGGCCGTCCGCTTCCGGGTCCCCGTCGCGCACCCGGAAGCCGCCTGCCCCGACCCGGAACTCCACCCGCCCCGGCCGTGACATCCGTACGGTGCCCAGGGTCGGGAGGTGTACAAGGAGACCAGGCTCGTCCCAGCGCAGAGTCGCCTGGACGCCTGCCCGCAGCGCCGCGGCCGTGCCGACTGCCATGAAGCGCGGCAGATCCACCGTGCCGTCCCAGGAACTGATCAGCGCGGGCCGGAGATAAGGATGGGAGATGACCGCGTCGAGGTGCGGGGCTCTGGTCCCGTCGCCGTCCAGGCGGACCAGGAGTCTCCAGACCTCGTCCCAGTCGGCACTGCCGGCGAGCTTCGTGTTCACCCCTGCGAGCAGGGTGCGGTCCAGCCGCAGCCGGGCGCGTCCGAGTTCGCCGACGCTCGTCACCGCCGGAGCCAGCTTTCGCTCGGTGATCCGTTCGGCGACGCCCTCGATCAGGGCGCGCAGGTCCGTGCAGTACACCGACGGGTTGTCGAAGCCCCGCCCGGCGTCGTAGCGATGTGCGTACAGTCCTCCGCCGCATGAGGCGACGACGCGGCAGCGTCGACAGGCCTCACTGACTCCACTCCGCAGGACCCGGCCCCCGGCGCGCTCGGTGAATTCCCGGAAGCCGTGCCGGAAGACGTCGTACCCGGTGGCGGGCGCGCCATCGTAAGCGATCTTGAGTGAGTCGGCCTGCTCGATCGTGCCGTCGGTCTCGACGACTGCGATACCGCCGGAGGCGAGTCCCAGGGCCTCGGTCAGGGCGGGGCCACCGCGCAGCGTGCTGAGGACCGAGTCGAAGGTCCGCACCGGCACGGAACGCCCCTGCTCGTCCCACCGGTCGAAGACCCTGAGAAGCCAGTCGGCGTAGGGCGTGGCCGCTCCCGGGCGCCCTGGAGGTGGTGGTGCGTCCCAGGTGGCGTGGGGCAGGAGGTAGTCGATCCGCGGTGGCTGCAGGCCGGTCAGCGCGTCGTGCACCAGGACCGGATCGTTGGCCACGTCGACTGTGCACAGTAGCCCCTGGAAGAGGTGCCGGTATTCAGGTAGGCGGAGCAGTTCGAGCCCTCGCAGCACCCTTTCGTAACTGCTGCGGCCCCGGTGGTCGAGCCGGTGCCGGTCGTTCGCGACCCGGTTGCCGTCCAGGGAGACGCCCACCTTGACGTCGAACTCCTTGAACACCTCCAAGTGGGCGCGGTTCAGCCGAACACCGTTGGTGTGAATGTGCAGGTCCAGGTCGGTCGTCGAGGCCAGGGCACGGGTGAGTTCCGCGCAGATCGACCGCAGCCGGGCCGGACCGGCGAGCAGCGGCTCGCCGCCGTGCAGGATGACCGCGATCGACGCGAGCCGTTGCTCGTACGCGTACTCGGCGAGCCGACGGGCGACCTGACGGAGCGTCTCCTCGGAGAGCAGCGGAGGCATCCTCCGCCAGCTCTGGTCCGCGTGTCGGTAGACGTAACAGTGGTCACACGCCAGATCGCATCTGCTGTGTACTTTCAGGACCAGTTCCCGGATGGCCACGTCCGTCACTCCTCGCCGACAGCGCCACGCGACCGCATGACCGGGCTAGAGGGCGGAGTTGAAGGTATGCGTCCTGGCGGCATCCTCTTCCCGAACCGGGACCACTCGCCTCACGGCTGTGGTGGCCCCGATCCCGCGAGTGCCGATCTCCACGAGCGGTGTTCTCTCGAGAGTCGAGGCTTCCGTAAGGGGCTGGTCTGCGGGTTTTATGACCGGAATCTTCATCTGCGTCGGCTTCACCTTGGTTCGGGGCCGCCCTCCCACACACCGGGGACGGCGAGAGTCCGGGGCTGGAGTGGACACGGTGCGCGTAGATGTTCCGCCAAGCATGCCTCTGCCATCTTCGCAGCCCCTGCGCGAGGTGGGCAATGCGTACCGCAATGCCCTGTGCGCCAGCGGTGATTTCTCGTCACCGCTTGCCCCGTGCGCTCGCTGGGACAGCGAACAGCGGACCGAGCCGGCACGCTTCAGGCGGGCAGCAGGAACTCCAGGTCTCGGTCGACGCGCTGCCAGCCCCGGCCTGCCGCCGTCCAGGGATGTGCGGCGCCGAGTCGCTTGTCCAACGCGGTCACCGCCCGGTCCCGCAACCGGCCGGCCTCCGCCGTATGGCCCATCGACCGCAGGGTGACCGCCAGGCACAGGTCGGCGATCAGCGTGTCCGGGTGGCCGTCCCCGAGGCGGGCACGCAGCGCCGCCGCACAGGACCGTGCCATGTTCTCGGCCGCGGTGAACTGCTCGAGCTCGCCTAGGACGTTGGCCATCGTCAGCCGTCCGCACAGGGTGTAGGGGTGGGCGTCGCCGAGGTGTTTGGTGAAGGACTGGACGGTCCGGGTGGCCGCCGCCAGTGCTTCATTGGTCTCCCCCGCGGTGCGCAGCGACGCAGCGAGGTTGTGGTCACAGACGGCGTTGTCCGGGTGCTCGGGACCACGCAGTTGGGTAACACGTGGCTGGAGACGGCTGATCGCGCTCCGCGCGGCGGCCAGGTCACCCGCCCCGGCGGTCAGGGCCGCCAGGTTGACGCCGCACGACAGCCAGTCGGGATCGTCCCTGTCTCCTCCTGCCGTGTAGCCCTCCTCGGCTTCCGCGGCAAGCGCTTCGGCCTCTTCGCGCTGTCCGACGCGGCGTAGGGCGACCGACAGGCTGACGGTCGCCCGCAGCGCGCCACGGGTGTCATGGCCCCGCAGTCTCTCCAGGGCGGCTCGCAGGACGCGTACGGAACCGGTGTAGTCGCCCAGCTCGCGCAGGTCACGGGCGAGGCTCAGCGCCGACGCCAACGCCGACGGATGACCGTCTCCGAGTACCTGGCACTGCCGTTGCCAGGTGACCTGGCTCCGCTCGCGCGCGGCCGAGTAGTCGCCCACCAGACGCAGCGACCGAGCGAGAGCCTCGGCGGCGCTCAGCGCCTGCGGGTGCTCCTCGCCGAACAGTTTGTGGAAGCCGGCGGACACCTCGCGCGCCAGCTCCAGGGCCTCGGTGAACCGGCCGAGCGCTCGCAGATCCTCCGCCGTGCCCGCCGCGGTAATCAGAGTGTGCGCGTGTCCGGCCGGCAACAGCCCACGCTGCCGGGTGAGAGTACGGGAGTCCAGGCCGTACGCCTCGTCGTAGGCTCCCAGACTCCGCAACGCTGCCGCCTGATGGTTACGCAGTTGGAGCACCTGCTGGTCGTCGCCTCCCCCGTCGGCGGCGGCCCAGCTCTGGTCGAGCCGACGGGCCAGTTCAAGAGCCCGGGCCGGCATGCCGTACTGCGCGGTACGGCGCACTCGGTCCAGCAGTACGGCACGGGTGTCGCTGTCGAGGCACACCTCGGCACCGGCATGGTCGAGGTGGGGCCACAGCCGCTCGAACGCCGAGTCGTCCGTCTCGGCGGCCGAGTCGTCGCGCCGGGGAGTCGCAGCGGTGAGGAGCCGGTGTGCCTCATGGCGGACCTCGTCCACCTCGTTCGCGGGCAGGGAAGCCAGCACCAGGCGCTGCACGACCCGGTGCACCTTCAGTGTCTGACCGGCCTGGTCGACCTCCGCCAGGCCCAGCCGACTGAGTTCCTGCACCTCTCGGTCGACCAGCATCGGCTCGTGCAGAGCGGCATCGTGCGGACGCAGCAGGCGCAACGCGGTGTCGGTGTACACCACGGTCAACGGCATTGGCACCGGTGCGAGATGGCTGCACAGGGCGAGCAGCCGCAACGCCGCGGGAGCGCGCTCGGCGAGCATGTCAAGGGCCACCCCGGTACTGGCGGCAACCGCCGGGGGGGCCGGATCGTCTCCGCGCGCCGCGGCCCGGTCGTGGCTCCAGGCGGCCAGCCGACGCAGATACTGGTCTGCCGACGGGAACTTCGCGAGCCATGAACCGGCCTGCGCGACGGCCAGCGGCCGGTCCCTCACCGCGGCCGCGATCCGGTCCGCGTCCGCGGCCGAGAGTGCCGGAGCCCTCCGCCGCAGCAGTTCGATGCTCTGCTCCCGGGTGAACACGTCGACCCACACGGGATCCATGGCCTCGCTCCACATCCGGTCCCGGGAGGTCACCAGCACATGCCCGTGCGGTCCGGTGGGCAGCAGCCCCGACAGAGCCGGAAGTCCGCCGGCGTTGTCGTACACCAGGAGCCACCGGCCGCTCGGTGACCCCGCGTCCAGCGCGTCCAGAGCCCGGCGCGCGGCTGTGGGCGCGCCGTCGCCGTTGCGCAGGCCCAGCCGCTCCGCCAGCCGCGCCAGCGACAGCAGGGCCAACTCCCGGCTCTGTGCGCGGACCCACCACACCAGGTCGTATGCCGCCTGGAAGCGGTGGGCGTACTCCGCCGCAAGCTGGGTGCGCCCGGTGGCTGTGAGCCCGTCGTGGGGAAGTATCACAGCCCGTTGACGGCTGACCTTCAGCGTGGCGTCGAGCTGGTCCAGGAGCCGGTCGCGGCCCACGAAGAAGGGGTTGCGGGCGGGCGCCTCCCACACGCTGGGCGTCCGGCGCGGGAACCGCGGCCGGGCCGGCCCCAGTGCCCGCTCGGCCGCCTCACCGGACAACCCCACGCCGCGCAGCAGAGCCTCAGCGGTGCGGAGCTCGTCGAGGGACGTCAGGTCGACGGGATCGAAGTCGCTGAACGGGGGTGTAAGGGTGACGGGCTCGACACGCAGGGGGACCAGCCGCCCCGAGGAGCCGGAACCAGGCTCGCTCACGCTCTCCCACACTGTCCGGGACTGCGGCGAACGCAGGAAGGACGACGACAACAGGGCCAGGGTGCGCGGGGCTCCGCCCCGAGCGCTCGGTTCACCACCGCTGCCAGGGGCGAGCACCTCGAAGCCGGAGCGGGTGAGCAGCCAGTCGACCCAGTCGGCCCACATCCGGTCCTGCGGGACGTACCACAGCCGCAGCGGCGTGGCGATGGGGGACAACGGCCTGACGTAGGACGCGAGATGACGTCTGCGCAGTTCGTCGTCGAGGGGCGGGAAACGCCGCACGCGGCCTTCGGTGATCCGCTCCGTCAGCCGTTCGAAGGCGGCCAGCAGACTGTCCGGTTCGCCCGCAGGGTCACCGAACGTGGCAAGCGTCTCCTCGTAGGCGTACTCCAGCCGGTGCGGGACCTCCATGCCGGTCCAGTAGCCGGCCGGCAGTTCCTGGAAATTGACGCGGACAAGTTCACGAGCCGCTGCCAGGGGGACGTCCCGGCCATCGGCGACCCGCATCGCTACGGGCAGCATGCGCAGGGGACGGGGATGGACGTCCCGGAGTATGGAGCGGGCCATGCGCGCCGCTCCCTCGATGCTCTGCGAGCTCAAGGTGAAGCAGTTGACCAGTATGTCCGGCATGTCGATGGTGCACAGGCCGACCAGGTCGCTCACGCCGCAGCGGCTGTCGATGAGCGTGAAGTCGTAGTGACTCTTCATGTCGTGGCGCAGTGCCTCCAGGAACCGCGCGCCGCCGAACCGCTCGGCGAACTCACGCCAGCTGAAGTCCATCAGGTGCGTCAAGTACTCGCCGTCCTGCCGTCCCGCCGGCATGTAGTCCAGACTCCCGCCGCCGGGGAAGGTCCAGTCGACGGAGACCGCGTGCGGCAGGACCCGGGCAAGACGGTGTCTCAGGTCCGCCGCGGACTCGGTCCCCGGCCTCGTACGCCATTCCGTCACGTAGCCCGAGAACAGGTTGAGCACGCCCGTGGTCGCGGCCGAGGTCGCGGCGTCGAGGAACGGGTGAAAGTAGCGGTGCAGCCCCGGCGCTTCCACATCCCAGTCGGCAGCCAGCACGTGGTACCCGTTGGAGGCCAGGATCCAGGCGACGTTGGCCACGGCCATGGTCCGCCCGGTGCCACCCTTCTGGGAGTAGAAGGTGACGATCTGCCCGTCAGAGCCGGGGGTCATCGCGCGTCTCCTGGACGGACTCCGGCTCGGAGACGGGGCCGAGCAGCCTCGGCCGGGGGAAGTGGGGGCCGGCGGGCGGGTACACCGGAGCCACGTACCGCAGGAACTGGGCCGCCGCCCACTGGATCACCGTCGGAAGGATGTCGGCGAACTCGGCCAGCGAGGGCACCCCACCCGTCGCGGCCCGGGAGACACTGCGGCCCCGCTGCAGCATGCGCGGCAGGGTCTTCTCCAGGGCGGTCTGCAACTCCGCCCCGGAGGAGACGTTGTCCGGGTCGGAGCGGTCCCAGGGCACGATGACCACGACCCATGGCTGAGCTGCCGCGTCCACCATGCCGAGCAACTCCCGCTGTTCCGGGTCGGCCACCGCCCACCGGTCGAGCAGCAGCACCGTCGGTGCCGACGGGCGTTCCTCGGCGAGCAGACTGCCGACCGCCTTGTCGAGCGGCTCGACCGTGGTGAGGTAGTCGAGCCCACGTACCTGCTCCGCGGCGAAGTCCGCGAGCGGCCGGGCGGCATCCGCGTCACTCTCGCGGTAGGGGTTCCAGTCGACCGGGGAGGGGCCGTAGCAACGTTCCGAGCGCCCCGGTGGCAGTTCGCGTCTGCTCGGCGCTGCCACCACGATGCGCAGCCGACGCAGAACGGGGGGAGACCCGAAGGCGTTGGGCAGGTCTGCGAAGTCCAGGGGTTCTCCGCTGGGCACCGGGTTCTCATGGGCCGTGGTGACGATCGCGCGGGCCAGCAGCAGGACGGCGTCCTCGTAGTCGGTCCGGTATCGGCGCAACTTCATCAGGGAGTACAGACCCTCGGAGGCGTAGTGCGGACCGAACCGCGCGTGGTCCTGGTGCAGGCTCTTCGCGGCCGAGGGCAGGCGCTCGGCAGGCACCGGCACCCACAGCGCCGGCACGATCGCCGGTGAGGCGGTGTCCTGAGACGTCCGACCCCGCGTCTGGCGCAAGGCGAAGGCCCGCCACTCGCGGCCGCAGTGGTCGCTGACGAAGTAGCGCGGTGAGTACAGCGGTACGAACACCCGGCAGGTGGCCAGCGCGGCAGACAGCCGCGAACTCCAGTCCTCGCCGGTCCACATGGCGCCGTCCATGAACCCGACCGACTCGCCCACCGGAAGGTCCGTCAGCATCAGAACGTGCTCACAAAGATCTTGGTAGAGCCGACGCACCCACATGTCCGGGTCCGGGCCGTCGGTCGCGCGGCGTGGTGTGTGCGCGTAGCTGAGGAAGAAGTAGGGGACGTGCGGGTCCGTCCGCTCCGGTTCCTGGTTCACACCAAGCCCTCCCCCCACACGTCCGACGGTCACAGTGTCCGCAGGAACGTGGCCAACTCGAGCATGTCGACCCGCACATAATCCTCTGGAAGGACCACGATCGTCAGTTCTTTGCATATGACCGACCGTCGGGAACTCGTCACGAAGGACAGCAGGATCAGCTTGATCAGACTTGTGTGATCCATACTGTCGATACGGGCCAGGCCCGACCCGATCACCGGCATGGCCACCGCCTCGCGGCGGGCGTACAGATGTATCGCATGCCACAGCTCCCCCAAGCTGCTCCAGATCTGGTCAGGCCCCGAATCAACCGTCAGGTCGTTGCGCATTGTGCCGTAGGCACTGAGAAAATAGCGCCTTTCGGGCGAGCCGAGAACGGCGACCGTGCCGAGCGGGTAGCGGGCGAGTTTCCCGGCCCGCTTCGCCGCCCGGTCCTCCACCCGAACCGGCAACGCCCCCGCAAGCGCGGCATCGATTTCGTCATCGAGCCGGGTCGTCTCGCTCGCGTACACACGACGCAGGAACTGGCCTTGCACGCTGCGGTGGACGATGAGCAGATCGTCTTGGGTATCGGTGTCGAAGACGTCATTGCTGCCGATGACGAGATGGCCCGGCTGCTCGAAAAGGTCGCCGACCTCGATGCTCACCTTGAATCCCGGGTGCAGGAACTCGTGGCTCACCTCGGTCCGCGGCCAGGATCGCAGGATGCCGCCGGCCAGTGAGAGGCCGACGACGGTGAGCAGAGCTGTGGCTCGCGGCAGGGAGCTGTCCGGCCAGAACGTCAGGTACAGCTCGACGGCTCCCGCGAGCAGACCGAACTGGACGGCGCAGGCCCGGCCCGCCGTGGACACGCCGAGGCGGGTGCCGAAGATCGTCCGCAGCTGATGCCTGATCACCCGGCTCATATCGACTCCTCGGCACCCGTGCTCGCCGCAGGGTCAGACCGTGGGGCTTCTTCGTAGACCCCGGTGAATCTGGTCCTTTTCCTGGGCGAACTGGCCTGTTCGTCGCGCAGTGCCTCCACCGCGTGTTCCAGATCGGTGATCCTGCTGATCTGCTCGCGCACGAGCGAGGTGAGATCCTCCAGGATCTCCTCCGTGGACCGGCGCGGCGTTGCCTGCTCGGCGGCGCCCGCCGTGAGGTCGATCGCGGCGAGGGCGTCACGCAGCTCGGGCCACACCTTGCGGAAGAGGCTGTCGACCCGGGTGTTGTCGGGGGGACGGTTGGCCGACTCGCGCAGGACGGTGTTGATGGTCCTGACCATGTTCAGCACATCCTCCTCGTCCTGCGCCCGGGTCGACTGGAACTGGCGCAGAGGACTGCTCGCGGCCTCCAGGTCGTCGTGACTGCCCTCCAGCAGGAAGGGCACCAGCTGACCCTTGCGCTCGTCGACCTCTTTGGACAGGGCTCCCGACTCGAAGGTGATCCACGGGGCGTCGATGTTCGCCCGAGTGACGCAGGCGATCCCGAAGGAACTCTCGTCGAGTTGCTTCTTGATCTCGTCCAGCCCTCGCGCGCCCTTCCTGATGCTCTCCGAAGACACGAACGGCTCGATCTCGTCACTGAAGTAACGAAGCCACGAGGCCAGCCGTTCGGCGCATCTCCGGGACGGCGATCCGGACCAGCTCAGAAAGATCTTCATATGGCGACCCCCGATTCGCACCCCGCCCTACGAACGGCCTCGACACAAGCCAATTGCCCTCGAAACGGGGGGCACATAGCCATCCGACCGCTGCGGACTTCCCGGAGACGGGCTGGGCGGACTCGGGGCGCCCAGCCCTGAGGCGCCCCGCGTACCCCGGCGGGCTCCTCCGCCGGGGCCATCAGGTGCTGATCAGCCGCCAGGCGCTGTGGCCTCGCACGATCCGCGCACTCACCCCCTGCGTCACTTCGTAGCGGCCATGAACGCAGTATTTGGCGCAAATCGCGCGGTGTGCGCCCACCCCGGCGGCACCGTGCAGGTCAGCCCGCGACACTTTCCTGACACAGCCGACCCCGTCGCACATGACGCCGCTGCGCGTCATCGACTGCCACGGCAAGGAGAGCGAGTCAGCTCCCCCAGGGACGTTTCGGGGACATCGGAACGGCACATGCCGCCGCTCCCCTCCCCGACAGGGGTGCGGCGGCGTCTGCGGGGCTTCTCCGGGCTCAGGTGCTGAAGACCACCGGCATGCTGGTCCAGCCGTTGCGGATGTGGTTCATGACCGGTGTGGGGTCGCCGGCGAGTGTCACGGCCGAGAAGCGGTCGAGGAGTGCGTCGAGCACGATCGGTGCCTCGGCGCGGACAAGGCGGGCTCCCATGCAGTGATGGATGCCGGCGCCGAACGCCAGGTGCTTGACGCTCTCGACCCGGGTGACGTCGTAGCGTTGGGCGTCGGGGAATACCGACTCGTCCCGGTTGGCCGCCATGTACATCAGGTACACATGCTGCCCGGCGCGGATCGGGCGGCCGTCGATCTCGACGTCCTCCGTGGCGGTCCGCAGCATCGCACGCGCCGGTGTGACATAGCGCAGGGTCTCCTCGACCGCCGCCGGGACCAGCGAGCGGTCCCGGCGGAGCAGCTCCCACTGGTCGGGGTGGAGGGCCAGTTGGTGGACCAGGCCGGCGAGCAGGGACCGGGTCGTGTCGTTGCCGGCGGCGAGCATGGTCATGGCGAACATGACGACGTTGGCCTCGGAGACGTTCGTCCTGTCGAGTTCCGCGGTCAGCAGGACGGTCAGGAGATCGCCGTCGCCGGGGTCGCGGCGCTTGGCCTCCAGGTTCTCCACGATGAACCGTTGCAGGCTCTGGAACTCGGCGGCCGCGGCCCGCAGTTCCTCGAACGTCACGTCGCCGGCGAGTTTCTCCAGTTCGTCGCTCCAGAACCGGACGCGGTCGATCTCCGTGTGGGGCAGCCCGATCATCCGGATCGCGGCGTTGATCGGCACCAGGCCGGCGTAGGACACCCAGTCGACCACGGCGTCCGGGGCTATCCCGGCGACGAGTTCACGGACGTCCGGCGTCAGCGCCTCCCGCAGCCGCCGTATCGCCTCCGCCGAGAACGCCGGGGCCATCACGCGGCGGAGCTCCGCGTGGCGCGGCGGGTCCGTCGTACCGACCTGCTCGCCGCCCTTGGGGAAGAAGCTGTCCGTGATCAGCTCGTCCCCGGCCTGCGCCTGGTACTTGACGTCGTTGAGGAAGAGGCCCTGGGAGCTGACGAAGATCTCCGGCAGGCCGGCGATGGCCCGGATGTCGGCGTGCCGGGTCACCACGAAGGTGTCGAGGGGCTCGTGGTAGTAGAAGGACGGGTCCTCCTGCATCCGGGCGAAGGCCGGCCAGGGATCGTCCACGTAGAAGCCGGGGTCCTCGATCGGGACGGTACCGGGCGAGCTGTCGGTCATCGTCGCACTCCAATTCCGGTCAGCGGTGTCGCGGGGCCACAACGGGTCCGGGGGCACCCGGGTCAGGGGTTCAGGAACGTCCTCAGGTGTTCCAGCGACTCGGGAACGGGATCGGCGTTCACGAGGAGGTTCACCAGGAACTCGGGGACGGTGAGGTCGGGGAGCCGGAGCGCGCTCGTGAGTGAGTTCCACTCGCCGCGGTGCAGGCCGTCGTCGGTCTCCCCGCGTACGCCCACCTTGCGCACGACGTAGCCACGGGCGGCGTACTGGTGTGCGTCGACGACCGCGCAACGCAGCAGGGTGCGGTGGGACGTGACGGGGAGGGAGATCACTCCGTAGCCGGCGTCGGCGAGGACGTCCAGCGCCTTCGGAGTGGCGACCAGGCGTGCGGCGACCACGGCGACCCGGCCGCCTCGGCCGTCCGGAGCGGTGCCGTGCGCGATGCCGGGCGACGCGCTCATCCGGCCAACCCGCTCTCCAGGTCGCGCCGCAGCGAGTCCGGTGTCGCGCCGGGCAGGTCCATCCCGACGCCGATCACGCGCGGTGGCCGCAGTCCGCGGGAGCGGATCTCGGCCTCCAGCTCCTCGATCCACACTCCACGGCCGGGGACCACCGTCCACGCGTCGGACCGCCCCGGCTCGCCGCGCCAGCCGGGGGCGCTCGTGACCAGGTCGATCCCGCTGGAGGGGCTGCCGTCGATTCCGATCACGACCACCTCGGTGCCGGCGGCCGACGGGTCCGCGGCCAGCTCGTCCACGACCGCCCGTGCGAGCTCGCGGCAGTGTTCCCGGTAGGTCGGGGTGTCGTACTGCTCCTTCGACTGCCACCAGCGATCCGGCCCGGCACCAGGGTCGGCTGCCGCAACAGCCGGCCGACCGTCGCGTGATCGCAGACGACGGGACCGTACATGCTGTCCAGGAGCCGGCCCTCGGTGCGCGCCAGACGCAGACGGTGGTCGTCGAAACGGAAGGAGGGGGAGTCGACTTCGATGAACGAGCAGGGAGTTTCGTCTCTCTCTGCCACTTGCGACGTCATCTTGTGGCCTCACTCGTGCGGTGCCCGCATACGCGAGCCATTGTGCGCACGGCGTCCGGCCGTCATCGACGTCCCCGAACGGGCGTCCCTCACCCCCGCGAGAGAGGGAACCGCCAGTCGCTCTCGGCGCTCTCGGCCTGGGCCCGGGCCGGCTCCGCGCGCACCGTGCCGATGGCCTCCGCGAGGCCGATCGGTGCCGGATCCCCCATGGCGACTCACCGCCGGCTTCCGTTGATCGACCGATCCAACCTGGTCACAAGTCTAGGGACGGGCGAGGCCCCGCGCGTAGTGTGGGACAGCATGGGGGAACTGCGTGCGGACTGGAGACTCAGGCTGCGACGCGAGGACGCGCACGGTCCCGTCTGCGGGGCCGGTGTACTCGTCGACCAGCACACGGCGCTGACCTGCGCGCACGTGGTGCGCCGCCCGGATGCCGTGATGTGGCTGGAGTTCGCCGAGAACAGCGCGCTGGAGCCGGTGGCCGCCCGGGTCATGGCAGGTGGCTGGCTCCCGGAGGGCGAACACGGCGAGGACGTCGCCGTGTTACGGCTGGACAGCCCGCGTCCCCGGGCGCGTCCGGCTCCGCTGGAAGCGGGGCTCAGGGCCGGCATGGAGGTGTACGCGACCGGGTACGCGGAGGGCTTCGACGACGGCATGAGCCTGTGGGGCCGCATCGGCGGCGCCAGCGGCGAGCGGGTGCAGCTCGACGCCGTCACCAAGGCGGATGTGGTGCGCGCCGGGTTCAGCGGCGCCGCCGTGTGCACCCAGCCGCGTCAGGGCCGTCCGGCCCGGGTGGTCGGCCTGGTCGTCAGCTGGCGCGGGGACATGGGAGAACTGCTGCCCGAGCAGAACCGGCTCGCCTTCTCGTATCTGATCCCGGTCGACCGCATCGCCGAACTCACGCCCATCGTCAAGGAGTTGAGCAGTCCGGACGCCTGGGACCACTCCTTCGAGGAGCGGCTGGGCCGGTGGTACGACGATCCGGACGAGGACCCGGTGAAGATCACCGTGGTGCCCCCGGGCAGCGGCAAGGACCGCTCGCTGCGCCATCTGCTGCACCGCGCCGACCTCGTCCATCGCGGCGGCGACAGCAGACCGCACCTCGCCGACCACGCGCTGGGCCGCAGCTCCTTCCCGGTCGGCGAGTACCTCGCGTACTGGGACTGGCTGCTCGGCACCGCGCGCCGGCCCACGGGCGCGGCCCCCACACCCGCCCGGCCCGTGACGGTCGTGGTCGACGGCCTCGACGAGGAACCCCGGCCCGGTCCTCTGCTCGAACTCCTGGGCCGGTTACGGGAATGGGGCTTCCGGCTGCTGCTGGTCTTCCGCCACGAGGGCGGCACCGGCTGGAACACGGCCCGCGACGACCTGCTACGGCCCGCGCTCCTCGGCCACGCGGACACGCTGCTCGGACGGCTGCAGCTCGCCGAGTTCGGCAACGCGATCCGCCGCGACGTCGTCGACAGCGCCTCCCTCGACTCCGTCACCGAGACCGCCGACCTGCGCCGGACCGAACTCCGCCGGATCGCCGCGTTACAGGACCCGCAGCAGCAGCTCACCCGGCTGCGCGTACTGCTCAGAACCCTGCGCGCCGACCTGGACCGCCAGGGAGGCCGGTGATGCGGGGCGCCGCCCGGACCGAGCCGCGAGGGAGGGCGACGGAAGGATGACCGGCTGCCCGCACCGGAACTTCGACGGATCCCGCTGCCAGGGCTCCGTACTGCCCACCGGCTGGTGCGACCAGTGCGGCCGCGCGGAGCAGGGCCCCGGACTGCCCGCCCTGCCCGGGGACCCGCGGGACCTCGGCCCCCGCGACCTCCTCACGCTCCCCGACCGCGCACCCCGCCCCGCCCAGGCACGCCTGCTCCGTGCGAAGACGCCGCTGCGCGTCCGCATGGGCTGCTCGGCCGCTGACTGCGGCATCACCTTCGCCCCGCCCTACACGCAGGGCCCGGTGCCCATCACGGGGTACTGCCCGGCGTGCGGCGAGCGGTACTCGTACGAACCGGAGCTCACCGAGGGCGAGTTGCTGCGTGACCAGTACCGGATCATGGGGCCCATCGCACACGGCGGCCAGGGCTGGGTCTACCTCGCCGAGGACACCCATCTCGGGGACGTCGTCGCCGTCAAGGGCCTGCTCAACCGGTACGAGCACGACGGGGCCCGGCTCGCCGACGTGGAGCGCCGCAACCTGGTCGCCATGCGCCACCCGCGCATCGTCCAGATCCGCGACTTCGTCGCCCGCGGCGACGGCACCGGGGAGATCACCGGCGGCTACATCGTCATGGACGACGTCGGAGACGGCACCCTGGAGGGCGTCGCCGAGGAGACCCGGCGCGGCGAGTCGGTCCTCGACATCGAACACGTGGCGGCGTACGGCTGCCAGATCCTCGAAGCCCTGGTGCATCTGCACGCCGGCGGCGAACGGGTCTTCGTCTACGGGGACATGAAGCCCTCGAACGTCGTGCACCACGGGAACGGCGTCAAGGTCATCGACCTCGGCGGGATGCGCGAGGAGGGCCAGAGCCGGCCGCCCGCCCATGTCACCGGCGAGTACATGGCGCCCGAGACCGCGTTCTCCGGAATGCCCACCGTCGCCCACGACCTGCACACCGTCGGCGTCACCCTGCGGGAACTCGCGCACTGGGCCGTCGACGAGGTGCCCGGCCTCGGCACCGGCTCCTTCTGGCAGGTCGTCGACCGCGCCGTGCGGACCGACCCCGGCCTGCGCTTCGCCGACGCCCGCGAGATGGCCGGCCAGCTGCGGGGCGCGCTGCGGGAGATCCGGGCCCTGCGCGGCAAGAGCGACCCGCCCGAGCCCTCCGACTACTTCCGCCCGTCCCCGCAGCTGCTCGGCGCCCGGCTCGGCACGGTGCCGGGCATCGAACACTGGCTGGAGCGGCCCCGTCGCGACCGGTACGAGCCGCCCGTGGCCCCCGCCCTCGACCTCGGCGCCCCCACGCCGACCGAGATCGCCGGCTGTCTGCCGGTGCCGCGGCGCTATCCGGGCGACCCGCAGACCGCGCGGTTCGAGGTGAGCAGCGGTTACGACCCCGGACTGCTCCTGGACCAGGAGGACGAGAAGCCGGCCTCGGTGGAGATCTGCCTGCACAACGTGCGTGTCCTGCTGGGCCGGAACACCACGGAGGACCTGGAGCTGGCCCAGGTGGAGCTCGACACCGCCGACTCCATCCCCGGGCCGTCCGCGGTGCGCCGGTGGCGGCTGGAGTGGCACCGCGCACTGCTCGCCCTGCGCCACGCCGGTCTCCACGACACCCCCCAGCAGGTCGCCGATGCCCAGGCCCACTTCCTGCGGTGCCACCTCGAACTGCCCGGCGAGTACGCCCCCAAGCTGGCCCTCGCCTACTGCGGGGAGCGGCTCGGCGACCAAGGCACCGGGCCCACCGCCAGGGAGCTGTACGAGGCGGTGTTCGCCCGCAACCCCGCGCACGGCGGCGCCGCGCTGGGGCTGGCCCGGCTGGCGCTGCGCGCGGGCGACCGGCGTGCCGCCCTCGACGTGCTCGGCCGGGTGGGGCCCGGCACCCTGGACCACACCGTCGCCCGGATCGCCTCGCTCCGGATCCGCGCGGCGCGGCTGCCCGGGGACGTCGGTCCCTCGCCGAAGAACTTCGATGTGCTGCCGGCGCCCGCCGAGGTCGACGCGGCGCTGGCCGAACTGCCCGGCCTGGTGGGCCGCGGCCCGGGCGCCGGCGAGCCGAGCCTGTCCGAGGACGAGGCGCTGCGGCTCAGGACCGAGCTGCACGAATGGAAACTGGACGCGCTGCACCACCAGAGCGACCGGGCCGCCGCTCCGGGCGCGGGCGCCGGCCGGCTCGACGCCCGCCGGCTGAGACGCCTGACCCCGCCGGAGCGCGAGCAGCGCAGGCGGATGGAGTCGCTCTACCGGCAACTCGCCGCCCGGCACCGGGAGTCGGCCACCACCCACGAACACCTCGTGGACCTCCTGCACGCGGTACGGCCACAGACCCGGATCTGACCGAACGACAGGACGCAGAGGCACGGCACGGCACGGCACGGCACGGCACGGCACGGCGGAAACGCCCAGCACGACCCAACCGCACGGCACGACGCACCCGCACAGCACCGGCCACGCGGTGCCCGCGGCGACGAAGGGAAGGAGCGGTGACGTAGGACATGAGCAGCCACACCCGGCCGTCGCAGCCGGGCATCCGGCTCCACGTCGATCTCGACGGCGAGCTGCGCCCGCACCGCAGCGCGAAGATCGAGGCCCATCTGCGGGTCGACGTGGACGCCGACGGCGCCCCCACCGACCTGCCCGCGGTCGAACTCGCCGTGATCATCGCGGTGGACGTCGCCGAGCCCAACCGGGCGGCCGTACGGCACGCCCTGCCGGCGGCACTGCGCGCCCTGCCCGACCGGATCTCCTTCGCCGTGCTCGGCGGCGGCCCCGAGCCGGTCCGGTGCTATCCGCTCGGCGACGACGAGTGGGCCGTCGCCGACCAGAACCAGCGGCGCCGGGCCGCGTTCGCCACCGGCTCGCTGCCGCTGCACCGGGACGGGCCGCGCCCGGCCGGGTACGCCTCCTGGGCGGCCGGGGCCCGGGCCCTGCTCGCCGGCCGCCCGCTGTCCGTACGGCATCTGGTGCTGATCACCGACGGCAGCAGCGCCGCGGGCGAGACCCGTCTGGAGGAGGAACTGGACGCCTGCGCCGGGCAGTTCACCTGCGACGTGTTCGCGGTGGGCGCCGACTGGACCCCCGATCCGCTGCTGACGCTCGCCGAACGGCTGCACGGCACCGCCCAGTTCGTGGACGAGGGTCTCGGCCGGGCGGTCACCGACGCCATCGCGCGGCTGCGCCGGGTGCGCACGTCCCAGCTGCCGATCGAGGTGACCCTGCGGCCCTCGGTGCGCCAGGTCTCGCTCAGCGAGAAGGCGCCCCGGCCGCACCGCCTCGTCGGGCTGCCCCGGTCCGGGCGGCCGCACTGCTGGAGCTTCCCCACCCACCAGTGGGAGCAGGGCAGCCGCGACTATCTGCTCACCCTGGTCGCCAACGCCGACGACGACCCGCTGGAGACCGAGTTGCAGTTCGCCATGGTCTCCGTGAACGGCGTGCACGCGCCGGTGGTCGCCCGCTGGCACCTCCCCGGGCAGTCCGAGCCGCCCACCCCGACGGCGGGCGGCGGCAGCGTGCGCAGCCTGAACGCCACCGCCCGGATGCGCGGCGCGCTGCGCGAGGGGCTCACCGCGCTCCAGGAGCACCGGCCCGAAACCGCCCAGGAGTGCCTGGCGCAGGCGGCCCAGCTGGCCGCGCGGTTCGGCACGGACTGGGTGCTGGACGAGATCCGTACGGTCGCCGACATCGAGGACGCGGACTCGGGGCGGATCCGGCTGCGCGCCGTCGACGCCGGCGCCCTCGGCCCGATGATCCTGCGGGCCGGCTCCCATCCGGGCGCGCCGATGGCCGGCGCCGTCGACGCACCGCCCGGCCCGCGCTGCGGCACCTGCGGCAACCGCGCCGGGAGCGAGGCCCGTTACTGCATCGTCTGCGGGGAGAAGCTGCTGTGACGACCGTACGGACGGCCTTCCTGCGGGGGTACTCCCCCGCCGCGTTCTGGCGCGGGCGGCTGAGCAGCCGGCGGACCCGCCGGCTGCTGGAGACGCATCTGCTGGTGCTGTTCCTGTGTGCCGCCGTGGCCGCGACGGCCCTGTTCTTCTCCTACCGGGGGACCCAGCGCGGCGCCGCGGCCCTCGCCGCCCGTGAGGCGCCCGCCGTGCAGGGGCTCGCCGCCGCCCGGCTGGCGGCGCTGCGGGCCGACCAGGAGGCCCACGCCCTGGTGACGACGCACCTCGTCGACGTGGCGGGCTCGGGCGAGGCCTACCGGTCCCAGCTCTCCGCCGCCGACCAGGGCCTGTCCCGGATCGCCGACCGCACGGACCAGGACCTCGGCACGGTCAACGGTCTGCTCGCCACCTACGGCAACTCGCTCAACCTCGGTACGTCCATGTACCGCGACCAGCCGCTGATGCGGGAGCAGAAACTCGACGAGGCGGACTCGCTGCTCACCCGCAGCACGGTCGGGCTCGCCCCCCGGCTCGACGCACTGCAAAAGGTCCAGCTGCGGCACGCCGAGGCCACGGCCACCATGGGGCAGTGGCAGCGGGCCGGCTGGTGGTTCGCCGAACTCGCGCTGGCCGCGATGGCGTTGACCCTGCTCTCGGCGCTGTTCGTGCTGCGCGACCGGTGCGGCCGCGACTGGAACCCTTATCTGCTCGCGGCCTTCGTCCTCACCGCGCTGCTCGCGGTGTTCCCGCTGCTGACGACCACCGCCACCGAGGACCGCCTGGACAGGGCGCTCGGCGACCTCGGGCAGATCACCGACGTGTCCCGGGCCCGGCACACCGGCCCGGGGCTGGCCGAGGCGCAGCAGAGCGTCGCGCAGAAGTCGGAGGAGGTCCGGCAGGAACTCACCGACGGCGGCTGGACCGACCGGATGTACCGGGGCACGGTCGTCGGCGGCCTGCTGGTCCTCGTCCTGCCCGCGCTGGGCCTCGGGCTCCGGCTCGACAGCGACTACTGGAGGCGGCGGTGACCCGGCGGTTCAAGGTGCTGGTCGTGCTCGTGGTCCTGCTGCTGATCGCGGCCGGCGGGCTGGTGGTGGTCTGGGCACGGCACGACGACAGGGAGCCGGTGACCATCCTGGGGACCTGGACCGGGGAGCAGGCGGAGCAGTTCGAGGCCGTGTTACGGGACTTCGGCATCCCCTTCCGCTACCAGGGCACCGCCGCCCAGCGCGAGGTGCTGCTCTCCAAGGTGCAGTCGGGTGAGCCCCCGGACATCGTGATCATGCCGGGCATCGGCGAACTCGCCGAGTACGCCGACCAGAACCGCCTCAAACCGCTGAACGGGCTCTACGACCCGCGGCAGTACGGTGCGCCGTGGAACGCGACGGGCACCGTCTCCTCGTCCGTGTACTGGGTCCCGGTCAAGGCGGACCTGAAGAGCATCGTCTGGTACCGCCAGGGCGAGAAGCCCGCCGACTCGCCCGCGCCGCTGCGGAGTTGGTGCATCGGCATGGGGGACGACGGCGCCTCCGGCTGGCCCGGCACCGACTGGATCGAGGACCTCGTGCTGCAACGGGCGGGTCCGGCCGTCTACGAGAAGTGGGCGCTGGGCACCGGCGACACGCAGTGGTGGCGGAGCACCGCGGTGCGCTCCGCCTGGCAGGCCTGGGCCGGTCTGCTCGGGCAGGACCGGACGAGGGCCCGGCACGCCCTGCTCACCGACCACCGCGGCGCTCCGGACAGCGACGGGCTGCTGTTCGACGGCTGGGGCGGATGCGGTCTGGAGCACCAGGGGTCGTTCGCGCGCTCGTTCTACAAGGGCGAGGCGCCGCACGCGGACCTGTCGGACTCCGCTCCGCTGCTGCCCGGCGGCGGCCAGGTCCGGGCCCACGAGGTCACCGGGGACTTCGCGGCACTGTTCAGCGGCCGTTCCGAGGCCCGTGAGCTGGTCCGGCGGCTGGCTTCCAAGGAGGGCCAGCAGGAGTGGGCCCGCTCGGCGGACTTCTTCTCGGCGAACCGGCAGGTGACTCCGCGGAACCACGAGGTGGAACACAAGATCGCCACGCGGCTCCGCCAGGGCCCGCGCTGCCTGGACGCCTCGGACGTCATGGCACCCGCCGTACGGGACGCCTTCTACGAGGCCGTCCTGCAGACCATCGCCAGGGTCGCGGCCGGCCAGGACCCCGCCGTCCCGGGCCTCCTGCGGGACGTCCAGCGCGTGCAGGACGCCCAGGGCACCCCCAGCAGAGCCGCGCCGCGGACGGTGTGCAGTCCACGGTGAACAACCGGCGGGCCGCCTAGCGCAGCGCTTCCTGGATCGCCGTCAGCCAGGCGTCGACCGGTCCGGCCGTCAGCAACCCGCTGCCCGCGCCGGCGAGTTGGCCGGCGGCCGGGCGCAGCCGGTCCTGGCAGCGGCGCAGGGCCCGGCGGTCGCCGAGTTCCAGGGCGACGGCCGCCACGACACACCACAGCGCCTCCTGCACCAGGTCGGCAGGAGGCTCGGGCAGCGCGCGCAGCGCTTCGCGGGCCGTCTTCTCGTCGCCGGCGGCGAGGGCGAACCCTGGGCGGATCCAGGGGAGATACGGCCCCCAGTCGGCGGCCGGGTCCAGGGCCGCGCGGATGCCGTACGGCCGCCCGGCCAACCGGAGACAGAGGAGCGCGAGCGGGAGCAGCCCGGCGCGCACTCCGGGCATGCCGGGCCCGTCCAGCAGCCGGTCGACCTCCCGGTAGGCGGCCTCGGCGCGCTGCGGCTGCCCGGTCGCGGCCAGCCGCAGCGCCCGGTAGCCGTCCGTGAACACGCCGACCAGCGGGAGTTCATGGCGGTGGGCCAGCCGGTCGGCCGCCTCGGCGTGTGCGTCGGCGGTGGTGAGGTCGGCGAGAGCCGCGCGGGCCTGCACCCGGATCAGATGGCCGAGCACCTCGTAGGTGACCAGGCCGTGCCGGGTGGCCAGGGCGACCAGTTCGGTGCCGAGGGCGTCGCGGCGCGGGGCGAGGCCGGCCCGGGTGCAGGACTGCATGAAGACGCCGTTGAGGGCGAAGGCGAGCAGCGCCGGATCGTCCAGGCGGCGGGCCAGGCGCTCCGCCCCGGCGGCGGCCTCGGCGGCACGGGCCGATCGGGTGCCGCGTGACTCCAGGGCGACCGTGGCCAGCAGCCGGCACCGGGCGGTGTCCTGGGCCGGGGTCGCGGGCAGCCGGGCCAGCGCGCGTTCGGCGGCCTCGACCACGCGGCGGGCGTCCGCCGGGTCGTCGGAGCGGGTCCAGATCGCCGGGACGTCGTAGGTGCCGATGACCCGTGCGGTCAGTTCCGGGTCGCCGGACTCCTCGGCCGCGGTGATCGCCGCGAGACGGTGTTCGCGGGCGGCGGCCAGCCCGCCGGATCCGGTCACCGCGAGGGTGCGCAGCAGGCCGACGGTCGATTCGAGCCGGGCCCGGGCACTCGCGGCGACGGTACGGTCGTACGCCTCGGCCGCCCGGGACCACACCCGGGCCGCCGCGGCCTCCCGCTCCTCGTCCAGGGCGGGGTCCTGCGCGAGGATGCCGGCCTCCAGCCGCCGCAGCGCCGGGCCGGGGTCGAGGCCCAGCTGGTCGGCGAGGGTCGCGCGGGCCCGGCGCAGCACCGCGAGGGCGTCGCCCTGGCGGCCGGTCCGGTAGAGGGCGAGCGCCAGCAGCCGCCAGCCCTCCTCGCGCCACGGGTGGCCGGTGAGGTGGGCGTCCAGATCGGGCACCGCCTCGGCCGCCCGGCCCCCGGCCAGCAGCGCCTCGGCCCGCTGCTCGACCGCCCGCAGCCGCAGCTCGGCCAGCCGGGCCCGCTCGCCCCCGCACCACTCCTCGTCGGCGAACTCGGCGTAGGCCGGGCCCCGCCACAGCTCCAGCGCCTCCCGGAGTCGCCGAGCGGCCTGGGCGGGCTCCTCCTGTACGGCGGTTTCCACGGCCGTCTCGAACCGCCAGGCGTCCACGGCTTCCGCGCGCAGCGCGTAGCCGGGGCCGTCGGTGACGAGCAGCCGGGCCGGGGTGCGGGGCGGACGGTCGGGTTCGAGGGCGCGGCGCAGGTCGTTGACGAAGGTGCGGACGGAGCCGACGGCGGTGGGCGGCGGCTCGTCCCAGAGGTCGGCGACCAGGCGGGCCACCGGCACGACCCTTCTGCGGGCCACGATCAGCCGGGCCAGTACGGCACGGTGCCGGGGGCCCTTCAGGGCGAGCGGGCCACCGGCACGCTCGGCCGTCACGGTCCCGAGCACCCCGAAGTCGACCTGCTCCGTCCTCACCCGCCCAACGGTAGATCCCGCCCCACGGCAGATGCTGATCGGCTGCTGATTCGCGCGCGGGAGTGTCGGCTCATGAACATCCCCGGTTTCACAGCACACCGTGTCCCGGTCGCCGACGGCGTCTCCCTGCACGTGGCCGTCGGCGGTGCCGGCCGCCCGGTCGTCCTGCTGCACGGCTTTCCGCAGACCCATCTGATGTGGCGGCAGGTGGCCGCCGGCCTCGCCTCCGATCACACCGTGATCTGTCCCGACCTGCGCGGCTACGGCGCCAGCGACAAGCCGGCCGACCCGGACGGGCTGTCGTACGCGAAGCGGACCATGGCGGCCGACGTCGTGGCGCTGGCGCGGGCCCTCGGCCACGAGAGCTTCGCGCTGGCCGGGCACGACCGGGGCGCGCTGGTGGCGTTCCGGGCCGGCCTGGACCACCCGGACGCCGTCACGCACCTGGCCCTCCTCGACGTACTGCCCACCCTGGACATGTGGGAGGTACTGCACGGCAGCTCCGCCGCCGTCGCCTTCCACCTCTACCTGATGGCCCAGCCCCCGGGCCTGCCCGAGCAGTTGATCGGCGCGGCCCCTGACCTCTTCTTCGGTCACTTCCTCGACCTGTGGACCCGCGACCCCTCGGCGATCCCCGCCGATGTCCGCGCCGCCTATCTCGCGGCCTGCCGGGCGGCGGTGCCCTCGATCGTGGCCGACTACCGGGCCTCGGCCGGTGTCGACACCGAGCACGACCTGGCCGACCGGGCCGCCGGGAACGTGCTGGGCATGCCGGTGACCGTGCTCCAGCAGGACTGGGGCGCCGCTCTCGGCTACGACGCGGCCGCGTTGTGGCGGGCCTGGGCACCGGACCTGGAGCACCGCACGGTGGACTGCGGGCACTTCATGGCGGAGGAGGCACCGGACGAGATCACGTCCGCGCTGCGGAAGCTGCTGACCCGGTGATCCGTGTCCCGCACCACCCGGCGGGGGGGGGGGGGGGGGGGGGGGGGGGGGGGGGGCGGGGGGGGGGCCGGGGGCCGCCCGGCGCGGGGGGGGGGGGGGCGGGGGGGGGGGGGGGGGGGGGGGGCGGGGGGGGGCGGGCGGGGCGGGG
>NZ_JBICZJ010000008.1:145573-470130 GCF_043201895.1 Streptomyces sp. NPDC048254
GAGCGCCCAGCCGGGCCCTACCCGACGGTCGCCCGTCGTGGGCGCCTCCAACGGGGCCGACTCCCGGGCCTCGGCCGGGGTCGACACCGAGCACGACCTGGCCGCCCGGGCCGCCGGGAACGCGCCTCAGCCCTTCTTGAGGGTGACGTCCTGCTGCTGGACGGCGTGGAACGAGGGCAGCGGCAGGCCGCCCTGGGGGCGCAGTTCCATGATCGTGGCCTCGACATGGGCCGCACCGGTCTTCAGCTTCTCCGAGGTCACCTTGCCGGTGTTCTCCCAGTGGTGCTTGGCGCCGTCGCACACGGCCATGGTGCCGCCGATGCCGTGGCGGTAGTTCGGCGAGTCCTGGCTGACCGACGAGCTGACGAACACCGGGCCCGTGGCGTCGGTGCAGGTGTAGGTACCGGAGAGGGTGACCGTGCCGTCGTCGGCAAGACGGCCGGTGGGATCGACGGTCACGGACTCTGATGGGGCGGCGGGGGCGGCGGTCGCGGGGGCGGCGGCAGCGCAGAGCAGGGCTGCGGAGCCGAGGGCCGCGGAGAGGGCGGGGCGTAGGGACATGACATCCTTCCCAGGTCGTGGGGTGGGGCATGCCCTGGATACCGGGCGCCCGGCCCGGGAAGCGTGACCGTCACTCCTTCGGTGGCGCGTCCCGCCACGCCGAAGACGCCGGTCGCGTCGCGGACGTGCGGCGGTCGTCGTGGGAGCGTCCGGGAGTTGTCCGTGTGTTGTCACAGGTCGCGGCAGGAGGTTCCGCGGCGTTCACGACGGGAGCATGGTCTGGTCATGCCGGTCGGCGACCGTGCCGGAGGCAGACCCGTGGAGGTGCGCCATGTGTTCCCACCAGTTCCCGAGCGCGACGGCCGACCGCGGCCTCCCGCACATCGTCGCCGCCCACCCCGAGCAGGGCTGGACCCTGTTGTGCGACGGGGCGATCGTCTTCGACGACACGGGCGAGCTGCACCCCGACGGCAGCGTGACCGAGCCGCACCGCGGCCCGGCCGGCCGGCTCGCCGTCGCCGCCTGAACCCGGCGCGGACGGGGCCCGCATCGCTCATCGGCGGCGCCGCGGAGGCCCCGCAGGCCCCCTCCCCCGGCCCCTTCGACACGCCTCCCGGAATCCTGACTCACATTCAGGCGCGTACCTGAGGTGACCAGCAGCGATGCCGGGGACCTAAAATGATCAACGTGTCCGAGCAACACGCCCCGAGGTCCCTCATCGTCACGCTCTACGGCGCGTACGGTCGCTTCCTGCCCGGCCCGGTGCCCGTCGCCGAGCTGATCCGGCTGCTGGCCGCCGTCGGCGTGGACGCGCCCTCCGTACGGTCGTCGGTGTCCCGGCTGAAACGCCGCGGTCTGCTGGCCCCGGCCCGCACCGCACAGGGCGCCGCCGGCTATGAACTCTCCGCCGAGGCCCGCCAGTTGCTGGACGACGGCGACCGCCGGGTGTACGCGGCGGCGCCGCCGGAGGACGCGGGCTGGGTGCTCGCGGTGTTCTCGGTGCCCGAGTCGGAACGGCAGAAGCGGCACGTGCTGCGGTCCCGGCTCGCCGGACTCGGCTTCGGCACGGCCGCCCCCGGGGTGTGGATCGCCCCGGCCCGGCTGTTCGAGGAGACCCGGCACACCCTGCACCGGCTCGGCCTCGATCCGTACGTGGACTTCTTCCGCGGCGACCATCTCGGGTTCGCGCCCACCACCGAGGCGGTCGCCCGTTGGTGGGATCTGACAGCGATCGCCAAGGCCCACGAGCAGTTCCTCGACGACCACGAGCCGGTGCTGCGCGACTGGGAGCACCGGACGGACACCCCGCCCGAGGACGCCTACCACGACTATCTCCTCGCCCTGGACTCCTGGCGCCATCTGCCGTACACCGACCCCGGACTGCCGACGAGCCTGCTGCCCGCCGACTGGCCGGGCACCCGTTCGGCCGCCGTCTTCCGGGCGTTGCACCAGCGGCTGCGGGACCCGGGCGGCGCCTTCGCCGGCCTGTGAACGGACCGGTGAGCAGATCGCCGATTGTGAAATGTTCATTGCACGGCCCCGTGACCTCTTGCGTACCAAGAGTCACTCAGCTAAACCTCAGCTTCCTTAACCACTCCTCTCAGACTTCTTACCTACTCTTCGACGGGTCGTACGCGAGTTTGAGTAGGTAGGGAAGAGGTCTGTTGCGCATGACCACCACGCCAAGGGCTCAGGGGGCCACGGTCTGGCTGACGGGGTTGCCGAGCGCGGGCAAGACGACGATCGCCCGGCTCCTGGGCGATCGGCTCAAAGCCCAGGGACACCGCGTGGAGGTCCTCGACGGCGACGAGATACGCCGCTTCCTCTCGGCCGGCCTCGGCTTCTCCCGGGCGGACCGCAACACCAACGTGCAGCGCATCGGGCTGGTCTCCGAGGTACTGGCCCGCAACGGCGTGCTCTCCGTCGTCCCGGTCATCGCCCCCTACGCCGACAGCCGCGAGGCGGTCCGCAACCGGCACGAGAAGAGCGGCACGCCGTACCTGGAGGTGCATGTCGCGACCCCGGTCGAGGTGTGCAGCGAGCGGGACGTGAAGGGCCTGTACGCCAGGCAGGCCGCGGGCGAGATGACCGGGCTGACCGGTGTCGACGACCCGTACGAGCCGCCCGCCGACCCGGCGCTGGTGCTGCTCACCCAGAACCAGACCCCGCAGGAGTCGGCGGACGCGGTGCACGCGCTGCTGGTGGAGCGGGGGCTGGCATGAGCACCTTCACCCTGTCCCACCTGGACGCGCTGGAGTCCGAGGCGGTCCACATCTTCCGCGAGGTGGCGGGCGAGTTCGAACGGCCGGTGATCCTGTTCTCCGGCGGCAAGGACTCCATCGTCATGCTGCATCTGGCGCTCAAGGCGTTCGCGCCCGCGCCGGTCCCCTTCTCCCTGCTGCACGTGGACACCGGACACAACTTCTCCGAGGTCCTTGAGTACCGGGACCGTGTGGTGGCCGCACATGGGCTGCGCCTCCATGTGGCCTCCGTACAGGACTACATCGACCGGGGTGTGCTCAAGGAGCGCCTGGACGGCACCCGTAACCCGCTGCAGACGCTACCGCTGACGGAGAAGATCCAGAGCGAGAAGTTCGACGCGGTGTTCGGCGGCGGCCGCCGGGACGAGGAGAAGGCCCGCGCCAAGGAGCGGGTGTTCTCGCTGCGGGACGAGTTCTCGCAGTGGGACCCACGCCGCCAGCGCCCCGAGCTGTGGAACCTCTACAACGGGCGGCACGCCCCCGGCGAGCACGTCCGGGTCTTCCCGCTCTCCAACTGGACCGAGCTGGACGTCTGGCAGTACATCGCCCGCGAGGGCATCGAGCTGCCGCAGATCTACTTCGCGCACGAGCGCGAGGTGTTCCGGCGGGGCGGGATGTGGCTGACGGCGGGTGAGTGGGGCGGCCCCCGCGAGAACGAGACCGTCGAGAAGCGCCGGGTGCGCTACCGGACCGTCGGCGACATGTCCTGCACGGGCGCGGTGGACTCCGACGCCGACGGCATCGAGAAGGTGATCGCCGAGATCGCCGCCTCGCGGCTCACCGAGCGCGGCGCCACCCGGGCCGACGACAAGCTCTCCGAGGCCGCGATGGAAGACCGCAAGCGCGAGGGGTACTTCTAGGCATGACCAGCACGAGCACCGGCATGGCCGGCCCGACCATCGACACCCTGCGTTTCGCGACCGCCGGCTCGGTCGACGACGGCAAGTCCACCCTCGTCGGACGGCTGCTGCACGACTCCAAGTCGGTCCTCACCGACCAGCTGGAAGCCGTGGAGCAGGCCTCGCTCAGCCGCGGCAAGGACGCCCCCGACCTGGCCCTCCTCACCGACGGGCTGCGCGCCGAGCGCGAGCAGGGCATCACCATCGACGTGGCCTACCGCTACTTCGCCACCCCGAAGCGCCGGTTCATCCTGGCCGACACCCCGGGGCATGTGCAGTACACCCGGAACATGGTCACCGGCGCCTCCACCGCCGAGCTGGCGATCATCCTGGTCGACGCCCGCAACGGGGTCCTCGAGCAGACCCGCCGGCACGCGGCCGTGGCCGCCCTGCTCCGGGTCCCGCATGTCGTCCTCGCGGTCAACAAGATGGACCTGGTCGGCTACGAGCGGGCCGAGTTCGAGCGGATCGTCGCCGACTTCACCGCGCAGACCGCCGAGCTGGGCCTTCCGGAGGTCACCGCGATCCCGGTCTCCGCGCTGGTCGGCGACAACGTCGTCGACCGGTCCGCGGTCATGGACTGGTACGGCGGCCCGGCCCTGCTGGAGTTCCTGGAGAGCGTCCCGGTCGCCGCGGACGCGGCCGACGCCCCGGCCCGGTTCCCGGTCCAGTATGTGATCCGGCACGGTGACATCCGTCACTACGCGGGCCAGCTGGTCTCCGGTTCGCTGCGGGTCGGCGACCGGGTCACCGTCCACCCGTCCGGGGAGACCTCCGAGATCGCCGCGATCGACGTGCTCGGCACCGCGGTCGGGGCCGCGCACGCCCCGCAGTCGGTCGGGGTGCGCCTGGCCGACCAGCGCGATGTGTCCCGCGGCGACATGATCACCGCCGGCCCTGAGGTGCCCGTGCTCACCCAGGACGTCACGGCGGCCGTGTGCCATCTGGCCGACCGGCCGCTCAGGGTCGGCGACCGGGTGCTGCTCAAGCACACCACCCGGACCGTCAAGGCGATCGTCCGGGAGCTGGCGGGCGCGGCCGAGCTCACCGCCAACGACCTGGGCCGGATCACCCTGCGCAGCGCCGAGCCGCTGCCGCTGGACGCGTACGCGGTCTCCCGGCGCACCGGCGCGTTCATCCTGATCGATCCGGCGGACGGCGCGACGCTGACCGCGGGAATGGTCGACTTCGTCTGATCCCCTCTTCGGTCGCAGAGCCCCCGGCGGGTGCCGGGGGCTCTGCGCGTTCGGGACGGTCACAAGGTCACGGCGTGTCAATAAGGCGGTAACAGAGCGGGCGGCCGTGAAAGACGGCCCGCCGGCCGGGGTAAGCAGCCTGTTGTCGGGACGAAGGTCCCGCCCGGGGCCCGCCGAAGGGCGTCGGGACGGGACCCGTACCATTCCTACAGTTGAAAGCAGGACAAGCAGTGATCGCCTGCTCCATGAACGGAATCGCCGTGTACGAACCACCTTCCGCCGCCGCCTCCTGGCGCATCGCGCTGCCGCACACCGTCGCGGCCGTGCCGGTCGCCCGTGCCCTGGTGCGTTCGGCGATGGAGAAGGCGGGCCACGCGGCCGACCCCGACACCGCCGAGCTGCTCACCGCGGAACTGGTCGCCAACGCCGTCGAGCACACCGCCGGCAAGGGGCCGATAGAGCTGGTCGTCGAGCTGATGCCGGGCGGCTGCAAGGTCGAGGTGCACGACCCGGACCCGGCGCCGCCCGGCCATCTCACCCGTCCGGTGATCGAGGAGCCCGATCCCATGGAGGAGGGCGGGCGGGGTCTGCTGCTGATCCGCGCCCTCAGCGCGTCCTGCGGGCACCGCCCCACCGAGTCCGGCAAGGCGGTGTGGTTCAGGCTTCCTGCAGTACCGCGTCAGTGGCGTCCGGCGTGATCACCTCGGCGCGCGCCAGCGTGGAGCGCCGGCGCCCGTAGCCGACGTAGACCAGCAGGCCCACCACCAGGAAGACGGCGAACTGGATCCAGGTCGTCCACCCGGTCTCGTAGATCAGATACAGGCAGAACCCGACGCCCAGCAGCGGCACGACCGGGTAGAGCGGCACCCGGAAGGTGCGGGCGAGGGCCGGTTCGCGGCGGCGCAGGGCGATCACCGCGATGTTCACCACGGCCATGATCGCGAGGGTGCCGATGGTGCACAGGTTCATCACCGCGTCCAGCGACGCGAAGGCCGCCGGCAGCGCGAAGACGACCGCGACGATGAGGGTGCCCGCGACCGGGGTGGCGGTCTTCGGGGAGACCTTCTCGAAGACGCGCGGGATCAGCCCGTCCCGGGACATGGACATGAGGATGCGGGTCTGGCCGTACATCACCGCGAGGACGACGGAGGCGATGGCGACGACCGCGCCGAAGGCGATCACACCGCCGCCGATCGTGGACCCGGTGACCTGGTTGACGACGTAGGAGAGGGCCGCGGGACGCCCCGCCACCTGGTCGCCGCCGATGGCACCGGTCGCGGCCAGCGCGACCGCGCAGTAGAGCAGCGTGACCACGCCCATGCAGACCAGGATCGCGACCGGGATGTCCCGGCGCGGGTTCTTGGCCTCCTCGCCGGCCGTGGTGATCGCGTCGAAGCCGATGTACGAGAAGAACGCGGCGGTGGTGCCCGCGCCGATGCCGCCGAGCCCGGCCGGGGAGAACGGCACCAGGTTGCCGTCCTTGAACGCGCTGAAGCCGATCACGCAGAAGGCGAGCAGGATGACGAGCTTCACGGCCGCCATCGCGGCGGTCGCCCGGGCGCTCTCCCGGACCCCGCGGACCAGCAGCACGGCGGCCATCGCGATGACGATCACGGCGGGCAGGTTCACGATCCCGCCGTCGCCGGGGCCCGCGGACAGGGCGTGCGGGAGCTGGAGGCCGGTGAGGCTGTGCAGCAGTTCGTTGACGTACTGGCTCCAGCCGACGGCGACGGCCGAGATGGAGATGCCGTACTCCAGGAGCAGGCACCAGCCGACCAGGAAGGCCGTGGACTCGCCGAGACCGGCGTAGGCGAAGGAGTACGACGACCCGGAGACCGGGATCGCGCCGCCCAGCTCGGCGAAGGAGAGGGCGGTGAAGACGCAGGTGACCGCGGCGAGGACGAACGAGATCACGACGGCCGGGCCGGCCTGGGCCACCGAGTCGGAGAGCCCGACGAAGATGCCGGTGCCGACGATCGCGCCGATGCCGAAGCAGATCAGCTGGAAGAGGCCCATGGTGCGGCGGAGGCCGTGGCCCGCGCGGTCGGCGCCGGATTCGGCGACCAGCAGGTGCGGGGACTTGATGCGGGGCATGCGGGTGGTGCTCGTTTCTGGTGGTGCGGGTGCGATCCGGGTCGGTCGCCGTGGCGGCCGCGGCAGGGGTGGCGCCGGGCCGCCGGACAGAATAAGGCCTGGTGAGAGCGGAGTGATACGGCGGCGGTCAGCCGAGCGTGGCCACCAGTACCGCCTTGATGGTGTGCATCCGGTTCTCGGCCTCGTCGAAGACGACCGAGTGCTCGGACTCGAACACCTCGTCGGTGACCTCCAGCTCGGTCAGTCCATGGCGCTCGTAGATCTCCCGGCCGACGTCGGTGCCCAGGTCGTGGAAGGCCGGGAGGCAGTGCAGGAACTTGACGTCGGCGTTGCCGCTGGCTCGCAGCACGTCCATGGTCACGGCGTAGGGGCCGAGCAGCGCGATCCGCTCGTCCCAGACCTCCTTGGGCTCGCCCATCGACACCCAGACGTCGGTGGCGATGAAGTCGGCGCCCCGCACGCCCTCCTTCACGTCCTCGGTGAGTGTGATCCGGGCGCCGGACGCGTCGGCGAGCCGCTGGGCCAGCTCGACGATCGTGTCGTCCGGCCACAGCAGCCGGGGCGCCACGATCCGCACGTCCATGCCGAGCAGGGCGCCGGTGACGAGGTAGGAGTTGCCCATGTTGTAGCGGGCGTCGCCGAGGTAGGCGAAGGCCATGCCGGTGAGCGGCTTGTCGCTGTGCTCGGTCATGGTGAGCACGTCGGCGAGCATCTGGGTGGGGTGCCACTCGTCGGTGAGCCCGTTGTAGACGGGCACCCCGGCGAACGCGGCCAGCTCCTCGACCACGCCCTGACTGTGCCCGCGGTACTCGATCGCGTCGAACATCCGGCCGAGGACCCGGGCGGTGTCCTTCACCGACTCCTTGTGCCCGATCTGCGAGCCCGCCGGGTCCAGGTACGTGGTGTGCGCGCCCTGGTCGGCGGCGGCGACCTCGAAGGCGCAGCGGGTGCGGGTGGAGGTCTTCTCGAAGACCAGCGCGATGTTCCTGCCGCGCAGGTACTGCGTCTCGGCCCCGGCCTTCTTGGCCGCCTTCAGCTCGGCGGCCAGCTCGACCAGCCCGCGGAACTCCTCCTGGGTGAAGTCCAGCTCCTTGAGGAAGTGGCGGCCGGTGAGGGCGGTCGGGACTGTCGCCATGGGGGCGCTCCAGCAGTAGAGATCGACGCGAGACTTTTGGAAGTCTATACGATGTTCCACATTTCTATACAGGCAGCTCCGGCTTCGGTCCTCCACGGCTCCGGTCTCACACGGCGTCCCGCTCCACCGGGCAGCTCATACAGCGCGGACCGCCCCGCCCCCGGCCCAGCTCGCTGCCCGGGATCTCGATCACCTCGATGCCCTGTTTGCGCAGATGGGTGTTGGTGGTGGAGTTGCGCTCGTAGGCGACGACCACACCGGGTTCGACGGCGAGGACGTTGCAGCCGTCGTCCCACTGCTCGCGCTCGGCCGCGTGCACGTCCTGGGTGGCGGTGAGGACCCGGATCTCGCTGAGGCCGAGGGCGGCGGCGATCGCGCGATGCATGTGCTCCGGCGGATGGTCGGTGACCTTGAGCTCCTTCTCGCCGGTGCCCGGTTCGATGGTGTACGAGCGGAGCATGCCGAGCCCGGCGTACTGGGTGAAGGTGTCGCCGTCGACCATCGTCATCACGGTGTCGAGGTGCATGAAGGCGCGCCGCTTCGGCATGTCCAGGGCCACGATCGTCTGCGCCGAGCCCGCCTCGAACAGCTTGTGCGCGAGCATCTCCACGGCCTGCGGGGTGGTGCGCTCGCTCATCCCGATCAGGACCGCGCCGCTGCCGATCACCAGGACGTCGCCGCCCTCGATGGTGGAGGGGTAGGCGGCCTGCCCCTCCGACCAGACGTGGAACGTTTCGCCACGGAAGAGCGGGTGGTGCCGGTAGATCGCCTCGAAGTGCACGGTCTCGCGCTGCCGGGCCGGCCAGCGCATGGCGTTGATGGAGACGCCGTCGTAGACCCAGGCGGAGGTGTCCCGGGTGAAGAGGTGGTTGGGGAGCGGCTCCAGGAGGAAGTCGTCGAGGTCCATGACGTGGAAGCGGACCGAGGTGGGCTCCGCGTGCCCGTCCAGGAACTCCCGCTTGGTCATGCCGCCGACCAGCGCCTCGGCCAGCTGGGACGCGGGCAGGTCCTCGAAGGCCGCGCGCAGGTGGCCGGTGGCGAGCGGGCCGTACTCCTTCTCGTCGAAGACCCGGTCCAGGACGAGGGTGCGAGCCGCCGGGATGGCCAGCGTCTCGGTGAGCAGGTCGCCGAAGAGATGGACGGCGACCCCGCGGTCCCGGAGCACGTCCGCGAAACCGTCGTGCTCGGCCCTGGCCCGGCGCACCCAGAGGAGGTCGTCGAAGAGAAGGGCGTCCTTGTTGCTGGGGGTGAGCCTTTTGAGCTCCAGATCCGGCCGGTGCAGGATGACGCGGCGCAGCCGCCCGGCTTCGGAGTCGACATGGAATCCCATGACTCCATCCTGACCATCGCGGACCGGGTTCACCCCCAGGTCGACCGTTTCTTGTTCTCGTCCCCTTGACGACAAGCGGAACGGGCGCGATTATTGTCATGCTGACTCTAAATCACGTGGGGGACTTCATGGCCGACATCACCCGGCGGCTGGGCCGGCGCCATCTGCGCGGAGCCCCGACGGCGCACATCAGACACCACCGGGGCGGCAGGCTGCTGCACGACGGGCCGGGCATCAGCTTCTGGTTCCGCGCGCTCACCGCGGCGATCTCCGAGATACCGGTCGACGACCGCGAACTGGCGATGACCTTCCACGCCCGTACGGCCGACTTCCAGGACGTGTCGGTGCAGGCGACGGTCACCTACCGCGTCGGCGACCCGGCGCTGGCGGCCGCCCGCCTCGACTTCTCGATCGACCCCGACACCGGAGTCTGGCGCGGCACCCCGCTGGAACAGCTGGGCACCCTGCTCACGGAGACGGCCCAGCAGCACGCGCTGGCCGTGCTGGCCCGCACCCCGCTGGCGGCGGCGCTGGTCGACGGGGTGACGGCGGTCCGGGAGCGGATCGCCGAGGGGCTGGGCACGGAGCCCCGACTTCCGGCCACCGGGATCGAGGTGGTGGCCGTGCGGGTGATGGCGCTGCGGCCGGAGCCGGAGGTGGAGCGGGCGCTGCGCACCCCGGCCCGCGAGCAGATCCAGCAGGAGGCCGACCGGGCCACCTACGAGCGGCGGGCGGTGGCCGTCGAGCGGGAGCGGGCGATCGCCGAGAACGAGCTGGCCAGCCAGATCGAACTGGCCCGCCGCGAGGAGCAGTTGGTCGAGCAGCGGGGCACCAACACGCGGCGCGAGGCGGAGGAGCACGCGGCGGCCGACGCGGTGCGCGCGGAGGCGGAGGCCGCGAGGTCGGTGAAGCTGGCGGAGGCGGAAGCCGCCAGGTCCGTGAAGCTGGCGGAGGCCGAGGCGGCCCGGGCGGTCACGCTCGCGCGGGCCGAGGCCGAGGGGGCCCGGGAGGTCGGCGAGGCCCGGGCCGCGGCGCAGGCGGCCTGGCTGCGGGTGCACGGCGAGGTGGACGTGGCCACGCTGCACGCCCTCACGGGCACGCGGCTCGCCGAGAACCTGCCGCGCATCGACAGCGTGACCGTGTCGCCGGACGTGCTGACGGGGTTGCTGGCGAAGCTGGGCTCGGCGGAGGGGGCGTGACCGCGGCCCGCAGGTCCCCGGCGGGGGACGGCACGGGGGGCGCGGCCGCCCGGAGGGCCGCTGACTCGGCGGCGCCCCGGCCCACCGTCCCGCTCGGGCGGCCCCCGGAGGCGGCGTCATGAGCCTCGCGCCCCGGGTGGTCCTCGTGCACCGCACCAGCGAGTACGACGAGTTGGTGGCCCACCACGGAACCCACGGGCAGGCGGCCTTCTTCCTCTCCTCCCGGGGGCGGGACATCGAGGAGGTCGCCGAGCGGCACCGCCGGACCGGGCGGGCCCTGGCCGAGGTGGCCGCGGCGATTCCGCTGGCCTGGCGCCAGGCCCGGGTCGAACGGGCCGACCTGGACCGCTTCCTGTTCGCGCCCGAGGACGTGGTCCTGGTGGTCGGCCAGGACGGGCTGGTGGCGAACGTCGCCAAGTACCTGGACGGCCAGCCGGTGATCGGCATCGACACCGACCCCGGCCGCAACCCCGGTGTGCTGGTACGGCACCGGCCGGAGCACACGGCCCTGCTGCTGGCCTCGTTCGAGGCCACCCGCGCCGACGAGCTGACGATGGTCGAGGCGGTGGCCGACGACACCCAGCGGCTCGTGGCGCTCAACGAGATCTATCTGGGAACCGCCGGTCATCAGACCGCCCGATACCGCCTGGGCCTCGAGGACGACGGGGGTGTCGTCGAGGCCCAGGCCTCCTCCGGGGTGCTGGTGGGCACCGGCACGGGGGCCACCGGCTGGCTGCGCTCGCTGTGGCAGGAGCGCGGCGCCCGGCTGGCGCTGCCCTCCCCGACCGAGGACCGCCTGCTGTGGTTCGTCCGGGAGGCCTGGCCCTCGCCGGCGACCGGGACCTCCCTGGTCGCCGGCGAGCTGACCGCGTCGGCGGCCCTGACCCTCACGGTCGAGTCGGACCGTCTGATCGTCTTCGGCGACGGCATCGAGACCGACGCCCTGGAGCTCACCTGGGGGCAGACGGTCCGGGTCGGAGCCTGCGCCCACCGGCTCCGGCTGGTCGGCTGACCCCGGCGCCGGCCCGCCTCACAGCCGGGGGTCGACCGGCTCCGACTCCAGGGCCAGGACGCCGAACACCGCCTCGTGGATCCGCCACAGCGGCTCGCCGTCCGCGAGGCGGTCCAGGGCCTCCAGACCCAGGGCGTACTCGCGGATCGCCAGGGACCGCTTGTGGTTGAGGAACCGGTTGCGCAGGCGGGCCAGGTTGTCGGGACGGGTGTACTCGGGGCCGTAGATGATCCGCAGGTACTCGCGGCCCCGGCACTTGATGCCGGGCTGGACCAGCCGGCCCTTCGGGTCGCGCACCACCGCGCCGAGCGGCTTGACGACCATGCCCTCGCCGCCCCGGCCGGTCATCTCCAGCCACCAGTCGACACCGGTCCGCACCGACTCCGGGTCCCCGGTGTCGACGTACCGGCGCCGGGTGGTCCGGAGCAGGCCGGTCGGGTCGTTCTCCACCAGCCGGTCCAGGAGGGCGAGCTGCTCGTCGTGCGGGAGCGCGGCGAGGCTGCGGCCCTGCACCGCGAGGATCTGGAAGGGGGCGAGGTGCACCCCGTCCAGGCCCTCGGTGGTCCAGCAGTACTGGCGGTAGGCGTCGGTGAACGCGGCGGCGTCGGCGGCGCGTTCACGCTGCCGGGTGAGCAGCCCGGCGACGTCCACGCCGCGCGCCGACGCGCCCGCCAGGGCGGCCAGCGCACCCGGGAACACCGCGCCGGAGGCGGCGCCCACCGCCGCGTACTGGGTGCGCAGCAGGCCGCCGGCCTTGAGCGACCAGGGCAGCAGCTCGGCGTCCAACAGGAGCCAGTCGGTGGCGAGTTCGTCCCAGAGTCCGGCCGCGTCGACCGCGGCGCGGATCCGGCCGAGGATCTCCTCGGTCACCGACTCGTCGTCGAGGAACGGGCGTCCGGTGCGGGTGTAGAGGGAGCCGGTGGGGCCGGACGCGACGCCGAAGCGCTTGTGGGCCACCTCCGCGTCCCGGCAGACCAGGGCCACCGCCCGCGAGCCCATGTGCTTCTCCTCGCACACGACCCGGGCGACCCCGTCCTCCGCGTACTGCGCGAAAGCCTCGGCCGGGTGCTCCAGATAGCCGTCCATGTGACTCGTGGCCGTGGGAGCCATCGTCGGCGGCAGGTACGGCAGCAGGCGCGGGTCGATCGCGAAGCGGCTCATCACCTCCAGGGCGGCCGCCGCGTTCTCCTCACGGACCGCGATCCGGCCCTGGTGCCGGGTCTCCACGACCCGCCGGCCGTGCACGTCCGCCAGGTCGAGCGGGCGTCCGTCCTGGCCGCCGGGCGCCTCGGAGCGCAGCGGCCGGGCCGGCTCGTACCAGACCCGCTCGGCCGGTACGTCGACCAGCTCCCGCTCCGGCCAGCGCAGCGCGGTCAGCTTGCCGCCGAAGACGGCGCCGGTGTCCAGGCAGATGGTGTTGTTCAGCCAGCTCGCCTCCGGGACGGGCGTGTGGCCGTAGACGACGGCGGCGCGGCCCCGGTAGTCCTCGGCCCACGGGTAGCGCACCGGCAGGCCGAACTCGTCGGTCTCGCCGGTGGTGTCGCCGTACAGCGCGTGCGAGCGGACCCGGCCGGAGGTGCGGCCGTGGTACTTCTCGGGCAGGCCCGCGTGGCAGACGACCAGCTTCCCGCCGTCGAGGACGTAGTGGCTGACCAGCCCGTCGATGAACTCCCGTACCTGCCGGGTGAACTCCTCGCTCTCGCCCTCCATCTGCTCGATGGTCTCGGCGAGTCCGTGGGTGTGCTGGACCTTGCGGCCCTTGAGATACCGCCCGTACTTGTTCTCGTGGTTGCCGGGCACGCACAGGGCGTTGCCCGACCTCACCATCGACATCACCCGGCGCAGCACGCCCGGGCTGTCCGGGCCGCGGTCGACGAGGTCGCCGACGAACACGGCGGTACGGCCGTCGGGGTGCACGCCGTCGGCGTAACCCAGCTTGCCGAGCAGCGACTCCAGTTCCGAGGCGCAGCCGTGGATGTCGCCGACGATGTCGAAGGGGCCGGTGAGGTGGGTCAGGTCGTTGAAGCGCTTCTCGGTGACGACGGTCGCCGACTCGGCCTCCTCGACACCGCGCAGGACGTGCACCTTGCGGAAGCCCTCGCGCTCCAAATGCCTGAGAGAGCGCCGGAGTTCGCGGATGTGGCGCTGGATGACCCGACGCGGCATGTCGGCGCGGTCGGCGCGGGCCGCGTTGCGCTCGGCGCACACCTCCTCGGGCATGTCCAGGACGATGGCGATGGGCAGCACGTCGTACTTCCCGGCCAGGTCGATCAGCCGGCGCCGGGACTCCTGCTGCACGCTGGTCGCGTCGACGACCGTACGGCGGCCGGCCGCCAGCCGCTTGCCCGCGATGTAGTGCAGCACGTCGAAGGCGTCCTCGGTGGCGCCCTGGTCGTTCTCGTCGTCGCAGACCAGTCCCCGGCAGAAGTCGGAGGAGATCACCTCGGTCGGCTTGAAGTGGCGGCGCGCGAAGGTGGACTTGCCGGAGCCTGAGGCGCCGACGAGGACGACCAGGGAGAGGTCGGTGACGGGAAGGACCCGTCCAGTTGTCTGCTCGGTCATGCTGCCTTCGCCTCCTTCGCGGCGGGAGTGGTGGCGCCCACGTCGGCTGTGCTCGTGTCGGCTGTGCTCATCTCGAAGACAGCCATCTGGGTGGGCGGGCCGACCTCGGGGTCGTCCGGGCCCACGGGGATGAACTCGACGTGGTAGCCGTGGAGTTCGGCGACCCGGGCGGCCCAGGCCCGGAACTCCTCGCGGGTCCACTCGAAGCGGTGGTCGCCGTGCCGGACGTGTCCGGCGGGGAGGGTCTCCCAGCGGACGTTGTACTCGACGTTCGGCGTGGTCACCAGGACCGTGCGCGGGCGGGCGGCGCCGAACACGGCGTACTCCAGGGCGGGCAGCCGGGGCAGGTCGAGGTGCTCGATGACCTCGCTGAGCACGGCGGCGTCGTATCCCTTGAGCCGCTGGTCGGTGTAGGCCAGCGAGCCCTGGAAGAGCTTGACGCGGGACGCCTGCCGCTCGCCCATGCGGTCCAGCTTGAGCCGGCGCGCGGCGATGGTGAGCGCCCGCACCGACACGTCGACGCCGACGATCTCGGTGTACGACGGGTCCTTCAGCAGTGCCTGCACCAACTGGCCCTGTCCGCAGCCGAGGTCGAGGACCCGGGCGGCACCGGCCCGGCGCAGCGCCTCGATGATCGCCTCCCGGCGCTGCACCGCGAGCGGCGCCGGCCTCTCCTCCGCCTCCGTCTCCTCCTCGACCGCGTTGTCGATCTCCTCGACCTCGCTGTCGTCGGTCTCGGCGAGCCGCACCAGCTCCAGCCGCTCCATCGCCTGCCGGGTCAGCGACCAGCGGCGGGAGAGGTAGCGGGTGGTGATGAGCTTCTGCTCGGGGTGGCCGGGCAGCCAGCCCTCGCCCGCGCGCAGCAGCTTGTCGACCTCCTCGGCGGACACCCAGTAGTGCTTGGCGTCGTCGAGGACGGGGAGCAGGACGTAGAGGTGACGCAGCGCCTCGGCGAGGGTCAGCGCCTCTGACTCCAGGACGAGACCGACGTACCGCGAGTCCCCCCACTCCGGGAACGCGGTGTCCAGGGCGACCGGTTCGGCGGTCACCGTCCAGCCGAGCGGCTCGAAGAGGTGTCGTACCAGGTCGGGGCCGCCCCGTGCGGGCAGCGCGGGCACCTCGATGCGCAACGGCCTCGGCTGCTCCGGGGCTTCAGGACGGGCCCGGCACACTCCGCGCATCGCGCTGGAGAAGACGTTGCCGATCGCCACGGCGAGCAGCGAGGAGGCCGCGTACGGGCGGTCGTTGACGTACTGCGCGAGCGCCGCGTCGGGTGCGCCGCCGCGTCCCTTGCCCTTGCCGCGCCGGACCAGCGCCACCGCGTCGACCTCCAGGAGCAGCGCCGCCGTGCAGCGCCCGGCATCCGCCTCGGGGTAGAAGACGTGCGCGATGCCGTAGGAGGTCGAGAAGGTCTGCGCGTTGTCGGGGTGCTTGTGCAGCAGGAACCCGAGGTCGGTCGCGGGACGTTCCGGGGTGCCGGTGGTGGTGATCGTCAGGAACACGGTGGGTCGCCTCGAAAAGGGTCCGGAAACAGTGCGAAAGCGCTGGTCGTGCGCTTGTGCGCGGTTCCAACGTACAGAGGGTCGCCGTACGGGGCCGCCGAATTTCTCCCGCGTTACCGGTCGGCCCGCTGCCACGCGCCGACGCCGAGCTTCCCCGTGGTCCCGAGATCCAGGCCCGGGGTGACCGTGACGGGCGCGGCGCCCGGCTTCGCCAGGACCCGGACGTAGGGCACGTTCACCGCCGTGCCCGCCAGTGTCGTGTTGCGCCAGATCAGGCCGGAGAGGGCGGTCTCACCGGGTTTCAGGACGAGGGGGACGGGCGGCTCGTCGAAGCCGGTTCCGGATGCGATGGCGGCGCCGCCGTGCAGGATGCGAATGCCGTCGACGGGCTCGCGGTTGTCGTCCAGGAGGCTCAGCCGCGGATAGCCGTCGAGCGAGTAGTCCCGCTTTCCGCAGTTCTCCAGGTGGAGCCCGACGACGCGCAGGCCCATCGCGGCGTCCCCGTCGTCGGCCCACAGCCGCACTCCCGAGGCGGGGCAGGCACCCGTCTCGGCGGGTGCCTCGTCGGCGGGCACCTTGGTGACCTTGGCGACCTTCACCCTGGTCACCGGTGAGGCGCCGGGGACGAGCACGCCCAGGTCGACGGTTCCGCTGGTGCTGCGGCCGGGCTGGACCCCGGCCACGGTCACCTCCTTGTTGTCCATGACCGCGCCGGTGTCCGTCGTGAAGTCGAAGAGCACGGTGTAGGTCATGGCTTCGTCGCCGTCGTTGCTGACCTGGTAGGCGGCGGAGATGCCGGAGTCACCGGGCACGGTCAGCGGGTCCGCGTGCACCCGGCCCAGGGTGGCGGACGGGGTCGGGCTCGGGGAGGCCGCGGGGATGGTGACCGAGGTGATCCGGACGCCGTCCACCGGCGGGTCGGTGACGGTGGCGCGGGGTGCCGGGACGTCCGCGCCGGCACCGCGGCCGGTGTCCGCGTGCTCCGCGCCGCACGCCGTGGCCAGGAGAAGGGCGGCGGCGGGGGCGAGGAGACGGGAGGAGTGGGGTCTGCGCATCCGGCCACCTCATCAGGGCGAACCCCGAACGCCTGTGGTGGAAGCCATAGTTCCGGTCACAGCACCGTCACAGCCGGCCGGACGCGCGGACACGGCTCCTCGGAGGGCGCTAATGACCAGATGTACATTAGGGCCCGTGACCACCACGACGTCCGGCGGCAGGCCGCCCGCCCGGAAGCGGGTGCGGGCGCCCGAGGCGCATCGCGAGGCGATCCTCGAAGCGGCGCGCGCCGCGTTCGCCGAGCGGGGATACGCGCGCGCCACCATCCGGGAGATCGCGGGCCGGGCCGGGGTCACCCACGGCCTGGTGATGCGGCACTTCGGCTCGAAGGAGCGGCTGTTCCTGGCCGCCGTGCCCGGCACCCGGGACCTGCCGGAGCTGGTGCCCGGGCCGCCCGGGACCCTGCCGGACCGGATCGCGCGGGCGTTCGTCGAGCGCATGGAGCGCGCCGACGGCGGCGATCCGTTCCTCGCGCTGATCCGCAGCGCCGCCTCCGACGAGAGCGCGGCGACCGCCCTGTACACGGCGATGCGGCAGAGCAGTACGGAGGCCTACCGGACAGTGCTGACCGGGCCCGATGCCGACGAGCGCATCGACCTGCTCGGCGCGCATCTCATCGGGGTCGCCTTCAGCCGGTACGTGCTGCGCAGCGGGCCGGTGGCCGAGATGGCGCCGGAGCGGCTGGTGCGCTACCTGGCGCGGACCCTGCGCCGCGCACTGGAGCCGCTCGACGAAGCCGAATCCGAAACCATAGCCGAAGCCGTAGCCGTAGCCGTAGCCGTAGCCGAGGAAGGGAACTCCCCGTCATGACGTCCACGCTGCCGCCGGTCCCGCCGTCCCTGGCCGGGCGGATCGTCGTACCGGACGACGCGCGGTACGAGGGGTTGCGGCACGGCTATGTGCACCGCGGCTCCCCCGCCGCCGTGCTGCTGCCCGAGGACGCCGGACAGACCGCCGAGGCGCTGGGGTACGCGCGCTCGCTGGGCTCGGTGGTCTCGGTGCGCAGCGGCGGGCACGGCATCAGCGGCCGCTCCACCAACGACGGCGGTGTCGTCGTCGACGTGTCCCGCCTCGACGAGGTGCGCGTCCTGGACCGGGCCCGGCGGCGGATCCGGGTCGGGGCGGGCGCCCGCTGGGGGCGGGTGGCGCAGGTCCTGGCGCCGCACGGGCTCGCCGTCAGTTCCGGGGACACCGGTGACGTGGGCGTGGGCGGGCTGGCCACAGCCGGCGGCATGGGCTGGTTCGCGCGACTGCACGGGCTGACCGTCGACCATGTGACGGCGGTCGAACTCGTCCTGGCCGACGGCTGGTCGGTGCGGACGGACGCGGAGCTGGAGCCCGACCTGTTCTGGGCGGTGCGCGGGGCGGGCGGGAACTTCGGCGTCGTCACCGCCGTGGAGCTGGAGGCGTACGAGACGGGTGACGTGGTCTTCGCCGAGCTCGTCTTCGACGCGGCGGACGCGGCGGCGCTGATCGAGGCGTGGGGTGCGGTGCTGGAGGCGGCGCCGCGCGAGCTGACCAGCTTTCTGACGTTCATGCCCGGCGGCCCGGGCCGCCCGCATCTGGCCAATGTCACGGCGGTGTACGCGGGAAGCGCCGAACACGGCGCCGCCGAACGGGCGTTGACGCCGCTGCTCGGCATCGGACCGCCGCTCCGGCAGCGGGCGGTGCTCGCGCCGTACCCGGCGCTGGTGCCGGTGAGCGGCGCCGCGCACCACGGGCAGCAGCAGCTCAGCGCCACCCGCTCCGGCCTGCTCGACCACCTCACCGCGGACGCGGCGCGGGCGGTCGCGGAGGCCCTGCGGTCGGGGCAGGTGCTGATGGAGCAGTTCCGTTCGGTGGGCGGGGCGGTCAACGACGTGGATCCGGCGGCCACCGCCTACGCCCACCGCACCCAGAACTTCTCACTGCTCGCCGCGACCGTCCCCGAACTGGAGCGGGAGCTCGACGTGCACTGGGCGCGGCTGGCCCCGCACCTGAACGGCATGTACCTCAGCTTCGACACCCGACGCACCCCGGACGTGCTGGCGGAGGCGTTCCCCGAGCCGGCCCTGACCCGGCTGCGCGCCCTGAAGGACCGGTACGACCCGGAGAACGTCTTCGACCGCAACTTCCCGCTGAGGTAGCGGGGTTCAGGACGCGCCGTGGGTGCGCGCGCCCTCCATCGCCTTCTGGTACGACGTCGCGGCCAGCTCCTGGAACTGGGCGAGCCGGGGCACGTGCGCCGACTTGGTCAGCTCGGCGTGCAGGAAGGTGAGGTCGGCAGCGAGGCCGATCATGCCGAGGGCGGCCTTCAGGTACGGCTCCTGGTGGTCGGAGTCCTGGCGGGGCGTGCCGGGGCCGTAGGCGCCGCCGCGTGCCGAGGCCACCACGACCTTCTTGCCGGACAGCGGGCCCTCGCCGGTGGCCGGGTCGGCGATCAGCGGGGCGATCAGCACCCGGTCGAACCACGCCTTGAAGGTCGACGGCACCGAGAAGTTGTACATCGGCACGCCGAGCAGGATGGTGTCGGCGGCGAGGAGCTCCTCGATCAGCGGCCAGGTGATCGCCCAACTGGCCTGCTCCTCGGGCGTGGTGGCCGCCTCCCGGGCCGCGGCCAGGTCGCGGACGCCCTCCTTCTCCAGGCGGTGCATCACCTCGATCTGCGCGTGGTCGACGTGCGGCACCGGGCCGGCGGCCAGGTCGCGGTAGATGTAGCTGCCCTCGGGGTTGGCCTTGCGCCAGGCTTCGGCGAACTCGCCCGAGATCTGGCGGGAGACCGAGCCCACGCGCGGGCTGGAGTCGAGGTGGAGCAGTGTGGCCATGGCGGAAAACCCCTGTCTGATCAGGTCGTTCATGTCGGTCCGTGATTCATTGAAAGGCCGGGCGGGGCCGCTGTCCCGTAATCTGGCGTGGCAGTTCGTAACCGGAAGCGTTAGCGAGGATGACGGTGCTGGACGTACGGAAACTGGTGCTGCTCCGTGAGGTCGGCGCCCGGGGCTCCATCGCCGCGGCCGCACAGGCCCTCAACTACACGCGTTCCGCGGTCTCCCAGCAGCTGTCCGCGCTGGAGTCGGAGACCGGTACCGCGTTGCTGGACCGGGGCAGCAAGCGGGCCGAGCTCACCCCGGCCGGCCGGCTGCTGGTGGCGCACACGGACAGGATCGTGAGCCAGCTGGAGGCGGCCGAGGTCCAGTTGCTGGCCCGGGACGGGGAGATCGGCGGCGAGCTGCGGGTGGGCGTCCCGCTGCACGAGGGGCCCGCGCTGCTGGTCCCGGCGCTGAACCGGCTGCGCGAGGAGCATCCGCAGCTGCGCATCACGCTGCACGGGGTGGCTCCGGACGAGGGTCGGCAGACCGTGCGGCTCGGCCGCCTCGACGCCGTGCTGGCCGCCGGCTACCCGCAGGTGCCCGAGCCCCGGGTGCCCGGGCTGTACGAGGAGGAGGTGCTCAGCGACCGCATCCGGTTGATCGTCGCCCCCGGTCATCCGCTGGCCCAGGGTGAACTCCCCCGCCGCCTGGCGGAGTTCGCCGAGGTGCCTTGGCTGCTCGACCGGACCTCGCGGCTCGGCCGGCTGGCCCTGCACGCCTGCGCCGGGGCCGGCTTCGTGCCCGACATCGTCTCCGACATCGGGGACATGCAGGCCGTGTTCGGGCTGGTCTCGCTGGGCTGGGGCGTGGCGCTGGTGCCCGATCTGGTGCCGACCCGGCCGGGGCTTCCGGTCGCCCGGGTGACCCCGGACGGGCCCGAACTGACCCGCCGTATCACCCTCGTGGTGCGCGAGGGCGCCGTGCGGAGCCCGCAGGTGGCGGCGCTGCTGCCGGCCGTGCGGGAGGCCGCGGCGGAGCTGACACGACATCAGGACGCGGCCGGCCAACGGGGATAGCTGCCCAGGAAGCGCACCTCCACATCCAGCGCCTCGACGTCCGCCATCGCCAGGCGCAGCCGTCTGCTGTCGATGTGCGCGTCGACGTCGAGGAACACGTGGTAGCGGCCGAGGCCCTCGCCGGTGGGCCAGGACTGGATCCAGGACAGGTCGACCGCGCGGGCGCGGAAGGCCTGCAGGACGTCGGGGAGCAGCACCGGACCGCCTTCGCCCAGAGCCAGCAGCAGCGAGGTGCGTTCGCGCGCGGTGCGGGCCGGGTGGTGCCAGCGGGGTGCCACCGACACGAAGCGGGTGACCGCGCCCGCCTCCCGGCCGAGGCCGGCGGCGAGGATCCGCAGCCCGTACAGCTCGGCGGCGGCCGGCGCCGCGACGGCCGCCCGGCCGGGGGTGCCGGTCCGGGCGACCTCCTGGGCGGCGGCCGCCGTGGACGCGGCCGTCCGGGTGCGGGCCTCGGGCAGGTGGGCGCGCAGCCAGTCCTCGCACTGGCCGAGAGCGTGCGGATGGCTGAGCACCTCGGTGACGTCCGCGGGGCCGGTGCCCTCGGGGGCCATCAGCGCGAACCGGACGGGCACCTCGACCTCGGCGTTGATGTGCATGTCCGCCGCGGCCAGCTGGTCCATGGTGGCGGGTACGACCCCGCGCACCGAGTTCTCCAGGGGCACCACGGCCGCCTCGACCTCCCCCCGCCGGGCCGCCTCCAGGGCGGCCGGGACGGTGGGGAACGGGCGGTGCGGGCCCCGCCGGCCCGGGGGGACCACCGACAGCAGTCGGCGTACGGCGGTCTGGGTGAAGGTCCCCTCGGGGCCGAGATAGGCGTAGGTCATCGCGGGCCGTCGGCTCTCTCAGCTCTCGATGACGCGGTGGAAGGCGACCGTGTCGAAGATGTCCTCCATCCGCACCGCACGCCCGTCGCGCAGCACCCAGGAGTGCGTGAACGGCAGCGTCTCGGTGTGGCCGGACAGGGAGACGACGTCCCGGTGGCCGAAGACGACCACCCGGTTCCCCTCCCGGACGAACTCCTCGGGGTGCAGCCGCATCCCGCCCAGCACGGTCGGTACGTGCGCCAGGAACTCCTTGACGCCGGCGTGCCCGTGCTTGGTGCCGCCGAGTCCGTACTTCGCCATGCCGTCGGGGTGCACCCACTCGATGTCCGGGTCGAAGGCGTCGAGCAGCGCGCCCACGTCGCGGGCGGCGAAGGCCGCGTAGGCGGCGTGGACCGGGGCCAGTGGATCGGTGGTGTTCTCGGTCATGTCCGTCTCAGTCCTTGAGGTACTCGGGATACAGCGCGGCCACGGTCCGTCGGATGCCCTCGCGCCAGGGCACCCGGCACGGGCCGGTGATCGAGCGGCGCAGGGTCGGGTCGAACTGGTAGGTCTCCCGGGTGACCTCGCTCGGCACGAGGTTCGCCTCGACGCCGGTCAGCTCCTCCAGGTACCGGACGCAGTCGGTGATGCCCACCGACTCGTCGCCGCCCCAGTTGGTCAGGGTCACCGGCACGCTGGCCGCGTTCCACAGGTGCGGGACCTGCTCGACGAGGTCGTCGGTGTACAGCAGGGAGCACCAGTTCTGGCCCTCGACGGGGACCGGGATGGGCTCGCCGGCGAGCATCCGCTTGAAGTAGAGCATCGGGACACCGCCGTAACCGCCGGGCCCGTAGGCGATGTTGAGGCGGGCGACGACGGTGGGCAGGCCGAGGGTGCGGGCGAAGGCGCGGACCGTGCCCTCGGCGGCGATCTTGACCACGGGGTAGGCGGGCAGCCAGTCGGCCCTGCCGTCCAGCGGGTCGGTCTCGGTGTACCTGTGGTCGAGGGTCTGGCGGGCGTAGAGGGCGCCCGTCGACACGTACAGGAACGCCTCGGCGGTACGGCAGTGGGTCATCAGACGTCCCGCGGCGACCGAGTTGACCTCGACGGCCGCGTTGAAGTCACCGTCCTCGCCGCGCCGCACCGCCGAGTGGAAGACATGGGTGAAGTCCTCCGGCAGGCCCTTGAGCGAACCGTCACCGGTGTCGTCCATGTCCCAGCGGAAGGTGCGGATGCCGTGCCGGGTGAGGTCGTCCTCGGCGCCGGGGGTGCCGAAGCGGCCTAGCGCCCACACCTCGTTGTCCTGGGCCAGGGCTTTGGCCACCGGCCCGGCGACCTGCCCGGTGGCGCCGGTGACCAGGATCTTCTTGCCGTTCACTGATTGTCTCCCTGTGATCAGGCGTCGCCGAGGGCGCGGTCGAGTTCCTTGCGGAGGATGGACTGGAAGGTGGCCACGTGCTGCGGGCCCATCAGGGTGTAGTGCTCGCCGGGTACGTCGATGTAGCGGTTCTCCTCCGTGGTGTGCTCGTCCCAGCGGCGCAGCTCGTTGTTCAGCCAGTCGTCCTTGGTGCCACGCAGCGGGATGGCGTAGAAGACGCTCATCGAGCGGACCTTGCCGCCGGGGGCGTAGCTGCGGCCCAGGTTGGTGAGGCCGTCGGCGAGTTCCGCCCAGGCCCGGAACTTCTCGAAGGTCAGGTCGAGTTCGGCGAGCCGACCCTCGGGCGCGTGGTCGATGAAGTACGCCAGCTGCTCGTCCCTCGCCAAGTGGCGCAGTGTCGCAGGGAGTTCGAGGGACTGCTTCTTGTCGATCAGCTCCAGGAAGAAGGCGAGGTTGGCGGCGGTCTCGACGAAGTCGAGTTCCTCCATGCGGTACTTGATGTGCGGGGGCAGGTTGAAGCTGCCGACGAAGTCGACGCGCTCGCCCTGGTCCTGGAGCACCTTGGCGATCTCGAAGGCGACGGCGCCGCCGTAGGAGTACCCGGCCACGGCGTACGGGCCGTGCGGCTGCCGTGCGCGGATCGCCCGTACGTACGTGTCGACCATCTCGGCGAAGCTCTCGAAGGGGGTCTCGCCGGGGTTGAAGCCGCGGGCGCGCAGGGCGTAGAAGGGCCGGTCGCCGACGAAGTACTTGGCGAGGTTGACGAAGACGAGGACCTCGCCGACGCCGGGGTGGACGCAGAACAGCGGGGTCTTGTCGCCGCCCACCTGCATGGGGACGATCGGGTCGTACTCCTGCTCGCCGCTCGCGGTGCCGTCGAGGTGGGCGGCGAGGGCGCGGACGGTCGGGGCCCGCAGCACGGTGATGATCTGCAGATCGGCGGCGCCCAGGCGCTGGGCGACCAGGGAGCGCAGCCGCAGGATGTCCAGCGAGGTGCCGCCGAGGTCGAAGAAGTTGGCGGTGGCGCTCAGCTTCCGCGGGTCGGTGTCGAACATCTCCGCGTAGATGCCGGCGAGGACCGTCTCGGTGTCGCCCTCGGGCGCGTTGTAGCCGCCGAGCCGGCGCAGCACCAGGTCGTCGACGGCGACGCGGACCTCGTCGTACGCGCCCGCCTCCAGGCGCTTGCGCATGAGCGAGCGCTGGATCTTGCCGAGGCTGGTCTTGGGGAAGGCGTCCGCGGGCAGCGGCAGGATGAGGGCGGGCCGGAAGCCCCAGTGCATCACGACGCTGCTGCGGACGGCGGTCAGCACCCGGTACAGGGCGAGTTCGTCACCGTCGGCGCACTCCGCGTGGAAGGCGATGACCAGCTGCTCGGTGTCGCTGCCGGGGGCGCGGGTCGGGAAGGCGGCGACATAGGAGCGGGCCACGTCGTCGAGGCCTTCGAGCACCGACTCGATGTCGTGGCTGAAGTAGTTGACGCCGTTGACGATGATGCTGTCCTTGCTGCGCCCGACGAGGGTGAGCCGGCCCTCGTCGAGGCGGCCCAGGTCGCCGCTGCGGAACCAGCCGTCGGGGGTGAAGGCGTCCCGGGTGGCCTGCTCGTTGTTGTGGTAACCGGCCGTGATCATCGGGCCGTTGAGCTGGAGCTCCCCCACCTCCCCCGCGGCCAGCTCGTGATGGTCCTCCTCGTCGGCGATCCGGATGCGCAGCCCCTCCACGGGCCGTCCCAGGTTGGCGAACTCCTGGCCCTGGTCGGCGGCCGGGAACTCGGTGGAGTAGATGCTGCCGGCGCAGGTCTCGGACATGCCGAAGGCGGGCCAGAGGGCGTCGGGGCGCAGGCCGTAGGGGGCGAAGCGGCTGAGGAAGGTCTCGCCGGTGGTGCGGACGACGGCCTCGCCGCCGCTGATGATGTGCCGCAGCCGGGACAGGTCGAGGTCCCGGCCGCCCTCCTCGTCGAGCCGGTCGGCCTGCGGATTGATCAGCCCCAGCAGGAAGTTGGGGGTGAAGGTCATGGTGACGCCGAAGCCCGATATGAGCCGCAGGAAGTTGAGCGGCTCCTGGAGGACGACGGGTGCCTCGACGTGCAGCTGGGTGCTGCCCGCGGACAGCGGCAGCATGTGGCACTCCAGCAGGGCGGCGACGTGGTCGAAGGAGACCCAGTTGAGGGTGGTGTCCGCGGCGGTCAGCCGGTGGTAGCCGTTCTTGCCGGCCATGGAGGCGAGCAGGTTGCCGTGCGAGAGCATCACGGCCTTGGAGTTGCCGGTGGAGCCGGAGGTCAGCACCAGGACGGCGGTGTCCTTCGGATCGGCCTCGTGGAAGGCGTCGGCGGGCTCGGCGTACAGCTCCTCCAGTGCGACGACCGACAGGCCCTCGGTGCGCGGGAGTTCGGCGGCGAGCGTCTCGCTGGTGACGACCAGCGGGTGGTCGAGGAGGGTGTCGACGTGGGCGAGCTGGGCGGCCCAGCGCTCCGGGTCGCCACCGAGCGCGGCCATCGGGCAGGGCACGAAACCGCCCAGCTGGCAGGCCCAGAACGCGGCGAGGAACTCCTTCGGCCGCTCCAGGAGGAGTACGGCCTTGTCCCCGGCGGTGAGCCCGCGCTCACGCAGCCCGCCGAGCACGGAGCGGGCCGCGTCGAGGAGTTCGGGATAGGTCTGGAAGGACGCGTCGGGGTCGGTCGCGGTCCGGGGGTAGCGCAGCCCGGATGTGGCGTGGTTCCGGGCGGCGTCGCGCAGCAGGTCCACGATGGTCCGTGTGGTCGATACGGCTGTGGTCATGGCGATGCCTTCTCTTCCTGTCGCGTCGATGGCCGGGGTGTGGTGGCCGTGGACGGGTGGCGGCCAGGGCGGGCGGCGGCCGCGGGTAGTGGCCGGGTATGCCGTGGCGGTACGGCGGATCGAATGGCATACGGCGTGCCGGGCAGGGCCGTACGGCACACCGTTCAACTGAGGAAACCGGGCAGGTCAGCCGGGGAAACCGGGCAGGAAAAAACTCCGGGAAACCACACCGGAAGCGCGCCCGGGCTCAGAGATTTCTGCAGGGCAGCACGGCGGAACCTCGGAAACAGAAATCGAGCGTTCCGGAACACCGACAGAGCAAGTACCTGTACATCGTCCCCCACCGACCAGGTCAGTACCGAGAGCCACGGCGCCGGAGCTCTGAATACCCGCCGAGAATAGAAACTGGCACACCGGGTTGTCAAAGGCCCCAGGAAACGAGAATGTAAAAACCGGTTGGAGCAGGAAAGTACGGTACCTGCGATTCGCTCCCGCAATTCCACCGCTTACCCCCCGACATTACGGCCCGGAAGGCCCGGAATTGGGCGGGTGCAATTTTTTCTTACGGTCGGTGTCGGAAATACCGACGGCTCCGGAAAGCAACCGCCCCCGACCCGGGAAGGGTCGGGGGCGGGAGGCCGGGATTCAGGGAGTTACGACAGCTGCGGCTGGACCTGGGCGGAGATCAGCTCCAGGTGGTCCAGGTCGGACAGGTCGAGGATCTGGAGGTAGAAGCGCTGCGAGCCGATCTCCGCATAGCGGCCGATCTTGTCGACGACCTCGGCCGGGGTGCCGGCCAGACCGTTGGTCTTCAGCTCGTCGACCTCGCGGCCGATCGCGGCGGCACGGCGGGCGATCTCCTGGTCGTCCTTGCCGACGCAGACCACGAGGGCGTTGGAGTACGTCAGGTCGTCGCCCTTGCGGCCGGCCGCCTCGGCGGCGGCACGCACCCGGCCGAACTGGGCCTCGCTGTCCTCGATCGAGGCGAACGGCATGTTGAACTCGTCGGCGTACCGGGCGGTCAGCTTCGGGGTGCGGGTGGCGCCGTGGCCGCCGATCAGCACCGGGATCCGCGCCTGGGCGGGCTTGGGCAGCGCGGGCGAGTCGGTGAGGTCGTAGTAGGTGCCGTGGAAGTCGAAGGTCGCACCGGGCTTGGTCTCCCACAGTCCGGTGACAATCGCCAGCTGCTCCTCCAGGCGGCCGAACTTCTCCTTCGGGAAGGGGATGCCGTACGCCTTGTGCTCCTCCTCGAACCAGCCCGCGCCGAGGCCGAGTTCGACCCGGCCGCCGGACATCTGGTCGACCTGCGCGACCTGGATGGCGAGCACGCCGGGCAGCCGGAAGGTGCCCGCGGTCATGAGGGTGCCGAGGCGGATCCGCTTGGTCTCGCGGGCGAGGCCGGCCAGGGTGATCCAGGCGTCGGTGGGGCCGGGCAGGCCGTCCACGTCGCCCATCTTCAGATAGTGGTCCGAGCGGAAGAAGGCGTCGAAGCCGAGGTCCTCGGTGGCCTTGGCGACGGTGAGGAGGGTGTCGTAGCTCGCGCCCTGCTGGGGCTCGGTGAAGATGCGAAGGTCCATGCGTCCATCCTGCACGGCCGTGGTCCCGTCAACCGCATCGGCACCGGCCGTCGCGCGCGTCCCCGCCAGGGTGAATATCGTCAACGGCGGGGCGTGGGGCGCGGCGGGCCAGTGACCGGCCTCTGCGGTGATCGTTTGCTGGGGGGAGCCGGGCCGTCCGGCACCCGCGCCGGACGGTCCTCGCCGTCGCGCGTCGTTGTGTGGCCCGCCTGCGGTGGGCCGGGGGGCCGAGGAGGCCGTCTTGTCCGAAGAGTCCGTTCCACAGCAGGGTGGCCCCACCGGCCGGCCGAAGGGGCTGCTCCAGCAGATGGAGGAGCTCATGGCGGCGTTGAACGCGGATCTGTCCGCGTTGGACGCGGATCTGCAGCGGACCCCGAAGGAAGAGGCCGACCTGAGCCAGGGTCGCCTAAGCGGGTCCGGCGAAGTCCGCTGCGATTCGGCAGCGCCCTGAAGGGACGCGGGGCTGTATCAATATGCGGCTCCGCCGCGTGGGCGCGACCAGCCACGACGGCGCCGCAGTCGGCAGACGGCGTAGTGCGCCACTTCCAGCGGAGCGCTCAGCCGTCGCGGACTTCCTCTCGTGCCGCCAGTTTGCGCAGCATCTCCAGGACCCGGTCCCGGGACTCGTCGGCCGCGTCGATGGCCTCCATGCACTGCCAGTACGTCGCCTCGTCGGCGGCGGCGCTGGCCATGCCGACCAGGGTGATGCCGACCTCGGCCAGGAGGCCGCCGAGCGAGAGAAGCGTGGCACGGGCGTCGTCCAGTTCGGTGAGCTGGGCGGCACGCAGGGTGCCGGGGTCCAGGTCAGGGGCGCCCAGGATCCCGCAGCCCCGGCCCGCCAGCTCGGTCAGGCCGAGGGCCTCGCCGCGCAGTTCGGGCGGGCCGGACACCGCCAGCCGGCTGCCGATCGCCTGGGCCAGGGCCTGTGCCTGCCACACCTCGGTCATCATCTCCGGTACGCCCGCACCGCTCGCCAGCGCCCGTCTGCTCGCCATGATGAGCCGCATCGCGTCCATCCGTCGCCCCGTCCCCGTCGGTCCGAACTGCCTTGCAGTACTCAGTAGTTCACTACCCAGAGTGAGGGCATATGAGACGTAGGGCCAGGGGAAGAGGGAAATCTGTGGACAACAATTCGGATTCGGGCGGGGCTTTGGCTACCGAGCGTTACATCGGAGCACCCAATCGACCCCATGGCCCTGCGTCAGGCGGGCGGGAACCGCTTCTCGTTGCGTTCGATCTTCGCGTCCAGCGCGGCCAGCGGGTCGATGTCCAGGACCCCGCAGAGCTGGAGCAGATAGGACAGGACGTCGGCGACCTCGTCCGTGACCTTGTGGGCGGTGTCGGCGTCGTCCATCACGCGGGCGGACTCCTCCGGGGTCAACCACTGGAAGATCTCGACCAGTTCGGAGGCCTCCACGCTGAGGGCGGCCACCAGGTTCTTGGGCGTGTGGTACTGCTGCCAGTCACGGGCGGCGGCGAACTCGGCCAGCCGGTGCTGGAGCTTCGCCACGTCGAGGGGTTCTTCGTCGGTCACGCGTTCAGGTGTACCACTGTGATCGCCCCGGATCCGGCGGCCCAGGCCGCGTCGCTCACCGCGCCGACGAAGCGGATGTGGCCGCGCTCGCCCATCACGACGGCGGTGCGCAGGAGTTCGGCGCGCTGGCGGGGGTCGAGGCAGCGGTCGAAGCCGTCGGCGAGGACGGTGAGGCCGCGCATCGCGTCGGGGACCTCGCCGGGTGCGTCGACCTCCAGGACGCCGGGGCCGGTGAAGAGGACCAGGGCGAGGGCGAGGTAGCGCAGCTCGCCGTCGCCCAGCCGCGCCAGCTCCGAGCGGTGGCCGTCGCCGCGGTCGAGCAGCGCCCGTACCGTGCCGTCGCCGAGCGGCTCGGCGAGCAGGTCGGTCACGGGGCCGGCGCAGCCGGTGCGTACCGCGTCGACGAGCAGTCCGTGCCGGCGGCCGCATTCGGAACGGGTGCGCCACAGGACGTCGGCGAGGTTGTCGCAGCCGCGCAGCAGCCGCCCCGAGCCGGTGAGGACGGGGGTGCGCATGTCCTCGGGGCGCGGGTCGCAGGCGAACACGGACCGCAGGGCGACGACCATCTGCTCGGCGGCGGCGAGGACCTGGCGCTGGCCGTCGGTCTTCCCGGCGACGCGCAGCGGCAGCAGGGCGGTACCGAGCCGGTCGTCGGGCAGCGGGGCCCGGGTCACCGGGGAGCTGCCCGCGGTGTGCCAGGCGGCCTGCACGGTCCGGCGCCCTGGGTCGCGCAGGGCGGTCTCCAGCAGCACGAGGCCGCCGGCGGTCAACCGCTCGCCCACGATCCGGAGTTCGGGCTCGGCCTGCACGGCGACATCGAGCCGCACGGGGCCTTCGGCGCCGTCGGCCGTGCACCCGATGCGAAACCCCCGCCGCCGCTGCGCGTCGGGCCGCGCCCGCTCCGGGACCACCGCGACGGGGTCGGGAAACACCTCCGCGACCGAGGCCCCACCCCCCAGCCGCGCCAGCGCCTCGTAGGCCGCGAGCACAGCGGACTTCCCACTGCCGCTGGGCCCGGCGAGAAGAGTGACCCGCCCGAACGGAAAACTCGCCCCACGATGCCGCGCAAAGGCAGAGAGCCGAAGCTCGGTCACCCGGGGACGGGGGTCCCGCCGGGGCGTGGCCACGGGGGCCGTAGGGACGGGAGGGACGGAGGGGGCGCCGACCGGGCGGGCGGCCGATGTCGCCCTGCGCGGACCGGCGGTCCCCGCGGTCGGCGGTGTCGCGCGGGGGGCCGACCGGGCGCGGGGGACCGCCTCCCGCGGTTCGGCGGGCGTCGCGGAGCGGGGCCCGCCGGGGTGTTTCAGTGGAGGGCCGTCGGGGTGTTTCAGTGGAGGGCCCTCCAGGCGTTCGGGTGGAGGGCCGTCAGGGGGCGTCGGGGCGATCGGTGGTGCCGGTGGTAGCGCGGCTTCACGTGGCGTCGGCGAGTCGCCTGGGGCGGAACCGGCGGACGGAGCGGGGCGGGACGCGGGCGAGGCGGAGGGCACGGCCATATGCGGACCGTAGGGCTCCGGGTGACCGGTGAACCGTTCCGCCGTCGGGACCTTCCTACGATCGGGGGACGAGGGCGCACTTAGCCATGACCGACACACCGACCACCGACCCGCAGACCCCCACCGCACCCTCCGCCAAGAAGGCCGCAGCAACCGCCACACCCTCCACCGAGAAGACCCCGCCGGCTGCAACCCCCTCCACCAAAAAAGCGGCGCCGCCCGCCAACCCCTCCGCCAAAGAGACCCGTCGGCCGCCACCCACTCCGCCGAACGTCGGCCGTACCGTCCCTCCGGCAAGAAGGCGGGTTCGGGCGGGTATGTCTCGCCCGTCGGCCGGGACCTCAGCCGCCCGAGACCCCCGCGCCCTCCATCAGCCCGCTGACCTCCGTGCCGGGCGGGGTGAGGAGGAAGACGTTGCGGTCCACCCGGTGCATCCCGCTGGCCAGGCCGAAGACCACGCCCGTACTGAAGTCGAGGACGCGCTTGGCGGTCTCCGTCTCCGCACCGGTCAGGTCGAGAAGTACCGGTATCCCTGCCATCAGCGTCTCGGCCACCTCACGCGCGTCGGCGAAGACGTTCACCCGCAGCACGACGAAACGGCGCCGCGTCTCGGTCTCCGCGTCCGGCAGCGACCGGTGGCCCACCGCCGACGGCCACGCGTCACGGCCCCGCAGCGGCACGACCTGGGCGAGCCCCTCCCACTGTTCATCGGTGACGTCGTAACGGCTCACCGGCTCCCCCCGACCTGACTCGCACTCGATGCCTGCACCAGCCAATTCTTACGCCAAGTCACCCGTTCGGCCCAACAGCGACACGAAGCGCGCACGACTGTGGGCACTCATGCGTGGAACAAGCGTTCTTGTCACTATTAGGGCGATTGCCGCGCATTGGGGGCTTCTTACCGCCCTCACACCGGACTCTTCTCCTCCTGCGGCGCCCCGCTCACCGCCCGGGATTACGGTCCGGTGCGTGCACTTGGCAGAATCAGAGCAGGTGGCACCCGACCGGCGGACACAGTCGGCGGTGTCCGCCGCCCCGGGGGATCCCCGGGATCCCGAAGGTCCCGCAGTCCCCGCCCCCTGGCATCGCGTCCTGACCCTCCTCGCCGACATCGGTCTGTTCATCGGCACCCGGTCGGTGTGGACGCAGGCGGCCACGCACCACCTGGTCCTGGCGGCCCTGATCTCCGTCTGCTACGCCTCGATCCTGGTGACCGGCGTACTGACGCTGACGGTCCGCAGGACCCGGTCGCTGGCCCGCCTGGACCTGCTGGTCCTGGTCACGGCGGTGGCCCTCGCCCTGTGCGCCTGGGCCCTGAACCACAACGGCGGCGACGAGGGTGTCCTCACCACCCAGGCCGCCAGGGAACTCGTCGCCGGCCACGCCGTCTACGGACAGCCCTGGCCCTGGCTGTTCCACGGCACCGGCATCGCCGTCACGCCGACGATAGACGGCGGCTACGACTACACGTACGGCTATCCCCCGCTGGCCCCGCTGCTCACCGTCCCGCTGCTGTGGCTGGGCCACTCCGGCGCCCCGGCGACAGCGGTGTGCACGGGTGCGCTGATCGCCGGCACGGTCACCCTGTGGCGGATGCTCCCGGTGCCCTGGCGGTCCGCGGCGACGCTGGCCTGCCTGGGGTTCGGCTTCCTGTCGACGTACGCCCGGCTCGGCTACCCGGCGGTCATCGGGCTGGCCCTGCTGATCCCGGTGGTGGTGCGCTGGCCGCGGATCGGCGCGGGCGGCCGGCTGGGCGCGGCCGGGATCGCCCGGGCCGCGTGCCTGGGTGCCGCGTGCGCGGCGCAGCAACTGCCGTGGTTCGTCACGCCGTTCCTGCTGGCCGGGATCTACGCGGTGCGGCGCGGGGAGCTGGGCGGCCGGGCCGCCGCTCTGCTGCTCCTGCGGATCGTCGGCGTCGCCGTGACGGTCTGGCTGCTGATCAACACGTACTTCATGGTGTCCGAGCCCGGCCGCTGGCTGGGCGGGATCGCGCTGCCGCTGACCCAGGGCGCCGTGGTGCACGGCCAGGGCCTGGTGGACGTCACGCTGTACTTCACGAACGGCAGCGACCGCATCGCCTGGTACTCGCACGCCAGCATGCTGCTCGCGGCGGCCCTGCTCGCCCTGTTCGTGCTGTTCGTACGGCGCCTCGGCCCGGTCGCGACCGTGCTGCCCTGGCTCGCCTTCTTCCTGGCGACCCGCTCCCAGGACGGCTACTACCTGCTGATGACCCCGCTGTGGCTGGCGGCCGCCGTCACCGCGCCCCTGTCGGAGTTCGAGCGTGCCTGGCAGCCGCGCCCGGCCTTCCTGACCGGGCCCCGCCGCCGGCCCGTCCTGGTCGCGACGGTCGTCCTGCTGTTCGTTCCGGCGCTGGTGAGCGCGGCCCTCGCGGTGTCCGGCAGGCCGCCGCTGCGGATGGAGATCACCGCCCTGCGCCGGGCCGAGCGGTCGGCCGCGGTGGTCCGGGCGATGACGCTGAAGGTCGTGAACACGGGGAGCGCCCCGCTCACCCCGCACTACACGCTCACCACCGGCCAGGGCATGAGCAGGTACTGGCTGCTGGTGCGGGGTCCGGCGACGATTCCCGGGCACGGCACGGCGAGCGTCGAACTCCGGCCGCCGAACGGCCGGTTCGGTATCCCCGCCAAGCCGAGCACCCGGATCCGGCTGCGCGCCTTCACGGCGGATCCGCAGACGTTGTCCAGCCAGGACGTCAAGATGCGCAGGACGGCCGGCTAGCAGCCGCTCACGCGCGACCCCGCAGGGCGTGGAAGGACCGGTCAGGCCGCCGTGCGCGTGAAGCGGAGGGTGGCGGTCACCGTGGTCGGTCCGCCCATCATGCGCATCTGGTTGAAGGTGACCCCGAACTCCTCGCGCACCACCGTGAACTCCGCCTCCAGCGTCAGCCCGTCGGCGTCGGCCGAGACCAGCTTCGCGGTGACCTGCTGCGGCCTGCTGATGCCACGGACGGTCAGCTGACCGTCGACGTGCACCACGTCACCCGCCTGCCGCTCGGCGCCGCGCACCGCGAAGGTGATCTCCGGGTGGTTGGCGGCGTCGAGGAAGTCGGCCGAGCGCAGGTGGTCGTCCCGCTTCTTGTTCTTGGTGTCCAGGGAGGCCGCGTCGATCGCCAGCGTGCCGGTGGCGGTGCCGTCGGCGGCCACCTCGCCCCGGCCGGTGACGCCCGTGAAGGTGCCCTTGACGGTGACCAGGCCCCACACCGACTTGTGCCGGACGGCGACGGTGGAGGCGGTCGGGTCGAGCTGCCAGAGGCCGGTTGCCACGGTGACGGTCATGGCCGTGCTCCGATCGATTGATGGTTCAAATTTGGATGACTGCGGTACGGCTGCACGCTAGCCCAATATCCAAATTTGGACAACAGGTAGACTCGGTGCCATGGCCGCCGCCCAGGAACACCCCGCAGAGCTGCCCGAATGCCCGTCCCACGCGGGCGGCGGGCTGCTCCCGGACGAGCTGCGCGCCTGGATGCTGCTGCTGGCCGCGACGGGTGCGGTGGAGCAGCGGCTGCGGTCGGTCGTGAAGGGGACGCTGGACGTCTCGCACGACGAGTTCCTGATCCTGTGCCTGCTGGCCGAGCAGCCGCGCGAGGGCCTGCGGATGACCCGGATCGCCGCGCTGCTGGGCCGCCCCAAGACCCGCCTCACCTACCAGATCGCCTGCCTCCAGCACGCCGGCCTGGTGACCCGCAAGGCCGTCTGCGACGACAAGCGGGGCATCGAGGTCGCCCTCACCGACAAGGCCCGGAGCCTCCTCAAGGACGCCTCCGCCACCCTCGCCGAGACGGTCGGGCAGGCGTTCGCCCACGTCATCGGACCGGAGCAGCGCGAGGCCCTGTGCGCGCTGATGCCGGACCTCGCGGACGACACGCACTGACCGCACACATCCGGTCGCTCCACCCGCGGGAGGCCCAGGTCACAACCACGGAGAGGGCAAGGTCACAGCCCCGTCACCCGTGCACTTCTGACGGTCTGCCCTAGCATCCGAGCATGACGGTCCTGCCTGACGACGGGCTCTCACTGGCCGCCGAGTTCCCTGACGCGACACACGAGCAGTGGCAACACCTCGTGGCGGGTGTACTGCGCAAGTCGGGCAGGGAAGTCTCGGGCGAGGCCGCTGAGGACGCTCTGTCCACGACGCTGGAGGACGGGCTGCGCACCCGTCCCCTCTACACCGCGCGCGACACCGCGCCCGACCCCGGCCTGCCCGGCTTCGCGCCGTATGTGCGCAGCGGCCGGCCCGAGGGCGGTACCGGGGGCGGCTGGGACATAAGGCAGCGACACGCGGCCGCCCCCGACGGCGCGGTCCTGACCGACCTGGAGAACGGCGTCACCTCGCTCTGGCTGCTGGTCGGCCAGGGCGGCATCCCGGTGTCCGGCCTCGCCCGCGCCCTCGACGGCGTCTACCTCGACCTGGCCCCGGTCGTCCTCGACGCCGGCCGTGAGGTGCCGGAGGCGGCCGCCGAGCTGTTCCGGCTGTACGACGAGAAGGGCGTCGATCCCAAAGCCGTACGCGGCAACCTGGGCGCCGACCCGCTGGGGTTCGAGGCACGCACGGGTGAGTCCCTGGACTTCGCCCCGGTCGCCGGGCTGGCGCGGCGGTGCGCCGAGGAGTTCCCGGGGCTGCGCGCACTGACCGTGGACGCGCTGCCGTACCACGAGGCGGGCGGCTCGGCCGGGCAGGAGCTGGGCGCCTCGCTGGCCACCGGGGTGGCCTGTCTCCGGGAGCTGACCGAGGCCGGGATGGGCGTCGAACAGGCCCTCGGGCAGCTGGAGTTCCGGTACGCGGCGACCGCCGACCAGTTCCTGACGATCGCCAAGCTGCGCGCCGCGCGCCGGCTGTGGGCGCGGGTCGCCGAGGTCAGCGGGGCGCCCGACGCGGGCGCCCAGGTGCAGCACGCGGTCACTTCGCCCGTGATGATGAGCCGCCGCGACCCGTGGGTGAACATGCTGCGCACCACGGTCGCCACGCTCGCCGCCGGGGTGGGCGGCGCCGACGCGGTCACCGTGCTGCCGTTCGACCACGCGCTCGGCCTGCCGGACGCGTTCGCCCGGCGCATCGCCCGCAACACCTCGACGATCCTGGTCGAGGAGTCGCACCTGGCCCGGGTCATCGACCCGGCGGGCGGCTCCTGGTACGTGGAGCGGCTCACCGACGAACTCGCCCACGCGGGCTGGGAGTTCTTCCGGTCCATCGAGCGGGACGGCGGCCAGGCGGCCGTGCTGCGCTCCGGCCGGCTGCGCACGGACCTCGCGACGACCTGGGCGGAGCGCTCCAGGAAGCTCGCCAGTCGCCGCGAACCCATCACCGGCGTCAGCGAGTTCCCATTCCTGGCCGAGAAGCCGCCGGTGCGCGAACCCGCCCCCGAGCCGCCGTCCGGCGGGCTCCCCCGGGTGCGCCGGGACGAGGCCTACGAGGAGCTGCGGGCCCGCTCGGACGCGCACCTCGCGGCGACCGGCGCCCGCCCCCGGATCTACCTGGCGACGATCGGCCCGGCCGCCGCCTACACCGCCCGCGCCGGTTTCGCCGCCAACCTCTTCCAGGCCGGCGGCATCGAAACCGTCACCGAGGGCAGCTTCGAGGAGAGCGGCGCCACCGAGGCGGTGCTCTGCTCCAGCGACGCGCTCTACGCCGAACAGGCCCCGGGGACCGCCGAGTCGCTGAAGGCGGCGGGTGCCCGGCACGTGTTCCTCGCGGGCCGGGGCGAGTTCGCCGGTGTCGACGGTCACGTCTTCGCGGGCTGCGACGCCGTGGCCGTGCTGTCCGAGACCCTTGACCGCATGGGAGTGTCCTGATGGGAATCCCCGACTTCTCCGGCATCGAGCTGGGGACCCCCGTCGCCGAGGGCGGTGACGCGGAGTGGCGTACGGCCGTCAAGCACGCCACCGGCGGCGAGGCCCCGGTGTGGGAGACCCCGGAGGGCATCGGGGTCAAGCCGCTCTACACCGGCCGTGACCTGGAGGGCCTGGACTTCCTCGGGACCTACCCGGGCATCGCGCCGTATCTGCGCGGCCCGTACCCGACGATGTACGTCAACCAGCCCTGGACCATCCGCCAGTACGCGGGCTTCTCCACCGCCGAGGAGTCCAACGCGTTCTACCGGCGCAACCTCGCGGCCGGCCAGAAGGGCCTGTCGGTCGCCTTCGACCTGCCCACCCACCGGGGGTACGACAGCGACCACCCGCGGGTGACCGGTGACGTCGGCATGGCGGGCGTGGCCATCGACTCGATCTACGACATGCGCCAGCTGTTCGACGGGATCCCGCTGGACCGGATGACCGTGTCGATGACGATGAACGGCGCCGTGCTGCCGGTGCTCGCGCTCTACATCGTGGCGGCGGAGGAACAGGGCGTACCGCCCGAGAAGCTGGCCGGGACCATCCAGAACGACATCCTCAAGGAGTTCATGGTCCGCAACACCTACATCTATCCGCCGAAGCCGTCGATGCGGATCATCTCCGACATCTTCGCCTTCACCTCGCAGCGGATGCCCCGGTACAACTCGATCTCCATCTCCGGCTACCACATCCAGGAGGCCGGTGCCACGGCCGACCTGGAGCTGGCCTACACCCTCGCGGACGGGGTCGAGTACATCCGGGCGGGACGCGAAGCCGGCCTGGACGTGGACGCGTTCGCGCCCCGGCTCTCCTTCTTCTGGGCGATCGGCATGAACTTCTTCATGGAGATCGCCAAGTTGCGGGCGGCCCGGCTGCTGTGGGCCAAACTGGTCTCGCAGTTCGAGCCGCAGAACACCAAGTCCCTTTCTCTGCGCACCCATTCGCAGACCTCTGGCTGGTCGCTGACCGCGCAGGACGTCTTCAACAACGTCACCCGTACGGCCGTGGAGGCGATGGCCGCGACCCAGGGCCACACCCAGTCGCTGCACACCAACGCCCTCGACGAGGCCCTCGCGCTCCCGACCGACTTCTCGGCGCGGATCGCCCGCAACACCCAGCTGCTGATCCAGCAGGAGTCGGGGACGACGCGGGTCATCGACCCCTGGGGCGGCAGCGCCTACGTGGAGCGGCTGACGTACGACCTCGCCCGCAAGGCCTGGGCGCACATCCAGGAGGTCGAGCAGGCCGGCGGGATGGCGCAGGCCATCGACGCCGGTATCCCGAAGCTGCGCGTGGAGGAGGCGGCCGCGCGGACGCAGGCCCGTATCGACTCCGGGCGGCAGCCGGTGATCGGCGTCAACAAGTACCGGGTGGACAGCGACGAGCAGATCGAGGTGCTCAAGGTCGACAACTCCTCGGTGCGCGCCCAGCAGATCGAGAAGCTGCGGCGACTGCGGGCGGAGCGGGACGACGTCGAGTGCCGGGCCGCCCTCGACGCGCTGACCCGGGCGGCCGACGGCGACGGCAACCTGCTGGAGCTGGCGGTGAACGCGGCGCGCGCCAAGGCGACCGTCGGCGAGATCTCCGACGCCCTGGAGAAGGTGTACGGCCGGCACGCGAGCCAGATCCGTACGATCTCCGGTGTGTACCGCAACGAAGCCGGTGAGTCCCCGAACGTGGACCGCACCCGGGCTCTGGTCGACGCCTTCGACGAGGCCGAGGGGCGCCGCCCGCGCATCCTGGTCGCCAAGATGGGCCAGGACGGCCACGACCGCGGCCAGAAGGTGATCGCCACCGCCTTCGCCGACCTCGGCTTCGACGTCGACGTCGGCCCGCTGTTCCAGACCCCGGAGGAGGTCGCCCGCCAGGCGGTGGAGGCGGACGTCCACGTGGTCGGCGTCTCCTCGCTGGCGGCCGGCCACCTCACCCTCGTACCGGCGCTGCGCGAGCAGCTCGCCGAGGAGGGCCGGGCGGACATCATGATCGTGGTCGGCGGGGTGATCCCGCCGCAGGACGTGCCGACCCTCCTGGAGATGGGCGCCACGGCCGTGTTCCCGCCCGGGACGGTGATCCCGGACGCGGCCTACGACCTGGTGAAGCGGCTGTCGGCGGAACTCGGGCACGACCTGTGATCGATGTCGACGCCTATGTGAAGGGTGTGCTCGACCAGAAGCGCGCGGTCATCGCCCGCGCGATCACCCTGGTCGAGTCCACCCGGCCACAGCACCGGGTGCTGGCGCAGGAGTTGCTCACCGAGCTGCTTCCGCACAGCGGCCGGGCGCGGCGGATCGGCATCAGTGGGGTGCCGGGCGTGGGCAAGTCGACGTTCATCGACGCGTTCGGGACCATACTGACCGGGCTCGGCCACCGGGTCGCCGTGCTCGCCGTGGACCCGTCGTCCACCCGGACCGGAGGTTCGATCCTCGGCGACAAGACGCGGATGGAGCGGCTGTCGGTCGACCCGGACGCCTTCGTCCGCCCCTCCCCCAGCGCGGGCACCCTCGGCGGGGTCACGAAGGCGACCCGGGAGTCGATGGTGGTCATGGAGGCCGCCGGGTACGACGTGATCCTGGTGGAGACCGTCGGCGTCGGGCAGTCCGAGACCGCGGTCGCCGGCATGGTCGACTCCTTCCTGCTGCTCAGCCTGGCCCGCACCGGCGATCAGCTCCAGGGCATCAAGAAGGGCGTCCTGGAACTGGCCGACGTCATCGCCGTCAACAAGGCGGACGGCCCGCACGAGCGCGACGCACGGTCCGCGGCACGGGAGCTGGCGGGCGCGCTGCGGCTGATGCACGGCAGGGACGCGTTCTGGACGCCGCCGGTGCTGAGTTGCAGCGCCCGGGAGTCGACGGGGTTGGATGTCGTCTGGGAGCGCCTTGAGCAGCACCGGGCGCTGCTCGACTCCACCGGGCGGCTCGCCGAGAAGCGCCGCGAGCAGCAGGTCGGCTGGACCTGGTCGATGGTGCGGGACGAGCTGCTCGGTCGGCTGTCCGCCCATCCGGCGGTGCGCGCGGCCGCCCCCGACCTCGAACGGCAGGTCAGGGACGGCACGTTGACGGCGACGCTGGCCGCCGAGCGGATCCTCAAGGCGTTCGGGGAATCCCCCGACGCGCCTCAGGCCAGCTGATCCTGGAGCGCCTCGCGGGCCCGGGCCACCCGGGACCGGACCGTGCCCACGGGGCAGTCGCTGACCTCGGCGGCCTCCGCGTACGGCAGCCCGACGAGCTGGGTGAGAACGAACGCCTCCCGCCGCTCCTCGGGCAGCGCCGCCAGCAGATCGAGCAGCGCGACCCCGTCGTCGAAGCCGGGCAGCCCGGACGGCTGGGCCCGCTCGACGGCGAGCTGCCAGTCGGGGACGTCCGCGGGGCGCGGCCGGGCGGCGGCGCGCCGATGACTGTCCACGACCGCCCGGCGGGCGATCGACAGCAGCCAGGACCGGGCCGAGCAGCGGCCCTCGAAGCGGTGCAGACTGCCCAGCGCGCGCAGGAACGTGTCCTGGGCGAGGTCGTCGACCGCCTGCGGGTCGGCGCACAGATGGGCGACGTAGCGCAGTACGTCGCGGTGGAGGGCCCGGACGAACGCGTCCACGGCGACCGTGTCTCCGGAGCGGGCCGCGAGCGCCCAGGCCGTGATCGACTCGTCGCGTTTCTCGTGCGGCGCGGGGCATGCGGGCAGGACGGAAGTGATCACTCGGTGTCCTTGTGAGAAAGGTGAGGGGGAGACGGCCGGCCCTGCGTGCGTGCGCGGGCGTACGGCCGCCGTGTTCGTCCGGGGCGCGCACGGGCGGCCCCGGAACACCAGCTGTCGTCAGGCGACAGCCGTCCGCACGGGCGGACCCCGGGAAGTGATCGCGTGGACGAGGAGCAGCAGCCGCGGCGCCCGGTCCGAGCGGCGGCGGAGCGGGCGGGGGCGCGGCCGCTCGGGTGCGGCGGGCAGTGCGAGGAGCAGGCGCAGCGGAGTGGTGAGGCGGCCGGCGACGGCCCGCAGGATGCGGAAGGCGGCGCGTTCGCCGTGGCCGAGCCAGAGTCCGCACAGCAGCGCGGCGAGGAGGTGGGCGGCGAGCATGCCGGTGGAGGCGGTGCCGCCGGTGCCGAAACCCAGGTAGGCGACGGGGGCCAGGTGGGTGGGACCCATGTGCATGACGGCCATGTCGCCGGCCATGTCCATATGCGTGGCGGCCATGGGGACCCGCTGGGACGTGAACGCCTGGGCCGTGGAGAAACCGCTGTGCAGGGCCGTCTGGACGCCGACCGCTGCGGACACGACCAGCGGCAGCCCGCGTTCACGTGTGGCCAGGGACCAGCCCAGGGCGCCGGTGGCCAGGAGGCCGGCCGCCAGTGCCCAGCCGGGCACCGGGCCGCCGGACATCATGACGTGGCCCAGGGCGGCGAGCAGCACGCAGACGGCCGCGAACACCGCGGCCCGTACCGTGCGCGCACACCAACCTGCCGTCATGGCGCATCATCCTGGCAGCCGGCGCCGGTCCAGCAGGGAGGCGCACGGCAATCCACAGGTGGCGTGTCCAACTCACAGGTGAGGGGGGCCGGCTCACAGCCGACGACGGCGTTCCCCGCGCCGCCCGCGGGGCCCTGCCCGCATATTGGGTTGCCGCCGGTCGGTCCGCTCGGATAGGAAACTCGCATGCTTAAGGGCGGCAAGGTCGGGCTCAGGGCCCGGCACGAGGAGGACATCCCGGTCCTGCAGGCCGAGCTCCACGACGACGTGGTCAACCACGCGCGGGCGCAGAGCCGGCCGTGGCGGCCGATCACGCCCGGCTCGAAGGCCTCGGCGTTCGTGGTGGACGACGAGGAGCAGGGGCACGTCCCGTTCTCCGTGGTGGAGCTGGACGGCGGCAAGCTGGTCGGCAGCGCGGTGCTGTGGGGCATCGACACCCACAACCGGTCCGCGCACGTCGGGCTGGGGCTGCTGGCCTCCGCCCGCGGCAAGGGCTACGGCACCGACGTGGTCGCCGTGCTGTGCCACTACGGCTTCGTGGTGCGCGGCCTGCACCGGCTGCAGATCGAGACACTGGCGGACAACACCGCGATGCTGCGCTCCGCCGAACGCAACGGCTTCGTCCGCGAGGGCGCACTGCGCTCCGCGGCCTGGGTGATGGGCGAGTTCCTGGACGAGGTACTCCTGGGCCTCCTCGCCGAGGACTGGAAACCGGCCTCGGGGAGCTAGGCCGCAGGACGGCAGTGGTGCGCCGACGGTCATCTGGGGCCGAGATGACTGACATCCCGGTCCATCGCCGCGTGAAGGGAAGCATGGCGGGCGGTAAAGCGCTGTGCCGGATGAGAGTCACATCTCCTCCGAGGAAGGTCCTCGTGTCCCAGTCGTCGTCCGAAATACGCTCCCCGCTCCGGAAGCCCGCCGCAGAGCCCGCCCACGGGGTGCCGGGCTGGCTGATCGCGCTGTTCGCCGTCGCCTCCGGTATGACGGTCGCCAATCTGTACTACGCCCAGCCGCTGCTGTCCGAGCTGCGCGGTGTCTTCCACATCGGCGAGGCCACCGCGGGTCTGCTGATCACGCTCACCCAGGTCGGCTACGTGATCGGCATGGTCTTCCTGGTCCCGCTCGGTGACCGGCTGGAGAAGCGGAGCCTGATCACCGCCCTGCTGACGGTCACCACGCTCGCCCTGGTGGCGGCCGGTCTCGCGACCGGGTTCCCCATGCTGCTGATCGCGTCCCTGATCAGCGGTGCCACCTCGGTGGTGGCCCAGATCCTGGTCCCGTTCGCCGCGAGCCTGGCGCCCGACCACGCGCGGGGCCGGATCGTCGGCCGGGTGATGAGCGGCCTGCTCACCGGCATCCTGCTGTCCCGGACCCTCAGCAGCCTGGTCTCCAGCGTGGCCGGCTGGCGGGTCGTCTACCTCGGCTCGGCCGTCCTGATGGCGCTGCTCGGCGTGGCCCTGCGGCTGGCCCTGCCCCGGCACGCGCCGACCACGTCCGTGCCGTACCACCATGTGCTGCGCTCCACGGCGGCGCTGGTGCGCACGCACCCCGCGCTGCTGCGCCGCGGCCTCTACCAGGCGGCGATGTTCGGTGCCTTCAGCGCGTTCTGGACCACCGTCTCGTACGTCCTGACCGGGCCGTACTTCCACTACTCCGCCGTCGGTGTCGGGGTGTTCGCGCTGGTCGGAGCCGCCGGTGCGGCCGTGGCGCCGCTCGCCGGACGCTGGGCGGACCACGGGCTGACCCGGAAGATGACCGGTGCCGCGTTCGCGCTCGCCGCGCTGGCCTTCGTCATCGCCGGCTTCGGTCAGCACAGCGTGCTCCTGATCGCCCTCGGGGCCGTCGCGCTGGACGCGGCCGTCCAGACCAGCCTCATCCTCGGCCAGCACACCGTGTACCAGCTCGACCCCCTCGCCCGGGCCCGCCTCAACAGCGCCTTCATCGCGATCTTCTTCATCGGCGGCGCCCTCGGCTCGCAGTTCGGCTCGATCGCCTACCGGGCCGGCGGCTGGAGCGCGGTCAGTCTCTTCGGGGCGGCCCTGCCGGTGCTGGCGCTGCTGTACTGGCTGACCGAGCGCCGGCAGAGCGCGAAGCGCCCGGCGTAGCGCCGTGCGGCCCGTCCCGGGGAACCACGGGACCGGTTCCCCGCCGGGCGTCCGGCCGACACTCCCCCGGTCCACGCCGCGGGGAGCCGGCGCCTGCCTAGGATGCAGCGAAGATCGCCGCCCTGCCGAAGCGGGGCGCTGCCCCGGCGGGAGCGGATGATGGACCTACGGCAGATGGAAGTCGTCGTCACGGTGGCGGACGCGGGCGGGTTCACGGCGGCGGCGCGGCGGCTGCACGTGGTCCAGTCCGCGGTCTCCGGCACCGTCCGCGCGCTGGAACGCGAGCTGGGCACCCCCTTGTTCACCCGGACCACCCACCGGGTCGGGCTCACCCCGGCCGGGGAGGCGTTCGTCCCGGCGGCACGGCAGGCGCTGCGCGCCGCCGAGCTGGCCCGCGAGGCGGTCGACGCGGCGAGGGGGGAGCTGCGCGGCCGGGTGACGGTCGGCACGATGCAGGGGGTCTGGGCGAACCTGCACCATGCGCTGGCCGCGCTGCGGGCGGAGCACCCGCGGGTGGTGGTGCGGTTGCGGCAGGCCGCGGTCATCGACCTGCGTCAGGCGCTGCGGGAGGGCACCGTGGACCTGGCGGTGGTGGCGCTGGACCGCCAGCAGCAGCGCGGGCTGGTGACCAGACTGCTGTCCCGCGAGGAGATGGTCCTGGTGGCCTCGCCCCGCCGGAGCCTCACCACGAGCGGCCCCGAGGGCAGGGTCGACCTGGCCGACATCGCCGAGCTGCCGCAGGTGGAGTTCACCCCGGGCTGGGCGATCCGCGACGCGGCCGACCGCGCGTTCCGGGCGGCCGGCGTCGAACGCGCCACGACCTTCGAGGTCAACGACATCGTGGCCGCGTCCGAACTGGTCCGCAACGACCTCGGCGTCTGCATCATGCCGCCGACCGTCGCCCACCGCTTCCCGGACCTGACCACCTACCGCTTCACCCGCCACGCACCGAGCTGGAAGGTCATGGTGGTACGCCCGCCCGGCGAGCCCCCGGCCGCGGTCGCGGCCCTGCTGCGGCACATGACCTGACCCGGCACTCCGGCCGACGCACACAGGCCGGCTCCGCCGATCCCGGACGCCCCGGCGTCGCCACGCGCACGGGCCCACGGCACGGCGCACACGAGAGACCGGCACCCGGCGCACGAAAGACCGGCACCACGCGCACCCGGCACCTCGGTGCTGCCCGCGGGGCACCGGCACCACCTCGCGGCAGGTTAGGTGCCGCGAGGTGCCCTGACGTGCGGGAGCCGTCAGAAGGTGTCGGCGTCGGGGATCACGTGCATCGCGGCCTCCTCCGCCGACGCCCCGGCGCCGTCCAGGCCGCGGTCGGAGGCGAACAGGTCGGTCTCGGTGTTCTCGTGGGCGCCCTCGTCCGGTGCGACGAGCCGTCCGGCGCGGCCGTCGCCGACCTCGTCGTCGAGGAGTTCGCCGTCCGTGTCCCAGGCGTCGCCGATGTCGTCGCCCTCCAGGACGGCGATGTCCGGTACCTCCTCGGCGAGCCGCTCGTCGAGGGTCTCCCCGCGCTGTCCCTCCGCCGCCGTGACGCCCGTGTGCTCCACGGCCCAGGGCCGCTCCGGCGGCGAGTAGCCCTCGTCCAGGGCCTCCTCGCCGGCCCGGTAGTCCAGGGTGTCCGACGCGTCCAGCAGACCCGCGTCGTCCTGCACCTCCGAACCGTCCGGCTGGTAGACGTCGTCACCCATCGCCTCGTCGGTCATACGTGCTCCATCGTCGCTCGGGCCATCGGTTCGATCCGGCCGTCATCGCAAAGGTTAGGAGGTCCGGGCCGCGGCCCGGGGGCGTTCTCGGCGACCGCCCTCCGCCACCGCGCCGGTGAACCTGCCGTACGTCTCCCGGAAGCCCTGCTGAGGGTGTTCGCGCCGTGCTCGTCCCGCGTGAAACGGGGGCGGCAACGCGTGCGGTTGTCGTCCGTCGTGCGGCACGGGATGCTGAGGGAGCACGAAGGGAAGCGGTGCCATGGATCGTTTTCCGAATGCTGCCGATGTCGAATTCCACAGTCCTCTGGACCTCACCAAGGCCGCCGTCGCGGTGCTGGACGCGGAAGGCCGTATCTCGGGGTGGAGCACCTCGGCCCAGCGTCTCCTCGGACATCCGCCGGAGGAGGTGCTCGGCCGGTCGGCCGACCGGCTGCTGGCGACGGCCCCGGGGCCGCGGCTGCCCGCTCTCTGCAAGACACACCGGCCCCGCAGCACGGTCCTGGACCTCCGCTGCCGGGACGGACACACCCTGCGCGCCGCTGTGACGTTCGCTCCGCTCACCCACCAGGGTGTCGCCGCGACCGCCGTGGTCGCGGCCGACCTGGTGGCCCTGCGCGGCTGGGAGGCACAGCTGGCGTTGTTGCAGGGACTGGCGACCGAGTCCTCCGTGGGCCTGACCATCTACGACACGGACATGCGCGTCGTCTGGGGAAACGTCTCCACCGACCAGGAGCTGGCGGGCGTCGCCCAGTACGTCGGCCGGCCCGCCGCGGATCTCTTTCCCGAGGGCGAGTTCATCTCCCGCCATCACCCCCCGGACGAGGAGCAGGTGATGGAGCAGGTGCTCAAGACGGGCGAACCGGTCCTCGGCATGCACTATCGCGGGCGCGCTCCCGTCGACCCGGTGCGCGAGCACGTCTGGTCCTGCTCGTACCACCGGCTGGTGGACGCCAGGGGCGAACCGCTGGGGCTCTTCGAGGAGTCCCTGGACATCACCGACCGCTACCGCGCCCAGGAGCGGCTGTCGCTGCTCGTACGGGCGGGAAAGCGCATCGGCGCCTCGCTGGACGTGCGGCGTACGGCCGCGGAGCTGGCCGACGTGGCGGTACCCCAGCTGGCCGACGAGGTGCTGGTGGATCTCCCGCCGGCGGTCATCGAGGGGCGGCAGCCGCCGACCGGTTCCGCGCCGGGGCACAGTCTGCTGCGGATGCACGGCCGTACCCCGGAGGAGTTCCGGACCAGTCCGGTCTCCTATCCGCCGTCGTCACCGCAGGCCCTGAGCCTGGCCACCAACCGCCCCGTCGTCATCGACACCTCCCCGTCGCCGGGAGAGGGGTTCCCGGCCGGCCGGGGCTCCGACCTCTTCGTCCCGCTGCTCGCCCGCGACGCGGTCCTGGGCCTCGCCACCTTCCGGCGCGGCAACAACCCCGACCCCTTCGGGCCCGAGGAGCAGACCCTTGCGGTGGAGCTGGCCGAGCGGGCCGCCGTCGGCATCGACAACGCCCGCCGTTACACCAGCCAGCACGCGGCGGCCCTGGTGCTGCAGCGGAGTCTGCTGCCCCAGCATCTGCCCGAGCAGAGCGCGGTCGAGGTGGCGTACCGCTACCTGCCCGCCGACAGCCGGGTGGGGGTGGGCGGGGACTGGTTCGACCTGATCCCGCTGTCCGGTGCCAGGGTGGGGCTGACCGTCGGCGACGTGGTCGGCCACGGTGTGCACGCGGCCGCGACCATGGGCCGGCTGCGCGCCACCGTACGGACCCTGGCGCTGCTGGACCTGGACCCGGCCGAGTTGCTCACCCGGCTGGACGGCCTGGTCGCGCAGGAAGCGGAGCCCGACGCTGCCGACGGGCTGAGCGACAAGGCGCTCGGGGTGACCTGCCTCTACGCGATCTACGACCCGGTCGGCGGCCGCTGCGTCTGGGCGAGCGCGGGCCATCCCCCGCCGATCGTGGCCGACGCCGGCGGCACGGTGGCCCTGTCCTCACTGGCGCCGGGCCCGCCCCTGGGGGTGGACAGCCTGCCGTACGAGAACGTCGAGCTGAGCCTGTCCGACGGCAGCGTGATGGCGCTCTTCACCGACGGGGTCGTGGAGGACCGGCGCACCGACATCGACAGCGGGATCGACCGCCTCGCCCACGTGCTCACCTGGCAGCGCTGCCCGCTGGAGGAACTGTGCGACCGGGCGATGTCGACCCTGCCGCCCGGGCCCCAGGCCGACGACGCCACGCTGCTGCTCGTACGCACCCGGCGGCTCGGCACCGACCGCGTGGCGGACCTGCGACTGCCACCGGAGCCGGCCATGGTGGCGAACGCCCGCACGGACACCGAGCGCCAGCTGGAGACCTGGGGCCTGTCCGAACTGTCCTTCACCGCCGCGCTGGTGGTGAGCGAGCTGGTCACCAACAGCATCCGGTACGCCACCGGTCCCGTGATGCTACGGCTGATCAAGGACCGCAGCCTGCTCTGCGAGGTCTCCGACAACGCGCACACGGCACCTCACCTGCGACGCGCCCGCCGGGACGACGAAGGAGGCCGCGGCCTGTTCCTGGTCGCCCAGATGTCCCAGCGCTGGGGCACCCGCTACACCGCGTCCGGAAAGACCATCTGGGCGGAACTGGCCATCCCCTAGCGCGCGGTCCGGGGACGGGTACGAGCGACCGATGACTTCAATGCTCAAGTGAGTTACGGGACACCTGAGCAGCCAGCGCACCAGACCAGGCATCAAATGGTTGAATATTCATGCGATGCCGGAGTACCGTGAAGGTTGAATGTTGAACATTGCGGGATCTCTGCGTGAAAGGAAGCGCCCCATGAGCGCACTGCTGACTCCCACGGTGGACGCGCGACGCGCCGGCCGGCGCCTGGCCAGCCGGTTGTCGTGGCTCGACTCCAGGCACTCCTTCTCCCTCGGCACCCACCGGCCGGACCCGGCCAACACCCACCACGGCGTGCTGCTGGTCAACAACGAGGACCTGGTGCAACCGGGCACAGGATTCGACACGCACCCGCACCAGGACATGGAGATCGTCACCTGGGTTCTCGAGGGCTCCCTGGTACACCAGGACTCCAGCGGCCACTCCGGCGTGATCTACCCCGGCCTGGCCCAGCGCATGAGCGCCGGCACCGGCATCCTGCATTCGGAGAAGAACGACTCCTACCGGTCCACCGGCGAACGGCCCACCGACCCGGTGCACTTCGTCCAGATGTGGGTCGTACCCGACGAGGCCGGCGTCACCCCGGGCTACGAACAGCTGGAAATCGACGCCGAACTGCTGACCGGCGGACTGGTCACCGTGGCCTCCGGCATGGACAAACACCAGGACGCCAGCGCCATCCGGATCCGGAACCGGCACGCCGCACTGCACGCGGCACGGCTGCGCCCGGGACAGCGGGTGACGCTTCCCGAGGCCCCGTACCTGCACCTGTTCGTCGCACGCGGTTCCGTCGACCTGGAAGGCACCGGCCCCCTCGGCGAGGGCGACTCGGTACGCTTCACCGCCGTCGGCGGCCACCGGGTCAGCGCCACCACCCCCGCCGAGATCCTCGCCTGGGAGATGCACGCCACGCTCACCCTGTGACGTCACCACCGCCCCTGGGGGTTCAGGCCCTGCGGGCCGCCAGGATGTGGTTCATCCGGGCCTCCAGTTCGGCGCGCTCCTCGGCCGCGTACTCCGCCTGGGCCCGCTGGTAGCGGCGCTGCACCCGCCGCATCCGGTCCTGGGTGTCCTGTTCCACCTGGTACCGCTGCGCCTCGTGCTCCATCCGTGCGCAGGCGTGCTGCACCTGGAGTTCGTCCGCGTACAGCCGTTGGCTCGTCTCGAAGCGCCTGCCGAGCATCTTGTCGTACGCCGTCGCGTCGCTCATGAGCTTGGCCAGGACGGGCATCGCGTCGAAGCACACGAGCAGCAGATGCAGGACGACGGTGAGGAAGAGCGCGAACCCGTCCGACTCGGCGACCTCCTTGAGACCGTGGGCGCGGGTGAGGATGCCGTCGGTGTCCAGGTCGGCGGCGCGCTGCGCGGTCTTGGCGTCGATGGCCCGCTGGAGCTTCGGCTGGTAGGCGTTGGCGGCGCTGTCCTGCTCGGCGGTCAGGGTCTGCCCCTTGGCCGTCATCTCCTTCAACTGCTTCTGGTACGGGGCGAGTTCGGTGGCCGCGGCGGCGGTGGCCGCGCGGGCCCGCTTGCAGGTGATGGTGACGTCCCGGCCGTTGGCCGTCCAGATCCAGTACTTCGGTCCGCACAGGCGCTGCTCGGTGGCCAGCTTGTCGTCGTGCTCCTGGGACAACTCCTGGACCTGGGCTTTCAGGGTGGCGGTGCGGGCGGTGCCGGCCTTGATCTGGCGGGCGAGTTCGGCGGGCGATCCCACCACCTTCAGCTGGTAGCGGCCGCACTCCGCGCGGCCGCTGGTGGAGGCGCCGTCGGTGGGGTTGCAGGAGACGAGCATGCCCCGGTAGTCCGCGACCGACTGCTCGTTGCCGACGGCGACCTCCTGGCGGATCTCCTTGTCGAAGATCTGGAAGAGGATCGGTTCGGCGATGAACAGGCCGAGGAGGATCGACAGAAAGAGGCGGAGCATCAGAGTCCACTTCTTGACCGAGGTGCCGTGGGTGCTGGACACCAGCCAGCTGTCCAGCGTGAGGACCACCCAGAACCAGATCAGGGCCGCCAGGACCACGGCTATGCCCGGCAGGTCGGAGCGGAAGCTGGTGAGGGCCAGGGCCATCGAGACCGACCCCACCAGAGCGGTGTTGAACACCAGCGCCCCGTACCGGGTGTAGCGGGGGCGGTCCTCCGGAACCCAGGCCAGCAGCCCCTCGTCGACGCCGATCAGCTTGCGCAGCCGGGCCGCCGGACCACCGGCGGGCGCCACCGGGCGGCGCTCGGATCCGCCGTCACCGTGGCCGCCGACGGAGGCCGGGTCGGCGGGGCGGAGCGGGGTGTCAGTCGACAAGGCTGGCCTCCTGGTCGGTACCGCCGAAGTCCATCACGGCGTCCTCGGCGTCGTCGGTGTCCCGCCCGGCCGCGGCCGTACCCTCGTCCGCGGCCCGGGAGCCGTCGTTCAGCTCGCCCTGGACCTCGGCCTCCACCTCGCCCTCGCGCGAGGGCCGGCCCGGGCTGTTGACGTTCCCGACGCTGTTGATGAGCGTGCCGGGGTCGTACCCGGTGCTGTCGAACAGCCCTCGGGCGATGCCCTGTTTGTACAGGTCGGCGCGGACCGCCAGCTGCTGCTTGGCCCACTCGCGCTCGTCGCGCTCCCAGCGCTGGGCGTCCACGCGGCCCTCCTCGTGCTTGAGCTGCCGGTCCTTGTGCTCCAGGTTCCAGCGCCGGGCGTCCTCGGCCCGCTGGGCGGCGCCGTCCTCGCGCTGGTCCACACGGTCGAGCTGCCGCTGTGTGTCGTCGCGTTCGATGCGCCAGCGCTCCTCCTCCCGCCGCAGGGCCTGCCGCCGCATGTCGTACTCGCGGTCCTCGCGGGTCCATTCCTCCGAGCGCCCGAGCCGGTCCCGCTCGGCCTCGTGCAGGCGCCTGGAGAGTTCGTCGGCGCTGATCTCACCACTGCGGAAGGCCAGGTAGGCCGCGCCGAGCGGGTCGGTGCCGAGCAGGCTGATGTCCTCCTGGATCTCCGCGCGGGTCGAACGGTTGCGCTGGCCACGCAGCGTGAGGTCGTGCTCCTGCTCCTCGGACTCCGAGGACCGCCTGAACCGGCTGATCAGCGAGTCCCGCCGCTGCCGGTTCTCCTCCTCCATCATCGCCAGCGCGTGCGCGTTGCGCGCCTCCCGCTCGGCCTTCAGGGAGCGCAGCTCCTCCTGCTTCAGCGCCAGCTCCGCGCCCAGGATCTCGCGCCGCAGGGCGGCCTCCTGGACCAGGTCGGCGTGCTCCATCTCGGTGAGGTGCGCGGCCTGTTCCTGCGGTGTACGGACCTCCACCTGCCCGCAGCGCACCTTGAGGCCGGACACCTCGGCCGGCCGCATCTCGTGGTACGCGGTCAGCCGGGCGTCGATGCGGCTGCGCACCACCGCGGACTCCACGATCGGCAGGTCGCTGCCGTCCTCGGTGAGCCCGGGCACCGCCAGCAGCTGCGCGAGCAGCAGCGCCTCCACCTCCGTGACGCCGTCCCGCACGACCGCGCACGGGTCGACGACGTTGCTGAAGTACGTCACCCGTACGGTGAACTCGCCCGCCTGCGCGGAGGGGATCCGGGTCTCCACGACCACGGGCACCTCGGCCCGCTGGTCGACGACCGTGACCGAGCTGGCCGAGACCACCAGCGGGTCGTCCGCCCGCAGCTGTCCGTGGTCCTCCACGTACTCCTCGCCGACCCTGAACACCCGCACCTGGTGGGCGGCGATCCTGGGCAGGTCGCCCTCCTCGCGCCGGGCACGCTTCTTCAGGATGCCGCCGCGCTTCTCCGGCCGTCCGTACTCCCGCTGCTCGACGAGCGGATATTTCTCAGCCATGAGTGTCCTCCGTGCTCAGTACAGCGGTAAGGAAGAGGTCGATCAGTTCTTCGTCCGGCTCCACGGACGGCACGGCCGCCTGCCGCAGCGCCGTGGGCAGTCCGGGCCGCTCGCCGGGCGCCAGTGCCGCGCCGACGGCCCGGCCGAAACGCTCGGCCACCGTCTTCGGCTCCTGCGACACGGCGGGGAGCTGGCACAGGGTGGCGTACAGGCCGCGCAACGCCAGTCTCCGGCGGGGCAGGTTCTCCAGGACGCCCGCCCACAGCTGGCCGAGCCGGTCCGTCTGGCGCGGATCGTTCTGCAGCAGCGTGGCGCACACCAGCCGGCGGGTGCGGGCGTCCCGCGCCCGCAGGACGGTGAGCACGGTGTCGAGGGTGTGGTCGTTGAGCCGCCCGGTGCGGGTCTCGCGCTCGACACGCAGCCGGTAGGCGAGCGGCCGGAACACCGCACCGGTGTCCTCGCCGCACTCGGCGAGCACCGCGACCAGCCCGGCCAGCGCGTAGGCCGCCTCCTCGGGCCGGCCGTCACGCCGAGCCATCAGCTGGAGCAGGCCGTGCACGGCGTCCGTGGGGAAGAGCACGCCGAGCGCCCCGCTGAAGGCCGCCGTGGCCGTCGACCGCAGCGCGGGACTGATCGAGCGGGCCCAGCCACGGGCGATGCCCAGGGCGGTGGCGGCGAGGTTCTCCTCCAGGCACATGCACTGGAGCACCAGGTTCGCCGTGGACTGTCCGGAGCGGCCGGCCGTTCCGGCCGCCCACGAGTGGAGGTAGTTGTCGGCCACCTCGTCGAAGGCGGGCCGGGCGAGCAGGGCGAGACCCTGTGCCACGGACAGCTGGAGGGCGAGACTCGGCCGGCCGGACACGAGTTCCGTCAGCCAGTCCCGGACGCCGTCCCAGAACAGCGTCGAGCGCCTGCTCCACAGCTCCTCCAGCACCCACTGCCGGTACTGGGGCTGCGGAAAGACCAGCGCGGTGCGGGTGAGCGCGCCGTCCTTGCGCTCCTCCGCGGTGATCAGGGCGTTGCGGGCCAACGACTGCCGCCGGTCCACGGCGCGGCGCGCCGCCTCGGCCCTGTCCTCCTCGGTGAACAGCGGCGGAAAGGCCGGCTCCAGCCAGTGCTCCAGCCGCTCCTGGCAGGTCTCGACCTCGCGGTAGCCCGCGCCGGTGACAAAGGCCAGCGTGGTCAGCTCGGCCCACTCCTGCGGCGTACGGTCCAACTCGAACCAGCCGCGCACCGGCTGGGCGGCGCTGCTGCCGTACTCCTGCCAGACCTCGGCCGGCCGGGCACCGCCCGCGATCCGCTCGGCGGCCGCGGTGACCTCGGTGATCCGGCACCCGCCGGGCATCAGATCGACGGCCCGCCGCAGGGTGTCCCCGTCGCACCCCGCGTTCGCCAGCCTGGCCCGCAGCACGGCCGCGAGGTCGGGCAGCGCCCAGGGCACGTACCGTACGGACTCGACCCGGGCGGCCGGGTGGACGGTGGTGACGACCAGGTGCGCACCCTGCTCCCGCACGGTGTCCCTGACCCGCCGCCAGTCGAAGTCGGCCGTCGCGGACGTCTCCTCGCCCATCCAGTCGAGCAGGACATAGCCGACGCCCCGCTCGAAGGCGACCCGGCCGCCGGCCAGGTCGTCCAGACTGCGCCCCGGAGAGAGCACCACGTGGTCCGACCCTTCGGCCACGGCTTCCACGAGCGCCACCGCCCCGGAGCGTTTGCCCGTGCCGGGCGAGCCGACGAGGACCACGACCCCGGCCTCCTCCAGGGCCTGGAGGGCCTCCCCGAAGCAGTCGGGCTTCACATACGACCCGATGAGCGCTTCCGCTTCGCCCGCGTCGAGGCGGCCGACGGCACGGCGGCGAGCGTTGCCGGAGTCGGCGGCGCCGACGCCGAAGAGGGCGCCGGAGGCGTCGAGGGCTCCGTAGAAGTACTGGTTGACGTTGTTCTGGTGAACCTGGCCGGGGCGGCTCTTGGACGTGGTCTTGTGACCGGCCTCGGCCTCGGGGGCCGTCTCCTGCTGCACCGGCCCCGATTCCGGTTCCGCCTCCGGCTCGGAGGGCGGTTCCGGGTCCGGGTCCGGTTCCGGGTCGCCCGAAGGCGCGGACTCAGGGGCGTCCTGGGACATCTGCTCGCTCGGCTCGCTCGGCGAGCCCTCTTCGCACGGTTCCTCGTTCAGTTCCTCGTTCATCCTCAGCCGTCACTCAAGGTCACTTGGAGATCCCAAAGACGGCCCCCTGAGCATGGATGGTTCCGGTGTAGACCTGAACCACCGTGTCTCCGGGAGCAGTTGGCGCATCCAGGGGGCGCGCGTCGACAGCTTCACCACCCCCCGCGCTCACCGCCTCCGCGGCACGGGCCTTCCCTGCCGCTTCCTCACCGGCAGCCGCCTCCGCCGCTCCCGAAACGGCAGCCGCCCCGAGGTCGAGGGCGCCCGTGTCGTACCCGGGCACCCAGATCCACGCCCGCCCGCTGTGCTCCTTCTCCACGACCCGCACCTCGCGGAACTCCTCCGTCCGGATGGTCGTGAACGCCTGCGCGATCACCTCGTTGAAGACGGTCGGTGACACCGCGACGGCGAGGCAGGCATCCGGCGCGGCCGCGAGGGCCGCCTTCAGCACCGCGCTGTCCAGCATGCGTCCGACCTCCACGGGCGCGCGGCCGACGAAGCCGATCGGGCCGGGCGAGGCCGTACCGAAGTGCACGGCAGCCCGCAGCCGCAGCCACGACTCCCGCTTGCGTCCGTGGTTGAAGGCGCGCAGCCCGGCGTCGAGCCGGCGCATGAACGGGTCGACGAGGTCGGGCTCGGACGCCCCCTCCGGGAGCACCGCGAACACCGAGTCGCCGCCCTCCTGGAGCTTCCAGCGCTCCCAGTCCAGGCCGACCGCCGCGGCCGACTCGCCCAGCAGCCGCTCGATGGCCTCCTGAAGCTGCCGCTGGGTCACCGCGTCGACGCCGCCGTACCCTTTCGCGTCGACCGCCAGCAGCGGTCGGCGCCAGAACGTTTGCATGATCAGAATCCCCGCTCGCTCAGTGACAGCGCACCCATGCGTCGACGGACCATGAGCAGTGAGGGGCGCGCTACGGTACAGGCCGACGTCCGCTCCCCCACAGGCGGACGCCGGTAGGCCAGTGGTACACGTCCCGCGCGCCGCGAACCCCGTCGAAATACGGGATGCGGCAAGTTACGGAAACTTACAACGGAAGCCCCAAGTTGTGGCTGGGGCCGGAAGGCTGGAGCAGCATGGGGTCCTGGGCCCGGCTCCGCCCGGAACACCGTCCGCTCATCCCTCGGGCGCCAGGTCCCCCAGGTCCCTGAGCCTCGGCAGGTCACGTATGACGGTCGAGGCGTAGCCGGTGGTCAGCAGGCTCTCCGCGCGCAGTTCGCGCAGCGCCTTCTGGACGGTCGTCTCGGCGGCGCCGGTGAGCGCGGCCAGTTCGGGCTGGGTCAGCCGGCAGCCGAGGACCGTACCGCCCTCGCCGGCACGTCCGTACCGGGTGGCCAGCTCCACCAGGAGCCGGGCGAGGCGCACCTTGACCGGGTAGCCCCGGAAGTCCAGGCGCCTGCGGTTGGCCCAGCGCAGCCGGTCGGCGACGATCCCGGTCAGCACCAGGTGCACGTCCGGGCGCCGGGCCAGCAGGGCGTGCAGCGCGTCCGGCGGCATCACCCGCGCGGTCACCGCACCGCAGGCGGTCACCGTGGCCGAGCGCGGCGCGCCGTCCATGGCCGCCATCTCCCCGACGCTGTCACCGCCGACCCGGACGGCCAGCAGGGTCTCCTCGCCGTTCTCCACCCGCGCGGTCACCTTGGCGAACCCGGAGAGCAGGAGCAGCACATGGCGGTTGCCGTCGCCCTCGCGCAGCATCGTCTCCCCCACCTCGAACCGCGTGGCCGCACCCATGTCGAGCAGTTCCGCGCGGGCGTCCGGGGACACCGCCCCGAGCAGACTTCGCACAGGCCATTCTCCCGAGCCGAGTGCCATACAAGGCTCACCCCCGAGGTCTTCCGCACGGTCGACGAACAAGCGTCACAGTCAGGTTCACCCGCCGACCCGGAGGTGTGACGGGATGTGCCTCCAGGATGCCTGGACTACTCGGAGTCAGGGTGCATCTGTACCCACCGGCCGCCGATGAACTTCATCTCCACACCGGAGTACGGCTGGGGCGGCGGGACCGGCCGCTTGCCCGGGTGCGGCGGCTTCGGCGGCTTCGGACGGCCGACGGACTGTGCCTTCACGGCGACCGGCTTCTTTTTGGCGTCGCGCTTTCGCAACGCCTCGATCCTTCTGAGGAGTTCGGCGCGGCTGATGTCCTTCGGCGCCCGGGAGAGACGGGGCGGAGCCGCCGGGCGGGCCGGCGGGCGGGCCGTGGTCGTCCGGCAGGCGCGGTGCGCCGGCTGTCCGTCCGTGGCGAAGACGAGCTTCTTCGTGGCCACCGGCTGTCGGCACACGACACACCGCTTGAGCGCAGGCTTGGACCTGGAAGCGTCGGACACGATCCCCCCGGACAGTGCTGTTCTGCTGGGACAGCAGAATAAGCACGCCGACGACACCGTGGGAGAGTTCGGGCGAAAACCGTTGTCCCGCCACGAACGCGACGAGGACGCCGGCGACTCCGGCCGCATCCGGCGGGTCTCGGTTACGGCCGGTTCTCCCGCCGGGCGTGCTCGTCGCCCTCGCGGTACAGCACCAGGTGCTCGTGGTGAAGAACGCCGTCGCGGACGTCGCCGGTGGCGGTGAAGCCGGTGTCGTCGACGTAGTCGAGGTGGTTGCCGGTGACGGTGTAGCTGCCGGTGTAGGCGCTCGGGCGGTTGCCACGGGCTTCGTCGTAGCGGCCGTTCGGCAGCAGTTCCTGGCGGATGAATCCGTCGGCGGTCACCCACATCCCGACGTACGGGTGCGGGTCGCGGGGCGTGTCGTCGCTGGTCATGTTCCTACGATCGGCCCGGCGGGCGGTGGCAGCCAGGCCGCCGTCTCCCCAGGTGAGGGCTTCCTGGGTGCCGGACACCTAGGGACAGAGCGGCCTGGTTCCGGCTCCGCCGTGCCACGAACCTGATGGTCAGGCGGCTGCCGTAGCCGCCGGACACTCGCCACGAGGAGCACGCGATGACCATCACCGGCACCGGCACCGTGAACTGGAACCCCGAGGCCCTCGACGAGATCCTCTCGAACGACGAGGGGCGTCCCGTCCTGTTCACGAACGCCCGGATCCTGACGATGGACCCGTTGATCGGGGCCATGGTCGGCGCCGACATCCTGTTCGTCGGCTCGCTGATCGTGGGTGTCGGCCCTGGCAGCGTCACCGCGGCCGGGGACGACAACGCCATAGTCGTCGACGGCACCGGTACGACCATCGTCCCCGCCGTCGTGGACACCGTCGCGCTGGCCGGCGGCCGCGGCAGCCGCTCGGAGTACGTCGCGACGCTGGCCCCGGGCAACACCACCGACTTCCTGGTGGTGCCCGACGAACTCGGGCATCCTGACCGTGCTGCGCACCGAGAGCCTGCTGAACGACGGCACCGCGCTGGTCCTGCTGGCCGTGGCCGTCGATGTCGTCACCGGCGAACGCCCCTTCTCCTGGTCCGGCACGGCGGTCGCCTTCGCCGGGTCCTACGCCGGCGGAGTGCTGGTCGGCGGCGCGGTCGCCCTGCTCCTGATCCCGGTCAGGCGCCGGCTGCCCGAACCGCTGCTGCACAGCGTGCTGAGCGTCGCCACCCCGTTCCTGGCGTACCTGCCCGCCGAACTCGTGCGGGTGTCCGGCGTCCTCGCCGTCGTCACCTGCGGCCTGGTGACCACCCGGTTCGGCCCTCGTGTCATCGGTTCCGACGCCCGTATCCAGGCCGTCGCCTTCTGGGAAGTGGCCGGCTATCTGCTCAACAGCGCGCTGTCCGTTTTCGTCGGCATCCAACTGCCCTCGGCTGTGCGGGCGTTGACGTCCGTCTCCCTGGTGCAGGCGACGCTCGCCGCTGTCGCCGTGAGTGTCGCCGTGATCGGGACACGGATCGCGTGGTTCTACTCGATCCCCTGTCTGGTCAGGCTCCGGGACCGGAGCCCTCGACAGCGCGACCGCCGGATCACCGGACGCCGGCGGCCGCCGCCGGCGTGGGCGGGGATGCGTGGCGCCTCTCGCCGGCGGCGGCGCTGACCTTGCCCGCCACGACCGCCGGGGGGCACGCCGTCGGGCAGCGTGACGCCGTGGTGTTCCTCACCACCGTCGTCATCGTCGTCACCCTCGCGGTCCTCGGTCCCACCCTGCCGGCCGTGGTCCGCGGGGCCCGCTTCCCCGAGGACACCGACAAGACCGCGGAACTCGCCCTCGCCCGCTGCCGTATGAACGGCGCCGCGATGGACGCCCTGGCCTCCGGCCGGGGACAGCGCACCCGGCATCTCGACCTTGTCGAGACACGCGGTGTCGCCGTGGCCGACTACGACCACGACGCCCGCCCCGACCTCGCCGCGTTCTCCTACTCCGGCGACGGCGTCTACCAGACCGAGGCCCGCCTCGGCAGCGCGGAGACCGGACTCGCCGACGCCACCGCGGGCACGAGCACGAAGTACACCGTCTACGCGTATCAGCGAAGCCCGGTCAGACTGCCCCGTTCGGGCCTGCCCAGGTTCTACCCGGAGTGCGGGAAAGCTCGCGCCCAGGGCTGAAGTGCCCGCCCGCGTCGGCCGGTTCGCCGTCAGCCCGCGGCGGCGGTAAGCGCTCCGAGGGCACTGGCCTGGGTCCGCCAGTCGGTCTGGTTGGGGCTGGTACCGGCCCAGCGCTCGCCGAGGGCGTTGAGGGAAGTGCGGTCCTGCGCCCACAGGGTGTCCGCCTGCTTCTGGACGTAACTCCGGTACGCGGCGGCGCCGGTGGTGGTCGCCAGGTCGGCGAAGTTCCGCATGAAGATGCCCTTGAACTGCTTCTGGTTGTCGTCGCAGGACGCCGAGCCGACATCGCAGGACTCGGTGAGCACTCCGCCGGAGGTCAGCGCCGGGCTGCTGATCGCGGCATCGGCAAGGGTCCGCGCGGTGGTGAGCAGCGAGCTGTCGCCGGTCGACTTCCACAGTTCGGTGAAACCGCCGATGGCCAGCCCCTGGTTGTAACTCCACACGGTGGAGCCGTTGTTGGCGCAGGACGAGGTCAGGCCGTCGTTCACCAGACCCGAGGAGCCGATCATCCCGCTGGCCCGGTACCAGGCGGCGGACGTCTTCGCCCGCTGGAGCCACACGGTGTCGCCCGGGATGCGCTGGTGGAGCGCGGTGGTCAGCCACAGGTACTGCCCGTTCGTCACCGCGTTCTTGTAGGTCCGTTCACGGTCCCACCAGACGCCACCGCCACAGGTGCCGGTGTCCCAGTACTGCTGGACGTAGTTCGCGATGGTGACGGCCTCGTTGAGATAACGGGCGTCGTGGGTGTAGTCGTACGCGTCGATCCAGGCGATCGCCCACCAGCCCGAGTCGTCGATGGACCGGCTGATGAAGTCGCCCTCGATCGCGTCCGAACTGCGCGTCCCGGCCGCGAAGACGCCCTTGTTCTGCTCGAAGGTGCGCGCGACGACCCAGTCGTAGTCGTGCGTGCCGGTGGTCCTCGCGAAGTCGATGAGGGAGGTGAGCGTGGCGGCGGAGTTCCACCAACTGCTCGGCCACCAGCCGTTGTAGGGGTCGTACGACGCCATCAGCGTGTCCGCCGCCGCGCGCGCCCTGGTCGGTGCGGGCCTGACCCAGGCGGTGCAGCTGCCCTCGTTGTGGCTCGCCTCCCGGCCGCAGGCGCGGACCGCGCCACCGTAGAGGAGGCCGCGCGGGTCCCGGGTGGCGTACATCGCGGTACGGGTGCCGGTGGCCCCGGACGGGGTGCTGGTACGGCCGAGGGAGGAGCCGTCCGGCCAGGTCGAGCCGCCGTCCCAGGAGCGGTCGAGCCATATCTCGTCGCCGGCGCCACCGGTGTCGACGCTCGCCCAGGCCATGGAGTTCTTCTGGTCGACGTGCAGCCTGATCGTGCGGCCGTAGAGGGTGGTGGACGGTACCGGCTGGTCGTCGCCGGCCGCCTGGCCCGCGCTCATACCGTCGCAGAGGGTGTCGCAGACGGTGGGATAGACCCAGTTCGTGCAGCCGACTCCGGCCGCGTCGCCGCAGGCCCGCACGAGTCCGCGCCGGTGGTCGCGGGGGTCGGTGATGTTGTACATCAGCGTCCTGGTGCCGGTCCAGGAGCCCGGGATGCTGGCCTTGCCGAGCAGTCCCTCCCAGGTGGCACCGCCGTCCCAGGAACGGTCCAGCCACACCGAGTCCCCGGTCACGCCGTTGTCGATGCTGGCCCACGCCATGTCGTCCGCGTCGGACACGTGCAACTCCAGGCGACGGCCGTTGAGGTCCTTGTCCGGTACCGGGAAGGTCTCCTGCCGGGCCTGCGCGGGGTCGAGCGTGTCACAGGCCAGGACGCAGACCTGGGTGGCGGCGGACGCGGGCGTCGCGGCCGGCACCAGGGCGGCGAACGCGAGCGCGACCGCGAGCAGGAAGCCGAGAAGGCGTTGTGCGACAACGTTGTCTGAGCTGCGTGAGGACACCGGGGCTCGCCTCGATTTCGCGATGGGGGACGACGGTCGGCGCGCGTGGCACAGGCCCGGGGCTCCTGTCGAGCCGGGCCGGAATCGAGCACTGGTCCATACCTGTCTGCGAGGCAGTGAACCGGCTTGGCGAGGCCCTGTCAATGCCGTAAGGGCGCTCCGTTCCAAGGGAGTTGAGAGGCGGCCGTGACGGGTTGACACCCGGTTTCCGGGCGCCCATCATCGGTGGAACTTCGGCGAGGCTCCTCGTGCATCCAGCTGTCACTGCGGGCACGGGGCTTCGTGCGGCACGGTTTTGAATCGTTTCAGAACGCGCGTCCCCCAAGCACCCCCCACTCAGGAGGTCTCCATGCGCCGTCGCTCACCACTGAGCAGACCGCCGGGCCGGCATCACCTGCTCGGCCTCGCCGTCCTCGCGGCCACCGCGCTCGCCACCGGCCCGGCCCCCTCCACCGCCGCCGTGCCGATGTCCGCCGCAAAGACCCCGACGGGCGTCCGGGCGGCGGCAGTCGACCCCCTGAACTACTCGCCGACCTCACGCACCCTCAAGCCGACCGCCGTCTACCGGACGTCCGGCAGCGTCGCGAACCCGCAGAACGTCCTGAGCGGACAGCCGACCCGGATCTCCGGCTCCCAGTCGGCCGTCACCCTCGACTTCGGCAAAGAGACCGGCGGCGTGACAACGTTGTCCTTCGGGGGTGTGAGCGACGGCGGACAGCGGGTCGGCCTGGCCTTCAGCGAGTCGTCGCTGTACGCGGGCAACAGCAGCGACCGCAGCAGCGGCCGTGACGGTGAGGACGGCGCCCTCTACGCCACCGCCTCCGCCAACGGCACCTACACGGTGCCCACCGCCCAACTCCGGGGCGGCTTCCGCTACCTGACGGTCTTCCTCGACACCTCGGGCTGGGTGGACCTCAAGGGCGTCAGCCTCGGCTTCACCGCGGCGCCCGGGAAATCGAACCCGGCCGACTACGCCAACTACTTCCACTCCAGCGACGACCTGCTCAACCGCATCTGGTACGCCGGGGCGTACACGGTGCAGCTCAACACGATCGCCTCGAACCAGGGCCGCGCCTGGCCCCCGCCGGCCTCGGCCTGGGACAACGGCGCCACCGTCGGCGTGGGTGACTCCGTGCTGGTCGACGGCGCGAAGCGCGACCGCACGGTGTGGCCCGGCGACATGGGCATCGCGGTCCCCACGCAGTACGCGTACTCCGGCGATCTCACCTCGACCCGCAACGCGCTCACCACGATGTACGACGCGCAGTCGGCGGACGGTGAAATCCCTTGGTCCGGCCCGCCGTTCAACCTCACCGGCTCGGACACCTACCACACCTGGACGCTGCTGGGCACGTCGACGTACTACACCTACAGCGCCGACCGGGCGTGGCTGGACTCCGAATGGGCCGACTACAAGCGCGGGATGGCCTTCATCACCAACAAGATCGACGGCAACAACCTGCTCAACGTCACCCGCACCCAGGACTGGGCCCGGGTCGGCCAGGGCGGGGAGAACATCTCCGCCAACGCGCTGCTGTACGCCGCGCTCAGGGGCGGCGCGACCCTGGCCACGGCCGAGGGCGACAGCGCGCTCGCCGCGAGCTGGACCGGCAGGGCGGACGCGATCAAGGCCGCGGCCAACTCCCGCCTGTGGGATGCCTCGAAGGGCATGTACAAGGACAACCCCACCAGCGGTCTGTACCCGCAGGACGGCAACTCCCTTGCCGTCTGGTACGGGTTGGCGGACACCGCGGCCAAGGCCAAGAGCGTCGTCGCGGGGCTCGGGAGGAACTGGGGCGCGTACGGCCCCACCACCCCCGAATGGGGCGGCAACGTCTCGCCCTTCGCGGGCGGCATGGAACTCAACGCCCGCTTCACGGCGAACGACGACTACACCGCCCTGGACCAGATCCGCCGGACCTGGGGTCACATGCTCGACAGCGACATCGGCACCAAGAGCACCTTCTGGGAGGGCGTCAAGGCCGACGGCGGGCTCGCCTACGGCGGTTCGTTCATGAGCCTGGCCCACGGCTGGTCCTCCGCGCCCACCTCCACGCTCACCTTCGACGTGCTCGGCACCGCGCCGGAGTCGGCGACCGGCGCCTACCGCTTCGTCCCGCACCCCGGCGACCTGACCAGCGCCGAGGGGCGTATCACCCTGCCCCAGGGCGCCGTCGAGGCGTCCTGGTCCCGCGATCCCGCTGCCGGCACCTACTCGGCGCACCTGACCAGCCCGTCCGGCACCACCGGCCGTATCGGCGTGCCGAAGTCCGGCGGCGGCAACATCTCGGTGTCCGTGAACGGCACTGTCGTCTGGAGCAACGGAACCTTCACCCCCGGCGCCGGCATCACCGGCGCGAGCCAGGACGACAGCTACGTCTACCTCACCGGCGTCGCCCCGGGCGGCTACACCGTGACCGCCACCGGCCTCGGCAACCCGGCGGCACCGGCCGACCCGGCCACCACCGGTGCACTGCGCGCGGGCTACACCCGGTGCGCGGGCGAAGGCGGCAGCTGCTCCTTCAGCGGCACCCGCTCGGTGGCCTACGGGGCCGGAACGTACACGTACAAGACGGTGACCGACAGCACCGCCTGCACCAGCGACGCCTTCGGCGGCGACCCGGCGCCGAATCTCGTGAAGTCCTGCTACGTCGCCGACGCGGGCGGCCCGCCGGGGTACACCGCCTGCGCGGCCGAGGGCGGCACCTGCGCCGTGCCCGGCTACAACCGCGACGTCGTCTACGGCGGCAACGGCAACTTCGTCCACCAGGTCACCAACGGCTCCGTCACCTGCTCCAACGCCCACTTCGGCGACCCGATCGACGGCGTCGCCAAATCCTGCTACCTGCCGCCCTCCGGAGCACCGGCCGGCGGCTGGACCAAGTGCGCGGACCAGAACGGGACGTGCGCGGCCGCCGCCGGACAGCCGGTGCTGTACGGCGCGTTCGGAGCGTTCACCACACTCAGGGCCACCGGCGACACCCCCTGCACCGACGCGACGTTCGGCGACCCGATCCCCGGCGAGTCGAAGGCCTGCTACACCGCCACCGGCGGCCCGGCCGGCTACGCCACGAACTGCTCGGACGAGACCGGGACTTGCGCCTTCAGCGGGCAACAGACCGTGGCCTACGGCGCCCGGGGCACCTTCGTCTACCGGACGTTCAGCGGCGGCACCGGTTGCACGACCGCGTCGTTCGGCGGCACGGACCCGCTGCCGGGGGTACGGAAGGGCTGTTACCTCACTCCCTGAGGAGGGCGACGCTCCCGGCGGCCCGCGCGCGTGCGGTGCGCGGGCCGCCGGATCACTCGGGGTGCGCCGGTGTCAGCTGCTGGGCACGGTGTCCTCGAAGGTGGTGCCCGCGCCGCGGTACGCCGCCACCTTGGCGGCGACCTGCGCCGGTGTGAGGACCTGGTCCTTGACGTGCAGGACGTAGTCGACCTGCTCGTCGTACGCGCGCGCGGTGGAGCTGGTCAGGCCGCCGAAATCGATCAGCCACTGGTTGAAGTTGATCGACATCGGCCGCTCCGGCAGGTACGCGGCGTCATGCGTGCCGAAGAGCTGTCCGTCGATGTAGTACCTGATGTTGTTGTTGTCGATGGTCAGCACCAGGTCGTGCCAGCCGTCGTAGCTCTGCCGGCCCTCGGTGTGCTGGTTGACCGCCACCCACGGGTCGGGTTGGTAGGTCTCCCAGGACGTCGTGTAGAGGATGTTCGACGACTCGCCCCAGCCGCCGTTGGGGAGGTACTCGAAGTCGTACTCGGAGTAGTCGTCCGCCATCGGTGCCGTGAGGTCGTTGATGGTGAAGAACGTCTGGACGAGGTGGTCGCCGTCCGGGCCGTACACGGGTGCGTCGCTGAACCTGACCCGGGCCGCGTAGGTGCCGTTCTTGAACTTCCGTGCGTTGGTGACGACCTCTGTCTGCTTGGTGCTCTCGCCGGTGCCCGATGTCGAGGTCTCCAGGTTCATGACGGAGTTGCCGCTGGAGGTGGCGAAGGTGACGTTCCCGGGCGCCCAGGTGGCGCCGGACACGCCGGGGCCGCCGGAGGCGGAGCGCACGCTCCAGCCGTGCGCCGAGATCTTCGGGTCGTTGTAGGCGCTGTAGTCGAAGTCGTCGAACAGCGTGGCGCCGGTGGCCGGAGGGTCGGTCGGCGGGTCGGTGGGCGGGTCCGTCGGGTCGTTGCCGGCGGGAGCCTGGCCCCACAGGGTGGTGCCGGACAGCTGTGCGGTGACCTTGGACCAGTCGCCGTACGAGGTCTGGGAGGCGCCGAAGGAGTAGTCGTCACTCTGGACCAGCGGCTGCCACGTGGACTGGTAGAAGCGCAGCTGCATGTCGCCGGTGTCGGCGCCCGGAGCGAGGGTGCCGGCACCGGAGGTGAAGCCGATCTCCAGGTAGCGGTCGGCCGTGGCCGTCGGGTTGGTGAGCGTGCCGAAGGTGCCGGTGACGTTGGCGCAGCCCTTGACGGCCCAGGAACAGGCGAAGCGGTAACTCGCGCTCGCCGAGTCGGCCTTGAAGTAGTAGCGGATCCTGACGCTCGCCAACTGCACGGTGGTGGTGCCGGTGTTCTTCACCTTGAACCAGGGCTCGGCCTGGTCGGCGCTGGCTCCGGCGGCGCTCGTACGGTACTGGACGCTCAGTCCGTCGCCGGCCGCGCTCGCGGTGCCGGGGAGTGCGGTGAGCGCGGCGGCGCCCATGGCCACCGCGACGGCGGCGGACGCGGTGGCGCGCAGCCGGTTCTTGGTGAGTCTCATCGTGGTTCCTTTCCAGAAAGGTGGGGGTGATTCCCGGAATCGGACAGGTCAGGGGTGGCGCCGGACGCCGAGCGCGTCGAGCCGGGCGGTGTGCCCGTCGAGGCGGGAGCGGAAGTCGGCCCAGTCGGTGGTGCCGCTCCAGGCGCGGTCGGCGAGGGCACACAGCCGGGGGTAGGTGAGGTACTCGATGTGGGCGGGCGTCGTGACGAACTCGGTCCACAGCTGGGCCTGGGTGCCGAGCACCCGCCCGGCCACGTCCGGTTCGGCGTCCTCGGGTACGGGGTCATGGGCGTGGGCGGCGCGCAGATCGACGACGGTGCCGGGCTGGGCCGGCGGCTCGTGCGGGTCGGCGGTCTGGGCGTGGTCGAGGTAGGTGGCCCGGTGGTACGCGCTGACGACGGGGTGGCCGCGGCGCGCCGCCGTCAGGGTGTGGGATGCGTCGCGCCAGGTCATCACGGTGAAGTCGAGGGGCAGTTCGGCGCCGGTCTCGGCCCAGCCGACCGGGCGGCGGCCACGCCGGACGAGGAACTCGCCGATCTGCCCGAGGAACCAGCCGTGCAGGGCCTCGGGGTTCGGCAGGCCCTGTGCCGACGCCCGTTCGCGCGCGGCGGCACTGTGCGTCCACTCGGTGGTGGGGCACTCCTCGCCGCCGATGTGGATGTACGGCGAGGGGAAGACGTCCATGACCTCGTCGAGGACATCGCGGCAGAAGTCGAGGACCTCGTCGTGGACACCGAGGACGGTGTCGCACACGCCCCAGCGCGTCCAGACGTCGAGGCTGCGCTCCGGCTGGTTGCCCAGTCCGGGATAGGCGGCGAGGGCCGCGCGTACGTGTCCGGGCATCTCGATCTCCGGCATGACGGTGACGCCGCGAGCGGCCGCGTACCGGACCAGGCCGCTCAGTTCGGCCCGCGTGTACGACCCTCCGTGCGGGACGCCGTCGAACGTGCCGCTGCCGGCCGGGCCCTGCTGCGACTCGGCACGACGGCCGCCGATCTCGGTGAGCTTGGGACGGGCGGTGACCGGCATCCGCCAGCCCTGGTCGTCCGTGAGGTGCAGATGGAACACGCTGATCTTGTGCAGGGCCAGCAGGTCGACGTAGCGGCGCAGATAGGAGACGGGCTGGAAGTGGCGGGCCACGTCCAGCATCGCGCCGCGCCAGGGGTGCCGCGGGACGTCGGTGATCTCGGCGCAGGGCAGCAGCCACTGTGTGTCTGGCCGCGGGGTCTTCGACAGGGTCTCGGGGGGCAGGAGTTGACGGATCGTCTGGATGCCGCGCAGCAGGCCGGTGAGGTGCGCGGCGCGCAGCAGCACGGTGTGCGGGGCGATGGTGAGCCCGTACCCTTCGTCGCCGAGACCGGTGAGCCCAGGGGCGAGCGCCAGCGTGAACTGTCCGTCCGGGGACGGTCGCAGGGGCAGCCCGGTGGCGGGAGCGAGCAGGGTCCGCAGCAGTTCCGCGGCCGGTTCGGCGCCCGCGCCGATGTGCAGCGCGGTGTCGGCGTCGAGCGTGAAGCGCCCGGGCCGGAGTACGGCTTTGGCGGGGCGCGGGACGAGGGAGAGCACAGGTCGGTGTGCGGGCATGGGTCGTCTCCGGAAGCGGGTCGCGTGGGGGTGGGTGTGCGGTCAGCCTTTGACCGCACCGGCCGCGAAGCCGGCGGTGACATGGCGCTGGAGCAGCAGGAACACCACGAGTGCGGGGGCGGCGAAGAGGGTCGAGGCGGCCATGGTGGCGCCCCAGTCGGTGCCGAAGACGTTCTGGAACGAGGACAGCCAGACGGGCAGGGTGCGGTTGTCCTGCTGCTTGATGATCAGGAAGTTGGCGTACGCGAACTCGTTCCAGGCGGTGATGTAGCCGAACAGCGAGGTGGCCATCAGGCCAGGGGCCAGGAGCGGGAACGCGATGTGCCGGAACGCGCCGAGCCGGGTGCAGCCGTCGACCTGGGCGGACTCCTCCAGCTCCGGCGGGATCGTGCCGATGAAGCCGCGCAGCACGATGACGGTGAAGGGCAGCGTCATCATGAAGTAGACGAAGGTCAGGGTCGGCAGCCGGTCGAGCATGCCGGTGTCCCGGGAGATGATGTACACGGGGATGATCAGAGACTCCCAGGGCGCCATCTGGGCGATGAAGACCATGAGCATGAACTGCCGCCGTCCCCTCCACCGCATCCGGGCGACCGCGTAGGCGGCGCCGAGCGCGATGACGAGGGCGAGCAGGACGGCGCTGAGCGTGACGAGGATGCTGTTGCGCCAGAACAGGCCGAAACCTGCGGCGCCGACGGCGGTGCGGAAGTGGTCGAGGGTCCAGCTCTCGGGGATGATCCGGGGGTTGCCGGACTGGATGTCGCGGGTCGGGGTGAACGCGGTGACGACCATCCAGTAGACCGGGAACAGACAGACCACGACCGTGAGGACGGCGGCGGCGTTCAGGGGCAGGCGGCGGACGCGGGGCCGGGTGGTGCTCATGCGAGCTCGTCCTCCTGGCGGAACATCTGGCGGAAGTAGAAGACCAGCACTCCCGACATCAGCACGACGGTGACCATGGAGGCCGCCGAGCCGAGGTCGTAGCGCTGGCTCGACAGGGCGGTCTGGACCGCGTACACGGGCAGGATCGTGGTCGCGTCGCCGGGCCCGCCGTTGGTCATCACCCAGATCTGGACGAACGCCTTGAACGTCCAGATCACTTCGAGCGAGAGCACCAGCAGGAAGATCGGCCGGACGATCGGGAGGGTGATCGAGCGGAAGATCCGCGGCCCCGACGCCCCGTCGAGCCGCGCCGACTCGTACAGCTCGGTGGGGACGGTGGTGAGGGCCGAGTACAGGGTGATCGCGGCGAACGGCACGGACTGCCACACGACGAGGACGACCACGATGGCGAAGGCGGCCGGGCCGTGCGCGAACCAGGGGTAGCGGTGGAAGGACTCGAACCCCAGGTCGGTCAGGACCGCGTTGACGATGCCGAACTCCGAGTGGAACAGCCACTGGAACACGGTGGTCGCCGCGATGACGGGCATCGCCCAGGTCAGCACGAGCGCACTGAGGACCGCGGTCCGCCCGAACCGGCCAAGGCGTTCGACCATGAGCGCGACCAGGGTGGACAGCACCATGATCAGTACGACGTTGACCGCCATGAAGAGGAAGGTGCGGCGCACCACCTCCCAGAAGCGGCCGTCGCCCAGCAGCGTCTCGTAGTTCCGGAATCCGACGAACCGTGCGTCGCCCAGGATGAGCTGGCGCAGACCGAAGTCCTGGAGCGAGATCACCACGGCGCGGACCAGGGGATAGACAAGCAGGTAGAGCGTGCCGAGGACGGCGGGCGCGATCAGGAGGTACGGCCAGATCCCGCGGCCGGCGGCCGTCGACGGGCGGCGCCTGCCCGCCGCGGTGGACCGCCGGGCCGGCCGGGTGGTGAGTGGGGGGCGGGAGACGGTCTGCTCTCGGAGTGCCGGCACGGCATTTCTCCTTCCCGTGCGTCGACGACGGTTCAGGAGCCGGAGTTCATCGCCGTGGTGATCGCGTCGGACGCCGTGGTGGCCGCCTTCTGCACATCGCCTCCGGTGAGCACGGCCGTCATGTAGTCCTTGATCGGGTTCTTGGCCTCGACCGCGGCCCAGCCCGGCGTGTTGGGTGTGGCGTGGCCCTCGGCGGCGCCGACCGCCATGGCCGCGGCGCCCGGGTCGGAGGCGACCGCGGAGGCCAGGGTGGTCTTGTTCGGTACGTAGCTCATGGCGAGGGCGAGCTTCTTCTGCCAGGTGTCGCCGGTGAGTTCCCTGATGAAGGTGTAGGCCGCGTCCTGCTTGGTGGAGGCCGTGGGGATGACGAGGTCGGAGCCGCCGGTGAAGACCGCGCCGGGCTTGTCGGCGGTCTTGCCCGGGATCGGGAAGAAGCCGAGCTTGCCCTTGAGCGCGGGGTTGTTCTGGATGACGACGTTGGCGCCGCCGGGTGTCGAGACGACCTGGGCGACCTTCCCCTTGGCCATGACGTCCGCCTGCGGGGGGTTGGCCTCGTCGGCGTCCTTGGGGCCCCGGCCGAGGGCCTGGAGCTTCTGGTAGAACTCCATTCCGCGGATCGCCTCGGGGGTGTCCAGCGTGCCCTTCCACCTGCCGCCGGACTCGGCGGCGAGGTCGCCGCCCTCGTCCCAGACGAAGCCGGCGAAGGTGTACCAGTTCTGGCCGGGCAGGTAGATGCCTTGCGTGTCACCGGTGTTGAGCTTCTCGGTGGCGGCGATCCACTGGTCGCGGGTCTTGATCGTGGTCGCGTCGATGCCCGCCTTCTTGAAGAGGTCGGTGCGGTAGACGACGACGCGGTTGGCGGCGTAGTAGGGGACGCCGTACTGCTTGCCCTCGTAGGAGCCCGGCTCGGCGAGGCCCTTGAGCCAGTTCTGCCCGCCGAGTTCGCCGACCTTGTCGCTGAGGTCGAGCAGCCCGCCGCTCTGCGCGAACTGGGCGACCTGGGTGTTGCCGGTCTCGATGACGTCCGGGGCGTCGTTGCTGGCGAGGGCCGCCGTGACCTTCTCGCCGATCCCGTCCCACTCCTGGATCTGCACCTTGGCCTTGATGTCGGGGTGGGCGGCCTCGAAGCCCTTGACGAAGTCGCTCTGGAACCGTGCCGAGACACTGTCGCGCATCAGCCACACGTCGATGGTGGTGCTTTTGCCGGAGCCGTCGCCGGAGGCGTCGGAGGAACTACTGCAGGCACTGAGCCCGGCCGTCATCAGGAGCGCGGACACACCGGCAAACAAGCGGAGCTTCACGGTTCACCTCTGGAGGACATGACCTGACCATCTGACCAGTGAAGTCCACTGGTCAGCTCACCTCTTGATGTGAGGATGAAGGTGGCATAGACCAATTGAGGCGTCAACCCTCCGTACAGCAACGGCATTTGCTGGGCAGACCAGGCGGAGTGCGGACGACCGCCTCTCGGTGGCCGTTACACTTCCCGGAACCAGGAGGGCAGTTGTAGGTGACCACTGGTCAGCTGGTTAACTGGTCAACTGGGATTCCGGGCAACAGGGAGCGCGACATGACGGCCGACGAACCAGGCGCGGTGCTCAAACGGGAGCGCGTGCGCGACTTCCTCCTCGACCTGGTCGAGTCACAGCGCCCGGGGGACGCGATCCCCTCCGAGCGCGTCCTCTGCGCCCGCCTGGGCGTGTCCCGCCCCACCCTGCGCGCGGCGGCCGACGAACTGGTCGCCGCGGGGCTGCTGGTACGGGAGCACGGGCGGGGCATGTTCGTCGCTCCGGAGAAGATCACCCAGGAACTCGTCTCCGGACAGCAGGCCATGACCGTGCCCCGGGCCACCGGAACCTGGTCGAGTCGGCTGCTGGAGTTCACCACCATCCCGGCGGGCGCGCGCGTGGGCCGCAGGCTGCGCATCTCCCCCGCCGCCGAGATCGTGTACGTGGCACGGCTGCGTCTGGTCGACGGCGCCCCGATGGCCATCGAGCACCTGCACATCAAGGCCGGTCTGGTCCCGGCCCTGTCCGCCGGGGAACTGGAGGCCGGCGACCTGTACGAGCACCTGCGCGAACAGCACGGCGTGCACGTCCAGGAGGCCGTCCAGGCGATCGAGCCGACCGTCGTCACCCGGGCCGAGGCCGAACTGCTCGACGTGCCCGAACTGTCACCGGCGCTGCTCTTCGAGCGCCTCACCTCGGACACCACCGGACAGCCCGTCGAGTACGTCCACTCGATCTACCGCGGAGACCGCTACCGCATCGTCTCCCGGCTCACCCTCGGCCCCGCGGCCACAGTGCCGTCGGCAGGCGTCGGACACCATCCCGGCATCCCTCCCGGCGACTTCGCGCACGGCGACACCATCACGTCCTCCACACGCGGCGACATCCAGTCGGCACCGTGAGCCGCTGCGGGAGGGACTACAGCTCGCCCGGCCGGCCGTAGCAACTGTCCTCCGGCAGCCGCGCTCCCGGATCGAGGTCGCCGACGTACACGGGGTCGAAGCCGGCGCCGCCGATGAGCCGTGCGGTGACGTCCATCGCGTCCGGTTCGGCCGCGTACAGGTTGCCGGGTGTCACGCGCTGTGCTCGCCGACCAGCTCGTACGAGGACGCGAAGACCGTGTTGAACGCTTTCGCCGTCGGGCCGCCGACGACGGACTTGACCTGATGCGCGAGCGACGGGAAGGCGCCGTCGCGTTCGGTGTAGAGGTTGGTCGCGTCGATGGTCACCTGACCGTTCAGCCCGGCGACACCGCGCAGCACCTCGCCGATGAGGTGGCCGGGCACGGCCACGACGACGGCATCGGCGGCCGAGGCATCGCCTCCGTCCCGCCCTCGTCCGATCACCGTGATGTTCATGTCGGGTCCTCTCGACCGATGGAGACGTGGGGGGGGAGAACAGCACCGGGCTGCTCTCCCCCCCCACGCCGGAACGGACGTCAGATGGCCTGGGCGGTGGGCAGGATGGTGATCTCGGTGAGGTTGACGTGGCGCGGGACGGCGGCCATGAAGGCGACGGTCTCGGCGACGTCGGCGCTCTGCAGGACGTCGATGTCGTGGATGAGGTCGGCCATCAGCTTGGAGGCGTCGGGGTCGGTGACGTGGGCCGGCAGCTCGGTGTCGACCATGCCGGGCTCGATGGTGGCCACCCGGACCATCTTGGGACCGAGCTCGACGCGCAGCAGCCGGGTGAGGTGGCTGATGTACGCCTTGGTGCCGGAGTAGACGGAGAACTTCGTCAGGATGCGGGTGGCCGCGATCGACGAGGTGTTGATCAGGTCGGCGGGCCGGCCCGCGGCGGCGGATTCCGTCAGGTGCGGGACGAACGCGGCGATCACGTTCATCAGGCCGCCGATGTTGAGGTCGATCTGGCGCTGCCAGTCGTCGACCTTGAGCTCCTCGATGCCGGAGATCAGCTGGACACCGGCGTTGTTGAACACGAGGTCGGCCTTGCCGAAGCGCTCGGCGACCTGGTCGGCGGCGGCCTGGACGGCGGCGCGGTCGGTCACGTCGACGGCCAGGGCGAGCGCGGTGCCGCCGGCGGCCTCGATGTTCTTGACCACATGGTCCAGGCGCTCCTTGCGCCGGGCCAGTACGACCACGGTCGCGCCGAGTCCGGCGAGGCGCTCGGCGGTGACGGCCCCCATGCCGCTGGAGGCGCCGGAGACGACGGCGACACGGCCGGCCAGGGGGGTACCGGTGAGCAGGGCAGCAGACATCACAAAACCTCGATCTCTTTGATCACAGGAGGCGGGGAGGGAGGAGGGGGGAAGTGAAGGGGGAAGGCGCCGGGTGCCCGAGCGGGGCGGGCACCCGGCGGGGCGTCAGGCGGCGTCGTCGTGCGCGGTGGCCGCGGACTTCTCGCGCCACGGGGCGAGGTCGTCCTGCACCTGCTGGTACTTGACGTCGAGCCGCTCCAGCGTGTCGCGCCCGAGGTAGAGATGCGTGGGCAGCTTGTCGGTGGCGGCCACCTCGACGATGAGGGCGGCGCCCTTGACGGGGTCGCCGAGCTGGGCGTGGTTGGCCTGGTCGATCCAGTCGAGCGTCACGTGCGCGGGGGTGTCGTCGTAGTCGCTGATGCGGTTCCCGGCGACCGACAGGGAGCTGGCGTCCAGGAAGTCGGTGCGGAAGACGCCCGGCTCGACGACCATCGACTGGATTCCGAACGGCGCCATCTCGGCGGAGAGCGCTTCGCTGATGCCGGCGACGGCGAACTTGGACGCGGAGTAAAGGCTGACGCCCGGCTCGCCCTCGAAACCGGAGCGGGACCCGATGTGCACCAGCCGGCCCGAGCCCTGCTTGCGCATCACGGGCAGCACAGCGCGGGTGACGTTGATCAGGCCGAAGACGTTGAGGTCGAACAGCGACCGGGCCTCCGCGTCGGAGATCTCCTCCAGCGCGCCGAGCAGGCCGCGGCCGGCGTTGTTCACCAGGACGTCGATACCGCCGAACCGCTCCACGGCGGCCTCGACCGCCTGCGGAATGCTGTCGTTGTCCGTGACGTCCAGGGCGGCCGCGAAGACCTTGTCGGAACTCCTCAGATCGTCCGGTACGCGCTCCGGATTTCGTACGGCGACCACGACATTGTTACCGCCGGCCAGAGCGGCGCGGGCGATTTCCGCGCCGATTCCGCGGGAGGCACCGGTGACAAACCACGTAGCCATGGGAAAAACCTCTTTCGTCGCTTTCCCCTTTGCGGGGGGATTTCTTGTTGACGTATTCGAGTCTGTCCCTCCACCGGGGTGATATGAAGGCAGCGGTTTTCCTGGGAGTCCTACACCCAGGATGGGGCTCAGGTGCCGTGCGCGGGGTTCGGCTGGTGCGGCACCTCGGGCGCGCTGACGGAGCCCAGCAGGGCCAGCCCGTCGGCGGAGGGGGAACCCGGCTCGGCCTGCAGGACGACGAGCTGCTGCCCCGGGGCGCTGCGGATACTGAGGGCCTCGTGCCGCAGCTCCAGGTCTCCCACGACGGAGTGGTACACCTGCTTGATCTCGTAGGGCGGGACCCGGGTGTACTCGCGTGCCCACAGGGCGCGGAACTCGCTGCTGCGCACCGACAGCTCACCGACCAGCTCCAGGATGCGGGGGTCCTCCGGGGTGCTCGCCGCCGTCTGCTGAAGGTCGGCGACCGCCCGGTGCCTGGCCCGCTCCGGGCTGCGGTAGAAGGTCTTCGCGGCGGGGTCCAGGAAGAGCATGCGCAGGACGTTGTCGTGCTGCGCGAAGTCGCGGTAGAGGGCGTCGGCCAGTGCGTTGGTGGCCAGCAGGTCCTGGGCGTGGCCGATGATGAAGGCCGGTGTCCTGGTCCAGCTCCCGATCAGCTGTCGCAGGTGCGGCCGGACACGCTCGACCCGGACGGGTGCCTTCGTACGGCGGGCCGCCGGCTGGGCCAGCCGGAAGAGCTCCCGCTTGTCCTCGTCACCGAGTTGCAGCACCCGGGCCATGGCCTCAAGGACCCGGGGCGAGGGACTGAGCTCACGGCCCTGCTCCAGCCGGCTGTAGTAGCTCAGGCTGACGCCCGCGAGCGTGGCGACCTCGTCGCGCCGCAGCCCGGGCACCCTTCGCCGGCCGGCGGCGGGCAGTCCCGCCGCCAGGGGGCTCAGGCGTTCTCTGCGGGCCCGGAGAAACCGACCCAGCCCTTCCACCGAGTCGAGGTGCGTGTCGTTGTCCATGTCATCGAGGCTAGGCGGAAAGCACCCGGAAAAGTCCCGCCGACGGTGGGTGCATTACACCCAGGATTACGGCGGCGCGGAATCACCCGCTGCGACGAACGCGCGACCTGATGTGATACCGCACGTCCGGCACTTCTCACCGGGCGAAATCCATCTAGTCTTGCCGCATGAGCAATGGGACGCCTTTGGGTGATTTTCTCCGAGCCCGCAGAGAAGCCCTGAAGCCACACGACGTCGGTCTGCCCGAACACGGGCGGCGCCGGGTGCCGGGACTGCGCAGAGAGGAAGTCGCGCTGCTCGCCGGAGTCAGCTCCGACTACTACATCAGGCTGGAACAGGGGCGTGAGAACAGCCCGTCCCCGCAGGTCCTCGATGCCGTGGCGCAGGCGCTGAAACTGGACGCGGAGTCCACCGACCATCTCAACCGCCTCTGCCTCGCCGCCTCGCAGCGCCCCCACGACTGGGGCGGGACGGACGTCAGCCCGCAGCTGCTGCAGCTGATGGAAGGGTGGGATCACACTCCGGCCTTCGTCGTCGGGCCGGCCCTCGACATCATGGCGGGCAACTCCCTGGCCACGGCCCTCCACAGCGGGTTCGACCAGTTCGACAACCTCGCCCGCATGGTGTTCGTCGACCCGGCGGGCCGCGACTTCTACCAGGAATGGGAGCGGACCGCGCACTCCTGCGTCGCCGAGATCAGGGCCGCCTACGGCCATGATCCCGAGTCCGCCCGCATCGCCGAGGTCGTGGCGGAACTGTCCGCCCGGAGCGCGGAGTTCGCCGCGCTCTGGCAACTGCACGACGTCAAGGGCAAATCCCAGGAGGGCAAGCACCTCAAACACCCTCAGGTCGGGGACCTGCACATCAAGTTCGCGGCTTTCACGGTCAACGGGGCCCCGCACCAGCAGCTGGTGGTCTACCAGGCCGAACCGGCGAGCCCGACGGCGACCGCCTTCGAGACGCTGAGGGCCTTGGCCACCCGGCCGAAGCGGGCCCGGACCGGAGCGGTGGACGCGAGCAGGTGAGCTCCGGTGCAGGCCGGTACCGGCACACCCCGGAAGAGCGCGGCCTTCATCGCGGTGCCCCCGCCCTGATTCCGCACGGCCCACCCCGGCAACCGTCCCGCAGCCGGCGGGGTGAGCCTCGTCCTCCAGATCCGAGACCTGCCGCTGCGACGTCACCCGCTAATGGCGGTCCGTCCCCACCGGCCACACCCGGTACTGCCGCTTGCCGTAGACCAGCGGCTGCCGGTCCGGGAACGGGGTGACCCGCAGGACGTTGCCGAAGACCACGAGGTGGTCCCCGCTGCGGTGCTCGTCGCTCACCCGGCAGTCCGCGATGGCGTGTGCGTCGTGGAGGAGATGGGGGCCGGCCGTGTACGGGTCGTCGGCGTCGTACTCCCAGCGCACGCGGTCGAAACGATCGGGCGCGCCCGACGCGAACAGTTCGGCGACCGGCTGGGCGGCGCCGTGCAGCAGGTTCACCACGAACCGGCCGGTGTCCAGGACCGACCGCAGAGTGGGGCTGCCGCTGCGGAGGCAGACCAGCAGGACAGGCGGGTTCAGCGTGACACTGCACACCGAGGAGACGGTCATCCCGCGGGGCGTGCCGTCGGGGTCGGTCGTGGTGAGGACGGCGACCCCGGTGGGGAAGCCGCTCATCATGGCGCGCTGGCTCTCGGCCACGGACGCCGGGGCCGCCGGCCGTGCGGATTCGTTGAGTCGGGCGAGTTCGGTCACGGGGTGAAGCTCCCTGGGGCGACGGACGCGGCACCGCGGCAGCCGGAGCGGCCACCGCGGCGCCCGCGGGGTCAGCGGCGCATGTGCGTGAAGTACTCGTACTGCGTCGGAAGCTGGCCGATGAGAGCGGCGGCATGGTCGTGCACCGACTGGAACTCCTTCAGCGCCGCGCTGTTGTCGGCGAGCGCGAGCGCCGGCGACGGCCTGAGGTCGATGCCGCCCATCCCGAGCAGGATGCACATGTAGGAGTACGGCGGCAGCCCGTGGTAGTACGGGAAGACCGACTCGGTGTCCGGCAGCTGGTACTTCCAGTGCTCGATCCGCTCGGCCAGACCGTCGGGCAGCTCCCGGGTCTTGGTGTCCTTCCAGTACTGCGTGTCGTTGCGCCCGGCGGCGGCGTAGTGCAGGGCGAGGAACTCGCGTACGCCGTCCATCACATGGGCGACGGAGTTGTTGTAGCTGTCGCGCTGCACCGGGTTCCAGTCGGGCCCGGGGAAGTTCTTGACCAGCTGCTCGGCCGCGTGATGGATGAAGAAGATGCCGGTCGACTCCAACGGCTCGACGAAGCCGCTGGTCAGGCCGATACCCACGCAGTTGTTCACCCAGGAGCGGTTGCTGCGGCCGATGCGCATCTTGATGTGGTTGGCCTCGGCGTCGGCCGCGCTCGGCCCCACGAACTCGCGCAGGGTGCGCTCGGCCTCGTCGGCGGACAGGTAGTCGCTCGCGTACACGTACCCGGTGCCGATACGGCCGTACAGCGGGATGGTCCAGATCCATCCCGCGTCCTGCGCGGTGGCGGTCGTGCAGGGCCGGATGCCCCGCGCCTCCATGTCCTGCGGCACCTGGAGGGCGACCGCGCTGTCGTTGGGCAGGGTGTTCTGGAAGGAGATGAAGGGCTCCTCCAGGGCCTTGTTGAGCAGCAGCCCGCGGAAACCGGTGCAGTCGATGAACAGGTCGCCGGTCAGCTCGCCGTGCTCGGCGGTGACCACGCTGCTGATCCAGCCGCGCTCGTCGAGCTTGACGTCCTGGACGTCGTCGACGATGTGCTTCGCGCCGCGGTCCACCGTGTACTGGGTGAGGAACTTCGCCAGCAGCGCGGCCTCGAAGTGGTAGGCGTACGGGAACTGCGTCTTGCCCTGGTGCTCCGACATCGTCAGGCCCTGGGGCTCTTCGCCGTTCTCGTCGTACGGCTGCGACAGCATGGCGCCGCCGAGGTGACGCGGGCTGCGCTCGGCGTCACAGATGTTGGCCATCACGAAGCAGTCCACGTCGAACCGGTCGGTGCGGCCGTTCTTGAGCCACCAGTCCGACAGCGGGAAGCCGTCGACGGACCGCATCTGCTCGAACGGGTGGTAGAAGTGATGACCCGGCTTGCGCCAGTTCTCGAATCGCACCGCGAGCTTGTAGGTGGCGTTGCACGCCGGCATCCAGTCCGATTCCTTGAGCCCGAGAAACTCGAAGAAATGCCGGATGTCGCTGAACGTGGCTTCGCCGACACCGATGGTGCCGACCTTTCCGGATTCGACGAGGGTCAGGTCGATCCGGTCTCCGAAGGCTGCCTTGAGGTACGACGCGGTTATCCAGCCGGCAGTACCACCACCCACGATCACTACTCTATTCAGCATCGAAAAACTCCAATTCTGTGACGAGATGGTTTCCGATGGGCTTCAACGCCATAAGAGCGAGCGTAGGTTTGACAAGGCTTCGTCCACCACGTTGTTAAGTGGTGGACGAAATACGCAGGTGGTAAAGGTGAGACGGACGGGGTTCGGCTCAGTCGCGGCTGCCGATGGCCGAGGAGAGCCGGGTGCGCAGCGCCAGGCGGGCGGTCAGCAGTGTCGTACCGACCGTCAGGACGAGTGCGGAGGCCAGGACCGCCAGCAGAATCGACGGCGGACCGGCGGGCATCGCCCGGGCGAGCACGGCCTGGCTCAGCGGTACCAGGGTCGCGACGGCGACCAGCATGCCCAGCCCGAGACCGGCCAGCGCGGTCAACAGCGCCTCCACCGTCATCATCCGCATCACCTGGCCCTGGGTGGCGCCGACAAGACGCTGGAGGGTGAACTCCCGACGCCGCTCGCCGGTCGCCATCACCAGCGAGTTCACCAGGGCGATGACCGCGTACCCGACGACCATGGCGACCAGGAGGTACGCCACCCAGGCCTGGGTGTCGTTCTGCTCGGCCGAGGCGGTGACCAGGTCGCCACGGTCGGCCGCGCGCAGCCCGGGCAAGGGCGCGCCGGAGCCGGTGAGTTCGGTGGCGAGCCGCGCGGCGCCGGAGCCGGAGTCCGCCGCGACCAGGATCTGCGGCACCGTGCCGTCGGTGGTGTGCGCGGCCACAGTGGCGGCGGGCATCAGGGCCGCACCGTATCCGCGCTGATCCCCGACCGTCGCCACCAGGCGGGGCTCGACCTCGGTGCCGTCGCCCAGGCGCATGGGGATCCGCTCACCGATGCGGTGTCCTCCGGCGGAGGACTCGGGCAGGGCCACGGTGTCCCCGGTCAGATCGGTGAGGCTGCCGCTCACCGCACGGATCGCCGTGGTGCGCTCGATGCCCGTCGCGGATACCCCGGTGACCTGTACGGGGGTGCCCTTCGGTTTGCGGCCCTTGCCGTCGTACGCCGCCATCTCGGCCTTGGACGGCTCCAGGAAGCCGGAGCTCGGCACGTAGGCGGAGGCCGCCGCCACGCCGGGCTCCTTGTCGATGTCGGCGGCCAGCGACGCGGGCATCCCGCCGGTCGCCGAGGTGAGCACCACGTCGGCGCGGAGGTTGTCCTCGAACGCCTGCTGGGCGCCCTGGTTCTGGGTCGTCTGCAGGTAGATCAGGGCGGTGGCCATGCCGGTGGCGAGCATGACCGGCATGACCGCTCCGGCCAGCCGGGTCGCCCGGGCCTTGGCGTTGAGGATGGCCAGTTGCCCGGCGAGGCCGGTGACCGCGCGCAGTGGCCAGCGCAGCAGGGCCGTCATCAGTCTGGTCAGGGTGGGGCCGAGCAGACCGAAGCCGGCGGCCCACAGCATCGCGGCCGGCGTGGCCGTGCTGCCCGCCGTGGCACCGTCGACGTTCATCGTGACCAACGCGAGAGTGGTGCCGCCGGCCAGACAGAGCACGGCGAAGACCGCGCGGATCCAGTTGAGCCGGCGACGCTGGAGAGAGGCCTCGGCCAGTGCCTCGGTCGGGCGGGTGCGGGCGGCGGCGCGGGCCGCGATCCAGGCGGCCCCCAGTGCGGTCAGCAGCGCCGCCCCGGCGCCCGCCACCATCGGGATCCAGCCGCTGCGGTAGATCAGCACGTCGGGCACCACGTCCGCGTCCACGAACCGGCCCAGCAGCCAGCGCCCGAGGCGCGGCCCGGGCACGCAGGCCAGCGCGGTGGCGAAGACGGCGACGGTGAACGTCTCGGCCAGCACCATGCGCCGGACCTGGCCGGGCGTCGAGCCGATCGCGCGCAGCAGAGCCATCTGCCGCTGCCGCTGCTGCAAGGACAGTCCGAGTGTGCTGGCCACCACGAACACCGTGACCATCGCGGCCAGCCCGCCGAACACCGCCGACATGGACACCAGGTTCTTGCCGTGGATCACCACGTCGGGAAACTCGGCACGGCCCCGCTCGTCGCCGGTCAGCACGGAGACCGACTCGCCCGCGAAGGCGTCGGCGAGCGCGGCCCGCACTCGGCTCCGGTCCGTGCCCGGGCGGGTGAGGACACCGATGGAGTCGACCTTGCCCTGCTGCGGAGCGAGACGCGCCGCGTCGGTGTCCGCGAGGAACAGTGTCCCGGCGGCGCCGGGGCCGCTCACCAGCCCGGTCACCCGGTATGCGGTCAGGGTGCCGTGCAGGCCGAGTGTGACCCGGTCGCCCGCCTTGGCACCCGCCCGGGCGGCGAGCCGCGAGTCGAGCGCGACCTGGCCCGCGGCGCTCGGGGCGCTGCCCTGGACCAGGCGGTACGGTCCGAGCCGGGCGGAGTCCCAGCCGTGCCCTGTGGCGGTGACGCCGCCCTTGCCGCCGGCCGGAACGACCACGGCCGGGATGGAGATGTCCGGCACGGCCGCCTGGACACCGGATACCGCCTCGGCCTTGGACACGGCAGCGGCGTCGAGCCGGACCCGCTCTCGGAAGACCTTGTTGGAACCGGGGTAGCCCTGGTCCCCGGTGAGGACGATCGGTGCGGCCTGGAGCCGCTGCGGCGCGGCCAGTTCGCGTACTCCGGTCTCCAGCAGCCCGCCGCAGGCGATCACGATGGCGGCGCCGAAGAACAGCGCGATGAACGAGGCGACGAAGCCCCCCTTGTAGAACTTCAGGGAGCGCAGCGCGAGGCCGATCACTGGGCCGCTCCGTACTGCCTGTCGTGCGCCGTCTGTTCCTCGGCCCAGGCCCCGAGATGGGTCATGCGCTCGGCGACCACGTCGGCGGTCGGACGCTCCAGTGCGTCGACGATCCTGCCGTCGGCGAGAAAGAGGGTGCGGTCCGCGTGCGCGGCGGCCACGGGGTCGTGCGTGACCATCACGATGGTCTGCCCGGACCACTGGACGGCCTCGCGCAGCAGTCCGAGGACCTCGCGAGCGGTTCGGGTGTCCAGGGCTCCGGTCGGCTCGTCGCCGAAGACCACGGCGGGCCGGGTGACGAGCGCGCGGGCGATGGCCACCCGCTGCTGCTGACCGCCGGAGAGTTCGCCGGGACGGTGCTTCTGACGTGCGGCGAGGCCGACGCGTTCGATGACCTCGTCGACCTCGGTGGCCTTGGGGCGGCGTCCCGCCAGACGTAAGGGCAGGGTGACGTTGTCCCGTACGTTCAGTGCGGGCATCAGGTTGAACGCCTGGAAGACGAAACCGACGCGCTCGCGTCGCAGCTTGGTCAACTCACGTTCCTTGAGCCGGGACAGGTCCACGCCGTCGAGCCTGACCGAACCGGACGTCGGCCGGTCCAGGCCCGCGGCGCAGTGGAGAAAGGTGCTCTTGCCGGATCCGGACGGGCCCATCACCGCGGTGAAGGTCCCCCTCCGCAGACTGATGGTGACTCCGTCGAGAGCGGTCACCTTGTTCCTGCCGCCGCCGTAGACCTTGTGCACGGAGTCCAGGTGGATGACCGCGTCAGCTGGCCCGGCCGGTGTTCGGTTCATGGGATTCCCCGTTTTCTGTCGGTTCTGTGGGGGTGCCGGTGCGAAGGCCACCCGGCACGGCGGAGAGCGGACCAGGGCGGTCGAGCACGCCCTTGGCTTCTGCGAGGGGGTCGCCGGGCGGGCGGAGCACCGCCTGGGCCACGGTCAGGTGCAGCCGGGCAGTGGCCAGGAGAAGCCGGGCGGCGAAGGGAAGCAGGACGAGCGCGACGAGCGCGAGCGCCAGTGCCCCGGGCAGGGTGTGGACCCACGCGAGCATGCCGTCCTCGCCCGCGAGCCTGCCGGAGACGTCCGTCGCCCGGTACCACAGGGGCAGCGTGAGGCAGCCGAGGGACAGCAGCCAGATGACCAGCGCGAAGAGGTCCAGGACCAGCAGAGGGGGGAAGAGGAGGATGAGGTAGGCGCAGTCGCGGACGATCGCGGGGTCGGCGCAGCGGGTTCTGATGTGAGCGGGCAGGCCAGGCTCGGTGACCTCGCTGTACCGGTACGGGATCGGCCGGTCGACGAGTGCGGCGCGGCCCCGCTCGACCTGCGCGCAGCCCCTGATCACCCACACCAGGCCGACGAGCAGCGGTACGGTCACCGTGAATTGGCTCAGTACCACGCCGCCGAGGAAGGCGGCCGTCGCCACGGCGAACAGGGCGCCCCCGACCAGGGGATAGCCGGCGAGGTAGCCGGCGGCGAGCCAGGGGGCGGCGGACAACGGAAGTCTGACCAGGGAGGCCGGTGGGCGCAGGCGCCCGGGTGCCGGCCTGGTCACTCGATCCTCCGCAGCATGTCGTCGATCGAGCTCACCTTGGCCTTCAGTTCGGCCAGTTCGGTCTGCAGTGCCTCCTGCCGGGCGACTGCCTCCTCGGCGAGCTTGCGGTACGAGGCCATGGCCACGGCGTCAGCGCGGTGGCGCTGCAGTCTGAAGTTCGAGACCACCGCCGCCGTGATACCTCCGACGACGATCAAGACGATGGCGATGGCGACAACAGCGCCGGTCATGTCAGGGTCCCCCTCATAACGTTCTAACCTTCCTCATCGGCAGGCCCATCCGCTGCAGGCGACTGCAGCTCGTCCGCGCGCAGGGTTTCCAGAATCGTCTGCAGGTTGATGTGCAGATCGAACGGCACCAGCTCGAAGTACTTCAGGGCCTTGCCGTCGTCCGAGAGTTCAAGATGGCCGACGACCAGGCCGGCCTTCTCCAGACGCTCCAGATGCATGTACAGCAGGGGGCGGGACATGCCCAGCTGCCGGGCCAGTTCACTGACGTACATACGCCCGTCGGCAAGGCCTGCGATGGCCCGCAGCCGCTGGACATGACCGACGGCGGACAGGAAGGCCAGAAGCTCCTCGCTGGTCAACGCCCCACCTCCCGCCACCCCGGACTGCATGTGTAAGCCAAATCTTACACATGCCAGAAACGCAGTCAATCAAGGGTCGGGGACACCACGCACGCCAGCACAAGTCCGTCCCGTACCAGCCACCGTCCGGCGAACTCCCGCGGTGCGGCGACGTGTTGCGAGGGGGCCGGGGACAGGACGCGCGCGAGCAGAGTGCCGTCGGGCGCGAGTGAGATCGCTGCCCCGTCGAAGCCGAGCCAGCTCTGTGTCGCGGGGAACCATGCCTTGTAGACGGCTTCCTTGGCGCAGAACAACAGCCGGTCCCAGTGCACTGCGGGGGTGTGGCGGGCCAGCCGGGTGACCTCCGAGGCCTCCCGCGGCAGCGCGATGTACTCCAGCACGCCGTCCGGCAGAGGCGCATGGGGCTCCGCGTCGATGCCCAGGGTGTGCACGTCGGACCGGTGCGCGGTGGCGGCGGCCCGGTATCCCGCACAGTGGGTCATGCTGCCGACGACGCCCTCGGGCCAGCGCGGGGCGCCCCGTGGGCCCGCCACCAGCGGCGCCGGTGCCAGGCCCAGCCCGCCCAGGGCCCGCCGGGCGCAGTGGCGCACCGTCGTGTACTCCCGGCGGCGCGGCTCGCCGACCTCTCCCAGGGCCGTCCGCTCCTCGGGGAACAGCCACGCGTCCGGCTCGTCCCCGAAGGACTCGGCGCTCATGACGACCGCGGGAAGTATCTCGTCGATCACGCGAGCCGCCTGCCGCCGAGGTGTCAGTGGGACAGCGAGGAGCGCTCGGGTGCGCCTTTCGCGGCCACGCCGTCCCGCTCGGGCTCGCACGGCGAGGGCGCGGGCTCGACGCCCTCCGGCCCGATCAGCCGGAGCAGCGGCCTCGTCAGGATCGTCGTGACCAGCGCGATGATGGTGAGGATGCTGAGCAGGCGCTGGTCGATGACACCTGCCTGGTAGCCGATCTGCAGGATGACGAGTTCGGTCAGACCGCGGGCGTTGAGCAGCACTCCGAGCGTGAGGGCCGGCCGCGGGCGCATGCCGGTGAGGACGGCGCTCAGCGCGGGGCCGCACACCTTGGTGACGACGGCCAGGACCAGCAGGGTGGCGATGGCCAGCACCGAGGAACGGTCGAAGCGCAAGGACCCGAGATCAATGGTGAGCCCGAATCCGAAGAAGAAGAACGGGAGCAGCACGGTCTTGGACGTGCTCGACAGCCGGTCCGCCACCCGCGCCGTGCGGGCGTTGCCGGTGGGCCAGGCCAGTCCGGCCAGCAGGGCCCCGATCAGCTGGTGCACGCCGATGACCGTGGTGAGAGTGGCCGTCGCGGCGATACCTCCCGCCAGCAGAAGCATGAGCGTGGCGTCGCCCTCGGCGCTCTCGTCGGCCGCCTGACGGGACCGGGCCCAGCGGGCCAGCCCGCGGCGCAGCGGGCCGAGGAAGACGATGGTCAGGGCGGCGGCGAACAGGCCGTTCCACAGCACGCCCGTGGGGCTGCTGCCGTGCACCACCGCCAGGATCGCGGTGAGCACCAACCACACCACGCCGTCCCCGAGCGCGGAGGCGAACAGGCTCAACTGCCCCTGATGTGTGCGGGTGAGCCGCAGATCGGTGAGGATCCGGGCCAGTACGGGCAGCGCGGTGACGCTCAGCGCGCACCCCACGAACAGGACGAAGGCCGCCGGGTGGCCCGCCCGTCCCGTGAAGTCCTGGACGAGGGGCACGGCGGCCGCGGTGCCGGCCGCGAACGGAATCAGCAGCGAGGCCTGGCTCACCATCAGCACCTGCGGTCCGATGCCTCGCAGCGACATTCCGGTCAGCTCGCGGCCCACCCCGAACATGAAGAACACCAGGCCGATCTGAGCCAGCCCGTCGAGCATCGGCAGGTTGTCCGCCGGGAACAGCCAGTCCTTCGCGTCGGGTGCGAACCGTCCCAGCACGGTCGGCCCCATGGCCAGGCCCGCGCAGATCTCGCCGATCACCCGCGGCTGTCCCAGCCGGTCGGCCAGCCATCCGCCCACGAAGACGGCCGACAGGATGGCCGCGACCGCGAGGAAGAAATGACCGCCCTTGTCCAGCCGTACCGCCTCATGCACCGCCGCCCCGGCCGACGACTTCGACGTGGCGACCGCCACCGCGGCCCACACGATCACCGCCAGTGGCAGCACGACCATGGCGATCATGGCAGCCCTCTGCCCGTTTCTGCCCCGCACTTGCGTCCCCCAGTGATCGAGCTTCTTCGAATCGAGGCCGGCCGGAAGACCGGCATCCGCCCTTCGGCTGCCGGACCGGCCTACCGGCTCGGTGTCTCACCCCGCTCGGCGCACACCTCCCGCACCAGCTCGTACGGCGGCGAGTCCGCGAGGTAGAAGTGCCCGCCCGGCACCATCCGCTGCCGGAACGGCCCCTCGGTCACCTGCGCCCACTGGGCCACCTGCTCCGCCGTCACCCGGGGATCGCTCGCCCCCGCCACGGCCGTGACAGGGCAGCCGAGCAGTGCACCCGCGCGGTGTTCGTAGCTGCCCAGCATCCGGAAGTCGGCCTGGACGTACGGCAGGATCAGCTCACGGAACATCGGGTGGTCCAGCAGTTCGGTGTCGGTACCGCCCAGCTGCTGGAGCGCCGCGATGACGCTCTCTTCGTTCTCCCCGGCCGCCCAGGCGTCTCGCCGTACCAGATGGCCGGCGCGGGCACCCGACACGAACAGCTGCGACAGCACGGCCCCTTCGGCCTCCAGCGCCCTGGCCGTCTCGTACGCCACCACCGCGCCCATGCTGTGTCCGAAGAGCGCGGTGGGCCGGTCCGTCAGCGGCTTGACGGCCTGGGCGATCTCACCCGCCATCGCCACCAGGTCGGTGGCCGTCGGCTCCCCGAACCGGTCGGCCCGACCCGGGTAGCAGACCGCGTGCACCTCGAACTCGGGCAGCCCCTTGCGCCAGTCCCGGAAGAAGTACGACGACCCGCCGGCATGCGGGAAGCAGACCAGCCGCTTCGCGGCGAACGGCCGGGGTTCGCTGCATTCCGTCCAGGACATCAAGAGCCTCCTGCTCGCCGCCGGCCGACCACGTTCGGCACCTCCGCGGATCCGGCCCCAGTACACCAACCGGCCACTGACAACCAGCTGACAGCAGGTTCCGCCGCGGTCCCGGGAACCGCCGTGTCGGCGGCGCGTCGGCGCCACGGCACAGGACGGCCCAAAGCTGTTGGTTGCGGCGGCCCGAGGGCCGGTGCATCAGACCCCGGCCGAGGACGGCACGGGCTTCGGGCCGCGTACCTGGCCCGCGGCGACCGTCATGCCGTCCAGAAGGGCCAGCCCGAGCGGGGTCACCGAGTGCAGCACGGTGTTGCGCACCCGCCGGGTGGTGATCAGCCCGGACTCGCGCAGTACGGAGGCGTGCTGGCTGGCGCAGGGCGCCGAGACGCCGAGACGGTCGGCGAGTTGGCTGGTGGTGCGCGAGGCCCGCAGCTCGCGCAGGGCCGCCGCCCTGGTCTGGCCGACCAGGGCGGCCAGCGCCTGGGACGGGAGACTGACGTCGTCCCACAGCAGGGCGGACTGCTCCGCGCTCGGCGGCGCGGAGAAGACCAGGACGGGCTGGCCGCGCTGCTCGTCGGCGCGGAAGAGCCGGGCGGGGCGGTGGGCGAGGAACACGGAGGGGCTGAGCACCAGGCCCTTTCCGCCGAGACGTACATCGCTGTCGGGGCCGTCGTGCAGTTCCAGCACCTGGCCGTTCCAGATCGCCCGTCGTCCCAGCCCGGCGAGCAGCTGCTCGACACCACCCGCCATGACCATCCGCCCGCGGGCGTCGCACTCGGCCTCGTAGTGGGCCAGCACCCGGCTCCAGTAAGGGGCCACCGCGGCCCGCCAGAAATCGCCCGGGGCCAACGCGGACGCCGACTCGTGGCCCGATTTCGCGCACAGCCTCGCATAGACCTGGCGCTGCCATCGCGCATAGATGGTGCCGACGCCACGCGTGAACAGTTCTCGGGCCAGTCGCGACTCTATTTCTGGTCCCGCGGTGGACTGCAGTCGTGTTCGCGCCAGGTCGGCTGTCGTGAAATGAATTCGCTGCAAGGCAATACCCCCGTGTTGTGCAGGACTTCAGTCATGTATCCACCCTCACCGGTCGGCCGACGGGGCGATTGATTTTCGTACGGTCGTGTGCGGCCGAATCAGTCCGATCGTCCGGTGAGTCGGACAAACGCGTCGTCGAGTGTGGGGCGACGCACGGCGAAGTCCACGACGGTCACCCCGGCCTTTTCCAAGGCCGTCGCGGCAGCGGCGATACTGCCCATGCCGGCATCGAGCGGGAGGGAGATGACGCCCTCGTCCCGGCCCACTGCCGGGTCGTCGAACGCGTTGGTCCGCAGGGCCGCCAGGGCGTCGGCGACGGCGCCGTGGCCCGCCACCCGGATCTCCAGCCGGTCCGGTCCGACAGATCGCTTCAACTCGTCCGGAGTGCCCTCGGCGACGACCCGTCCGGTGTCGACGACGGCGATACGGTCGGCGAGGAAGTCCGCCTCTTCCAGATACTGGGTGGTCAGCAGGACCGTCATGCCGTCGGCCACCAGATCGCGCACGGCGGTCCACAGCGACATGCGGCTCACCGGGTCGAGGCCGGTGGTCGGTTCGTCGAGGAAGAGCACCGAGGGCGACGCGACCAGACAGGCCGCGAGGTCGAGCCGGCGCCGCATGCCGCCGGAGTAGGTCTGGACGGGCCGGTCGGCGGCGCCGGTCAGGTCGAACTGGTCCAGCAGCTGCCCGGCCCGGCGACGGGCGCCGCGTCGGCCGAGGTGCAGCAGCACACCGATGAGGGTGAGGTTCTCGCGTCCGGTGAGCAGCCCGTCCACGGCCGCGTACTGGCCGGCCAGGCCGATCCGGCGGCGGACCTCCGCGGGTCGGCGGACGACATCGAATCCGGCCACTTCGGCGTGGCCGCCGTCCGGTTCGAGCAGGGTGCTGAGGACTCGTACGGTGGTTGTCTTGCCTGCTCCGTTGGGGCCGAGCAGGCCGAGAACGGAGCCCTCCACGACGCTGAGGTCGACGCCGTCGAGGGCCTGGTGGCCCTTGAATCGCTTGCGCAGGCCTTCGGCCCGGATCGCGGTCTTCACGGGTCTCGGCGGTGTCCGCGACGCCGGATCAGGCGCCGAGGCCCTCGGCGGGCTCGCGGAGGCTTCTGGGCCGCATGTCGGTCCAGTGTGCCTCCACATGGGCCAGGGCGGCCTCCCGGGTGCCTTCGCCCAGCGACACCGTCCACCCGTCGGGCACCGCGGCGAAGGCGGGCCACACACTGAACTGGTCCTCGTCGTTGACGAGTACGAGGAACGTGCCGTCCTGGTCGTCAAAGGGGTTCGTCACTTCGTGCTCTCCAAGTCTGAGGAATTCAGGGACCAAGGCCGTGGCGGGCCCCGATACGAACATCGTGTCGAGGCCCGCTGACACGGCACTGACCGCTGCCCGGAACCGGGCGTCAGGCGGGAGTGGCCGCCCGGCGGGACTCCACGAAGCGCACGACGTGGTTCACCGTGCGGAAGTTCTCGATGTCGAGGTCGGTGGGGTGCACCGCGATGTCGAAGGTCCGCTCGACCCACATCACGAGCTGCACGGCGAACAGTGAGCTGACGCTGCCCGTGGCGAAGATGTCGTGGTCGTCACCGAGTTCGGTGTCCCGGACGTGCTCGCCGATGAAGGTGCGCACGATCTTGGCGATGTCGTCTGTCATCAGGCCTCTGCCTTCTTCCCGGTGTGGACCGGCTCGTACGAATAGAAACCATGACCGCTCTTGCGGCCCAGGCGGCCCGCGGCGACGAGTTTGCGCAGCAGCGGCGCCGGAGCGAACTTGGGGTCGTTGAAGTTGTCCAGAAGGACCTCCAGCGAGTACATGACGGTGTCCAGGCCGATCAGGTCCGCGGTCTCCAGCGGACCCATCTGGTGGCCGAGGCACTGCCGGAAGAGCCGGTCGATGTCGCCGGCCTGCGCCACGTTGTCCTGCAGCAGCAGGATCGCCTCGTTGACGCTGAGCATGGCGACGCGGTTCGTGACGAAGCCCGAGGAGTCCTCGACCACCACGATGTCCTGGCCGACGGCGCGGAACAGCCCACGGGTGACCTCGATCGTCTCCGGCGAGGTGTGGAAGCCGCGGATCACCTCGACGAGCTTCTTCAGCGGCACGGGGTTCATCAGATGGGTGCCGACGACCCGGTCCGGACGGCCGGTGACCGATGCCATCCGGGTGATGGGGATGGCCGAGGTGTTCACGCCGAACACACAGTGCTCCGGCGCCACCGCGTCCATCTCGCGGTACAGCTTCTCCTTGATCTGCCAGTTCTCCGTCACGTTCTCCACGACGAAGTCGGCGTCCGCGAGCCCGTCCAGACCGGTGCGGAACTCGATCCGGGAGAGCACCTCGTCGGGGGTGCTCTTGGCCAGCTCGCGGTCGAGCATCGCGTACAGCCGGGCGTTCTCCCCGATCAGCTCACGGGCCCGGGAGAGGGCGGCGTCGGTGGTGTCCACGAGCACCACGGAGAAGCCCGCCGCGGCGAAGGCGTGGGCACCGCCGACGCCCATCGTGCCGGCGCCCAGGACGGCCACGCGCCGGATCTGGCTGGTATCAGTCATCGCTTTCCCTTGCCCGGTCGAGGTGTGGTGCGGCACCGCTCGGCAAGCGGGGCCGGCCAGTCGGCGACGTCCCATCCGTACTGGCAGAGCACGGCGTAGGTGAACCGCTCCAGGCCGAATCCGACGCAGGCGGAGTACACCGTGGCGCCGTCGGGTCCCTTGATGCCGAAGGCGTCGCCGAAGTGCTTTTCATGCAGGTTGAACGAGCCGATCGAGATGCTGTCCCCGGGGCCGACGTCCAGATGGAGTTCGTGCTTGAGTTCCAGCAGACGTTGCGAGGAGACCTGGGCCGCGGTCGCCGCTCCGGCGAAGAAGGGGTCGCTCGCCACCTCGACCCGGCCGGCCAGGTCGAGCTGTTCGACCAGCTCGACGGCACGCCGGCGGAACCGGTCGCGGGCCTCGCGGACGAACTCGGCGGTGCCCAGGAAGACGGTCTCGCGGATGGTGAAGTCGGACAGCCGCTCCAGGGTCCGGTGGTAGCGGGACTCGTGCCGGAAGGAGCCGCCCTTGGCGGTCACGACCGTGTTCTCGTCGGGAAGGGTGCTCCCGGCGAACTGGTCGAAGGTGTGGTAGCACATCGTGGGCGGCAGGCACCGGTCCACCGGTGCGCAGCGGTGCAGCACCCGGTCGCCGATGGTGTCCCGCGCCCCGACCTCCTCGGCGAAGGCCCGGTAGGTGTCGACGTCTCCGTCGAGCCGGGCGGCGAACATCATGTGCTGCGGGAAGGAGGAGAGGTATCCGCTGCGGTGCAGCGCGGTGATCGGCAGCAGCGTCGGGTAACGGTACTCGTGGGCCCCGAACTCCTCGCGGATGATGTCCCGCAGGAGTCCGTCGAGCGCGTCGAGCGCGGCCAGTGCCGGGGCGCCCAGGGCCACCTGGCCGGGCCCGATCTCGTGCACCACGCCGTCCGCCAGCAGCCCGTCGAAGGTGTCGGCGCGCGGGGTGCGGTCCGTGGCGGAGCGCCACAGCACCTTGGGCGGGGTGGGCAGTTGAGGGCGCACCTCGGTGTCGACGACGTGCCGGAGCTTCTTGCCCAGGGCCTCCGCGTCGACCGGATACCCGGTGGTCACCTCGACCGCGTCGACCGCGTCGCCGTCGCCGTCGCCGGGGACGAGCCGGAAGCCGGTGATGGCCTCGGAGATGTAGTAGACGCGCCGGTTGAGTTCGTCGAGGTGGGCCCCCGAGACCGGTTCGTCGAGGGCGAGTCGGTAGGAGTGCATGTCGGCCTCTCGTCCTTACGCCGTCGTCGGCAGGCCCATGAGGCCGGCGATGATGGACCGCTGGATGTCGGAGGTGCCGCCGTAGATCGTGCCCGCGAGCACGTCCCGTACCTCCCGCTCGATGCCGAGCTCCTCGGTGTAGCCGCGGGCGCCGTGGATCTGCATGGCGTCGAGCGCGGTGGCCTTCAGGCCCTCGCTGACGTAGAGCTTCAGCATGGACGCCTCCTGCATCGCGAGGCGGCCCTCGGTTCGCAGCCAGCCGACCTTGTAGAGCATCAGCCGGGCCAGCTCCAGGCGGACCCGCATGTCGGCGATCCGGTGGGAGACGGACTGGAACGCGCCGATGGGGCGGCCGAACTGGCGGCGGCCGGTGGCGTACGCGACACAGCGGTCCGTGAGCCGGCTCAGCACGCCGACCTGGCTGGCGAACATGAAGCCGCGCTCCCACTCCATGGTGGAGGTGAACAGCCGGTACCCGGCTCCCTCCGCGCCCAGCCGCTGGTCCTCCCCGACCACGCAGCCGTCGAAGGTGATCTCGCCCATCAGGGTGCCGCGCAGGCCCGCCTTGGGAATGTCGCGGGCGGTGAGCCCGGCGGTGTCCGCCGGGACGACGAAGGCGGACAGGGCGCGCTGCGGAGCGACGTCGTCGCCACCGGTGCGGGCGAACACGATGAACAGGTCCGCGCGCGGGCCGTTGCTGATGAACTTCTTCGTCCCGTTCAGCACATAGCCGTCCCCGTCACGGACGGCGGTGGTGGTGAGGGAGAGCATGTCGGATCCGGTCTCCGGCTCCGACAGGGCGTGCGCGCCGACCAGCGAGCCGTCGCAGAGGGCGGGCAGCCAGCGGCGGCGCTGCTCCTCGGTGCCGTGGTCGGCGATGTAGACGGCGCAGGCGAAGAGGTGGTTGTTGATCGCGAAGACCAGGCCGTTGTCGACGCAGCCTTCGCCGAGCGCCTCGTAGGCCATGATCGCGGTCAACGGGTCCAGGCCGCCGCCGCCGTACTCCTTCTTGATCGGCCAGCCCAGCACGCCGAAGTCGGCGCAGGCCTTCCAGCCGCTCTCGTCGAACGTGGCGTTGCGATCGTGCTCGGCGGCCTGGGCGCCGAGGTTGTCACGGGCGAACCGGACGACCTTCTCGCGCAGCGCCCGTTGCTGTGGCGTGGGTGCGAAATCCATCAGTCTTCTCCGTGGTCGGGGAGCGAGGTCCGAAGCGGTGGGCGGCTCACACCTCCCACAAGGTCACCGCCCAGGCGGCCACCTGGCTGTTGTTGAGGACGAGCACCAGGTCGCCCTGGTCCAGTTCGCCGCTCGCCAGCAGGGCGTCCATGTTCAGCACCACGTCGGCGGCGCCCAGATGGCCGTACTCGGCGAGGTGCCGGCCGCACACGGGGTGGATCGGCAGGCCGAGCAGAGAGGTGTAGAAGTCGTAGGCGGAGGCGGTGACGTTCTGCATCAGCGTGGCTTTGACCCGGTCCCGGTCCACCCCGGCGTCCGCGAGAACCTGGTCCACCATCGCGCCGAGCCGGCGCGAGCTGAGGGTGGCGAGCTGGAAGCGGTAGCGCGACAGGTCCTGGCACACCTCGCGCCACTCGTACCAGGGGGTTTCCTTGTACTCGACGCGGAACAGGTCGTGGAAGCTGCCGTCCGCCTGCTCACGGTGGGCCCGCAGCACCGGCCGCCCGCCACGGACCATGGTCATGGCGAACGCGCCGTCGCCGACGACGGTGACGGGGAACCGGATCCGGTCGACCCCGGTGGGGCGGCTGGCGTGGGCGATGACGATCTGCTCGCGGCGCGGGTCCGCGACCAGCAGATCCCTGGCGAGGGCCCAGGCGGTGCTGGACCCGGTGCAGCCCAGCCCCTCGACGGTGAGGGGGTACGCGGAGTTCAGCTTCGCCTCGCTCTGCACCCGGCAGACGTCCGAGCCCAGCAGGACGTCCGGTGCCCGCGGCGCCACCAGCAACAGGACGTCCGGCTCCCCCGGATGTGCCTCGAACAGTTCCCGGCAGGCCCGCGCGGCGAGCGGCGCCTGCTCGTTCTCGTCGAAGACCCCGACGGTCCGCACACCGCTGCCCCGGGCGAAGTCCGCCGAGGCGGTGTCCAGCATCGCGAACTCGGGGAGGTCCTCGACGGCCACCCTGGTGTCGGGCAGCAGGCAGTGGATCGCGCCGATGCCGATGTCCGTGCCGGCGTTCATGCGGCGCTCCCTTCTGTGGCCCGCTCGGGGGTCAGGGAGACCGGCAGGCCGCTGTAGCCGTAGACGAAGTTGGAGAAGAGCCGCTCGGGCGGGCCCTGGAGACTGATGCCGGCGACCTGGGTGCGCAGCGCGTCGAGCATCGCGTTCACATGGACGCGGCCGAGGAAGGCACCGAGGCAGAAGTGCGGGCCGTGGCCGAAGGCGACGTGCTTGTTGGGAGTCCGGGCCAGGTCGAAGACGTCCGGGTCGGCGAAGACCGTCTCGTCCAGGTTCGCCGAGCTGTTCCACAGGCTGACCACGTCACCGGCCCGGACGGTCTGGTCACGCAGCGGTACGTCCACCAGGGCGCGGCGGCCGAAGTGCATGGCGGGGGTGGTCCAGCGCAGCACCTCCTCGGTGGCGCTGTCGACGCTGACCGCGCCGGACTTCAGCGCGTGCCACTGCTCGGGGTGCTCGGCCAGGGCTATCAGGCCGCCCACCGAGGACATCCGGCTGGACTCGTCGCCGCCCAGGATCAGGCTGTAGCAGTTGAAGACGATCTCGTCCTCGGTCAGCGGTTCGCCGTCGACGGTGGCCGTGGCGAGGGCGCTGATCACGTCGTCGCCGGGGTGCCGCCGACGCCTGGCGGCCAGGTCGGAGAAGTACATGAGGATCTCGTTGCGGGCGAGCCACTCCTCCATCTCGCTGTCGTCGGCGCTGTGCCGGGAGAGCGTCCGGGTGTTCCAGGCGACGAGTTGCTCACGGTCCGCCTGCGGGACGTCCATGAGGTCGCCGATGGTGTTGATGGGGATGTGGTCGGCCACGTCGGTGACGAAGTCCAGCTCACCGTGGGCGAGGGCCTCGGCGACGAGGGCCCGGGTGCGCCGGTGCACGCCCTCGACCACGGGCTCCAGCACCCGGGGCGAGAAGGACCTGAGCATCAGGTTGCGGATCTCGCGGTGCCGCACGCCGTCGGTGACGGCGAGCATCTTGCGCGAGGCGGAGTCCTCGCCCTGGAGCAGGGTCGCCAGGACGTTGCCCCGCTCGGAGGTGAACCGCTTGTTGTCGCGGTAGACGGTGACGACGTCGTCGTAGGTGGAGATCACCCAGAATCCGGGACCGTGTTCGGTGGCGCGGTGCCAGAAGACGGGCTGCTCCGTGCGGTACCTGCGCCACATGTCCGGCAGGTCCACGTCGAGGAAGGTCTGCGGATCGGTGAGGTCCACCGTGGCCAGGTCGTCCACGGTCTGCCGTGGTGGGGTGGTCATGTGCTGTCTCTCTCCAGGGGTCAGGCGCCCGCGGTGCGGTAGCGGCGGAGGCTCACCAGTGAGCAGAGGGCGAGAAGCAGGCCCAGGGACACCGCGACCACCACCCAGGGGTGGTCGGCGGGGAAGGTGCCGCCGGTGCTCGCGGGGTTGCCCCACAGCCGACGGCAGCAGGCGATCACGGCGCTCACCGGATTCCACTCCGCGACCGGCCGGATCAGGGACGGGATGTTCTGCGAGGCCAGGAACGCGTTGGACAGGAAGGGCAGCACGATCACCACGAAGGGCGTGATCACGCTGATCGTCTCCACGTTGCGCAGGGTCAGCGCGAACAGCACGCCCAGCCACAGCATCACGTAGATGAACGCGCCGATCAGTGCGAAGCCGGCGAGCACGGACCATGGCCCGGTGTGCGGGCGCCAGCCGAGCAGCAGCCCGGCGCCGGTGACGACGGCCAGCCCCAGCAGACCCACCAGGAGGTCGGCGAGGGTGTGTCCGAAGAGCACCGCGGAGCGGCTGATCGGCAGCGAACGGAACCGGTCGGTCATACCGCCGTGCAGGTCCAGCGCCACGGAGATGGCGGTGGGTCCCACACAGGCGAGGGCCACCTGGACGGCTCCGCCGGCGAAGACGTACTCCCCGTAGGTGCCTCCGCCCGGCAGTGTGATGGAGTCCCGGAACAGGTAGCCGAGCATCACCATGCTCACCAGTGGGCTGAGCGCCACGCCCAGCACCCGGGCGGGCGCCCGCCGCAGGTGCCGCAGGCGGCGGCCGGTCACCGCGGAGATCTCGGTGACGAGCGCCGCCACGGGAGCGGGCCGGGTGGCGGCGGCCGTCATGACTGCCGCCCGGCGTTCTCGGTGTTGTTGGCGTTCTTGGTGTTCTTGGCGTGCCAGCGGGCCAGTTCGGCGGTGACGGCCGGGCCGATCTCCTGGAGTGGTCCGTGGCTCATCATCTCGTCGTGGGTGCAGGCGAGGTGGTGGACGTCCATCGGCCCGTCGAAGACCGGCTTCCACAGCCCCACCTTGTCGGCCCGCTCGCCGTCGGAGAGCGCCGACTCGGAGACGAAGAGCTGCATCTTCCCCTCGTAACGCCCGGGGGCGTACCGGGACTTCAGCGTCTGGTGATGGCTCATCAGGTCGACCATCGCCGCCATCCGCCGCTCCCCCATCCGCGCCAGCGGGCTGTCGTCGCGGCGCAGGGTCTCGAAGATGTCCTGGACGGTCAGGTCCCGGTCGCCGAACTCGGAGCGATGGTGTCCGATGCCCTCCAGCAGCCAGGCGTAGAGCGACTGTTCCTCGCGGTCGTCCGGCACCCCGGTGCGTGGATAGGCGTCGAGGACGGAGAGCACGCCGACCTCCTCGCCGGCGGCCCGCAGCTGGACGGCCATCTCGTAGACGATGGTGCCGCCGAACGACCAGCCGAGCAGGTGGTACGGACCCTCGGGCCGCACCTCCTTGATCATCCGGATGTAGTCGCCGGCGATCTCCTCGACCGACCCGGGCAGCGGCGCGAAGTCCACCACGCAGGGCGCCTGGATGCCGTAGATCGGGTGCTCGGCACCGATGTGCCGGGCGAGCGGCAGATACGGCAGGCTGAAGCCGACGCCGCTGTGCACGCAGAACACCGGGGGCAGGCTGCCGGTCGGCCTGATGCACAGCATCGCGCTGAACGGATCGGCCATGTCGGGCGCCGCCGGAGCGGCGAGCGCCTGCGACATCAGCTCCGCGCCGCTGCGGTGCTCCGGCCCGGTGGCGGCCTCGACCGGGCCACCGCGGCAGACCTCGGCGAGTTCGGCCACGCTCTGGTGCACGAAGACATCGGCGACGGTGACGTCGAGTCCGGCCTTGCGGGCCCCGCTGACCAGCAGCAGCGACTTCATGCTGTCCATGCCGACGTCGAAGACGCTCTGCTCGACCCCGATCCGGGCCAGCCCCAGCACCTCGGTGACGATGTCGTGCAGCACGGACTCGGTCTCGTCGCGCGGTGCGGTCCCGGCCGTGTCCCGCGCCTCTTCCGGGGCGGGCAGCGCGGCCCGGTCCACCCGGCCGTCCGCGGTGAGCGGCAGTGCGTCGACCGCCACCCACGCGGACGGCACCATGTACGCGGCGAGCGCCGAACCCGCGGCCCCGGCAAGGGCGGTGGTGTCCGGCACGGCCCCGTCGGCGGGCACGACGTACGCCACCAGCCGGACGTCGCCCGGACGGTCCTCACGGGCCACCACCGCCACCCGGTCCACCGCCGCCTGCGACGCCAGCACCTCTTCGATCTCGCGCAGGGCGACCCGGAAGCCGCGCACCCGCACCTGGTCGTCCGAGCGGCCCACGTGCCTCAGGTCACCGTCCGCACCCCACTTCACCAGGTCGCCGGTCCGGAACATCCGGGAGCCGGGCGGGCCGTAGGGGCAGGGCACGAAGCGTTCGGCGGTCGCCGCGGGGCTGCCGACGTAGCCGCGGGCCAGGCCGTCGCCGGCGAGGTACAGCTCGCCGGGCACGCCGGGGCCGACCGGTCCCAGCCAGGGGTCCAGGACGTACGCCCGTACGTTGCCGATCGGCCGGCCCAGCGGCAGGACTCCGGTGCCGGTCTCCTCGCCGGGCTCGACGATCCGGGAGAGCGCGCCGACCGTGGCCTCCGTCGGGCCGAACTCGGTCACCACCCGCACCCGCGGGTGGGCCGCGCGCCACTCGTCCAGCCGCTCGGCCTGCACGGGCTCGTCGGCGAGGACCAGTTCGCCGCTCGGCGAGCAGCCGTCGGGCAGCGCGCCCAGCAGCGCGAGGTGGGTCGGGGTGCCCTTGAGGAACGCGGCTCCGCCGCGCGCCGTGGCGTCGTCCTCGGCGAGTTCGGCCAGGCGCACCGTGCCGCCGGTGACCAGCGGCAGGAACAGTCCCGTGACCGACACGTCGAAGGACAGCGGAGTGGCCAGCAGCGCGTCGTCGCCGGCGCGGTGGTACGTCTCCCGGGCCCACGTCAGGTAGTTGACCACCGCGCGGTGCTCGACGACGACGCCCCTGGGGCGGCCGCCCGCGCCGGCGGTGTGGATGACGTAGGCGGGATGGGCCGGGCGCAGCGGGTTCGGACGGTCGGTGTCGGTGACCACCGTCGCTGACGCGGCCTTCACCGCCGGCCCGTCCACCACCACCGGGGTCGTCCCGGTGGCCAGCATCCGCCGGGCGAGGCCACCGGTGGTGACCACCCTGAGCGGCGCGGCCTCGGCGAACATCCGCTTGATCCGCTCGACGGGTTCGTCGGCCTCGACGGGCAGGTAGGCGGCACCGGACTTCAGGACACCGAGCACCGCGACGACCGCCTCCGGCGACCGGGGCAGGGCGAGCGCCACGACCTTCTCCGGGCCTGCACCGGCCTCGATCAGATGCCGGGCCAGCTGGTTGGAGCGGGCGTCGAGCTCCGCGTAGGTGAGGGTGCCCGACTCGGCGAGCACCGCGGTGGCGTCAGGGGTGTGTGCGGCCTGCGCGGCGAACAGCTCGGGCAGGGTGGTGTCGGGCACCTCCCGGGCGGTGTCGTTCCACGCGGTGAGCACCTGGGCGCGTTCGTCCTCGCCCAGCACGTCCAGCCGGCTCAGCCGGACGCCCGGGTCGGCGGCCACCGCGCGCAGCAGCCGTACGAAGCCGGCCACGAGGCGCTCGGCGGTGGCCCGGGTGAACAGGTCGGTGCTGTAGCCGAGCAGGCCCCGCATGGAGCCGTCCTCGGGCCACTCCAGCAACTGCAGGGCGAGGTCGACCTTGATCCGGCCGGACTCGACGAAGGCGGGGCGCACCGTCAGACCGGGCAGCACCAGCGGGGCGTCCTCGTTGTTCTGCAGCGTCAGCATGACCTGGAACAGCGGGTGCCGGGCCAGCGAGCGCGGCGGGTTGAGCGCGTCCACGATCTGCTCGAAAGGCACGTCCTGATGGGAGTAGGCGGCCAGGTCGGTCTCGCGGACCCGGGCCAGCAGTTCGGTGAAGGCCGGGTCGCCCGCGGTGTCGGTGCGCAGCACCAGGGAGTTGACGAAGAAGCCGACCAGGTCGCCGAGCGCGTCGTCGGTGCGCCCGGCCACCGAGGTGCCGAGCGGGATGTCGGTCCCGGCGCCGAGCCGGGTGAGCAGGGCGGCGAACGAGGCCTGGAGCACCATGAACTCGGTGGCGCCGGCCTGCCGGGCGATGGCCACCAGGGCGGCGTAGAGCTCGGCGTCGAGTTCGAACATGACCTCGCCGCCGGAGTTTCCGCTCACCGCCGGCCGCGGGAGGTCGGCGGGCAGGGCCAGTTCGTCGGGCAGCCCGGCCAGCGTCTGCTTCCAGTACGCCAGCTGCCGGGAGAGGTGACTGCCGGGGTCGTCCGCCGAGCCGAGCAGCTGCCGTTCCCAGACCGCGTAGTCCGCGTACTGCACCGGGAGCGGCGCCCAGCCGGGGGCCCCGCCGGCGCACCGCGCCCGGTAGGCGGCCGACAGGTCGCCCAGCAGCGGTGCCATCGACCAGCCGTCGAAGGCGATGTGGTGGAAGACCAGCAGCAGCACGTGCTCGCCCTTGCCGAGGCTGAACAGCCTTACCCGCAGGGGCGTTTCGCAGGTCAGGTCGAAGCCGAGGTCGTACTCGGCGTCGAGGGCGGCGGCCAGACCGTCCTCGGACAGGGCCCGGACCTTCAGCTCCGGAGCACCGTCGTCGGCGTCCAGCACCCGCAGCGACGGCATGCCGTCGGTCTCCGGGATCACGGTGCGCAGCACCTCGTGCCGGGCCGCCACGTCCCGCAGTGCGGCCCGCAGGGCCTCGGCGTTCAGCCGCCCGGTGAGCCGGAAGGTCATCGGCGAGTTGTAGGTGCCGGTGGTGCGCCCCTCGCGGCGGTTGAGGAACCAGAGCCGCTGCTGGGCGAAGGACAGCGGCCGGCCGGCGGCCGCGGGGGCCGGTGCCAGGGCGGGGCGGGCCGCGTCGGCGGTGTCCAGCTGCCCGGCCAGGGCGGCCACCGTGCGCGCCTCGAACAGGGCGCGGATGGGCAGTTCCACGCCCAGCGCCGTACGGGCCCGGCTGACCAGCCGGGTCGCCAGCAGCGAGTGGCCCCCGATGTCGAAGAAGTCGTCGTCGATGGTGACCCGGTCCAGGCCGAGCACGTCGGCGAACAGACTGCGGAGGATGTCCTCGACGGGGTTGCGGGGCTCACGTCCCTGCGCCGCGGTGTGCGCGCTCGGCGCGGGCAGCGCCTTGCGGTCGAGCTTGCCCTGGGGGGTCAGCGGCAGCTCGGGCAGGGCCACGACCGCGGAGGGGACCATGTAGTCGGGCAGTTCGCCGGCCACCCGCTCGCGCAGCCCCTCGGCGACGGCGTCCTCGTCGGTGAGGACGACGTACGCCACCAGCCGCCGGTCCCCGCTCTCGTCCTCGCGCACGGTGACCGCGGCCTGGGCCACGCCCTCCTGGGCCAGCAGCACCGAGGAGATCTCGCCGAGCTCGATCCGGAAGCCGCGCAGCTGGACCTGGTCGTCGGCCCGGCCGACGTAGTCCAGTTGACCGTCGTCCAGCCGGCGCACCAGGTCGCCGGTGCGGTACATCCGCTCGCCGGGAGCACCGTACGGGTCGGCGACGAACCGCTGGGCGGTGAGGTCCGGCCGGCGCAGATAGCCGCGGGCGAGTCCGCCGGAGACATACAGTTCGCCGGTCACGCCGACCGCGGTCGGCGCCAGGTCGCGGTCCAGGACGTAGACACGGTGCGCGGAGGTCGGGCGGCCGATGGGCGGCCGGCCGGTCCCGGACAGCGGGCCGGCCACCGTCGAGCTGACCACGGCCTCGGTCGGGCCGTACCCGTTGTACAGCCGTACGCTCGCCGCCCAGCGTTCGACGACCTCGGCGGGCACGGCCTCGCCGGCGACCGCGAGGCGCAGATCGGCGGGCAGGGTGCTGCCCTCGGGCAGTCCGCCGACCACCACCGGCGGCAGACCCGCCAGGTTGACACGGGCCTTGTTGATGAGGTCGACCAGGGGCCGGCCGGGCGTGCGGCACTCCTCGTCGGCGATCACCAGCGTGCCGCCGTTGAGCAGCGCCAGCATGATCTCCCAGACCGACGCGTCGAAGCTGAACGAGGCGAACTGCAGCACCCGGGTGTCGCTGTCAAGGCCGAAGCGCTCGACCAGGCTGGAGACCATCGCCAGCAGGCCCTGGTGCGCCACGGCGACGCCCTTGGGCCGTCCGGTGGAGCCGGAGGTGTAGATGACATAGGCGAGATGGCGGGCGTCCAGCGGAGCGCGGCGCTCGGCGTCGACGACGTCGTGGTCGTCGTAGCGCGCGAGGTCGCCAGGAGTTCCGTCGGTGGTGACGGTGACGACGGCCGCCGGTGTGCCGGGGAGGCCGGCGGCGATCTCCTCCGTGGTGAGTACGGCGACCGGGCGGGCGTCCTCGAGCATGTACCCGATGCGGTCGGCGGGGTATGCGGAGTCGACCGGGAGATAGCCGGCGCCCGCCTTGAGGACCGCGAGCGCGGCCACCACCATCGTGGCCGAGCGCGGCAGGGTCACCGCGACCAGGTCCTCGGGGCCGACGCCACGGTCGATCAGCAGGCGGGCCAGCCGGTTGGCGCGGGAGTCGAGTTCCGCGTAGGTGAGTTCGTCCTCGCCGTCGACGACCGCGACGGCCTGCGGCGTCCGGGCGACGTGTTCCTCGAAGACCTCGGTCGCGGGGCGGGACGCGACCGGCGCCGCGTGGCCGGCCCAGTCACCGAGCAGGAGGCGGCGCTCCTCGTCGCCCAGTGCGTCCACGCTGCCCAGCCGTGCGCCGGGAGCGGCGACCAGCGCACGGAGGACGTGCACGAGGCGGTCCACGATCGCCCCGACACCCCGGACGTCGAAGACGTCGGAGCGGTACTGGGCCTCCAGCCGCAGGCGGTCGCCGGGGAACACGCCGAGCGCCAGCGGGTATTCGGCGATCACCCGGGCCTGCCAGTCGAGCATCGACAGCCCGGGAACGTGCTCGCCGATGCGGTCGAGCACACCGGTCGGGTAGTTGTGGAAGCTCACCACGGTGTCGAAGAGCTCGCCCACCCCGGCGAGTTGCTGCACCTCGGCCAGGCCCAGGTGCTGGTGCGGTTCGAGGGTGAGCTGACGGGACTGGAGGTCGGTCAGCATCTCCTCGAACGTGGTCCCCGGGGTCAGGGGCACCCGCACGGGCAGCGTGTGCATGAACGAGCCCACCATCTGCTCCACGCCCGGCAGTTCGGCGGGGCGCCCGGAGACAACCGCGCCGAAGGTGACGTCCTGGCGTCCGGTCAGCCGGCCCAGGGCCACCGCCCAGGCGCCCTGCATGACGGTGTTCATCGTCAGGCCGCGCGCATGGGCCCACGAGGTCAGCGCCTGCGTCAGGTCCTCGGGCAGCTCCACGCTCCAGGTCCCGGGCAGCGAGTCGACCCGGTCACGGTCGGCGGGGCCGAGCCGGGTGGGCTCGGCCACTCCGGCCAGTTCCTGCCGCCACGCCGTCCGCGCCGCCTCCTTGTCCTGTGCGCCCGCCCACTCCAGGTAACCGCGCACCGAGGCGACCGGTGGCAGTGCCGAGGTGTCCGCGCCGTTGGACCACAGCGTGACCAGCTCGTGGGCGAGGACGGCCGACAGGGACCAGCCGTCCACCAGGATGTGGTGGGCGGTCCACACCACCCGGTACCGGTCCGGCCCCAGGGTGTAGACGGTGAACCGGGTCAGCGGGGCCTCGGCCACGTCGAACCGGCGCAACCACTCCTCGTCGGTCAGCCGGACCGTCTCGTCTTCTCTGCCGTCTGCCGCGGTGTCGGTCAGGTCGACCTCGTACCAGGGCACCTCGACGGTTCCCGGGATCACCTGCACGGGGTCGCCGGCGTCCCGGTCGCGGAAGCAGGCCCGCAGGACGTCGTTGCGCTCCAGCAGAGCCGCCACCGCCCGGCGCAGCGCGGCCTTGTCCAGCGGCCCCTGGATGTCCATGAGGACCTGGAGGGTGTAGGCGTCCATCCCGTGCCGGTCGAACTCCGCCTGGAACAGCAGCCCGCGCTGCAGCGGCGACAGCGGCAGGATGTCCGTCAGTTCCTCGACCTCGCGCTCGTAGGCCTCGATCTCGTCCTGGCCGACGGTCACCAGCGGGAACTCGGAGGGGGTACGGCCGCCCGCCCCCGGGCGCCGGGCGTGTTCGGCGAGCAGGCGCAGCGAGCGGAACCAGCCCTCGGCGAGCTCCCGGACGTCCTCTTCCGGGAGCAGCCCGCCGGCGTACGTCCAGGTCGCCGAGAGCACCGGTCCCCCGGGGCGGTCCTCGGTGACCGCGACGACCTCGACGGGGTGGCGCAGCGGCGTGTCCGGGTGGGCGCTCTGGCCGGAAGCCCCGGACTCCATCTGCCAGGCCTCTCCCGTGCCGGCGGTGAAGCGGCCCAGGTAGTTGAAGCCGAGCTGTGGCACGGGCTGCCGGGACAGCACGCGGGCGGTCTGCGGGTTGACGTGCCGCAGCAGGCCGTGGCCGAGGCCGTGACCCGGCACCGCGCGCAGCTGTTCCTTGACGCGCTTGAGCGCCCTGCCGCAGCTCTCGCCGGCGGCCGCGACCTCGTTCCAGTCGAGGTCGCCGAGGTCCAGGGCGACCGGGTACACACTGGTGAACCAGCCGACGGTGCGGGAGAGGTCGGGCTCACCGTGGATCGGTTCGCGGCCGTGTCCCTCCAGCTCCACCACCGTCCGGGCGGCGGAGGCGCCGTGCCGTCGGCGCCGGTCGGCGATCGCCAGCGCCAGGCCGGTCAGCAGGACGTCGTCGACCTCCGCGTGGAAGACCGCCGGCACGGAGGTGAGGAGCTCGGCGGTCTGCTCGACGGTCAGCTCGATCGTGACCTCTCCGGCGGTCGCGTGGGTGTCCCGGACCGGGTCGAGGGCACGGGTGCCGAGCACCGGCTCGTCAGCGCCCGACTGCTCGGACCACCAGGCCAGTTCAGCCGCGCGCCGGGCGGTGCGGGCCTCCTGCGAAAGGGCCTGGGCCCACCCGCGGTAGGAGGTGGCGACCGGTTCGAGCCGCACCGGTCGGCCCTGCGTCAGCTGGTTCCACGCGGCCTCCAGGTCGGGCAGCAGGATGCGCCAGGAGACCCCGTCGACGGCCAGGTGGTGGATCACGATCAGCAGGCGGCCCGGCCGGTCCGGGCCCGCGTCGAGGAGTACGGCCTGCACCATCAGCCCGTCCTCGGGCCGCAACCGGCCACGCGCGGCGGCGAGTTGGCCGGGCAGCGGATCCTCGTCGGCGCCGGAGACGTCGACCCGCGTGACGGTGTCCGAGGCGGACACGGCGCCGACGGGCAGCGCCTCCAGGGACCAGAGCCCAGGGGCCGGGACGGACAGCCGCATCCGCAGCGTGTCATGGGTGTCCAGCAGCGCCTGTACGGCGGTCGTGAGCTGCTCCATGTCGGTTCCGGCCGGAACCGTGAGCGTCACGTACTGGCTGAACTCCCGTGCGGCGTCGGGATGTTCGGCGAGCTCCTCGCGGAGCTGGTCGACGATCGGGGTGGGCTCGATCTCACCGACGCCGTCCTGGGCGGCCGTCGGGGCCTTGTCCTCCACGGGCTGCGCGGCTGCCGCGATGGCGGCCGGCGTGCGGTGCAGGAAGACGTCGCGGGAGGTGATGACCAGCCCGGCCTTACGGGCCCGGCTGACCACCTGGATCGAGCTGATGCTGTCGCCTCCGAGGGCGAAGAAGCTGTCGTCGGGGCCGACCGAGGGCAACCCGAGCACCTCGGCCAGCACCTGGGCGACGAGCTGCTCCGTGGGGTTGCGCGGAGCCTCGGACGCGGCGCCGGCCACTGCCGCGGCCGGCGCGGCGAAGTCGGGGGCGGGCAGGGCCTTGCGGTCCACCTTGCCGTGCGCCGTCAACGGCAGCCGGTCCAGGGCGACGAGGGCGGCCGGAACCATGTAGCCGGGCAGGACGCCGGCGAGTCCGTCACGGACCGCGTCGGTGCTCGGGGCGGGCTGCTCGGGCACGTAGTAGCCGATGAGCCGCTTCTGGCCGACCTGGTCGGCGCTCGCGGTGACCACCGCGTCGGAGACGCCCGGCAGGGCGCGCAGCGCGGCTTCGACCTCGCCCAGCTCGATGCGGTGGCCGCGGATCTTGACCTGGTGGTCGCGGCGCTCGATGAAGTCCAGCTGCCCGTCGGCGCGCAGCACCACCCGGTCGCCGGTGCGGTACATACGCGCGCCCCGGCCCACGAACGGGTCGGGCACGAAGGTGGTGGCCGTACGGCCCGGGTCGGCGAGGTAGCCGCGGCCGACACCGGCGCCGCCGATGAAGAGTTCGCCCGGCACCCCCTGCGGCACCGGCCGCAGTTCGTCGCCCAGCACGTACAGCCGGGTGTTGCGCAGCGGCCGGCCGATCGGGACGTACGCCCCGTCGAGGAGGTCGCCCCGGCGGACGTAGGCGTGCGTCACGTCGTCCGAGCACTCGGTCGGACCGTACATGTTGACCAGCGGGATCGCCGGGTAGCGGGAGAACCAGCGGTCGCACAGCTCGGGGGCGAGTGCCTCTCCGTTGGAGATCATCCAGCGCAGGCCGGGCAGCTTCGGGGCGCTGCCGGTGGTGTCCCACGCGTCGAGCGTGGCGCGCAGCAGGGAGGGGACCACCTCCAGGGTGGTCAGGCCCTCGTCTCCGATGACGCCGAACAGCGCGTCCGGGTCGGCCGCGGTCTCCCGGCTCACCACCCGGATCCGCCCGCCGACCAGCAGGGTGGTCAGGGTCTGCCACACCGTGATGTCGAAGGTCACCGGCGCGTTGTGCACCAGGCTGTCCGCTCGGGTCAGGGCGAGTTCCTCGACCTTGGCAAGCAGGTGGTTGATCATGCCGCCGCGCTGCACCATCGCGCCCTTGGGCTTGCCCGTGGAGCCGGAGGTGAAGATGACGTACGCCAGGTCCTGGGGACCGCCGACGACCGGCGGGAGGTCCTCCGGTGCGTCCTCGGCGCCGTCCAGGACCAGCAGATCGAGCTGGTGGCCGGCCTCCGCCGCCAGTCGCTCCGCCAGTCGCCGGTTGTCCGCGTCGGCCACCAGGCAGGTGGCCGAGCTGTCGGCGAGCAGCGCGGTCAGTCGGGCGTGCGGCGAGCGCGCGTCGAGCGGCAGGAAGGCGCGGCCGGAGCCCAGCACACCCAGCTCGGCGACGACGAAGTCCCGTCCGGGCTCGACCAGCAGGGCCACCGGACCGGATCCGGTGAGCCGTCGGGAGAGCGCGCCCGCCCGGCCGGCCAGCCGGGCGTAGGTCAGGCTCCCCGCGTCGTCGGTCACGGCCACGGCGTCCGGGCGCTCGGCGGCCCGGGCACGTACCCGCTCGACGACACCGAGGTACGGTTCGGGCCGCTCGGGGCCGGTGAGCACGCGGGTGAGCCGCGTCTGCTCACCGGGCGCCAGCAGGTCCAGGGCGCCGAGCCGGTCGTCGGCGCCGAGGGTCACGAACCGGTCGAGCCAGGCGATGAAGCGCTGCAGGTGGTCACGGGCCTCGTCGCGGTCGTAGCGGCTCTCGTTGGCGCTGAGGTCGACGCCGACGCCGGCCGTGCCCTTGTCGGCGACGGTGAACTCCAGGTCGTCCACCAGACCGGTCGAAGGGCTCTGCAGGACGGCCTCGCACGGCCCGATGGTCAGCTTCTCGATCTGCGGCATCATGTTGAGGAACGGGCCGAACGGGCGCCGGTCGTCGCTGGCCAGCCCCATGCCACGGCGTACCTTGCTGACGCGGTAGCGCTGGTGCTTGAGGGCGCCGGTGATCTCCTTGTGCGCGGCGGCGAGCAGCTCGCCGCGGGTCGTTCGCGGCCCGATCCGCAGCCGCAGCGGCAGATAGTTGACGACCATGCCGGGGATGTTCTGCAGAGCGCCGCCCACGCGGGCGGTGACCGGCAGCGACAGCATGACGTCGTCCGTCCCGGTCATCCGCTGGGTGTAGGCACCCAGCGCGGCGACCAGCACGGTCTGCCAGGTCACCCGGGCGTCCCAGGCAACCGCCCGCAGCCGCTGGGCCAGGTCGTCGGCGAGGACGGTCCCCTCGCGCAGGAACGACTGGGCCGGCTCGGCGTCCCGACGGGCCAGGGTCACCGGTTCGGGGGCGTCGGCGAAGTGATCCAGCCAATAGGCCCGGTCGCGGTCCTGGCGCGGGGAATCGGCGTAGGCGGCCTCCGCCTCGATCAGCGCGCTCAGCGGGGCGAAGCGCCCCTCGTCGAGCGAGGTGCCCGCGGTCATCGCCTCGTAGATGGCGGACAGCCGCTGCCAGTAGATGACGTAGCTGAAGCCGTCGGACGCCAGGTGATGGTTGAGCAGGCAGAAGATCGTGCGGTCCGCGGCGAGCGTGAACACGCTGAACCGGAACAGGGGCGTGTCGCCGCCCACCGTGAAGGGAACCCGCAGGTCGGCCCGGATGGCTTCGTTCGCGGCGGCCACGGGGTCGGCGGCGCCGCTGACGTCGGTGACGGTCAGCGGCAGCTCGGCGAGGTCCTCGACGACCTGGCGGGGCTCGCCGTCGACCTCGAAGAAGCGGGTCCGCAGGCACTCCGACTCCTCGGCGAGCCGGGCCAGCGCCGCCGTGAACCGCGCACGGTCCAGCGGGCCCTTGATGTCCCAGTAGATCGCGGTGTTGTACGTGGCACCGCCGCCGGTGAGCTTCTCGTCGAACCAGATGTCCTTCTGGCCAGCGGTGAGCGGCAGTCCGGCCGTCGGCACACGCGTCATTGCAATCCCCTCGGAAAGGTTCACCAGGTCCATGCGGCCGTCCCGGCCGGCGCAGCGCGATCAGCGCTGGACGCTCAAGGGCTTGGGGCCATGCATGAAGCGCTGCCCCGTCCGGCTGTCCGGAGCGGGCAGGGCAGCGTCGTGATCGATGGTGGTCGAGCGCGCTGACAGCGCACTGACCGGGAACTGACGGTTCGCCACACCCCTGTGGCGTGCCGTGGGCAGGCCGGGACACGACCCGGCAGGGCCCACGAGCGGCCCGGTCAGCCGCAGCCGCCCGCGTGGCCGTCGTCGGCCGAGCGGCCGACGCCCACCGCGCCGGCGGTGGCGGGTGCCAGGGACGCCGCGGAGGCCACCCCGGTACGCACGTGTTCCACGAAGGCGTCGAGCCGGTCGAGCCCCCAGAAGCGGGTGAAACCCTTGACGAAGAACGGCACTCCGAAGACGCCGTCCGTACAGACCTCCATCAGGATGTCCGCACCCCGCTCCCGCAGTTCGGGGTCTTCGTGGGCGCGGGAGATCACCTCGGGGTGGATCCCCAGCTCGCGGCCGATGTCCGCGATCGTCGCCGGGTCGCAGACGTCGCGCCCCTCGCCGAACCGGGCCCGGTAGACCGCGGCGATGTAGTCGTGCCCCCGGCCCTCCCGGGCCGCCACCAGATAGCCCAGGTGCGGAACCTCCCAGACCGGCTCGACGTCCACGGGCCAGTTCACGGTGATGCCGCGTGCCTTGGTGATCCGGCCGACGTCCTGGAGGATGTACCGGTTCTTCTCCCGCGACATCTCCGAGTACGGGAACCGTCCGCCGCGTTCTCGCAGCATCCGCGCGCTGGTCTCGTCCGGTTCGAAGAACGGCAGCCATTCCAGCCGCTCCACGAGGTCTTTGTGGTGTTCCGTCAGTTCCTGGTACGCGAGCCAGGAGTACGGGCTGCGCAGTGAGAAGTAGAAGCGCGGGGTCTTGTTCTTGGGCATGCTGCTCCTTAGCGGGTCAGACGACGAGGCCGCCGTCGACGCCGAAGACCTGTCCGGTGATGTAGGCGGCGCGGTCGGAGACCAGGAACGACACCAGGTCCGCCACCTCCCGGGGGTGGCCTAGGCGGCCGAGCGGAATGCGCTCGGTCATCTTCCGGGTGTGCTCCGGCGCCAGCCCGGAGAGCATGTCGGTGTCGATGAAGCCCGGCGCCACGGCGTTGACGCGCACGCCGTAGCGCCCGGACTCCTTGGCCAGCGCCTTGCTGAAGCCGATGATCCCGGCCTTGGACGCGGAGTAGTTGGTCTGCGTCGCGTTGCCGTACACCCCGGCCACGGACGACATCGTGACGACGGTGCCCGCCCGGCGCTTCATCATGGCGAAGACGGCGGCCTTGCACAGGTGGTAGGTGCCGTCCAGGTTGGTGCGCAGGACGGCGTCCCAGTCGTCCTCGGACATCATCACCAAGGGGTTGTCCCGGACGATGCCGGCGCACGAGACCGCCGCGTGCAGCGGGCCGAGCGTGTCCTCCGCGCTGCGGACGAAGTCCCGTACGGCGCGGGCGTCGGCGACGTCGACGCGGGCGGTGAACACACCCGCGCCCTCCTTCTCGGCCTCCTGGGCGACCGACCGGGCCGCCTCCTCGTCGGACCGGTAGCAGAACGCGACGTCGAAGCCGTCCCGCGCGAGTGCGGTGACCACATGCCGCCCGATGCCCCGGGAACCCCCGGTCACCAGCGCCACCCTGCGGGCGTTCGTCTCCACTCAGCTCTCCTCGTTCGTCGCGGCGGCGAGCAGCGCGCAGCCGGCCGTGCCGTCCCGGTCGACCGCCGTCACGAGGGCGAGTGCGCCGGGTGGGGTCTCCTCGTCGTCGAGCAGCGACAGCACCGCCGCGAGCTGCAGGCCCGCGGTGGCCGCAGAGGTGTCGCCCAGCAGCGCGCGGCTGCCGAGCAGGCGGGGCCCGGCCGAGCCGAGGACGTCCCCGATCGCGGCCTCCTCGGTGCCGGCCAGGTGCCCGCCCGTCTCGGCCGGGGCCACCACGCGCACATCCCCGGCCCGCGCGCCGGCCTGCTTCAAGGCGTCGCGCACGCACTCCGCCAAGGCCGCCCGGGCGTCGGACGGTTCGGCGAAGGCACGGAACCGGGTGGTCAGCAGGCGGGCTCGCACCCGCCGGCCGGCCGCCCGGGCGTCCTGTGCGGTCTCCAGCAGGAACACCGCGCCGCCCTCGCCCAGTGGGGACGTCCGGTCATCGCCGTCCCGGCCGTGCCACTCCAGCCAGGCCCGCTGCTCGGAGTACTCCTCGGCCGCCCCGCACAGCACCCGCGTGCAGTGGCCGCCACGATGCAGCCGGGCGGCGTAGCTCAGCGCGGTCAGGCCGGTCAGGCGGCCGCCGGCGATGGTGGTGTTCGGCCCTTTGATGCCGTGCCAGATCGCGCTCTGCCCGGCGGCCCGGTTCATCACCGTGTTCGGGAAGCGCGCCGGGTCGACGTGGTACGGGCGCTCCCCCACGAGTGAGTCGCGGGTGAAGTCCATGATGCTCTGCACACTGCCCGAGCCGGTGCCCAGCACCAGCCCGGTCTCCTCGGGCCGGGACGTCAACTCCGGTCCGCCGTCGGCCAGCAGCAGTCCCACGGCGGTCACCGCGATGCCGGTGACCCGGTCCATGGTGCGGGTGCCCTTGCGGCCGATGTGATCGGCGGCGTTGAAGTCCGGCACGAGCGCGCCCTCGGTGAACGGTCCTGGGAAGGCCGCCCGGTCGAGTGCGCCGATCGCGCTGCGGCCGGCCCGGATGCCGGTACGGAAGGGCTCGCTGCCCACGCCGTACGGGGACACCGCCGACCAGGTGGAGAAGACCAGCGCGGACATCAGGCGGCCTCCCGGTGCCGGCCCAGGATGAGCACGGCGTTGTTGCCCGCGAAGGCGAGCGCGTTGTTCTGCACCACGGTCAGGTCAGCGGGACGCGCCTCGTTGGGCACACAGTCCAGCCCGCATTCCGGGTCGGTCTCCCGGTGGTTGATGGTGGGCGGGATGAAGCCCTCGGCGATGGCCAGGGCGCAGGCGGCCGAGCCGAGGGCACTGGCCGCACCCATGCTGTGCCCGACCATCGACTTGATGGACACGGTGGGCGGCGGAGTGTCGAAGACCTGACGGATGGCGCCCGCCTCGGTCACGTCGTTGGCCTTGGTACCGGTGCCGTGGGCCGAGATGAAGTCGACGTCCGCCTCGGTGATCCCGGCGTTGCGGTGGGCCAGTGCCATGCAGCGGGCGAGACTGTCCTGGTCGGGCGCGACGGGATGGTGGGCGTCGCAGGTGAGCCCGTATCCGAGGACCTCGGCGTAGATACGGGCGCCGCGTGCCCGGGCGGACTCCAGGCTCTCCATCATGAGGATGCCGGCGCCCTCGCCGGTGAGGATGCCCTTGCGGTCCCGGTCGAAGGGCTGGCACACCTCGGGAGCGATGGTGCCCAGCCGGTAGAAGCCGGCGAAGGTCTTGCGGCACACCGCGTCGGCTCCGCCGCAGAGGGCCACATCGACGTCGCCGGCCCGGATCGCGTCGTAGCCGCTGCCGATCGCGTAGTTGCCGGCCGCGCAGGCGGTGGGGATGGTCAGGGCCTCGACGTCGGTCAGCCCGAGTTCGCGGACGATGCTCGTGGACAGCCTGCTCGCGTGGGCCCGTCGGGCGATCCCCGGGGTGAGGTGCTCGGGGCCCTTGTCGAGCTGTTCACCGACCAGCAGGTCCAGGTCGCGGGACTCCGCGTCCGTGGTGCCGACCGACACCATGGTCCGCCGGCCGCGGAGTTCCTCCGCGCCGATCCCCGCGTCGGCGACGGCCATGTTGGCCGCCGCCACGGAGAACTGGGTCGCCCGGCCCAGTTCCTCCGGTTGGTACGTACGGATCCACTCCGCCGGGTCGAAGCCGGCGACCTCGCACCCGTAGGAGTGGGCGAAACCGCTGGTGTCGAAGGCCGTGATGGGCTTGGCCCCGCTGCGGCCGGCCCGCAGGCCGGCCAGGAACTCCTCGGCTCCGAGGCCGATGCTGGTGACCAGGCCGAGTCCGGTGATCACCACCTGGCGCGGCCACTGATCGTTGTCGTACACCCTGCACTCCAGTCCCTCACGCCCGACCCGGGCGGGCCCGGCCGGGCAGCACCCGCTACTTGGCGGCCACGGCCTCGTCGACGACGGTGACCACGGCGTCGAGATTGACCATGCGGGGCAGCACGCTCTGGTCGAGGTCGATCCCGTACGTCCGCTCAAGGTTGGAGAGGATCTCGATGGCGCCCATCGAGTCGGCCTCGTGGTCCTCCTTGAACCGGCTGGTGCCGGTCATGTCGGACGGCTCGATCTCGAGGATGTCGCAGATGATGCCCTTGATCTGGGCACGCCGTTCGGCGCTGGTGGCTGCAGTAGTCATGCAGACGATGCTGGAGCAAGCGGCTGACAGGCCACTGACCGCGAACTGACGTGACTGCGCGGGGAGTCGGAAGGCCCCTCAATCCGAACCGGGCACGTCCTCATGAGGGTTCGTCAGGTAGCGCTCGACCTCGCGGAAGTTCTCGGGGTGGGCGACCATCCACGACCAGAAGCGCGGGATGGTACGGGCGTATGCGCAGTAGTAGCGGCGTACGTTCTCCACCAGGGTCGCCACGGTCGCCCGGCTGAGCGACCCCGTGCGCCACACCAGGAGCAGCTCGCAGATGTGGGCGTCGGCGACCGGGACGAGACTGACGTCCTTGGTGGCACCGGTGGGAACGGTCAGCGCGGCCACGCCCGCCTCGCGGACCCAGCTCATCGCCTCGTGATGCCCGCGCACCCGGTGGGCCGGCGCGGGTTGCCCCTCGACGAGATCGGCGAAGGCCGCGTCCTCGTGGTCGTGGAACCAGTGGCCGCGCGCGTAGCGCACCCAGTCGAGGGAACGTACCTCGGCCGCGCCGACGGGACCGTTCGCGGCCAGCGGGTGGCCGGGCGGCACCGCCAGCCACACCGGCTCGCGGACCACGACCGCCGTGCTGAGGGGCAGCTTTCTGATGTCGGCCGACTGGCGGTCCGGTGGACTGGGCACCAGCGCCAGGGTGAGCAGCCCCTCGGCGACCGCGCTCATCGCGTCGGCCGGATCCACCGTCTCGGTCTGCACCTCGACGGAGGGCAGGCACGTGGCGATCGCGTCCTTGAGGGTGGGCGGCGTCCACTCCACGTTCCCGACGCGCAGCGTGTTCGTGCTCTGCGCGGCCACCTCGGCGATGACGGCATCACCGCGCCGGGCCAGGTCCACGAGCATCGGGATCAGCCGTTCGCCGAGTGGAGTGGGCACCACGCCGCTGTGCGACCGTACGAACAGTTCCCCTCCGAACTCACGCTCCAGTCGGCGTAGTTGGGAAGAGAGGGCGGGCTGCGGAAGATTGAGCTGGGTTGCGGCCGACGATATGCTCCCGGCACTCGCGATGGCGGCTACGAGTCGGGCATGCCGTAACTCGACGCGCATTGCAGACCCAGCCCCCAGTCCCGGACACATACGACGGTGCGTTCCGCCCCGTTGCAGGGGCACACGCTCCGACCTACGTTACATCACTGTAATTGAATCACGCCGGTTACGGGGCCTCGACGGAATTACCGCCTCCGAGGGATGGAGAGGTGGGTCAGCCGATGAGGGCCAAGGAGCCGCGGGGACGTCCGAGGGCGTCGTCCTGGTGAAGGATTGCCTGGTACACCGCGTGCAGGGAACGCCCCGGCTCCACACCGAGGTCCTCGGCCAGGCGCCTGCGGGCCTGATGGAACACTTCGAGCGCCTCGGTCTGCCGGCCGTCACGGTACAGGGCCAGCATCAGCAGTTCACTGAGTCGTTCGCGGCCGGGATGCTCGGTGGCCAGCTGACGCAGCTCCGGCACCGGCGCGCCTTCCACACCGGCCGCCAGCCTGGCGGTGACCCAGTCTTCGTACGCGGTGAGCCGTCGCTCCTCCAGCTGTACGGACGCCGTCCGGCAGCGGAACCCCTCGCTGACGTCCAGCAGGGCCGCGCCCCGCCATCTGCCCAGCGCCTGTTCCAGTACGCCCGCCGCCGCTGCGGGATCCTGGCCCAGCAGGGCCGCGCCCTCGTCCGCGAGGGCCACGAAGTGGTGGGCGTCGACCGATTCGGGCCGGATGTCCAGCAGATAGCCGGTGCCGACGGTGCGTACGAGTTCCCGCCCCTCTCTTCCGGCCACCGACGCCAGGAGTTTGCGCAGCCGGGTCACGTTGGCCTGCAGAGCGTTCTTCGCGTTGGCGATGTGGTCGTCACCCCACAGCTCGTCCACGAGCTGGTCGAACGGGACAGCCTGACCCGGAGTCAGGGCCAGCAGGGCGAGCACCGAGCTCACCCGCTTCGACGTCACACCCCAGCTCCGTGTGCCGCTGGTGAGCAAAAGTGAACCAAGTATATGGATCTCCACGATTCAATACCCCCGTCTTCGTTTGATCCACATCCTTGTCCGCCCCATCGCGGATGAGAAATATCAAACTTACGACTCCGCCATACCTGAAAGATATGACAGAGGAACAAGCCATTCCGGAATGATTCCAGCCCGAAAACGGTGCTGGGCCGCCCAGCGTGTGAGCGGCCCAGCACCTGGCCTTCCCGGGGGATTGGAAGGCCGGTCAGTGCGGCTGCCTGCATCGACAGCCGTGGCTCAGATGCGCCCCGACTCCTGCGGACGGTACGAAGTGACAGTCCCGGAACCAGCTGATCCGGTCTGCTTCGGCCGTGCCGATCGCGCCTTTCGCGACGGCCACCAGCTCGCGTCGCCCAGCAAAGTCAGGACCGACGGAAGGATCATGATCCGCACGATGAAGGCGTCGAGCAGGACCGCGGCGGCGAGGACGAAGCCCATCTGCTTCATCTCGACCAGGGTGAGGAAGACGAAGCTGGCGAACACGGTGACCATGACCACAGCCGCACTGGTCACCACACCCGCGGAGCTGCCGATCCCCTCGATCACGGCCCTGCGGGTGTCCAGGCCGCGCAGGACGGCCTCCCTGATCCTGCTGACCACGAAGACCTGGTAGTCCATCGACAGCCCGAAGAGGATGACGAACAGGAACAGGGGTACCCGCGCCCCGATCGATCCGGTGGAGTGGAAGTCGAGGATGCCCTCCGCCCAGTGCCCCTGGAAGACCAGGACCAGCAGGCCGAAGGCGGATGCCGCGGACAGCAGGTTGAGCAGGGTGCCGATCACGCCGATGACCACCGACCGGAAGGCCAGCACCGTCACGGTGAACGTCACCAGCAACAGCAGTCCGACGATCAGCGGGAGCTTGGAGTTCTGGTGGTCCAGGTAGTCGGAGTCGCGGGCGATGTCACCGGTGACGTAGGCCTCGGCGCCGGGCACCTTGCCGACCGTGGCGGGCAGGTAGTCGTCGCGGACGCGGTCGAGCGACTGCAGCGCCTGGGGCGAGCTGGGCTTGAACGGTACGGAGAGCATCAGGCTGGAGATCCGGTGGTCACCGGAGGAGCTCAGCTTGAACTCGACGTCCTTGGCGAACAGCGGGTCCGCCTGGGCCCGCCGGCGCAGGTCCTCCATCGCCTTCACCACCTGCGGTGCGCGGTCCGCGTCGGCACGCACCACCACCTGGTGCTGGACGAGCATCTCCGGGAAGGCGGCGGTCAGCCGGTCGTAGGTCTGAACGGCTGTGATCTTGCGCGAGAAGGTGTCCTTCCCCAGCACGCTCAGCTTCAGGTCGAGGGCGGGCGCCGCCAGGCCCAGCATGATGAGCACCGAGACCAGCAGGGTGATCCCGGGGCGCCGGGTCGCGGGCCGCAGCAGCGCGTTCCACGCCCTGCTCGTCTCACCGTGTCCCCGCGTCCGCTTGCCCTGGGCCGCGCGGCGGGCCGTACGACGCTCGGCGCGGGCCCCGAGCTTGGCCAGCAGGGCGGGCAGCACCGTCAGCGAACTGGCCACGGCGACCATGACGACGATGATGGCGCCGGTGGCGAGCGAGGAGAAGATGACGTCGGTCGCCAGGTACAGGGTCGCGGTCGAGACGATCACCGCGAAACCGGAGACCACGATGGCCCGGCCCGCGGTGGCCGCGGCGAGTTCCACGACGGCCTCGGAACCGAGATGACCGCCGGCCCGGGCCCGTTCCTCGCGATCTCGCTTCAGGTAGAAGAGCGAGTAGTCGACACCGACGGCCAGGCCGATCAGCAGGATGACGTTGTTGCCGACGCCGGCGTCCGGCAGCACGTGCGAGGCGACGGCGGACAGCCCCATGGCGGCGGCGATGGAGGAGAGCGCCAGCAGGACCGGTACACCGGCAGCGATCACCGAGCCGAAGGCGATCATCAGCGTGATGACGGTGACCGGCAGGGTGAGCATCTCGGAGAAGGCCAGGTCGTCACTGCGCTGCTGGTCGAGGCCCTTGCTCATCGAGGGGCTGCCGGTCTCCTGCACCCGTACCTCGGGGTGGGCCTTCTGCACGGCCGCGGTCTGCTCGACCAGCGGGCCGACCTTCTTGCGCGCGGCGAGTTCCTCGCCCGCCATGACGACCTGGACCATGAGGACCTTGCCGTTCCGGGAGAGGACCGGCTTCTCGACCCGGTCGACCTCCTGGAGTTTCCGCATCCGCGTGGTGACGTCCGCGGCGGCTGCCCGGGCCGCGGACACGTTCAGCGTGCCGGACGGGGAGTCGATGACGATCTGCTCGGCCGGCCTGCGTTGCAGGCCGCCCTCCGTCGCGATCGCCTCCGCCTTCCCGGCCTTGCCGACCCGGTAGTCCTCGGTGGTGGCGCTGTGGGTCCCGACGGCGGCCGACGCTCCTAAGCACAGCGCGACGAAGACGAACCAGCCGACGATGGCGCGCCAGGGGTGAGCCGCGCTCCAACTCGCCACCCTGACGGTGACCGAGCGTTTCTCCACTGTCTCCAGCCCCTTACTCACGTCGCTTATTTCTTCTACATGTAAGTCCGAGCTTACATGCGTAAGAGTGGTCGTCAATCGTCCTTCACGCCATCTGCGCCTCACCGGAAGGCGGTTGGGCGGCATCCGGCCATTCGGCACGGTCCCCGCCCCCCGGTTTCGGGGGCGGGGACCGTTTTGGCATGCGAAATGCCAGGTCAGGCGGTTGCCGACAGCTTGGCGAAGAAGTAGCTACAGGTGGCGGTGCCGAGGCCCTTGGTGGTGCCGTTCGCGCCAGAGGTGCTTCGTCGGCCTACTGCCGCTGCTCTGTCTTCCTCCCCCTCAGTTCGACGCCGACCAGTGCCGTGGCCCGGTCGAGCGCCTCGACGACCGCCGCCCGGCTCTCGCCGACGGCGACGATATGCCCGATCCGCCCGTATGCGTCCGTGGGCGGGGCGACCTGGGTACCCGCCGCTGCGGTGACCGTCACGCGTTCCACGCCCGGGACCGCCCGGGCCTCCTCCAGCCCGGCGACCCGCTCCAGCACGCCGCGCTCGGCGGGCAGGATGAACTGGATGCCGGCGTGGCGCGCGAAGCCGTCGGGCAGCAGCGGTTCGCCTCCACCGGCATGGGCCACCTGGGCGGCGAGCAGGTCGACACCGGTGGCCAGGCGGTAGAGCTCGGGGATGAGGCCGCCCGCGAGCCTCGGGTTGATCTCCACGACGGCGGTGCCGGTCGCGGTGCGCTTCACCTCGGTGTGGCTCGGGCCGCGGCCGAGGCCGGTCGCGGCCAGCGCGGCCGACACCGTCTCGGTCACCTCCCGCGCCGCCTCGGCGGGCAGTTCGGCGGGCACGAGGTGCCGGGACTCCACGAAGTGGGGTGCACCGGTCACGGTCTTCTCGGTGATGCCGATCAGCCGGTGCACGCCGTCGACCCCGAACATCTCCACGCTGTACTCGGGCGCGTCCAGATACTCCTCGACCAGGGCCCGGCCCGCCATGGCCTGCCCGCGTCCGTTGGTGGTCCGGGCGGTGATCTCCTCGGCCAGCTCGGCGGCCTGCTGCGCCGAGTCGCAGCGACGCACCCGCGTCGAGCCGGAGTCGTCGACGGGCTTGACCACGCAGGGGGTTCCGATCCGGTCGGCGGCCGCGGCGGCGGACGGGCCGTCCTCGACCACCTCGAAGAGCGGCTGCCCGAGCCCGGCCCGCTGCAGGGTCTCGCGCAGCCGCCCCTTGTCCCGGCAGCCGGCTATCGCCTCGGCACGCTCCGCCGGCAGCCCCACAGCGGTGGCCAGCGCCGCCGCGGCCACCAGGTAGAACTCGCTGGTCGTGGACACCCCGGCGATGCAACCGGACTCGAACGCCTTGGTCACCGCCCGGATCAGTGCGTCCAGGTCGTTGGTGTCGCAGTCAACGACCGTCGCACCGGTCTCGGCGAGCCCTCCGTACCGGGTGGAGTCGCCGGTCACGAGCACCGGCTCGTAGCCGGCCTCCGCCGCGATCCGTAGCGCCAGCATGCCGGTGCCGGTGGTGTTGGACTCCACGAAGACCAACGCCGGCCGCGGCGCGTCCGCCCTGTTGCGGCGGAACGACCAGCTGTGCACCTCCGTGCCGTCGAGGACCTGCCGCGGCACGGTGGCCACGGGCAGGCGCCGGAGATCCTGTTCGGCCCAGTGCGCGTCGCTGTGCACGGTGTCGGCGTACCGGTCCCCGCGGTCCGGGAAGATCCCGACGACGGTCGTGCCCGGTGTGGCTCGTTCGGCCATGGCGCCCAGCACCCGGTACACCGACCCGGAGGTGTTGCCGGCGAACAGCTTTTCCTCACGGGCCAGTTCGCGGGTGGCGCCGAAGGCCTCGTGGTCGTTCAGCCAGTGGACCTCGTCGATCAGGGAATGGTCGAGGTTCTTCGGGTGCAGGCTGTTGCCCAGCCCGCTCTGCAGCCTCTTGGGCCGGTCGGGCTGGCCGAAGAGCACACTGCCGACGCAGTCAACCCCGACCACGTACAGTTCCGGCAGGGACTCACGCAGCACTCGTGAGGTGCCGCACAGCGAGCCGCCGCTGCCCACGGCGCCGACCAGGACGTCCACCGTGTCGAGGTCGGCGAGCAGCTCATGGGCCAGGTGCCGGTAGGCGGCCGGATTCTGCGGGTTCTCGTACTGCCGTGGCCAGAACGCCCCCGGGTTGCTGTCCATGATCTCCCGCAGCCGGGTCAGCCGGGCGCCCTGCCAGCCGTGGTCGTCCATCGCGGACACCACATGCACCTCGCAGCCCAGTGCCTCCAGCTTGGCCAGCGTCGTGCGGTCGATCCGCGGGTCGGTGACGATGTGCACCGGATGGCCGAGCGCGGTGCCCACCAAGGCGACTCCGAGGGCCATCGTGCCCGAGGAGCTCTCCACGATCGGGGCGCCCTCGGCCAGGTCGCCCCTCTGGCGCGCCTCGGTGATGATCTGCTTGGCGACCCTGTCCTTCATCGCGAACAGGTTGTTCATCTCGAGTTTCGCGTAGACCCGGACGTCCCGGTCGGCCCCCAGCCGCAGACGTACCAGCGGTGTATGGCCGATGGCCTCGATCACGTTCTGGCTCAGCATGTGCGCTCTCTCTTCCCATCCCTGCGCCGGGCCGGCGAAACGCCGGAGTTCATCGGTCGAAGCTCAAGGTCCGGTACACCGTGACGTTGCCGACGAGCTCGGAGCACGCGCTCGCGGCGTCCACCAGCCGCTGCGGATACGAGGGCTCGGCCGTGTCGAGGAGCACCCCGAGGCAGGTCCCGCTGTGGCCGACGACCACCCCGAGCCCGCCGACCTGCCGACAGACGTCGATCATGTCGTCGAGCGTCCGCTTGGGCCGCAGCACCTGGTTCATCAGGGCACTGCGCGTGGCCACCGCGCCCACCTCGGCGAGGTCCGCACGGGCCACCGCCCCGGCCATCCGCTCCAGCAGTCGGGCGTACTCCGCCCGGTCCGCGGCGGAGAAGGGCTTGGGGATGCGGTTGAAGGCGATCGTGTCGATCTCGCCGCCCTCGTCGACGCCCACCACGGTCATCGGCGGCAGGGACCCCAGCTCGGTGTGGAGTGCCACCCGACGGTGGTAGAAGGCCACGATGCCGGGGTACAGCACGCCGTCGGTGGGCTCGATCTGCGCCAGCAGCGACTCGATCCGCCGGGGCGGCATCGGCTCACCCAGTGCGTTGGCGACCGCGCGTGCCGTCGCCACAAGGTCGGCGGACGAGCTGGCAAGGCCCTTGCCCTCGGTCAGCGTGCTCTCGATGGTCAGCACCCCGCCCATCGGCGCATCCGCGGACTGCATGATCATCCTGGTGAGCCGGAGCGCCTTGAGCTTGTGGGCCGGCTGGACCTCCAACTCGTCGGTACCGGGTGTGCCGTGGAAGGTCACCCGGGCCCAGCGGGCGATGGGCAGGGTGACCAGGAAGTCGCTGTTCTCCTCGGGCAGCACGCCCTGAAGCAGCTCGCCGAATGTGCCGGACGCGGTACTCATCCCCGTCACCGCGGCGAACGGCGCCGGGGCGCGCCCCGGGGCGTCCTGCCGCAGGACGGCGTCGGAGGACCTCACCACTCCTGCCGTCCCTCCGGACCGGCGAGCAGCCGGTCGACCTCGGCCGCCGCCGCGTCGATGTGCGCCCGTCGTCCGTACCAGCGCTTGTCCCATGCGTCGAACGCCGTCTCCTGGTCCGCGAGCAGGGCCCGTACGGCGTCCGGATGGGCCGAGCCGTCCGAACGCTTCGCCGTGAGTCCGCCCTGCACGCTCATCGCCTCGGCGAGCAGTTCCGCCGCGTGTTCGGCCGTATGCCCCTCGGCGGCCAGGATCGTGTCGAGCAGGGCACCGTCGGGCTCTGCGGGAGGCAGCCCGTGCTCGACGGCCTGGACGATGTAGCGCCCTGCGACCACCTGGGCAGTGCGCCAGGGGACCCCGGCTCGCAGGGTCAGCAGGTTGGCGAGCGTGAACCCGCCCAGGTACTCGCTCTCGCAGGCCTCGCGCATCCGGTCCTCCCGGAACCGCAGGTTCTCCAGCACCGCGCCGAACAGCCGCAGCACCGACCCGACGGTGTCGAAGGCGGCGGGTACTCCTGCCCCTGCCTCCTTGGAGATCTCGACGGAGTTGCTGTAGGGGGTGGAGCGCTGCCCGGCGGCGATGGCCGTGTAGGCCGCGCCGAGATGCGCCGTACGGGCCCGGATCCGCTCCAGCACCGGGTAGTTCTTCTTCTGCGGCATCGCCGAGGAGATTCCCGACCAGTGGTCCGGGAGGTCGATGAAGCCGTATCCCGCGCTGCCCCAGGTCATCAGGTCGGTGACGAAGCGGCTCAGCGCGACGCCCAGCAGGGAGAACTCGGCGCAGGCCTCCAGTGCCCAGTCGCGCTGTGCCACCGCCCGCAGCGCGTGCGTACGGACCTCGGTGAAGCCCAGCAGCCCGGCCATCCGGGCCCGGTCCCAGGGCAGTTCCTGTCCCGCCATAGCCCCCGCGCCCATCGGCGAGGCGGCAGCGGTCCGGTACACCGACTCCAGCCGCTCAAGGGTGTGCAGTACTTGGTCGCACAGTGCCGCGAAGTAGAAGCCGGGGCTGATCACCTGGGCCGGCTGCATATGGGTGTAGCCGGGCATCACCAGGTCGGCACCACGGCCGGCCAGCCGGTGCGCGGTGCGGCCGAACGCGATCAGCTCCTCGGCGCACCCCAGCAGCCGTGCCCGGCCCTGCATCAACTGGGCGGTGGCCTGGAGGTCGTTGCGGCTGCGGTCGACGTGCCACGCGGGCGGCACCGTGGTCAGCCGGCGGGCGACGTGGCGCTCCAGGGTGAAGGCGATGTCGCTCATGCTCTCCTCGGCCTCCCGGGCCACCGCCTCGGGTGTGACCCGGTCGAGCAGGTCGGCGATGGCACCGACCTGGGCACCGTCCAGCAGGCCGAGCCGGCGGTACTCCAGCAGGAGCACCTTCTCCAGTTGGACGTACCAGGGCAGCAGGGCGTCGATCTCGAAGCGGAGCTGCGGCTCGAGCACCTCGGCGCGCAGGAGCGCGTCGGGGCCGGCGGTGATCCGCCCGGTCAACCCTTCCGCACCACTGGAACTCGCCGTCGTCACATGGTCGTTGGGCATCGGTTTCCTCACGGGGACGAAGGGGCGGTTCGGTTCAGCGCGGTCAGCACCGCGTCTTTCGCGTCGGTCGCCCGTGTGCGCGGGAAGTGGGCTCCGCCACCCGGAAGCCGGCGGTGCGTCACCTCGTCGGTGAAGAGCCGCCAGTCCCAGTGACCGCGGCCGTGTTCGCCGTCCGCCCCGTCCTCGGCGACGACGAGCTCGATGCCCGCCTTGATTCGGTGGGACTCCGGGTCGAGGCGGGCGGCCAGCAGGAAGTCTCCGGCCGACCGCACGTCGTGCCGGTAGGCGGGCCCGAGCAGCCGCGCCCGCTCCGGCTTGAGCCCGTCGAACTCCACGTACGCGCCCTCGCCCAGGAGGGTCGCGGCGACCTCCTGGTCACTCATGGCACGGGTGCGGTCCATGACCGCCCGCACCCCGGCCGGCCAGTCCGGGGCGACGCCGCCGACGATGACCCGACGAGCTGCCGAAGGGCCGTCCTCCAGCAGCCGGGCCAGGGCGAGCGCGGGCGCCGCACCCTCCCGCTGGCCCCACAGCACGAGCGTTGCGGCGGTCAGCCGCCCCAGCTCCTGCGCAACCCGGCGCGCCACCTCGGGCACCTCCGCCAGATCCTGCGCGCCGGGCACGAAGTCGTGGCCGGGCAGCTCCACGCCGTACACCTCGATGCCGCTCGGAGCGAGTTCCCGGGCCAGAGCGAGGAAGTTGACCGCGTTCCCGCCCGCGCCGGGGAAGCAGACCAGGCGGCCCTCGGGCTCGGTCCGGCCAGGGAGCGCACGGGTCAGCGGTCGGAGCAGGCCGGGCTCCGGGCCCTCCGCCGTCGCGCTCCCACCCGCGTCGACGGCGGCGGCGAGGTCGGACAGCACGGGATGGGCGACGATCTGCGTCAGCGAGACGAGCCGGTCCAGCTTCACGACGAGCCAGGTCGCCGCGAGCGACGTACCGCCGAGCGCGAAGAAGTTGTCGGCCCGCCCGATGCTCTGCAACGGAACGTTGAGCGCCTCCGCCCAGGCCATCGCGAGGCGCTGCTCGGTGGGCGTGGTGGGCGCCGTGCTCGGCACGCCGGCATGGCCGAGCGTGGCGGCCAGCTCGACGAGAACCTTCCGGTCCACCTTGCCGTTGTCGCTGACCGGCAGGGCGTCGATCCAGTGGCAGTGCGCGGGGATCATGTAGTCCGGCAGATGGCGGGCCAGGCCGGTCCGGATGTCGGCGGCCTGCCGACGGACGGCACCGACCAGGAAGGCGACCAGGACCCGGTGCCGGTCACCCGCCCCCGAGGCGACGACCACCGCGTCCTTCACCTCGTCCAGGGCCATGAGCCGGTTCTCTATCTCACCGGTCTCGACCCGGAATCCGCGGATCCTGACCTGCTGGTCGCGGCGGCCGAGGAACTGGAGCCGGCCCCCGGGCAGCCAGCGCCCGAAGTCACCCGTACGGTACATCCGCTGGCCGGGCCGGAACGGATCGGGCACGAACGCGGCCCGGGTCCGCTCGGGGTCGTTGACGTAACCACGGCCGACCGCGACCCCGGAGAAGACGATCTCTCCGGTCGCACCGAGCGGCACCAGCCCACCCTGCTCGTCGAGCACGTAGCCATGCACGTTGCGCCGCATCCGGCCGAGCGTGACGGGCCCGTGCTCGGGCACCATGTCGAGGAACTCGTGCATGGTGTCGTCCGAGACCTCGGTCGCGCCGTACGCGTTGACCACCCGGACGCCCGGATGGCACGCGAACCACCGCCGCAGCAGCGCCGGTTTCAGTTCCTCCCCCGTCACCGAGACGGTGCGCAGCACGCCGAGACCGCGGGGGCCGCGCTCCAGTGCCGTGATCAGCGCGTCGAAGTAGGACGGGGCGAACTGTGCGACGGAGACGCGCGACGCGGTCAGCTCGGCGACGAAACGGTCCACGTCCAGGAGCACGTCGGTGTCCACGATGCGTGAACCGCCGCCGGTCAGCAGGGGGGCGATCAGCTGCCACAGCGAGATGTCCAGGGACTGCGCGGCGGTCTGCGCCACCACGTCGCCGGGGCCGAGTCCGAGGTCGGCGACCTTCATCAACAGGTGGTTCAGCAACCCCGCGTGCTCGCACATCACGCCCTTCGGCGTGCCGGTGGAGCCGGAGGTGAAGTAGATGTAGGCGAGCCGGCGGGGCGTGAGCGGCCGGCCCGGATTGCCGGTCGTCCGCGCCTCGGAACCATGACCACTGGTTCCGGCGGTCAGGGCCGCGACGTCCACCGAGCGGCGCGCGTCGTCCCTGCCCCTCACGAAGGCATGCGGGTCCGCACCCTCCCCGAGCACGAACCGGCAGTCCGCGTCGTCGAGTTGAGCGGCGATCCGGGCGGCCGGGAGGTCCGGCTGCACCGGCAGATAGCACCCGCCTGCCTTGAGTACGCCGATCGTGGCCGCTGCCCACTCCAGGCCGCGTTCCATGACGACGGCCACCACGTCCTCGTCACGGAGCCCGTCCGTCAGCAGCGCGTGGGCGATCCGGTTGGCGCTCGTGTTGAGGCGGTCGTAGGTCCATGACCGGCTCCGGTGCGACACCGCGATCGCGTCAGGGGTCGACCGGACCTGCTCCTCGAACCGCTCGACGAACAGCCTCCCGTCGAAGGGCACCGACTCGCCCGCCAACCCGTAGATCTGGAAGTGCCGTTCGTCCTCGGCGAGCAGACTCCGCTCGCCCGCCGGTGCGTCGGGGTGGGCGGCCAGCAGTTCCAGGGCCCGTCCGTGGTAACCGACGATTCGGGTCAGCTGCTCCTCGGACATCACGTCCGAGCGGGACCGGGCGCAGACGGTGACGCGGTCCGCGTGCACGGCGATACGCACCCACAGGGGCGGTGCGTCCTGCTGGGCCGGATCCGCTGCGCACAGGTCCGTCGTGATCAGGTCTGTCGCGGACAGGTCCAGGACGCAATCGTGGTTCGCCCCGGAGGCCGGGCCCGGCGCCGGGGCGCGCCGGCTCGCCTCCGCGGCCGCCTGCCGCACGAGTTCGCCCCAGCTCTTCCGCAGCACACCACTGACACCCAGCGAGCGTGGCGCGCCGGGATCACCGTCGGCGGGCACGTACCCGGTGACCGGGTCCTGGTCGGAGGTCAGCGCGGCGACCACCCGCAGGTGTGCGGCCAGGAGCACGGCGTCCAACGGGGCCGCGCTCTCGACGGCCACCGCACGCAGCCGGGGGGTCAGTTCGGGAGACAGCACGAGTTCGGCGGTCACACCTCGCCGCGCGCCCGTCTCGTCGGCCGTGGTCCACCGCGGAACGCGTACGGCCGTCGTCCCGGCCGCGACTGAACAGCCCAAAGTCTTCGACACGTGATTGCCAACCTACGGAGGAATGGACGGAAGAATGTGTTGTTCGGCATCGCCTTCGTGACCATGCTGTCGACCGGCACTGACAGGCCACTGACGACGGCTCCGCACCCCGTTCGCGCGCTCACATGGAAGTTTTCGCCGCTGCTTAAGGAAGTGTTCTCCGCCCGCTCCGAACGTTTATCGTCCGGTCGGTCACAGCCCGCAGGTCAGGGAGGGGAAACACAGCGATGAATGCTCTCGACGACATCGTCAGGGGCGTACGTGACGATGTGGCGTCACGCCGGCAGCGCCTGCCCGAGGCGGCCGTGCGGGAGCGGGCCCTGGCCCGGGGCGCGGGGCGGGACTGCGTGCCGCTGCTGCGGGGCGGGCCGGGGGTGCGGGTCATCGCGGAGGTGAAGAGGGCCAGCCCGTCGCGCGGTCCGCTCGCCGGCATCCCTGACCCCGGGGCCCTGGCCGCCGACTACGCGGCAGGCGGTGCGGCCGCGATCAGCGTCCTGACCGAAGGACGCCGGTTCGGGGGCTCCCTGGCGGATCTGGAGGCCGTGCGCGCCCGGGTGGACGTGCCCGTGCTGCGCAAGGACTTCGTCGTGGACCCCTACCAGGTGTGGGAGGCGCGTGCGTACGGCGCCGACATGGTGCTCCTGATCGTCGCCGCCCTGGGCCGAGCCCAGTTGGCCGAGTTCGTCGCGCTGGCGCGCGAGGCGGGACTGACGCCGCTGGTGGAGGTGCACGACGAGCCCGAGGCGGAGCGCGCGGTGGCCGCCGGCGCCACGGTGATCGGCGTCAACGCACGCGACCTGACGACGCTGGAAGTGGAGCGCGGCACGTTCGCGCGGGTCGCGCCGCACCTTCCCGAGGGCCTGGTGCGGATCGCCGAGTCCGGCGTCCGCGGCCCGGCGGACGTCGCGGCATACGCCCGCGCGGGCGCGGACGCGGTCCTCGTCGGCGAGGCGCTGGTGACCCACGGCACCCCCCGAACGGCAGTAGCCGAACTCCTGGCCGCATCCCAGGTCCAGGGTCCGGTCGACGGATGACGCCGGGCAGGTGGGGTGAGTGCGGCTCGGACCTGTCCGGGATCCGTCCCACGGCTCGCCGCGCGGCCATCCGGCCCGGCGTACGTGTCCCTCGCCGCGTCGCATCCCGGAGTCGGCCGGCGCCAGGCCGGGGCCCGGGTACCGCAGAACGGGACCCCTCGGGGCTTGCGCGGCAGAGCCGTCGACGGCAGCCGCGGCTCACCGAGGTGCCGGCCCCGCCGACTGCGCCCGCTTGGTCGTGACGGCCGCCCATCGTTCCAGGACCGCTGCCGCCGCGCCCGAGTCCACCGATTCCGCCGCCCGCTCCCATCCCGTCGCCAGATGTTCGCCGACCGAGCGTCCGCCGTCCGGCTCCAGCGCGGCAAGACCGGCCGCGGCCGACAGCAGTACCGCGTCGCGCACCGGACCGCGCGCACCGGCGAGGACCTCCCGCGCCACCCGGGCGTTGTGGGCCCGGTCGCCGCCGCGCAGGGCGTCGGGCGTGGCGAGCCCGATGCCGATGTCCCGCGGGTCGAAGGTCTCCTCGCGCACCCCGGAGTCCGTGACCGCCCAGATCGTGGAGGTTGTGGTGACCGTCAGTTCATCCATTCCGTCGTCGCCCCGGAACACGAGCCCCCTCGACCCACGCCGGGCGAGGACCCCTGCCAGCAGCGGCGCGAGCCGCGCGTCCGCCACTCCGATCGCCGCACCCGTGGGCGAGGCCGGATTGAGCAGCGGGCCCAGGGCGTTGAAGACGGTGCGTATCCCGAGTTCGCGGCGCGGCGCCGCCGCGTGCCGCATGCCGGGATGGAACGCCGGCGCGAAGCAGAACGTGATGCCGACCTCTTCGGCGACGGCGCCGACGTCCTCCGCGGGCAGCCCCAGAGCCACCCCCAGCTCCTCCAGGACGTCGGCCGATCCGCAGGAGGAGGACGCCGACCGGTTGCCGTGCTTGACCACCCGCGCCCCGGCTCCGGCCGCCACGATGGCCGAGATCGTGGAGATGTTGACACTGTTCGAACCGTCCCCGCCGGTGCCCACGATGTCCACCGTGGGGCCGGGCACGTCCAGCGGCACCGCATGCCGCCGCATGGCGCCGACCAGACCCTCGATCTCCTCGACGGTCTCGCCCTTCGCCCGCAGCGCCACCAGGAGCCCGGCCAGCCGCACCGGCCCCGCGACGCCGGACATCACCTGATCCATCGCCCAGTCGGTCTCCCGCGCGGAAAGGTCCTTCAGATCGAGCAGCGAATTCAGCAATTCGGGCCAACTGAAACTCTGCGGTCCGGTTGTCACGTGAATTCTCCTCGGACATCTGCGGCACGGATCTGACGTCGATCCGGGCGACCAGTGTCACGTCCGGGCACGCGCCCCGACCAGACCACTGCCAAGCGAGAAATACAGGCCACTTCCCAAGAGAGAGAACAAGAGAGAGAAAAGGTCATGTCCCTCCACATGGCGGTCGAAGTCGTCCGGGATTCCGAGGTCTCCCTGACCGCGCAGATACAGAGTTTCATCAAGAGCGAGATAGCGGCCGGAAGCCTGCACGCGGGAACCCGGCTGCCCTCCAGCCGCCGCCTCGCGGACGACCTGGACGTCTCGCGCAGCGTGGTCGTGGAGGCGTACGGCCAACTCGTCGCCGAGGGATACCTGGAAGCCGTCCAGGGCGCCGGCACCCGCGTCGTCGGACACCTGACCGCCCAGGCGGTCGTACCGACGCTCCTCGGGGAGGACCGGGTGCCGGAGGTCCGCTGGGACCTACGGCCGGGCGGCGGCAGTCCGTCCGACTTTCCGCGCCGCGACTGGCTCACCTGCTACGAGCGCGCGCTGCGGGCGGGCGCCCCCTCGGCACACGCCTATCCTCCGCTGGCCGGAGCCCCCGCGCTGCGCCTGGAACTCTCCCAGTACCTGGGGCGGGCACGCGGCGTTCGGACCACCGCCGAGCGGCTGGCCGTGGTGGGCGGGTTCGCGCAGGGACTGGACCTGCTGTGCGGCGTGCTCCGCCGGCAGGGGGTGGACACGATCGGCGTGGAGGATCCGGGCCATCCCGGACAGCGGCGGTTCCTCCAGGAATGCGGTGTGCGTCCGCTGCCCCTGCCCGTCGACGAGGCGGGCCTGGATGTGGCGGCGCTGGCCGCGACGGACCTGCGCGCCGTCCTCGTCACCCCCACGCATCAATTCCCGACCGGCGTGACCCTGCGCGACGACCGGCGCGAGCACCTCGTGCGCTGGGCCCGGGACGTCGACGGCCTGATCATCGAGGACGACTACGACGGGGGCCTGTGGTACGAACGCGGTCAACGTCCGCTGGCGCTGCAACGCCTCGCCCCCGAACGCGTCGTGTACGCGGGCACAGCCAGCAAGTCCCTCGCCCCCGGGCTGCGGCTCGGCTGGCTGGCCGCACCGCCCGATCTGCTGGACCGGCTGCTGCGCGAGCGTGCCCGGCACGACCTCGGCACCGAGACCCTCACCCAGCTGGCCTTCGCCGAGCTGCTGCGCGGCGGGCTGCTCGACCGTCACCTGCGAAGGCTCAACTCCCGGGCGAGCAGCCGCCGTCAGGCCCTCGTGGAGGCCGTCCGCCGGCATCTGCCCGACGCCGACGTGCTCGGCCCGGCAGCAGGGCTGCACGCGTACCTCAGGCTCCCCCGGCACACCGACGAGGCGGCCCTGGTGTCCGGGGCGCTGCGCCGCTCCGTCGCGGTGCGTGGCGGGGCGGCTTTCCACGCCTGGCCGCGCCGGGGCGCACCCGCGCTCGTCGTGGGCCACGCGCATCTGCCGCGCTCGGGCATCACCGAGGCCGTCCGCGTACTGGCGGAGGTCAGATCCCGCTGAGCGGCCGCTCCCGGCTGCGCTCGTCCGCCGCCATGGCCAGGAAGTTCTCCAGCAGTGTCAGGCCTCCGGTGGTCATCACGGACTCGGGGTGGAACTGGACGCCTTCCACGGGCAGGGTGCGGTGCCGCAGGCCCATCACATAGCCGTGGTCGACGGCGACTGCCGTGGTCTCCAGGGCCTCCGGAACCGGTTGGGCGACCACGAGGGAGTGGTAGCGGGTGGCCTGCAGGGTGTGGCCGAGACCGGCGAACAGACCCGTGCCGTCGTGCTGCACGGTGCTGATCCGCCCGTGCATCACCTGGTCGGCCACCTCGATCCGGCCGCCGTAGGCCAGGGCGATGGCCTGGTGGCCCAGACACACGCCGAGCAGCGGCACCCGACCGGCGAACTCGTGCACCAGTTCCACATGGCCCGACTCGGCCGGATGCCCGGGACCCGGCCCGAGGACCACGGCGTCCGGTTCGTACCCGGCGAGTTCGTCGACGGAGCGGGTCAGCGAGCGCACGACCCGCGTCTGCGCGCCGAGGTGGCGCAGATACTGGTCGATGATGTGCACGAAACTGTCGTACGCGTCGATCAGCAGCACCTTCATCGCAGTTCCTCCCCCGTGAGCGCCCAGTAGGCGGCGCCCATCTTCGCCAGCGTCTCCCGCCACTCGGACTCGGGGTCCGACTGGGCCACCAGGCCCGCCGAACTCTGCGTGGAGTAGGTGGCTCCGTCGTACTCGATCGAGCGGATGCACAGCGCGAGTTCGCTCCACCCGCGTACGTCCACCAGCCCCACGGCGCCCGCGTAACTGCCGCGTCGCTCCCGTTCGAGACCGTCGATGATCTCCATGGCCCGCACCTTGGGCGCGCCGGTCATCGTCCCCGCCGGAAACGTCGCGCGCACCGCTTCCCAGGTGCCCAGGCCCTCGTCGAGACGTCCGGTGACGGTGGAGACGAGATGGAACACGTGCGAGTAGGACTCCACGGCCATCAGCCGGTCCACGGGCAGCGTGCCGGGGCGGCTGACCCGGCCGATGTCGTTGCGGCAGAGGTCGACCAGCATGATGTGTTCGGCGCGTTCCTTCGTGCTCTCCCGCATCTCCTTGACGCGCCGGGCGTTCTCCTCGTCGTCCGGCCCCCGGCGCGCGGTGCCCGCGATGGGGCGCATCTCGAGTTCGTCGCCCTTGATCCGGAAGTACAGCTCGGGGCTGGCACCGATGAGCAGGCTGCCGGCGCGGGGCATCAGGTACATGTACGGCGAGGGGTTACGGCCGCGCAGCCGCCGGTAGACGTCGACGGGGGTGAGCTCGGTGCGTACGTCGATACGGTGGCCGATCTGGATCTGGTAGATGTCCCCGACCCGAATGTGCTCCAGGCACCGGTGAGCCCACGACAGGAACGTCTGGCGGCCGACGGTGTCGTGCACGGACGAGGGGGAGGGGGCCGCGGGCACCGTGGCGGCGTCCGTGCCGCCCCGCTCCCGGGCGGCCCGAGCGGCCGCCTCCAGCGACGGGGCATCCGGTGAGCGGTCCCCGAACGCCGCGCTCTCCGCGGCGAGATGACGCACCGTGGCCGTGGTCAGGTCGTACCACACGGCATCCCGGAAGAGCGTGAGCGTGATGTCGGGCCCGTTCGCCTTCTTGGTCCGGGGAGGCAGCGTCTCCATGTGCCAGACGGACTCGTAGGCGAGCGAGGCCAGGAACCCGAAGGCGTACGAGGTCTGCGGTATGTCGGTGTCCACCTCGAAGGCGTGCTGTGCCAGGGGCAGCAGCCGCCAGACGGCGGCTGGGCCGGGTATGCGCAGTCGTCGGGTGCCTGCTCCGGCGGCGCCCGGCGGCGACTCCTCGGGAAGCAGCCCTGCCTCCTCGGCGACCAGAGCCAGCACCGACGCCACGCCCGGCACGCCGTCGATCTCCACGTGTTCGGCGAAGACCCGGATCTCGGCCAGACGGCCCAGACCGACGACGGCGGACCGGCGGTCGGGTGCGGCGCCGTCCGTGCTCTCGAAGAGAAAGACGTCCTCGGCCCGGCACGTGTCGCGCAGGCGCTCGTACAGCTCGAGAGGGGCGTGGTGCGGTAGTTCGGCAGCGGCGACCCGCACCGTGATGCGTTCCTGCGACGACACGACAGACCCCCTGTGAATTCTGAATCGTCCACTGAATGACGTGCGCTCCGCCGTCCTCAGGAAATCAGCGGCTTCGGCGACCGGGCCAGACCGGTCGGTCCCCGTGCGGGCGGACCACTTCCACGAGCGTGCCGCGGTCAGCGTTCCTTCGGCCCTGACAGGTCGATGTCGTGGACCGGGATGTCCGGAGTGGCGGCGGCCGTACGCAGCAGCAGCGTGAAGCGGGTGCAGAGGGCCTCGACGGTGGGCCGGTCGAACAGCTCGGTCCGGTATTCCACCACGCCGTCGAGTCCGCGGCAGGTGCCGTCGGCGTCGCGCCGCTCGAACAGGCCGAAGGTCAGGTCGAACCCGGCGGAGCTGCTGCCGACCAGGTCCACCGTCGCGGACCCGCCCGGTAGCTCCAGCCTTTCGGGAAGGGAGGGTGTGAGCACCAACATCACCTGGAACAGGGCTCGGCCGAACACGGCCTGCCCGCTCGCCGCCCGCCGTGGTCCCTGCGCCTCCACGACCAGGTCGAAGGGCACGTCCTGGTGAGCGAAGGCCGCCAGATCGGCCTGCCTGACCCGGCCGAGCAGCTCACGGAAGGTGGGCTCTCCCGAGGTGTCGGTGCGCAGTGCGAGCGTGTTCACGAAGAAGCCGACGAGGCCGTCGAGCTCCGCGTCCGCACGGTCGGAGACCGCCGTGCCGATCGGGATGTCCGTACCCGCGCCGAGGCGGGTGAGCAGCGCGGCCAGTCCGGCGTGCACCACCATGAAGAGGCTGGCCTGCTCGTCCGCGGCCACCTCCAGGAGCCGTCCGTGGACGTCCGCGGGGACGGTGAAAGCGACCGTGTCGCCGGCGGTGTGCGCCGGGCGCCCGGACGGCGCCTGCTCCCTCCGGTCGGTGGGTAGCGCGATACGTTCCGGCAGACCGGCCAAGGTCTTGTTCCAGTGGGCGAGTTGAGCGGCCCGCAGGGCGCTGGGCTCGCCGTCGGTGCCGAGCAGTCGACGCTGCCACAGGGTGAAGTCGGCGTACTGGGTGGGCAACGGCGGCCAGTCAGGGGCGTCACCGGTGACGCGGGCCCGGTACGCGGTACCGAGGTCGTCCAGCAGCCGCGGTAGCGAAGCCCGGTCGCAGGCGATGTGGTGGAGCAGCAGGAGCAACGTCTGCCTGCGCGGGGTCTCGGTCGTGAAAAGGACCGTACGGAGCGGGAGTTCGCTCTCCAGGAGGAAGGGGCGGCCGGCCGCGGCGCTCAACGCGGCCGGCAGCCGGTCCGGGGCGACGGGTTCGACCGTGAGTGCCGGGCGCGCTGCCGTGACCGGCAGGATGTGCTGGACCGCCTGGCCGTCCCGCTGCTGGACGAGGGTGCGCAGGGGCTCGTGCCGGGCCGTGAGGTCGCCCAGGGCGGCACGGAGCGCTTCCCGGTCGAGCTCGCCGTCCCAGCGCAGCACCAGGGGAACGTTGTAGGTGCTGTCGGGCCCGGCGAGCTTGTGCAGGAACCAGAAGCGCCGTTGGCCGAAGGAGAGCGGGACCGGCTCGGCGCCCCGGTCCCCGGCCGACGGAAGCCGAGGGACGAGCCGGGCCCCCGATGCCACGGAGGTGTCGCCCGGATGATCCGTGTCGCCCAGATGAGCGGCGAGCCCGGCGACGGTCGGGTGGGCGAAGACGTCCCTGACATCCAGCTCCGCCCGGGCCCCGAGGCCGGCTCGGCGCACCATGCTGACCAGCCGTGTCGCCCGCAGGCTGTCGCCCCCGAGGTCGAAGAAGTCGTCGTCGGCGCCCACCCGCGCCACGGCGAGCAGGCCGGCGTACAGCCCGGCCAGTTCGGCTTCCAGCGGCGTGTCCGGGGCGCGTGACGGCGTGTGCGCGCGGGCGTGGGGGGAAGGGAGCGCCGCCCGGTCCAGCTTCCCGTTGGGGGTGAGCGGCAGCCTGTCGAGGGGGACGAACACGGACGGGACCAGATGCGCCGGAAGCCGCGCGCGCAGCCATTCCCGCAGCCGGGCATGGGCCGGCCCGGGATCGTCCGCCGCCGCCTCCCGGGTGGGGACGACGTAGGCCACCAACCGTGCGGCCCCGTCGGCTCCCTGACCGCCGTCCGCCCCGGTGCGGGCCGGACCGTACGGAACGACACCGGGACTCGCCAGCACGGCCCCGCCCGCCACGCCGGGGGCGGCCAGCAGCGCCGCCTCGACCTCGGCCGGTTCGATCCGGAAGCCACGGATCTTGACCTGGTCGTCCGCCCTGCCGAGGTACTCCAGTGAGCCGTCCCGACGGGCGCGTACGAGGTCGCCCGAACGGTACAACCGGGACCCGGCGGGGCCGAACGGGTCGGCCACGAAGCGCTGCGCCGTCAGGGCGGGGCGGTGCAGATAGCCCCTGGCCACACCGGAACCCGCGACATACAGCTCACCGGCCGCCCCGGGGGGCACCGGGCGCAGCCGGCTGTCCAGCACGTACAGCCGGGTGCCGGCGATGGCCTTGCCGATCGGGACGACCCGCGCCGTGCCGTGGCCGCGGTCCAGGTCGAGCCGGGTCGAGAGGACCGCGGTCTCGGTGATGCCGTACATGTTGACCAGGACGGGCGAGAAGTCCTGGTGCCGCCCGTACCAGGAACGCACGACGGCCGGGGAGAGCGCCTCACCACAGAAGATGACCCAGCGCAGGGCCAGTTCCCGCCCCCGCGCGGGCGCTTCGGCGTCCGCCTGCTCCAGCGACCGGAAGGCGGAGGGCGTCTGGTTGAGCACCGTCACGCGCTCCCGCACCAGCAGGTCGAGAAAGGCGCGGGGCGAGCGGCTGACCTCGCGGGGGACGACCACGAGTCGGCCACCGTGCGTGAGGGCGCCCCACATCTCCCACACGGAGAAGTCGAAGGCACAGGAGTGGAACATCGCCCAGGTGTCGTCGGGACCGAACCCGAACCCGGCGGCTCCCGCCTGCAACAGCGCCACCGGACCGCGGTGCGGGACCACCACGCCCTTGGGGCGGCCGGTGGATCCCGAGGTGTAGATGACGTATGCGGGATGGTCGGGCGTCAGCGGCCCTGTGCGGTCCGCGTCGGTCGGGTTGGCGTCGCTGTCCGGCGAGCCGGTGCCGCTCGTCGCGGACGCGGTCGCGGCCGCGTGCGCCGCCGCGGCGGCTCCCGTCGGATCCGTCACGGAGAGAACGCATACCGGCCGGGCGTCGGCGAGGATCCGCTCCGTGTGCTCCGGCGGCCATCCCGTGTCGAGCGGGAGGTAGGCCGCGCCGGTCTTGGACACCGCCAGGATCGCGGTGACCATGTCCTCGGAGCGGGGGAAGAGGACGGCGACGGTGCGTCCGGGTCCCGCGCCGCGCCGGATCAGCGTCCTGGCCAGCCGGTTGGCGCGCCTGTTGAGTTCGGCATAGGTGAGCTGCCCGTCGCCCTGGCCGACCGCCGGTGCGTGCGGGGTGCGTGCGGCCCAGTGTTCGAACAGCTCGGGGAGTGTACGGGGCGAGTGGGGTGCGGGTGTGCCGATGCGCGGTGCGAGCAGCCCGCGCTCTTCCGGTGCCAGCAGATCCAGCTCTCCGACGGGGCGTCGGGGTTCGTCGATCAGCTGGTCGAGCAGGCGTACGCAGCGGTCGGCCTCGGCGGCGACCTCCTCGGGCTCGTACCGCCCGGCCTCGGCGTGCACCTCCACCATCAGGCCGGCCCGGCCGCGTTCCGGCCTGATCATGACGGAGAGGTCCTCCACCGCGCCGGTGTTGAGCTGTCTGAGGGTCATCGGCCGCCCGGCGAAACTGCGGCCGAAGCTGAACGGGACGATGTTCGCGATCAGTTGGTACGGCGCGTGTACGGACCCGGTGAAGCCGAGGTCACGGCGGAGGTCCTCGTACCGATAGCGCTGGTGGTGGAGGGCGAGGGTGGTTGCCTCGCCGACGGTCCGGATCAGTTCGGCGGCCGACCGGCGCAGGTCGACCGGTATCCGCAGCGGGAGCACGTTCGACGCCGCACCGGTCACGGCGCCCGCCGTCCTGGGGGTGCGGCCGGCGACCGGGAACCCCACGACGACCTCATCGCCCCCGCCGGTACGGGCATGGTCCAGCAGGACGGCGGAGGCGGTCGCCAGCACCGTCCAGGGCAGGTCGAGTTCGCGTGCGCGTGCGCGGAGGGCGGCCACCCGGTCCTGGGGCATCCGGGACGCACCACGCACCGGTGCCCCGCCCGTCCCGCCGACGCCGGTCCGGCCGGCTATGTCCCGGCCAGGTGCGGCGGCCCCGGACCCACCCGGCCGGACGGCTCCCGGCCAACCGACCATCTTCGCCGTCCAGAACTCACGGTCGGCCTCGAAGTCGGGCGTGGAGCGGTAGGCCCGCTCGGCGTTGAGCAGGGTGTCCAACGGCACCTGGTGGCCGGGCTCCGGGGACTCGCCGCGCTCCAACGCCGCGTAGATCTCGCCGAGTCGTCGGGCGAACAGCGCCAGACCGAAGCCGTCCACCACCAGGTGGTGCACGAGCAGGTACCAGCAGACCCGGTCCCCGGCGAGGCGCAGGAACGCGGTCCTGAACACCGGACCGTTCTCCAGGTCGAGCGGGCGTGGGAGGTCCGCCCGCATCCAGTCCAGCGCGGCGGCCATCGGCGCGGGTTCCCGCTGGAGGTCGACAACCGGTATGTGCCAGGGAGGGAGGGGGCCGGCCCATTGCCTCGGCTCCCCGGAGGCCGTGACGGCGAACCGCGACCTGAACGGCTCGGTCTCCGACACCGCGAAGCGGAAAGCGGCCTCGTACAGCTCTGGATCGAGGTCTCCGGCGATCTCGAACGCACTCGCCAGTTGGTACCGGACCGGAGGCGCCAGGTGCTGCGCCCACCAGATCCCGTGTTGCATCGTGGTGAGCGGCATCGACGGGTGATCCGGCGAGCCCACATACTCCGGCTCGTTCCTCACGGAGCGTTCACCGACCCCTTCTGTGGTGCCTCGGCGGCCCACTGTTCGACGAGGACGCGGCCGATCTCGCCGAGCGCGGCCGGGCGTCCCATCTCCATGTGCGTGCAGTCGACCGGCAGGAGCTGGAGCGCCCCCTTGATCAGTGGGCGCCACAGGCCGAGCGCGGTCTCGGGCGGGTGGTCCCGGGAGGTGAACATCACCGTGTTCCCGCCGAACGGGCGCGGCCTGTGCAGGCCGGCGACCCGGGCGTTGTTGGTGAAGATCCGGGCCAGCGCGGCGACCCGCCGCTCGTCGAACGAGGCCGGCAGCCCCTCTTCCAGGAGCGCCGCGAGGGCGTCCCGGCCGGCGGCCGGACTCGCGTCCTCGGCCGAGGCCGCGAGTCCGGCAACGCCCGCGCCCGCGGGGTAGGCGTCCAGAAGCACCAGCGTCTCCACCGATTCGCGGTTCTCCTCCAACTGCACCGCCATCTCGTGGGCGACCGTCCCCCCGAAGGACCAGCCGAGGAGGTGGTAGGGGCCCGTGGGCTGGACGGACCTGACATGGTCCAGGTAGTCCGCCGCCATCTCCCGCAGGGACGCCGGCAGCACTTCGGTGCCGTCCAGGCCCCGGGCCTGCAGGCCGTACACCGGCTGATCGGCGCCGAGCGGCGAGGTGAGTCCCGCGTAGCCCCAGGAGAAGCCCGCCGCCGCGTGCACGCAGAACAGAGGTGCCTTGTCGCCCGACTCCCGAAGCGGCAGCAGGACTCCTATGTCGCTTTCGGACGTCTCCTGGATGCCGCCCCACCTGCTGCTCGCGGTGTCGTCGCCCGCCCCGGGCGAGCGGAGGGAACCGACGCTTCCGGCGGGCTCGGCGGCCGCTTCGGCCGGCGCGGCGGAGGTCTCCGGGCTCTTCGTACGGTTCGTCTCGCGCACGACCGAGGCCAGCGCCCTGACCGTCTTGTGCTCGATGATGTCCTGCGGTGTGAGGAGAAGACCCACCCGACGCAGTCGGCTCACCAGCTGGATCGACATGACGCTGTCGCCGCCGAGGTCGAAGAAGCTGACGTCCATGGCGACTTCGGGGAGCCGGAGCACCTCGCGGAACACCCGCGCCACATGCTCCGCCCGCGCTCCGTCGGCGGCGAGCGAAGCCAGATGGGGGTCCCGCCGGCCGAAGGCCGGCGGAGGGTCGGCCTCCAGCGGCCGTACGCCTGTCGGCGGTTTCCCGCGGTCGAGCTTGCCGCTGCCCGTACGCGGCAGCACGGAGGCGGCCTTCAGCTCGGCCGGGACCAGATGCGCCGGCAGCCGCTCGGCCGCCCAGTCCCGCAGCGCGTGGCCGCCGGGAAGGCGGGCTCCCTCCGCGGACACCAGGTAGGCCACGAGCCGGGCGTGGCCACTCGTCCCCTTCCGGACGCAGGCCATGACCTCGGTGACGGCGGGGTGCCGGGCGATCACCGCCTCCACCTCGCCGAGTTCGATGCGAAAACCATTGAGTTTGACCTGGGCGTCCGCGCGGCCGAGGAAGTCGAGCTGCCCGTCGGGGCGCCAACGGGCCCGATCACCCGTCCGGTACATCCGCTCGCCGGGCGGACCGAAGGGGTCGGCGACGAAACGCTCCGCGGTCAGCCCGGGCCGGCGCAGATATCCCCGGGCAAGGCCGTCTCCCGCCAGGTACAGCTCGCCCTGGCGGTCGGCCTCCACCTGGCGCAGAGAGCGGTCGAGCACGTAGGCGCGTACGTGGCCCAGCGGCCGTCCGATGGGCGGTGCGCCCTCCGGCACCGGACCGTCGCCCGCCGAGGCGGTGGCGTGGACGGTGGCCGCGGTGGCATGGACGGTGGCCTCGGTGGGCCCGTACAGGTTGAGCACCCGGGTGCCGGGCATGATGTCCCGGATCCGCGCGGCAAGGGTCGCGGGGAGCGCCTCACCGGTCATCGAGAGCGTTTTGACCGACACCTCGAGACCGCCGGTCTCCATCAGCTTGGAGAACAGTGAAGGGATGGCGCACAGCAGACCGCCCGACCAGCGCGGCGGGTCACCGTCGAGCAACGACAGCAGACTGCCGACCACTTCGACCCTGCCGCCGGCCGCCAGCGCCGGGAAGATCTCGGCCACCGACACGTCGAAGCTGAAGGAGCTCGCCGCCAGCACGTGTGCCAGCGATCCGGCGCCGAACCCGGCGGCCGCCCAGTCCACCAGCGCGACCACACCGCGGTGCGGCACCACGACCCCCTTGGGCGTACCGGTGGAGCCCGAGGTGTAGATGACGTAGGCGGGATGCGAGGGCCGCAGCGGCTCGGGACGGTCGGCGTCGGCCGGTGCCGTGGGTGAGCAGTGCTCCAACTCCCGGGCGATCGCGGGGTCGTCGAGCCGGATGATCGTGGTCGACCGGCTCACTACGTCCGCGACGTACGAGTCGGTGGCGGTGTCGGTCAGCACACAGACGGGTTCCGCGTCCTCGACCATGAAACGGAGTCGCTCGGCCGGGTAGGCGGGGTCGAGCGGCAGGTACGCGGCACCGGTCTTGAGTACCGCGAGCATCGCCACGAGCGTCCCGGCGCACCGAGGGAGCAGCAGCCCGACGACCGACTCCGGCCCGGCACCCCGGTCCAGCAGGAGCCGGGCCAGCCGGTTGGCACGCTCGTGGAGTTCCGCGTAGGTGAGCTGGTCGTCGGCGCCGGTGACGGCGACCGCGTCCGGGTGGCTCCGGGCGGCGCTCTCCAGCAGGTCGGTGAGCGTTCGACGGGGTGCTCCGGAGGCCGTGCCGCCCGTCCGGGAGGCAACGGCCGCCCGCTCGTCCGCCGCCGGCAGGCGGAAGGTGCCCAGCGGGTGCCCCGGGCCGGCCACGGCCAGGGACAGCAGACGGCCGAAACGCCTGGCGTGCGCGTCGAGTTCGGCGGCGGAATAGCGATCCGCCGCACCGCTGAAGACGACCCGCAGCCGCTGGTCAGCGGGGTCAGCGGGGTCGTCGTCGAGTACGACGCGTATGTCGTGGACCGGGTCGGGCACCAGGTCGTGGACCCTCACGGACAGTTCACCGAACCGCACGAGGGTCCCGGGGGTGCGGATGTCGGCGATCGGCCCGAACAGCCGGGGCCGATCGTCCGTCGCCCCGGCCTCGCGCCACAACTCCCGGTGGCCCAGCCGCTGGTGCCTGACCGCCTCACGCGACTCCCGGGCGACGTCCTGGACGAGTTCGGCGAAGGTGGCGGCGGACCGTACCGTCAGCCGCAGGGGCACGATGTACTCGCTCGCGTCCGGGGCGCGCCTGCTCACCCGGTCCGGCCGACCGTCCATCGGCATGCCGATGACCACGTCCGTGGCGCCGCTCAGCCGATGGGCGTAGGCCGCCACGGCGGCGCACAGCACCGCCCGCACCGGCACACCGGCGTAGCGGGCCGTGGTACGCAGGCGTTCGGTGTCGGTGGTGCCGAGCGTCACCGGGCGGGAGTTCACCGGTGCCCGCAACCGGTCGGCGGCCCGGACGGGAGCGGACGCGAAGGTCACCGGCTCGGGGAGGCCGGCGAACCGCTTGCGCCAGTGGGCGCGGTCGGCTTTCTGCGCGGCGGATCCGGCGTACCCGGCCGCTGCCGAGGCCGGCTGGGCCCGGGTGGTCAGGGCGCCCTCGGCAGCCGGGCGGCCCTCGGCCAGTGCCGTGTACACCTCGGAGACCCGACGGGTGATCAGCGCACAGCCGAAGCGGTCGACGACGGCCCGGTGGTGTCGGTGGAACCAGTGGTGGTGGTCCGGGCCGAGCCGCAGCAACGCCTGGGTGGACCAGGGCCGGCCGGTGTCCTCGCCGCCCCGTGCGAGCGCCGCGCGTGTCCACGCGTCGGCGGCGCCCCGCGGGTCCGTCTCCGTGCTCAGGTCCACCACGGGCAGCGGCAAAATCTCCGGGGCGGGCGGTCCGTCCGGTCCCTCGTCGGTGAAACGCGACCGCCCTGCGGTGGTCTCGGCCACGACCAGGGCGACCGCCTTGCCCAGCATGGTGAGGTCCAGGTCGCCGTGGATCTCCACTAGCTGGGCGGTGTGGCCGCCGGGGGCGGTGGACGCCGGACCGGAGTGTCCTGCGGCACGCCAGGCGTCCTGTCCGGCGCGGGGCGTGTCGGTGGGTGCGCCCCGGCGGTCAGCCACGGTCCGTACCTCCCGGCGCGGTGAGGTGCTGTGACGAGTACTGGTAGAAGCCACTGCCCGATTTGCGTCCCACGTTGCCCTCGGCGACGAGACGGGCCAGCAGGGCGCAGGGCCGGAAGCGGTCCTCGCCGGTATGCCGGCGCAGCACCTCCAGCGAGTCGGCGATGGTGTCGAGACCGATGAGGTCGGCCGTGCGCAACGGCCCCATGGGGTGACCGAAGCAGTCCTGGAAAATGCGGTCCACGGTCTCGGCGTCGGCGGTTCCCTCGCCCAGCACGGCGGCCGCCTCGTTGAGCGTCAGCATCAGCACCCGGTTCGTGACGAAGCCGGGGGCGTCACGTACCACGTGGGCGTGCTTTCCGAGGCGGGCGAGGAACGCCTCCGTGCGCTCCACGGTGAGACCGCTGGTCTCCGGCGCGCGGATCACCTCCACCGCGTCCTTGAGCGGCGCGGGGTTCATGAAGTGGGTGCCGATGACCCGGTCGGGGCGGGCGGTGAAGGACCCGAGGCGGCTGACCGGGATGCACGAGGTGTTGGACGCGAAGATCGCCTCGGACCCGCAGATCCGGTCCAGCTCGCGGAGGATCCCCTCCTTGACGTCCTCGTCCTCCCGGGCGCACTCCACCACCAGGAGAGCGTCCGCCAGGTCGGCGAGCTCGGCGGACCAGGTCACGAGGGAGTCGACGCGGGATGCGGGCACGCCCGCCCGCGCCTGCCGGGACCCCGGGCGCACCAGCGTGGCCGTCCTGATCCCCGCGCGGAGCCGGGCCGGCCCCGAGGCCAGCACGCCGGGGTCGTTGTCGACGACGACCACGGGGTGGCCGGCTTCGGCGAAGCACTGCGCCACACCGACACCCATCGTGCCCGCGCCGACGATGCCCACCGGTGCCCCGGCCGGAACGGTCCCCGCGGTCTGTTGAACGTCTGTCTGATCGCCCACTGTTGCAGGTCTCCTTCGTCGGCCGAGCCGCGTCAGTCGGTGTACGCGGGCTGTGCCGTGGCCGGCTTCGCGGGTGTGCTTGCGGTGGTCGTCGTGCTGATGGGCCACAGGCCGGACAGCGGTGCACGGGGGGCGCGGGTGGCCGCGCGCAGAATCGTGAGCAGTCCTTCGAGGAGAGCCCGGGCACTCGACCGGTCGAAGAGCTCGGTGCGGTAGTCCAGCGAGATGGACAGCTCGTCCCGGCCCGGCCCTTCGACGACGGACCAGGAGAGGTCCAGCTCGCTGCGGACGGGCGGCAGCGTGAGCCGTCCCGCGTCCGTGCCGGGCCACCGCACGGGGGCCGCCTCCACCCCGGCCGCCGAGCCGAGTGCCGCCGGCAGCGCCTGGTAGGAGTACGTCACATCGAACAGCGGTGCCCGGCCCGGCTCGTGGGGCAGTCCGGCCGCGCGCACGATGTCGGCGAACGGCACGTACCGATGCTGTTCCGCGTCGGTGATGGCGCGCCGCACCCGGTCGGTGAGCTTCTCGAAGGACGGGTCGTCGGCCAGATCCAGACGCAGCGGCAGGCTCCGCGCCGCCGGGAGGGGAAGTGCCGTGCCGCCGGTCAGCCCGATGAGCGCCTCGTCCGCCTCCGTGTGCAGGGCGAGCAGGGCGGCGAGGGCCGCCAGCACGCTCTCCCTGGTCCCGGAAAGGCCCACCGCATGGGCGAGGTCTTCGGGAATCCGGGACCCGAGGCTGGCGGTGGCGCGGGTGCCGTGGGCGGGCCGGGCCCGGTCCAGCGGCGGCGCGCCATCGGGCAGTCCCGTCAGTGTCCGTCTCCAGTAGGCGAGTTGGTCCTCCCTCCGGGGGCCTGTCCCGGGCTCGGTGTACTCGCCGGACAGCGTGGGAAGCTCGGGCGGCGCGGCCCGGCGTCCGTCCGGGCGGGCGCCGTACAGAGTGAGCAGATCCCGGAAGAACGCCTCCGGCCGACCGTCGTCGTGGGCCTGCTGGTGGGTGGTCACCAGCAGGACGTGCCGGGCCGGGCCCGTCGTCGCGAGGAGCGCGTGGAGCCGGTGACCCGATGCCGGATCGAGTACGCGTGCGGCCTCGTTCCGCGCGATCTCCCTGGCCGCGAAGAGGGGCTCGCTCTCGCCGGAGACGTCAGCGGTGGTGAAGAAGCCGTCGCCGGACGATGAGCCGTACCCCGGGGCTTCGCCGGTCCCGGCACGCGTCGCCTCCTGCCGCTCGGCCAGTTCCGCCAGCGCCGTGCGCAGCGCGGGGAGCCGCACGTCGCCACGCAGTTCGAGGCAGCTGACGACCGGGCGGTCCGCGACCGGTACGGCCACCGGGGGAGGTCCGCCGGGGAGGTCGCTGTAGCGCGTGTCCTCGTTGTCCGCGACGGCGTGCAGCAGGTCCAGGAACGCCTCGGACATGGCGGAGATCGTGTCGGCGTCGAAGAGCCGCGTCGCGTACTCCATCATGACCACGATGTCGTCCTCGTCCGCCAGTTCGCCGACGACCATCGAGATGTCGAACTTGGCGGTGCCGGGGGGCAGCCCGGGGAAATGCGGGATGATCTCCGGATCGTGCGCCGGTCCCGTGACGATCTCGCCGAAGGCGGCGGCCGGGGGCAGCGTCTGGTGCACGTACATCACGTCGAAGAGCGGGTTGCGGCTCGGATCACGGTCGGCGGCGACCTCGCGCACGACCCTGTCGAACGGGACCTCCTGGTGGCCGAGGGCGCCGAGCACCACCCCGCGCACCTGGCACAGCAGCTCGCGGAAGCTCGGCTCACCCGACAGGTCGGAGCGCAGCGCGATGGTGTTGTTGAAGAAGCCGAGCAGACCCCACAGTTCGGGCCGGTTACGACCGATGGTCGAGGTGCCGACGACGATGTCCCGCTGGCCCGACCAGCGTGCGAGCAGCACTGTGAGCGCGGTGAGCAGCACCATGAACAGAGTGGCCGTCTCCTGGGCGCCCACCTCGCGCAGCCGCTGCACCAGTGCGCCCGGGATGGTGAACCCGTGGGTCGCACCCGTGAAGTCCATCCGGCGGGGGCGCGGCCGGTCGGTGGGCAGCTCCAGTGCGGGCGGGTCGCTCAGCCGTTCGCGCCAGTAGCTCAGCTCACCGTCGAGCCGGGAGTCGGCCACCAGCTCGCGCTGCCAACGTGCGTAGTCCGCGTACTGCACCGGCAGCGGTTCGCGGCTTGGGGCACGGTTCTCCAGGCGGGCCGTGTAGAACTCCAGCAGGTCCTGCATCTGGATCTCCGGAGCCCAGCCGTCGTTCACCGCGTGGTGCATGCACCAGCAGACGATGTGGTCGTCGTCGCCGAGCCGCACGACGGTCACCCGTACCAGCGGTTCGCCGGCGATGTCGAAGACCCAGCGCATGGCGGCGGTGACGACCGCACCCGCCGCGGTGTCCGGAGCGTCCTCGCCCGAGACGTCCAGGTACGTGAAGAAGTCGCCCAGTTCTGGCCGGATCACCAGCTCGGGCCTGCCATCGGCCTCGACGAGATTGGACCGCAGCACCTCGTGGCGCCGCGCCAGGTCCTCCCAGGCGAGCCTGAACTTCTCGACGTCCAGGGGGCCGCGGTAGCGGGAGGCGCCGGGGAGGTTGTAGAGCGTGGTCGTCGGGTCGAGCTGATGGTGGAACCACATGCGCTCCTGCCCGTACGACAGCACCGGCTCGCCGCCCGGGACGATCGGCGGCAACTCGGCGTCGGGCACATCGGGAACCACCGGGGCCGTCGGCGCGCCGACGGCGCTCGGCGATTCCGGCCCGGGCGCGTGCGGCACCCGGTCGTGAATGGCCTCCGCCAGCGAGCTGACGACGGGGTGGTCGTAGATGTCCGCCAGCTTGAGCCGGACCCCGTGCCCCGCCCGTACCCGCTCCACGAGCTGGAGCGCGATGACGGAGTTGCCACCGATGGAGAAGTAGTCCGCGTCGGCCGCAACCTCATCGGCGTGCAGCAGTTCGACGAGGGTGCCCCGCAGCCAGTTCAGTACGGTCCCGGATGCTTCGGTCCGTTGCTCGCCGGGTGCGCGGACCGGCTCCTCGGGGGCCGGTGCCGGTGCCGGAGCCGGAGCGGTGGGCCGTTGGAGGTCGTCGAAGGAGAGCACCTCACCCAGTGGCCTGGCCCAGCAGCGAACGCCGGTGAACGGATGTCCCGGCAGCGGAATCCGGCCCGCCGACGGGTCGGCCCGCAGCGCGGACCAGTCCAGGTCGACGCCCTCCTCGTACAACCGGCCCAGCAGCTCCAGGACGGCGGCGTCGGCGGGACCGGGCCGCAGGCGGAACACGCGGGCGTCCGCGCGGTCGTGGAGATGGGCCGTCAACCGATCGCTGATCTCGCCACGGGACGCCAGCTCCACGAACACCACGGGGCCCTCGGAGAGTTGCTCGTCCGCCGCCGCGTGGAGCTGCTCCACCCGCAGCGGGTCGCCCGCCACCGCGGGGTCCTGCCCGCTGCGGGCTCGCCGCAGAGCGGCGGTGTCCTCGGCGCTGAGATCGCCCCGCAGGTACCGGGCGGTGTAGCGGGAGAGCCCCGAACTCATCAACCCGTCCGGCGAGACGCCGGCCCGGACCAGCCGCCGGTACGTCGCGAGCTGGCCGCCGACCATCGCGGCGCGGTCGGCCGGTGCGGGCAACTCGTCCGGCAACCCGTCCGCCACCTGATCGCTCGGCTCGTCGGGTATGGCGTCCGCGGAGAGCAGGAAGACCACCCGAGGGGCAGCCATGGCACCGGGGGCAGCCGCCTCGGCCGCCTCCCCCGCCTCGAGCCGACGCCAGGTGACCTCGGCGGCCAGGCGGGCCGCGAGCTCGAAGGTGTCCCGGGCGACCACCGACGCACGGTGGGCGTCGTGGTCCCTGCCCTCGTTCAGCGTGCGCGCGACGTCGGCCAGCGGGTGTGCGGTGTGGCGCAGTCCGAGCGACAGCCGCTCGCACTGGGCGAGCAGGTCCGCCCGGCTGCGGGCGGAGACCGCGACCAGCTGCGGGGTGCTGACGGCGGGGCGTACCGGGGCGGTCGCCGGGGGCCGCTCGACCACGCAGTGCGCGTTGACGCCGCCGAGGCTGAACGAGCTCACGCCCGCCCGGCGCGTCTCGTCGTCCCACCGCTCGAGCGAGGTGACGACCTCGAGGCGGGCGCCTTCCAGGTCGACCTCGTCGGCGGGCTCCTCGAAGTGCAGCGAGGGGTACAGCTCGCCGTGGTGCACGCTGAGGACCGCCTTGACCAGCCCTGCGATCCCCGCCGCGTGGTCCAGGTGCCCGATGTTGGTCTTGACCGAGCCCACCTTCACCGTACGGTCGCCGTCGGGGCGGGCGAGGGCCAGGCCCTCGGCTTCGACCGCGTCGCCGAGCCGGGTGCCCGAACCGTGCGTCTCGATGTATCCGGCGGTCGCCGGGTCCAGCGAGGCGTTGCGCCACGCCTTGGTGATGACCTGGGCCTGCGAGCGGGCACTCGGGGTACTGATGGTCGCGGAGTGCCGGCCGTTGTGCACCACGGCGCTGCCGCGGATCACGGCGTGGATGAACGAGCCCTCCGCCAGCGCCCGTTCCAGCGTGGTGAGGAGCACCACCCCACCGCCCTCGCCGGCGCCCGCACCGTCCGCCGCACGGTCGAACGCGCGGGACCGGGCGGTGGGCGAGGCGATGCCGGGGAAGTCGGCCACCGCGGCCGCCGGCTGCACGATGTGGCGCAGCTGCACCCCGCCCACGACGGCGTAGTCCGCGTCGTCGTCGCCGAGTTCACGGCATGCCTGGTGAACGGCGACGAGTGAGCCGTTGCAGCCGGTGTCCACGCCGTAGCAGGGGCCGGTGAAACCGAAGAGGTGGGAGATCCTGGCGGGCAGGGCACAGGGAATGTTTCCGGTCATGCCGAGGGTTCCGTGCTCGCGCACCAGAGGTGCGTAGCCGTTGCTCGGCGAGCTGAAGATCACCGCTGTCCGGCTGTCCCTGAGCCCGGACGGGGCGTATCCGGCGTTCTCCAGCGCCTCGTGGGTGAGCTGGAGTGCCAGCCGGTGCTGCGGGTCGGTCACCTCCGCCTCGCGACGGGACATCCCGAAGTGCTCGTGGTCGAAGAGGTCGATGCGGTCGAGGTAGCCCTGTTCCGGATAGTCGTGGCGGGGATCGAGCCCGGTGCTCCGGATCCGTTCCGGAGGGATCGGGCGCACCGAGTCCCTCCCCGCCCGCAGGTTCGCCCGGAAGGCGGTGAGGGAATCCGCCTGCGGGAATCTCGTGGCGATGCCGATCACCGCGACGGCCGGTCTGCGGGGTGTCACGCCCGTACCGCTCATGTCACCTCTCCGTTCACGCGTGTCAGAGCTCGTAGGTGGCCGGCGGGGCGTGTTCCTCGCCTTGCGCGCGCTCGCCCAGGCGGTCGGCGATGCGCTGGGCCTGGGTGGCGATGGTGATGTAGTCGAACAGCTCGCCCACCCGCAGCGCCCCGGGCCATCGCCTGTCCAGCCTGTCGTGCAGGTCGACGACCTTGATCGAACTCCCCCCGACGGCGAAGAAGTTGTCGTCCGGGCCCGAGCCGGAGTGCCCGAGGACCTCCGCCCAGATCCGGCGGACGGCGAGCCGGTGCCCGCTCCAGTCCCCGCCCGCGGTGCCTCCGGAGGCTTGCCGGTCCGTCGGGACGAGCGTGCGGAGCGTGGCCCGGTCCACCTTGGTGCTGCGGTCGAGCGGCATGTGGTCGACCGGTACGAACAGGGTCGGTGTGGCCTGCTCCATCAGTCGGCCCCGGCAGTGTTCGCGCAGCTCCGAGGCGTCCGGCGGCCCGCTGCCGGGTGCCGGTAGTACGAAGGCGATCACCTGCGGCTCGTCCTGTCCGGCACGTTCGCAGAGCACCACGGCCTGCTCCACACCCGGATGGCGTTCCAGCACGCTCTCGATCTCGCCGAGTTCGATCCGCACACCGCGGATCTTGGCCTGGTCGTCCGTTCTGCCGTGGTAGTGCAGCGCGCCCCGCTCGTCGACGCTGGCGATGTCCCCGGTGCGGTAGAGGCGCCCGCCCGGCCGCCCGTACGGGTCCGCGACGAATCGCTCGGCCGTACGGGCCGGCTGGTTCGCGTAGCCGAGTGCCACGAGGGGGCCGCCGACGTAGAGTTCGCCCCGCTCCCCGGCCGGGACCTCACGCAGCCGCTCGTCCAGTACCAGGGTCTGTGTCCCCGGCCAGGGCCGTCCGATGGGGACACGTTCCCGGGTCGGGTCCGGATCGGTCTCCACCGTGCAGGCGATGGTCGTCTCGGTGGGCCCGTACTCGTTGACGATCCGGGTCCGCGGCAGTCGCTCGTGGTGCGCGCCCACCAACCCGGGGGTGCACGCCTCACCCCCCACGACCACCACCCGCAGGGTGTCGGGCAGGCCGGCGGGATCCTGGAGCACGGCCCGGTAGTAGGAGGGAATGTTGAACAGGTGTGTCACACGGTGTTCCCTGGCCAGCCGGGTGAACTCCGCCACCCGCGCGAGCTGTCGGGGGTCGGGGAGTACCAGCGTGTGGCCGCCGGTGAGCGACCAGAACATTCCGCCGAGAATCCCGTCGAAGGACAGCCGCAGCGCGATCAGGAAGACGGAGTGCTCGGTGCCGTACACCGGCCCCCGGCAGCTGATGGACGCCGCGAGCTGGCCCCGGCTGACCATCACGCCTTTGGGCACACCGGTGGATCCCGAGGTGTAGGCGACGTAGGCGGGGCTCTGCTCAGGGACCGGTGGGTACGGGTCGGCAAGCAGTTCCTGGCCCGCCTCGACGAGCCGAGTCAGACGGAGGTCCGCCGCGGCCACGACCGTCGGCGGAGCGGGCATCGCCGAGAGTACGGAGGCCGGCACGGCGTCGCCGCCCTCGCTCAGCACCACCGCGCAGTCGACGTCCCGGCACAGCGCCTCGAACCTCCCGACGGGCAGGTCCGGTTCCAGGACCGCCCAGGCGGCACCCACACGCAGCGCGGCGAGCATGGCGACCACGGACAGGGCGCTCTGCTGCGTCCGGACGCAGACGACCCGTCCTGGCCGCAGTCCGTGCTGCCACAGCAGCCGCGCAAGACCGGCCGAGGCATGGTCGAGTTCGCGGTACGTCAGCGAGACCCCGCCGATGATCAGCGCGGTCGCCTCGGGCGCCCTGACCACCTGGCTTCGGAAGGTGGTCCACACCGGCCGTACCTCCGCCGGGGCGTCCGCGGGGACGAACCCATCGGTGCCATCGGGATGTCGGGGCATCGCGGCCTCGCTTCCCGCGCCGTTCACGCCGCACCGGCGATCACGCGCGTGTGGCCGGGGGCCTTGGGCAGCGGGCGCTCCGGGTCCACGGTGAGCACGAGGTGGTCCTCGTCGGTGTCCGTCGTCTCGTAGCCGGCGAAGCGCATCGTGACCAGCATGTTCCGGTTTGCCTCGGTCGGGATGAAGTGCGCGACAGGGCGCCGGCCGGCCGCCAGGGCCTGCTGGATCAGGTGGTGCAGCAGCACGCTCCCCGCACCGCGCGAGGCGACTCGGCAGGACATCAGCATCAGCCGCAGGACCGAGTCCCGCCCGACGAGTGCGGTGACGGCCAGGCCGATGATCCCGTAGTCACCGAAGCGGTCGCGGAGCGTGGCCAGTAGCACCTGATGGTCCGGTGAGGAACTCAACCGGCGCAGTTCGTCGATGTCGTACGTCAGTCCCGTGCTGTTGAGCTGGTGCGTGCGGACGGTCAGCTCGCTGGCCCGGGACAGGTCTTCCTCGGTGGCCGGGCGCACCTCCATGACCAGGTCGAGCGAGTCGAGGAACGCCTGGCGTCCTTCGGTGAACTCCTTTTCGGCCTCATGGCGTTGCCACTCGGCCCGGTAGAGCCGGCGTCGCCCGGTGGCCTCCGCGGTGATGTGCTCGGGCTGGAACTCCCGGTATTCCGGCAGCTGCCCGACCTCCGCCGCCGCATAGCAGCGGACCATGGGGAGTTCGCTCGCGACCTCCGCCCGCTCCACCGGGTCGTTGTCGACGAACGCGATGGTGTCCAGACCGATGTTGAGGGCCCTCGCGATCCGGCGCACCGCGGCGGACTTGGCGCCCCAGCCCACCTCTGTCGCGCAGAACCAGTCCGCCAGCCGGCGCTCCGTCAGATGGCGTTGAGAGACGCTGTGTTCGCCACGGCCGGCGGCGGCGTGCAGGATGCCCCTACGGTCCAGCTCGGCCAGGGTCTCCAACGCCGGGCGGAAGGGGACGGGATCGTCGCCCTCCAGCACCACCCCGTCCCACAGGGTGTCGTCCAGGTCCCACACCAGGCACTTGACGGTGGGCGCGCCCGCTGCCGCCGTCACGGCGACTCTCCGGGAAGCCGGGGCCCGACGGTGCGGTCCGCGCCGCGCGCGGCATCGCCGAAGCGGCGCAACAACCGCTCTGCTATGTGAAGTTCGGACACTTGCTGCGCTCCTTCGATGATCTCCATGACCTTGGCGTCCCGGAAGTGACGGCCCGCCCTGCTGTCGGGCGCGCAGCCGGCCGAGCCGAGCACCTGTACGGCGGCGCGGCTGCCCTCGGCCGCCGCGGAAGCCGCCGCGTACTTGGCCATGAGCGTCTCCGACACCCCGTGCCCCGGGCCCGCGGCCCGTACCTCCGCGGCCCTGCGGGCGAGTTGCCGGGCCCCGGCGGCGTCCACCGCGGCCCTGGCCAGCAGTGACCGGACCAACTGGTTGTCTCCCAGCGTGATGTCGCCCTGCCGACGGACCGCGGCGTGGGAGGCGGCGTCCTCGACGCACGCCTCCGCCATGCCCACGCATCCCCAGGCGACCGTGAACCGGCCGTGGTCGAGCGCGGTACCGGCGACGTGGGAGAGCCCCAGACCGGGAGGGGCGACGAGCTGACGCCGGGGCACCCGCACGCCGTCGAAGGACAGATGGGCGATCCGGGCGCCCCGCATGCCGAGCTGGCCGTTCACCGGCTCCCGGTCGACACCGGCGCGGTCCGCGTCCACGAGCACGGCGGCCGGCTTTCCCTCGTACTTGCCGAGGACCAGGAACACGTCGGCGACCGCACCGAAGGTGACCCACCTCTTGTGGCCGCTCACGACCAGTTCCTGGTGGTCCGACCGGCCCGACGCCTCGATACGGGTCTCCACCGACCCCAGCGCGCTGCCTGCGCCCTGCTCGGTCGCCGCGAAGCCGGCGGTCAGCGCACCGCCGGCCAGCCGGGGCAGCCAGGCGGCCCGCTGTGCCTCGGTGCCCCAGCGCAGCAGCGCCGCCGCGACCATCCCTTGTACGGTCAGCAGCCCGCGCAGGGCGCTGCACTCACCACCGATCCGTGCGGTGATCTCCCCGAGCGTGAGCGGATCGAGGCCGGCGCCCCCGTACCGCTCGGGCAGGTCCGCGGCGAGCAGTCCCGACGCGGCGACCTCCCTGCGCACCGAATCGGGCAGTCCGCCGTCCTGGTCCCAGCGTGCGGCGCGGTCGTGTGCGTCGGCCGCCAGATCGGCCGCGACCCGACACAGGTCCACGGGCTCCGTGGGCGACAGATCCGTGGTCACCACGTCGGGGCCGCTTTCAGGAACCCTCGGCATGTGCCTCTCCCCACTCGGGCGCCGCGATCTTGCGCCGGACGAACTCCGTGACGCGGTTGGCGGTCCTGAAACTGTCCAGATCCAGGTCCTCGACCTCGACGGTGAGGGCGAAGCGGCTCTCGACGAAGGTCACCAGCTCCAGTGCGAACAGTGAGTCGGCGAGGCCCTGTGCGAAGTAGTCGTCGTCCGGCTCCACCTGCCGACGGAGAGCCATGCTCAGAAAGCCGGTGATCTGCGAGGTGATGTCGTTCATGCCGTGTCCTCCTGTGAACCTGTCTCGACCAGCAGCAGACTCCAGGCGGCCACCGGGCTCACGTTGATCAGGACCGCAAGGTCACCGGGGGCCAGCTCCTTGCGGTCGAGTGCGGTGCGGAGATTGAGGAAGACGTCGTTGGGACCGAGGTGTCCGTACTGCCGGAGGTTCGCCCGGCACGCCGGCAGCAGTTCGATGTCGAGGGAGTCCTCGAGGAAGGTGAAGCTCCCGGCGGACAGGTTCTGGCTGACGAAGCCGGCGACGTCCCCCCGGCCGATTCCGTTGCGCCGCAGCAGGTCGCCCAACATCGCGGAGAGGCGGTTGCGCGTCTCCATGGCCAGGCGGAAGGAGTAGGTTCTGGGTTCCGTGCACTGTTCGCGCCACTGAGCGGTGGGGCGGTCCCGGTAGTCGATGTGGAAGAGGTCCCAGTAGCGCCCGTTGGTCAGCTGCGCGATGTCGAGGACCCGTGTCCTCCCGCTGCGGGAGAGCAGCAGTGCCTGCCCGCCGTCGCCGTTCACGGTGACGGGGTGGCGGTAGCGCAGGGCGGCGGCCGGTTTGCTGCCGTGCACGACCAGGACATGGTCCAGGGCAGGGTCTGCGGCCAGCAGTCCGCGGGCCGTCAGCAGGGCCGGGGTGATCGAGACACAGCCGAGCCCGCCCACCGAGAAGGTGGTGGCGTTGTCGGCACCGAGTCGGTGCTGGAGCCTGGTCACCTCGGAGCTGAGAAACGTCTCCTGGACCCGCGACTCCACCATTACCAGGGCGCCCAGGTCCCGGGCGTCGAGCCCTGCCTGGTCGAGCGCCCGGCGCGCGGCGCGTTCCGCGAGAGTGACGGAACTCAGCCGGTCGTCCGCCCGGACCGTGTCGATGCCCAGAGCGTCGCGTGTGGCGCGCTCGGTCTCGTCGAGCGTCCGTACATCGGTGATCGGCAGGGTGTGCTCGGGCAGATACCAGGCGGCGCTGCGGATGGCGACGGGTGCCGCGCCATGCCTGAGGGCCTGCTGGGACACGGTCATTCCCTCTCGTCTGAGGCAGGATGTCCGGACTGTCAGCCGATCTCCGCGACGTACCAGGCATGCTCAGGAACCGCAGGCGATGGCCATGGCGCCTCCGGATGACTGCGTTGGTCGGGACGTCCCCGATTGTCGCGAGGGCAACTGACGCCGAACTGACGGACCGCTGACGGGAGGTCGGGGGCGACGGCCGGAGAACCGCTCATTGAGCACGCACTGGGTGCCGTAGAGACCGGGCTCAGCGCGCTGCGGTGCGTGTCGGTCGTACGGGAGCGCACATGAGGTCGGCGGCGGGGAGCCGGCCGGTGGCGAGGAAGGCGTTGACGGTGTCGTTGACGCAGACGTCGCCGTAGTCGGTGCCGTACACCGCGTGCCGGTACGAGCCGGTGACGGTGACGAGCCGGGAAGCGGTCCACCTGGCGTGCATCCGCCGGGCCTCCGAGTACGGCACCCGGGGGGCGCCGGTGGCGTTGACCATGAGCGCCGGGATGTCGTTGTGAACGGTGGTGACCGGCTGCTCCCTGGGCGGCGGCCAGAAGGAGCAGGGTGTGACGTTGTTGAGGATCGGGCCGAACAGCGGGTGCCGGGCCCGGGTCCGCTCGATCGCGCGCCAATGGACCTCGGTGTCACGCGGCCCCGGCGTGTCGGCGCACAGGTACGCGGTCTGGGTGCTGCCGTACGCGGAGCCGTCGCCGGTCAGCGTCGCCGCCAGGAAGGCGGCGAGGAACGCGTCCGGCTCGGCGTGCCCGGTGTCGGCGGCCCGCTTGAGCGTGCGGAAGACACCCGCGATGAGCGCGTCCCCCTCCTCCGTGTCGTCGCCCAGGACCGCGTAGTCGAACAGTGGCGCCACGTGCCGGTCCACCCGGTACGGGCCGACCGAGAGCGGCCGCCTGACGGCTGCGGCCTGGATGCGGTCGAGGGTGGCGAGTACGGCGTCAGGGGTGTCGCCCAGCCCATACGTTCGGTCGTGGGCCGCGGCCCAGCCCGCCCAGTGCCGCAGGGCGTCCTCGTTGACCTGCTCGGTGCCGTACTCCGCCCAGGGGGCGAGGCGGCTCGGATCGTGCACGCCGTCGAGGACGACACGGTCGGTGCGGCCGGGGAACATCGCCGTGTAGACCTCGCCCAGGTACGTGCCGTACGAAACGCCGTAGAAGGAGATCCGGCGCTCGCCGAGGGCAGCGCGGACGGCATCCATGTCGCGGGCCGCGTCGCGCGTGGAGACGTGGGGCAGGAGAGCTCCGGAACGGTCGCGGCACTGCTCGGCGAGGCCGCGCTCGAAGGCCGTCATACGGTCGAAGCCGGCCCGGTCCGGGCCCGCCGAGCGGAAGTAGGTCTCGGTCCGCCAGCCGCAGCCCAGCGGCGTGTTGCGGCCGGTGAAGCGCGGGTCCACGCCGACGATGTCGTAGCGGCGGGCGGTCACCCCCATCGCCGCGCTGACGGCCGGCAGGGACTCGATCGCGGGATCCGCCGGTCCGCCCATGTTGTAGAGCAGCGTGCCGATACGGTGCGCCGGGTCGGCGGCCCGGAGACGGGCCACGGCAATGCTGACCGTCCGGCCGTCGGGGGCCGCGTAGTCCAGGGGGACCGTCAGGTCGGCGCACTGGGCGCCGGCCTTGTCGAGAGCCTTGCCGATGTCGTCGTCCTGGCCACGGGCGCAGGTCTTCCAGGTGAGGTGCTGGTGGTCCGCAGACGGGTCGGTGGGCGTGGTCCCGGGCGCCGGGAGAGCGGCCGCGGTCGCCGGGAAGGCGGCCGTGGCCAGGAGAACGGCGGCTGCCGCCACCCTCCCGACTCCCACACGAGATGTGATCGTCACGCCACTCAGCGTAGCCATCCGTCAGTGGGTTCTGTACCCGGATTCCGGGCAGCCACCGAACCGGCCACCCACTGCCGGACCCCCAACAGCAGCACTCCCGAGGCGGCCGGGAGCGCCGTCCAGGTCCGCGCGGACCTGGACCAGGGTCGGGGATCCGAAGCACTCGCACGGGAGCCGGCGCGTCGAGCGGGTCGACCGCCCGTGACCTGCCGAGCTGCTCGCCTCACCGCCGCCGCTGCTCGGCGCGCAGCTCGAAGTCGCCGTAGCTGTTGTCGACCGGGTTGACCGTGACGCCGGGTGCGACGATCTCGTCGATGGCGTCGAGCACGTCCGGCGGAAGTGTGACGTCGGCGGCGGGCAGGAACGCCTCCAGCTGTTCCATGGTGCGGGGCCCGATGATCGCCGAGGTGACGCCGGGGTGGTTGACGACGAAGGCGACGGCGAGCTCGATGAGCGGGAGACCGGCCTTCTCCGCCAGGACGGCGAGTTGTTCGACGGCGTCGAGCTTGCGCTGGTTGGCGGGGGTGCTCATGTCGAAGCGGGCCTGGGGGCGGGCCGCGGAGGCGGGTCCCTCGGTGGCGTGCTTGCGGTAGCGGCCGGAGAGCCAGCCGCCGGCGAGGGGGCTGTAGGTGAGGGTGCCCATGCCGTGGCGGCGCGCGGTGGGCAGCACGTCCTCCTCGATGCCGCGGACCAGGACCGAGTACGGCGGCTGCTCGGTCACGAACCGCTCCAGGTTCCGCTCGCGCGAGACCCACTGGGCCTCGACGATCTGGGAGCCGGAGTAGGACGAGGATCCGATGTAACGGATCTTGCCCTGGTGGACGAGGTCGGAGAGGGCGCCGAGGGTTTCCGAGACGTCGGTGTCGGGGCTGGGGCGGTGGACCTGGTAGAGGTCGATGTGGTCGGTGCCGAGCCGCCGCAGGGAGTTCTCGACCTCGCGGATGATCCAACGCCGCGAGCCGCCCCGCTGGTTGGGGTCGTCCTGGGCCATCGGCATGAAGAACTTGGTCGCCAGGAACACGTCCTCGCGGCGGTCTTTCAGGGCCTTGCCGACGATCTCCTCCGAGACGCCTGCGGAGTACACGTCCGCGGTGTCGACGAAGTTGATGCCCGCGTCGAGGGCGCGGTGGATGATCCGGATCGAGTCGGCCTCGTCCTCGTTGCCCCAGGGGCCGAACATCATCGCGCCCAGGCAGAGCGGGCTGACCTGGACGCCGGTGCGGCCGAGCGGTCGGTACTGCATGAAACGGTTCTCCTCGATCGTGTGTGTGGTGATCAGTCGTTCACGGTGGGGACGACGGTGCCGGAACCCGCCCAGCTGGCGAGCAGGCCCAGGGCCTCCCGCTCCCGGGAGTCCGGTTCCGGTGTGTAGAAGTTGAGGCGCAGGCCGGGATCGGCCGGCAGGTCCATCGCCTCGTAGGGCAACGCGAGATCACCGACCAGCGGGTGGTGCAGGTTCTTGACGCCGGAGCGGTGGAACTTCACGTCATGGCGGGCCCACCGGCGGGCGAAGCCGTCACTCTTGGTCGTCAGCTCTCCGATCAGGTCGGTGAGCGCCTTGTCGTGGGGTGCCCGGCCCGTCTCGGTGCGCAGGAAGGCGACCGCGTCGTCGGCGCCCTTTTCCCAGTCCTTCCAGAACTCCTGGCCGGCGGGGTCGAGGAACATGAAGCGGGCGCTGTTGACCGGGCCGCGCCGGGCGAACAGCGGCGAGTCGAAGACGGGTGCGTACAGCGCACGTCCCAGCATGTTGGCGGCCAGGATGTCGAAGCGCGCGTTGCGCACGTACGCCGGCACGTCGGTCATCGAGTCGAGCAGCCGCAGGATCGTGGGCCGCACGCGGGACGCGGTCACCGTGGGCCGTCGGCCCGACGGCGTCGCCGCGCGGGCGAGGTCGTAGAGGTGGGTGCGTTCGGCCTCGTCCAGCTGGAGTGCCTGCGCGAGGGCGTCGAGCACCGAGTCCGAAGCACCGGTGAGATTCCCGCGCTCGAGCCGGATGTAGTAGTCCACGCTCATGCCCGCGAGCAGGGCGACCTCCTCACGGCGAAGGCCGGCGACACGACGGTTCCCGCCGTAGACCGGCAGCCCGGCCTGCTCCGGGGTGATCCGCGCCCGCCGGGTGCTCAGGAACTCGCGGACCTCGGCAGCCAGAGCCCTCCTGTCCGTGTCAGCCATGCTCAGGCCCCGGAGCTTCTGCGGTGGCGGCGAGGGCGGACATGCGGTGGCTCCTTCTGATCGTCGTGAATCCTGTGCCGGTCCTCACGGTAGATCCGTCGGCAGGCGGCTGCGAGGTACTGCCATTACCTGGAAGAGCAGTGACTCCCACCTGCGGGCCGAGACGCGGTTCTCTGGAAAGGACCGAGGTCCCGATCGCGGCCCGCCCACCTCCCGGGCCCCCCCTCACCGAAAGGTCCCTGTGATGCAGACCCTCACCCTCAACAACGGCGTCGAGATGCCCGCCCTCGGACTCGGCGTCTTCCAGACCCCGCCGGACGAGACCCGGGCCGCCGTCACGGCCGCGCTCGACCTCGGCTACCGGCACATCGACACCGCCGCCGCGTACGGCAACGAACGCGAGGTCGGCCGGGCCATCCGCGAATCCGCCGTACCCCGCGAGGAGATCTTCGTCGAGACGAAGATCTGGATCAGCGACTACGGGTACGACGAGACCCTGCACGGCTTCGACAAGAGCGCCGCCAAGCTGGGCGTCGACCGCATCGACCTGCTGATCCTGCACCAGGCCCTCCCGTCGGACTTCGACAGGACCCTCGCCGCCTACCGCGCTCTGGAGAAGCTCCTGGCCGACGGCAGGGTCCGGGCCATCGGCGTCAGCAACTTCATGGTCGACCACCTGACCGCGCTCCTCGACGCCACCACCGTCGTCCCCGCGGTCAACCAGCTGGAGATCCACCCCTACTTCCAGCAGCGCGCCGTCCTCGACTTCGACGACGAGCACGGCATCCTCAACCAGGCGTGGTCCCCCATCGGCGGCATCACCTTCTACCCGGGGTACGGCGAGAACCGCAGGAGCGTCCTGGAGGACTCCGTCGTCACCGGCATCGCCGAGGCGCACGGCAAGAGTCCCGCCCAGGTACTGCTCCGCTGGGGCGTGCAGCACGGCCGCTCGGTGATCCCCAAGTCGACAAAGCGGCACCGCATCGCCGAGAACATCGACGTCTTCGACTTCGAGCTGACCGCGGACGAGCTGAAGGCCCTAGACGCCCTGGAGACCGGCCGCCGCGGCGGCCCCGAACCCGAGAACATCACCCTCGCCGCCTACGGCCGCGCCATCCCCGAAGCCTGACCGCAATCGTAGGGAGCGATCATCAAGGTCACGTCACGCTGACCGGCCACACGGGGTTGCGCGCAGTACACGGGGCCCGCATCCCGATCGTGGGGCTTCGGCACCCCACCTCGCGGACACGCTGCACCCATACGGCCGGCAGGCGGCCCGGTGTCAACCCTCGACTCCGCGCCGTACCCTCCGCGACGGGCTGAACTCGTACAGGTCCAGGATCTCCGGCGGCTCACTCAGGCCCGGGCCCCCGGCGCGGACCCAGGTGGCGATGTCGGCCGTCGCGTCAGGGTCGTTGACCAGACCGAGCCACACCGGTCGGCCGCCGGCCGCGCGCCCGGTCGGGGACGGCTGGACGACGATGACGTCGGCCTGTTCGCAGGCGTCCAGGCAGTTCACGACCCGGATCTGCGCCACGCCAGTCAATTCGGCTTTGAGAGCGGCGAGTTGGGCAGCATGGTCGACACCGGGCACCTTGGCCGTACCGCAGCAGCAGCCTCGGCACACGGTGACCGTGCACCGGGGCGCCGGCTGCGCGACAGGCGTCCTGCGGCGGCTCATCGGGCAGCCCGCTTCCAGGCAGCCTCGCGCAGCAGGCGGAGTCCGTTGAGGCCGACGATGACGGTGGATCCCTCGTGGCCTGCCACACCGAGCGGCAGGGGCAGAGCCCCGGCCAGGTCCCAGACGACCAGGGCGGCGATGAACACGCCCGCGATCACCAGGTTCTGGACGACGAGTCTGCGAGCCCGCCGGGACAGCGAGATCACGGCCGGGAGGGTGGCGAGTTCGTCACGGACGATGACCGCGTCGGCGGTCTCCAGCGCCAGGTCAGAGCCGGCCCGGCCCATCGCGATGCCGGTGTGGGCGACGGCCAGCGCGGGCGCGTCGTTGACGCCGTCGCCGACGACCATCACCTTACGGCCGGATTCCTCCAGTTCCTGGACCGCTTGCACCTTGTGCTCGGGCAGCAATCCGGCACGCACGTCCTCGATGCCGACCTCAGCGGCCAGCAGGACTGCGGTGCGTGAATTGTCACCGGTCAGCAGGAGAGGTGCCGTTCCGGTCAGAGCCGCGAGAGAGGCGACCGTGGCCGTGCCGTCCGGGCGAAGACGGTCGGCGATGCCGAGGACACCGAGGGGCTTACCGTCCGCCAGGACCAGAACGGCGGTCCGGCCGCCGTCCTCCAACTCGGCGGCAAAGACCGACGCACGCGCCAAGTCGGCGTCCACGGCACCGGCGAGCAGCCGCACGGGAGCCCCGACCGCGACCTCTTGCCCGTCCACGGTGGCCCGCACGCCGACCCCGGGCGTCGAACCGAAGCCGTCGACCGCCGGAAGGACGAGGCCCTTCTCCCGTGCCGCGTCCACGACGGCACGGGCCAGCGGGTGTTCGCTGGAGTGCTCGGCCGCGGCGGCCAGGGTGAGCAGCGCGGCCTCGTCCAGGCCGGAGCCCGGCAGTGGCCGGACGTCGGTGACGCGCGGGGTGCCCTCGGTCAGCGTGCCGGTCTTGTCCAACGCGACCGCGTCGACCTCGCCGAGCCGTTCCATGACCACCGCGGACTTGACCAGCACACCGTGCCGTCCGGCGTTGGCGATCGCGGACAGCAGCGGCGGCATCGTGGCGAGGACGACCGCGCACGGCGAGGCCACGATCATGAAGGTCATGGCCCGCAGCAGCGAGCCGGTCAGTGCGGCACCGAAGGCGAGCGGCACGAGGAGGACAGCGAGGGTCGCGGCGACCATGCCGAGCGAGTAGCGCTGTTCGACTTTCTCGATGAACAACTGGGTGGGCGCCTTGGTCTCCGACGCCTCCTCGACCATGCGCACGATCCGGGCGATCACCGAGTCGGAGGTGTCGCGCTCGACCCGGACGCGCAGCGCGCCGGTGCCGTTGAGGGTCCCGGCGAAGACCTCGTCACCCGGCTCCTTGGCTACCGGCAGGGGCTCGCCGGTGATGGTTGCCTGGTCGACGGCACTGGCCCCGTCCACGACACGGCCGTCCGCCCCGATGCGCTCCCCGGGCCGCACCAGGATCGTGTCGCCGACGCACAGTTCCTCGACGGCCACCGCGGCCTCGGTGCCGTCGTCCGTGATCCGGGCGGCGGTGGCCGGGGCCAGGTCGAGCAGACCGTGTACCGAGTCGGCGGTGCGGGCGGTGGCCAGCGCCTCCAGGGCGCCGGAAGTGGCGAAGATGACGATCAGCAGTGCGCCGTCCATCACCTGCCCGATCGCCGCCGCGCCGAGTGCCGCGACGACCATCAGCAAGTCGACGTCGAGGGTCTTCTCCTTCAGGGCCTGGAGCCCCGCCCAGCCCGGTTCCCAGCCGCCGGCCGCATAGGTCAGCGCGTACAGCGGGCCCCAGGTCCAGGCCGGGCCGCCGGTCAGCTGGAGGGGCAGCGCCACCAGGAACAGCACCAGGGCCACCGCCGCCCACCGCGCCTCAGACAGTGCGAGGACCCGGGTACGACGCTGGGGCACGACGGCTCCGCGCGCATCGGCGGTCCGGTCGGCCGGGACCGACGGTGTGACGAGGGTGGAGGTCATCGGGTGGGGTCCTTCACGAGGGCATGACGGATCTACGGACGACCGGAAACCCGGCACCGTCCTCCCACCGTACAGGACCATATGAAGACTCATTCAAGTGTTCATGGATGGTTCTCCGTAGGATGGAACCCATGGGCCATGGAGCTGACGGACGGACCACCACCACCGCCACCGCACGCGAGCGCCTGGAGACCGTCGGCGCCGGCGACGTGGCCGCCACGCTCCAGGCGCTGGCCACCCCGTCCCGGCTGCACATCCTGGCCCACCTCCAGGAAGGCCCGTGCGCGGCGACGGAACTCGCCGACGCCGTCGGCATGGAACAGTCCGCCTGCTCCCATCAACTGCGCCTGCTCCGCAATCTCGGCCTGGTCACCACCGAGCGCCGGGGCCGCTCGGTCATCTACGCCCTCTACGACAACCACGTCGCCGAACTCCTGGACCAGGCCCTCTACCACGTCGAGCACCTGCGCCTCGGCCTGCGCGACACCCCGGCCACAGCGCACCCCGTGGCCGAGGTGGGCTGAACGCTTCTCGCAAGCAGCCACGCAGACCGACCGCACCCAGCGAGACGGTGGACCTGTGTCGCGGAAGGCCCCGACCGGGACACAGGGGAGGCGGAACTGACGACGACGGCCTTACGGCCACTGCCGCCGGAGGCCAAATGGTGTGCCGTGCAAGCCTGATGGTGGCTCACGCTCGACATGGGCCGCCCAGCAGCCACACTCGCTGTTGGGGCTTGACGATCCGGCGAGATACGTAAACGGAGCGCACCAACACGAGCTTCACCCAGCGTCTCGGCCCCGCAGCGGCGGCAAGGACGGCACCCTTGCCGCAGGTCAGCGTCAGGCGCTCTTCCCGGCCGGCTCCAGAATCGCCACGCACTCCACATGATGCGACATCGCAAAGATGTCACTAGGTGAGAAACCTGCTATACCGGCTGGTCAACGGGGGTTTTGTGCTCTGCTGGAGGCCCCTTCGGACGCCCAGGGCGTCAAACGAGCGTCACGATCCGCCGCAGTGGCTTCCCTCGTGAATCGCTTCGGCCAGGTCTGCCAAGAGCACGTCAGTCACTAGTTCCTCGACCACGGCGGTGCCGTGGTCGGTCATGGCGAAGGTCAGTTCGGGGTCCCAGGGGGCCTCGGTGAGGCGGCCTGGCCGGGGGCCGTGTGGTGTGCGGGCGACCGCGGCGCGGTAGTCCGCCGCTGTCATGCGCCAGGGGCGGGCCGGCGTCTTGTCCAGGAGATACGCGGCGATGCGGATGCCTTCGCCATCGAAGTCGCCGTGGTAGCGGAGGCCGGCGCCCTGATCCGCGAGGAGGCGGAGGAGGTGGACGGCCGCGGTGTTGGGCCAGCCAGATGTGCACACGAGCGGCGGACAGTCCGGGCCGAAGCGGCGTACGGCGAGAGCCAAGATGCTGGGGTTCTCAACGGCGTGGACGACGGGTGCGGGATCGGAGGCGAGGATGAACTCTCCCGGGGCCCGCAGTTGGGCAAGGGTCAGGCTGGCTGCCTGACCGGCCTCGGCACAAACGCGGGCCACACGGGCCAGTGGGCCGTCGCCGGCCGGACGCAGGCCGCCGACGAGAACCGTGGCCGACAGGTCGTTGTCGGCGACACCGGCGCGGGCCCACAGAGCGCGCCGGTCCGCCGCGGACTCCGGTGCAGCGGTGTCGTGGAGGGTCGCCAGAGCACGGACGACGAGGGCGGACAGGCGGGTACCGTCGTCGAGTGCGTGGGCGTCGCCTTTCAGGACCCGGGCAGCGAAGACGGGCAGGGGCTCAGCCTGAGCCGGGAGTTCCCCGAGCACGGTCAGCGCGTCCGCGAGCAGGGTTCGGGTCAGTTCCGGTGAGCCACCGACCAGCCCGGTGGCTCGGCATGACGCGGTCCAGTCGGCGAGCGCGGGCTGGGCCCGCACAGTGGCGTGACCGTCCAACCATGTCCACAGCTCCGCACGTTCGTCCTCCTTGCGACGCCGTTCGCCTGCACGGTCATCGAGGGGGCCGACGAGTTCGGTGACGGTTTCACGCACCGTATGGCCGGACAGTTCCGTGACAGCCTCTTCCAAGCGGGCCAGCGAGACGGAGGGGCGAGGGTCCGGCAGGCGGTCCAGACCCAGGAGGTCGGCGAGGGCCTCACGCTGGGCCTCGTCGAGCGGTCCGAGGCGCACCCGTTTGACGGGGCGGCCGGAAGAGAGACGGCTGTGGACCGTGTGCCAGAGCGGGCGGAGTTCGGGGCGGCGCAGGGTGCGTTCGCCCGGGGCGGGTTCCGTGTGGGTCATCCCGCCTCCAGGTCGGTGCCGTTCCAGACGAAGCGAGCGCTGGTGACAGCGTCGTCGTCCCCGTCGGTGAGGAGTTGGTGGACGGCGATGCCGGGCAGTTCGCCGTAGGTGCACCATTCATGGTCGGAGGTGATCATGAGATCAAGGTCGAGTGCGGTGAGCAGGGCGAAGACCTGTCCGCGGTTGACCGCGTCGACACCGACGAAGACCTCGTCGAGCAGGATGGGCCGGGGTGCCAGGGGCACGGCCTCGTAGTGGGCGGCGACGGCGGCGAACAGCGGCAGGTGCAGTGCGATGGCCTTCTCTCCGCCGGAGAGCGCGCCGTGCAACTTCTTGGTCAGCGGCTGCCAGCCGGTTCCATTTGCCCGGTCGAGGCGGACGGTGAAGCGGTGCCAGGCGGTGTAGTCGAGCACCTCGCCGAGTTGCTCCTCCCAACTCGCGGCCGTGTCACTGCCCTTGGCCTCCTCGATACGGGCACGGAAGAAGGCGTGCAGGGCTTCCCGGTCGGTCTCGTCGACCCGGCCAGGGTCCTTGAGCAGGAGCTGACGGGCGGTGCGGGTGCCGTCCGGGAGATCCGGACGGACGTCCCAGACAAGCTGGACGGCGACGTTGGAGGCGGTACGGACCCGCTCCAGGTGTCTGTTCATGCGGTCGACGAGTTCGCCTGCCTGGCGGATGCGGGCCGCGAGGTGCCGGCGGATGTCACCGGTCAGGATCTGGTCGAAAAGACGCCGCTCGGCGGTGGTGATGTCGCCACGGCTGCGGTCGCGCTCCTGAGTGAGCGTGGTGAGCATGCCCGTCGCCCCCACGCGTACGCCGTCCAGGGTGGCGGTGAACAGCTGGATGTCGTCGTCGGGCTCCAGGTCCAGGTCGGCACGGGCGCCGAGTCTCTGGCGGGCCTCGTGGACCGCTTCGGAGAGACGAGTCGCGGCGTCGCCCAGATTGCGAGGGGCGTGCGGGATGCCGGGCCACTTCGCCGCTGTGGCCCGGGCGGCCTCCAGGGTTGCTTTGGTGCCGTCACCGGCGTCGAGTTCCGGTGCGATGCCGGCGTCCTCGGCCAGCCCGACCAGGCACAGATGCCGGAACCGGTTGGCCGCGGCGTCCCGGGTTCCGGCGGCCTGTTCCCGCCGTTCGGCGTCCTGACCGCTGGTGGCCTGCAGGCCACCGATACGGCCCTCCAGGCGTAGCAGGAGATCGGCTGCCCTACGGGCCTCCTCACGGCAGCGCCGCAGTTCGGCGCGTGCCTCGGCGACACGTGCGACGATCTGCCGGTAGTCCTCACCGACGGTCGCCTCCACCGCCTCCATACGGGCCTTCAGACCCGCTGCCTCCGCTTCGGTGGCAGCCGCCGCCTCGGCCTGTTCCTCGGCGGTCCGACGCGATCGGTCTGCCAACGCGGTCAGTTGGCGGGCCCTGTCGGCAGCGACGGTCGCTGTGAGGCATGCGTCCACCCAGTTGTCGGCGGTATCCCGGAACTTGTCGACGTCGACGGAGAGTTCCCGCAACCGGTCCCGGTCGGTGGGCAGTCCGTGTTCCGCAGCCCGGCGGCTGAGCGTGTGCAGGGCCCCCGCCACCTCGGTCTCACACCGGGCCAGGTGCGCGGCCGCGTCACGCACGGCGTCGTCCCGGGCAGCCGCCTTCGCCTCGGCTCGGTCCCAGTCGCGCCGACGGGCGTCGAGGTCCCTGTGGTCGGGTCGAGCAACACGGTCGGCGTCCAGCAGGACACGACGGGCATCGAGGCCCCTCAGTCGGTCGTCGACCACGGCGAGGGAGGCGTTCACCTCGCCGATGTGCTCAGTCAGTTCACTGATCCTGCGCTGCCGGGCCCGCTGCCGGGCCAGGGCACCGATGTACGCGGGTTCCGGCTTGCTCCAAGTCCCGGTGGCCAGCGCGAGACGCCAGGCGCCGTCGGCGGAGACGGCCGCGGAGTGACCCCCGGGCAGCGCCGCGCCGTATGCGACACCGGCGAGGATGCGGGTCACGGTGTCGGCCGGAACGGGGATGTCTTCCTCGGTCCTCAGCACGTCCAGCAGACTGGGCCCCGCGACTGTCACGGCCAGGGCAGCCTCGGCGCGGGTGTCGTGCCCTGGCAGGGTGATCCCGTCGTAGGGGCTGACCCAGGCGTCCAGGAGGCCCGATGCCTCCAGCGCCGCTTCCACCGCGGCCTGAACAGGGAGCGGGACGTCTTCACGGAAGGCGACCAGCCGCCACAGCGGTGCTCCCGCCGTCGCCGTGCGGACGGTGGTGCGGGTGCGCGGAGGCGGTGGCGGGAGGTCTGTCTCGCCGCTGAGCCGTCGTACCTCCTCCTCAAGTCGGTTCCACTCGTCCCGCAGTCCCTGACGCGCGGCTCGGGCGGTGGCCTCCGCCGTTGCGATCTCCTGTTCCAGCGGGCGTGCGGCAGCTTCGACAAGGGCTCTCACGTCGGCTTCCGCCGCCGCTTCGGCCGCTAGTTCCCCAGGGTCGGCGATGCGCAGTTCCGTGCAGCCCTCGGCCCAGGCGAGGAGCCGTTCCGCCTGCGTGGCAAGGGCCTCGTCCCAGGCGCCGGACGCCTCCTCCCGCCGGGCGATCGCCTCCGCGAGTCGGGTACGGGCCTCGTCCAACAGGTCCTCGCCGGCGCCCCGGTCGCGTACCGCACGGTCGTGGGCGTCGATCGCCTCGGTGATGAGGGCGACCTGCTGCCGTCGGGCGGTGACCGCGCCCCGTAGGAGCCGACGGGCCTGTCGGGCCCCGTGCTCGCCCACCGTTCGTCGCATGCCTTCGGAGAGACGGCTGCCATCGGAGAGACGGCTGCCGTCGGAGGGACGGCCTCCCTCCTCACGCACCGTGCCGTCGGAGAGCGTCACCGTGGGATCCGCGTCGAGGATCACCTTCACCTCGTGGTGGACGGATTCCATACCCGCCGCCCGTGCCGACCGACGTGTCTCCTCTCCCGCTTCACGCGCGTGCTCGTCGAGTGCGCGGGCCTGACCCGCCGCCTCGTCCGCGTGCCTCCTGTCCTTCTCCGCCCCGACCTGAGCGGTCTGGGCAGTGGCGCGCTGTCGCCCGGCGGCGGCTACCGCGTCTTCCGTGCGGCGGCGGAGCCGGTCGAGTTCCTCGCCCTGCTTGTACGTGTCGCTCTCACGCAGACCTTCGACGGTCTCTTCCAGGGCGTGTGCTCGCAGCTCCTGTTCTTCGCGCCGAGCCCGGGCTGACTCACGCTCCGTCAGCGCCTGTTCGAGTTCCTCGGCGCTCTGCCGGGCGGCACGGGTGAGGTCGTCCATCTCGGTGGTCGCCGAGATCAGCGCGGCCGAGCCGGCCCGCAGAACCCGTCGGGCGTAGGCGCGCTGCCGGGATGCGACGGTCTCGGCCGCCGTCACCTCGTCATTGAGCCGCTTGAGGTGTTCGCGCTGACGGTCCAGTCGCTCGAACCCCTCGGCGAGTTCGGCGATCTCTCCCTCGCCCAGCGGGGGCAGAGCTCGTGACAGCAAAGTGGACAGCAGGGACGGGTCGAGCCGTTCGGACAGTTTGGGCTGGCGCAGCTGGAGCAGGGCGGACAACAGCGAGTCATAACGCTGCTCACCCATGCCTGCGAAGAGTTCACGCCGGACAGCGGTGCGATAGTCAGTGGCCGAGGCGTGTACATCGCCGCGGTCGCGCAGGGCTTCTACGAGGGCAGCACGGGTCAGGGGCTGTTTCGACTCGTTGACGAGGAGCACACCGTCGGTGTGGGCGATCCTGGAGCCGGTGGTGAAGTAGTCGGCGTGCACCCCGCTGGTGTGCACGCTCGCCTGCAGGCGCGCACCGCAGCCGAACCATCGCTCGGTGCCGTCGTCCCCGACGCGGCGGAACTCCATCCACACGTATCCGACGCGGGTCTTGCCGGAGGCGCCTTCGCCGAGCAGGTTCCAGTGCATGGTTCGTTCCGAACCGCCGAACGTGGAGAGGCGGTTGGGCCGGAGGCTGGCGTCGAAGAGGAAGGGGAGCAGAAGCTCCAGGGCCTTGGACTTGCCCGAGCCGTTCTGGCCGCGCAGCAGCAGGCGCCCCTGGTGGAAGGTGAAGGTCTCGTCGTAGTAGCGCCAGACGTTGAGGATGCCCGCGCGGTGCGGCTGCCACCGGTTGCGGGCGGCGTCCGCCTCTTGCCTCGGCGGCCCGGCCGGTTCGGCCGCCTCCTCCGGCCGTCGCGGGAGGGGAAGCTCTGTCACGCTCACTGCTTGTCTCCTTCTGCGAGACCGCCGCCGGAAGTCGTGGTGCTTGCCGTCTCGCACGAACTCACGCCCGATTCCGGTCCGGACCGATCCTCCGGATCCGAACTCGTCGTCTCTGTCAGGCGGTAGCGGTACGCGGCCGGGCACGCGACGACACGGTCCCCTGCCGGGCGGGCGAGGCCGACGTCGCGCAGTACGCGTACGGCGTCCTCTGACAGCCGGGCCGCGCCGTCCTCGGACTGGTACGCCTTGGCCCAGCGCGGGAAGCGGCGCAGCAGGTCCGCTCCGGCCTCGGCGAGCTGTTCGGGCAGCATTCCGGCAGGCGCGGCGGAGAGCGGCTCCAGAAGGAGGAGAGCGGCAACCCGGGCAGTGGACGTGTCGTCGGGAAAGCGGACGTCGGTGGCGAGCCCGTCCGGGTCCACGAGCAGGAAGCCTTCGGCTCGTTCCTCCAGGAGAAAGCCGGCCTGCTCGACCGAACGGCGCAGGATCTGGCGTCCGGTCAGGGAGGTGACGTATGCGAGCTCGTCATCGGCGAGGTCCGCCCGGTGCAGCACGGGGTCGTCGAAGAGCCTGCGCAGTACCGAGTGACGCAGCCTCAGGTTGCGTTGTGCATCCGTGGTGGCGGTCTCGCTGTGTGCCTCGTCGGCTGTCCCGTCGACGACTACGCCGCCGTAGCGGCGCTCCCGCACAAGGCCCGTGAGGAGCCCCTCGAACCGCGCCGGCACCTCGTCCGGCGGTACGGCGAGTCGGGAGGCGCCGACGGGCGCGGCGGGCAGCCGCATCAGCAAAGTGGTGTCCACGCGGTAGAGGACCTTTGCCTCCGCGGACTCGACGTACGCCTCGGTCGTGCCGTCCACCGCGCGCAGTACGTCGTACGACTCCAGCAGCTTCAGGACGTCGACGAATGCCATCCGCTCCGGCTTGTGGACCGGGTCGAACGCGGCCAGTGCCCGATCGGCCGCCGTGGCCTGTACGACGCGATCGGCGAGCATGCCGATGGTTGTCATCGGCATCGACAGCAACTCGGCCGCGGTCACGCACAGCAGAACGTAGCGTCGGCGGTCGAACGGGGCCCGGCCGGAGCGGGCCCTGCGGGCCGGTCGGGAGCTGTCCGGGTTCGCGCGGACTTTGGTGAGGCGGGCGTACCCGCGGCGAGGCTCCACGACCAGACTCCAGCCACACGTGTAATCGAACCACTGGGCCAGCGGCTCGCGACGGCGTCGTACCAGTTCGAAGCCGGTCGGCTCGGCAGCCACGGTCAGTAGGGGGCGAGCCAGGAGGAGGCGGATGGCGCGCGCGACCTCCTCCCGTTCCGCAACGGCCAGTTGGTTGGCCAGCGTGCTCATCCCGCCGCCTCCTGCCACGCGGCGCGGCCGGCCGGGAGGGCGTTCGCTCCGCCCGCCGCGGTGATGTGGAGGACGTAGTCCGGACCGGTCAGTGAACCCTTCGCGGTGTGCAATACGGCGGTGCGCTCATCGGGAGGCGGCACGAGCACGATCTCCACCCGGCCGTCTCCCGTCGTGGCACGCCGCAGACCGGCCACGTCCGGCCGGGCGGACAAAGCCCGACCCAGCAGGTCGAGCAGGCGGTCGAAGACAGCGGGATCCAGCGCGCCGAAGGAGGACAGGCGCACGGGTCCGTCCGTCTCCAGTTCCTGCCACGCGCGCGCGAGTTCCGCTCGCTCCACTCGGGCCCGCTCGGCGCGCTCCGCCCTGACGGCCGCGACATCTCGCACCTTGGCCGTACGGGTGAAGCGCTCCGTCCGTCCGCTGGTCCGCAGCAGCGCCGACACCTCCACCGGCGGGGCTTCGGACCAGGAAAGGGACGACGGAATCAACTCCGGGTCGGGGTGCGCGAGGTGAGCGTGGCGGGCCGGGCCGAGGCCGAAGGCGGTCGACCACAGCCGGTGCAGGTCCTCTTCAGCGGGGGCCGCCGCGAACCAGCGCGCCAGTTCCCGGAAGTCCTGCACCGCGCTGGAGGAGCGGCGCCGCGACTCGTTGATCCGTTCCAGAACCTGCAGGAGGGAGACGATGGCCCGCCGGGCGATGTCATGCAGCTGCTCGATCCGGGGCCGCGCCCCTTCGTCCGGAAGGAACCATGCCCGCAGACCCGCCCAGCGCGCCCGCCTGCTCTCCAGCCAGCCGGCCGCGGGATCCTCACCAGCCACCGGCGGCAGCTCGGCGCCGCGCAGGGCTCGCTCTCGCAGCACGGCGGTCCCCCGCTCCTCCACCCGGGCCACGGCGGCGGCGACCATCCCCCCACGCCGGTCGAGGTTGACCAAGAACTCCTGTAGATAGGCGACGGTGGCGGCCTTGACCTCATGGAAAACTTCCAGATCCGCGCCCTCTGCGCGCAGGAGCCGCTGCAGTTCGCCGTTGAACGCCTTGGTGTTCTCCACCAGGGCCTCCAGATGCCCCTCCAGCTCCCGCAGCGTGCTGAAGATCCGGCGGTCGGCCGAGGCGGGTTCATCGGACAGCAGGCACAGCTCGTCCAGCCTGTCGGCGATCGCCTCCAGCACGGCCGTCTGCAGCGCCCCCGTGGAGGCAAGAACCTCAAGCGCGTGCCGAACTCCGGCGAGAGCGGCCTCACCCCGTCGGGTCAGCGAGTACTGCAGGTTGCGCCGCTCGTATTCCTCGGCCGTGCGGTAGTTCTCCGCGTGGTTGTGCACCACGTCCAGGAGCTCCCACTGCACGAGCTTCCTGAGCGCCTCATGCAGTTCCTCATCCTCGACCGCCGCCGCCCAGCCCACCCCGCGCAGCTGCTCGCGCACCGCATCGAGCCCCAGGGCCGTCTCCAGGTGCTCGCCGGCCACACCGAAGGCGTTCAGCACCGCCCCGTACAAATCGGACCTCTCCACCGTCGTGAACCGGAACATCTCCGGTGGAACCCTGCGCATGCCTGTCCCCCCTCCCCCACCGCTTCGGCGGCATCCGGATCTCCACGGTAGAGGGCGGCTCCGACATTCACAGGCGAGTCCCCGAACAGCAGATTCATCCGAGGAGAATCGGGCGGTCTCGTGGCCTGGGCCGCTAAGAAGTGTGGTCGCACTCGGCGGGCGAGCAGCGTCCGGTCCCCGCCCTCGTGCAGGAGCTGGGGCCGATCCGTGACTCGTCGAAAAGATGTCGTCCCAGACGAGTCACGAAAAACACCAGCTCAGGGACCGTTTCCCGGCTCATTGCTCCGCATGCGTGCGCCGAGAGCGTCAAGAGCAACAGTCCATTCCTCCTCATCACTCGCGACCGGCATTCGGGACTTCAAGGACAGCTTCTTCCTGCACCACCAGGACGTGCTCGAGCAGTCGCAGCAGGGAAGACGAGCCTTCGATACATGCCGGAATCCGGTTGGGGTACTCGACTCGATTCGGGCTTGAACAGAGGAGGAACATGGACGACGTCGCCGCTCCTGGGAGGGAAAGTGTTCCCCTGTCCGGGCATCAGGCGCATTCTTGCGCCCTGCTCGACGGAACGCTGGAAAACCTGCGGGCGTCCGCCATCGCGGTCGATGACGATGGCCTCATCGTCGCGGTCAACAGCGCGGCCCAAAGCCTGCTGGGCAGGGAAGCCTCAGAACTCGTCGGTCAGGACTTCCACGACCTGCTGCACCGGGACAGATACGGGCACTCGGTGCCGCGCACGCGCTGCCTGATGAGGAAGGCCATCCTCACGGGGGACACCAGACATGGCGACGCCGAATGGTTCGCCTGCGGGGACGGCACTCTCGTCCAGTTGTCCTGGCTGGTCACGCCCTACTCACCCGGTCCGGGCGGGACAGGTGCGCTGGCGATGCTGTACGAGCCGAAGCCAGGGGACGTGCGCCACACCGACGGCGGGCACTCCGCGCCGCTGGCGGAACTGGACCGCCTGTCCCTGCTGGCGGAGACAACCACGCAGCTCACATCCACCCTGGACGCGGACGAGGCGCTGCACCGGCTGGCGGCCCTGACCGTGCCCCGGCTCGCGGACTGGGCCGTGTTCGACCTGCTCACCGAACGTGACGAAGTACGACGCGTTCTCGTGATGGAGCACAAGGACGGCATCCTCGTCGAGCGGGACGACCTGCAAGGCCCGATGCCTCCCGTGCCGGCAGAGTCACCGATGCCCCTGTCACGGGCCCTGCGCGGCGCCGCCTCCTCCCTCGCCGGCCCCGCCACCTACCAAGGTCCGCCCGACTCCGGCATAGCGGTCGAGCAGCAGCGCCTGTTCACCGCGACAGGTATGCATTCCGCCGTCATCGCACCCATTCGCGGACTGCGGGACGTACTCGGCGCCCTGACCCTGGGCCGCGCCCAGCGTCATGACGCTTTCACCCCTGCCGACCTGCCGCTGCTGGAGGACCTCACCCGCCGGGCGGGCCTGGCGCTGGACAACGCGCGCCTGTACCAGCGCCAGCGCAAAGTCGCCGAGACCATGCAACGCCACCTGCTGCCCCAGCTGCCCGTCCTGCCCGGGCTGGAGATGGCCGCGCGCTACGTACCCGCTCCGGACGCCTCATCCGTGGGCGGTGACTGGTACGACGCCTTTGCTCTGGCCGCCCACGCCCACGCACTGGCCATCGGCGACGTCGTCGGACACGATCTCGACGCCGCAGCCGGCATGGCGCAGGTCCGCAACATGCTCCGCGCCTTCGCCTGGTCCCACCCCGAGGCCGCACCCAGCGCCGTCGTCACACGGCTTGACGATGCCGTGATGCATATAGCCGAGGTACCCATGGCCACCATGATCCTCGCCAGGCTCACCCTCGGGAATGACACACTGTGGCGCCTGCGCTGGACGAACGCCGGCCACCCGACGCCCCTGCTCATCACCCACGACGGTCAGACCCGCTACCTCGACGAGGCTCACGGCATACTCCTCGGAACCGGAGTCACCAGACCTCGCCCCGACGCCGTCACCGTCCTGCCACCCCAGGCCACGCTCCTGCTCTACACCGACGGACTGGTCGAATCCCCGCACCACTCCATCGATCACGGGCTTGACCGGCTGCGCCGACACGCGGCCTCCCTCGCCCACCGCCCCCTCGACTCCTTCTGCGACTTGCTGCTGGACCAGGTCCGCCCCAGCGACAACGATGACGACGTCGCCATGATCGCGCTGCGCACACCCCCTCCCGTAGGACTCGCCTGACCCGCGCGTGAGGCAGATCGAGTGGGCGGAACGGGAGACTGTCGAAGCTCCTGAGCCGGTGGGCTGAGGCTTCGAACGTCTCTCTCCACCGCGCTGGAACTTCGCCGGGGACGGGCACCGCGGGCATGTAGGTCGGGGGCGGCCGGGAGGAGCTGTCTGGTGAAGGCGTACGGCAGGTCCCTGCGGTGCTCGCGGGTATCGGCGTCATGGTGTCCAGGTCGGCTCCGGCGTATGGCCATCACTTCGACGGCGCACTCGGCACAGCACGACATTCGCCTCAACCGCCTTACGCACACCGATGACGGGACAGCCTCTTGGCCACACGTCCGTCGTCCTTCCAGGCGCCCCGTCGGACGACTTCCGCGAAGCCCTGCTCTACACATGGGCCATCGCCTACATCGCGGGCAGCGACGGCAAGGAACCACTCCTACTGGGCCCAGAGTCATCCCCATTTCGTCCGCCGCCTTCATCGACCGACGTCTATGCACCCCACCTCGACGGCAGCACGGTCGCCCGGTTCTGGACGGCATCCGCCGACGGACTCTGCGGACCTGGCATCGCGTTGCCGGTGGGCCTCAGCGGTGGGTGAGCATGCCTTCACGCAGGCGGCTCAGGGTCCGTGACAGGAGTCGGGAGACGTGCATCTGGGACACGCCCAGGTGTTCGCCGATCTGGGCCTGGGTGAGTTCTTCCACGAACCGCATATGGATGATCTGCCGGTCCCGCTCATCGAGTTCGGCGAGCAGCGGGGCCAGGGTGTGGAAGTCCTCCACCAGTTCCAGCGCCTGGTCTTCGGCACCGATGAAGTCCTGCAGGGCGCTTTCGCCGTCTTCGCTCCCGCCGATCGCGACGTCCAGGGAGGAGGAGTTGTAGCCGTTGGCGGCCAGACGAGCCTCCCGCACCTCTTCCTCGGACAGGCTCATCAGCTCCGACAGCTCCTGGACCGTGGGCGTGCGGCCGAGTCGGCTTCGCAGTTCCTCGGTGGCGCGGGCGAGTTCGACGCGGGCTTCCTGCAGCCGGCGCGGCACGTGCACGGCCCAGGTGGTGTCGCGGAAGAACCGCTTGATCTCGCCCACGATGTAGGGGATCGCGAACGAGGTGAACTCCACTTCGCGCGTCAGCTCGAACCGGTCGATGGCCTTGATCAGGCCGATCATGCCGACCTGGACGATGTCCTCCATCTCCTCCGCGCCGCGGCTGCGGAAACGGCCGGCCGCGTATCGGACCAGGGACATGTTCATCTCGATCAGCGTTCCGCGAGCGTAGCTGTACTCGGGGGTGCCCTCTTCCAGGACCGTCAGCTGTTCGAAGAAGAGCCGGGAGAGCTGGCGAGCGCCCTTGGGCGCCACCCGGGAGGGGTCGGCGACCTCCGGCAGCTCGCTCGTTCGTGCGTCCAGTGCCGCCGCAATGCTCATGACCGCCATGCTGTGCCCTCCCAAAGTTCGAGCCGACCGCTACCGCCTGCAAAACTGCCGACGGCGCAGCGCATACCCCGTACTCCCGTACCCATACGTGTGCTGTGTTGAGCGGGCCCGTCACCTGGTCGTGGTCAGCTGGGGAGGTAACAGCGAATGGTGGTGCCGTCGGGGCCGGTGTGGACGCGGACGAGGTCGGCGAGTTGGTGGACGAGTAGGAGTCCACGGCCGCCGGGCTGCGTGGGATTCGGCGGCCGGCGGCCGGCCAGGGGATCGGCCAGCTGTCCGCCGTCGTGGATCTCGCAGACGATCCGGTCGCTCTCGGCCCAGATCCGCAGTGTCCCCGAACCGGCGCCGTGGATGACGCTGTTGGTGGTCAGCTCCGCCACCGCGAGTTCCAGATCTCCCAGGCTCACGCCGGACACGCCCAGGGACCGCGCCTGGGACACGGCGAAGTCGCGGGTGTCGGGCAGTGTCTGGGCGGCGAACGGGCGGGCCGCGGCTTCGAGGGGGGCGAGCAGTGGCTCGTTGTAGCGGGCGATGATCTGCTCGGGACCATAGGCTGTGGATTGCGTCTGGCCATCGGCGTCGATGACGACCGGGTGGGTCGCCAGGGCGTCGCTGAGGGCCTGCTTGTCCAGCTGGCCGGCGTCGTAGGGGCACAGGATGGTCACCGCGCGCCCGGTGAAAGCGGTGTTGATCAGCGCCTCGTGCTGGACGCACGCCGGGTACTCGACGGCGGAACGACCCTGCCAGATCGGCTCGCCGATGATGCGGACCCGGCGGGCGCTCGGCTGGGCGTCGGCGAACTTGCGCAGCACGCTGGGGATGATGCGGCCGGGGTTGCGGCCGGCCTGGGTCATGTCGATGAAGCGCACCTCCGCTGCTCGCTCACCCAGCCCCTCGCGGATCAGCTCCAGGCGATCCGGCGGAGCGGCGACGGCTGCGGGCTCACCGGCGTCCAGCCCTTCCCGCAAAAAGGGAACCGTGCCCTCGATGTACTGGTCCGTGCCGCGGTAGAAGAGAGCCGGGTGAACGAACGGCTCGTGCGAGGTGGCTGTGCTCATCACGCAGCCACCTCGATCGCGGCGATATCGGGCCAGAAATGCTTGAGGATGCGTGGCAACTGCGGCGGTGGTCCGTGAAGCACGATCCGCTGCCCCTCGGGGAGACGCTGGGCGGTGACCGCCAGGTCCGTCACACCGGCCACATCCACGAACCTCACCCGGGACAGATCCACGTGCAGCACATCCGTGCGACGCTCGACCAGCTGATTCAGCGCCTGCTGCCATACGGACCGCGTGTTCATGCTGATCTCCCCTATCGCCCCCAGCCCCGAACTGTCAGGCAACGGATTGATCTGCAGTACCGCACCACGTGGCGGCACGGCGGGGCACCCGCCCACGCCAGGTACGTCATCCACGCTCTTGCCCCCAGTTCCCCGGGCTCGGCCGCACGGCGGCTCTACCGATCACCTTGCACGATACTCGGTCAGACACCGCGGACTCCCGGTCCGGCCAAGTGAGGGAATCGGGCCGGGCGCCTGGCCTGCACGGGTCCCGGGGAGGCGAGTTGGTGGAGCTCATGCGACCGAGTAGGTGTCCTCCCGTAGTGGCGCCCATGCTGACTCACGCTCAGGGGGAGGGCGAGCTCAGGGAGCGAGGCTGAGTTCGCCCCAGGCCGTCGTGCGTTCCTGCAAACAGGTCGGCCTACCCCGCACCCAACCAACAGGAACCGAAGAAGCGCAGGTCAGGAGCCTTTTTCAGCGGGCTCAAGAATCGCCACGCACTCCACATGATGCGTCATCGGAAAGATGTCACACGAAACGGGGGCGGAAAACACCAGCTCAGACGATGTTTCTCCGTCTTTGGACGGACAGGCAGGCCTTCGGAGCGTCAGACGAGCGTCAGGAGCGAGGTGCTCTGCCTCGCCTCATCGCATCGGGCGGGCGGGCGGGCGGGCGGCCGACGGATGCAACGGATCCCCCGTCAGGACGCCCTTGCAGCTCATCCGTGCTGAGCGAGCCCGCCCGCTCCTGTCGCGTGCGGCGCGTTACCGGGTCGCGTCCGCGGCCGGTGCCGTCGTGAACGGCAGCACCAGACGGGACGGGTGTGCGGCGTCGCGGTAGATCTTGTGGGTGACGGGGCGGCCCACCGGGAGGTGGAAGGCGTCCGGCGGCAGCAGCGCGTTGTGCGCGTCGGCCAGGGGCTCATCGTTCGACAGCTCCACCACCAGGCGGTGACCCGGCCGGAACGTCGCGGCGAACGGGTAGAGCCGCAGCACGTACTCCTCGATCTGCCCGGGCTCCACCGGCACCGCCCGGGTGTGCGGGTGGTACGGGTCGCCCTCGGTGGTGCGCTCCTCGTCGAGTTCCCGGTGGGACGCCTTGAGGTAGCCGGTGGTGATCAGTTGCCGCTTGCCGCCGGGTGCCTCGTCCCACAGGCGCAGGATGAAGTTGGTGTCGGCCTGGTCGATCTCGGCGAACAGGTGCGCCGCGCCGGTGCCGATCATCTCGGTGGGTTCCTCGAAGGGCTCCGTGCTCCACCTGAGCACCTCGACCTTGTCGGTGACGGTGAGCGGTGCCTGGTAGAAGCCGTCAGGGGCGGCGTGTCCGGTACCCATGTACTCGGGCTCGAAGGAGAGCTTGTGCCGCGGGCGCAGGTAGAGCGACCTGTGCTGGTTCTCCTTCGGCGGCCACTGCGCCGCGGTGACGACCTCCCGCGAGCCCTCCACGAAGACGCTCACGGCCGGCTCGTCCATGATTCCGTTGTCGATGCCCTTGAGCCAGTACTCGTACCAGCGGAACATCGTGTCGTGCTCCTCGATCCAGGGACGCGACTGCATCGGGGGGTAGGAGCCGATGTCGAGCTTCTTGGGCCCCTTGAGCACGTTGAAGAGCTCGATGTGACCGTCCACCGTCCAACCGCGGCCCTGGTCGATCTGGAGGTAGACCGGGATGTCGATGTTCCGGGCCAGGTTGACGGGATTGCGTTCCTCGTACCAGTCGCCGTCGAGCGGGTTCATGACGATGTCGAACCAGAACTCGCGGTTCTTGGGGTACTTGAGCACGTGGACGAGGTTCGGCCAGGCCGCGACGTCCGGGTCGTTGAGCCGCTCGTCGACGAGCTTCCTCAGCTTCTCGGGGCTGTGGACCTCCTGCATGCGGGACTTCACGTCGGTGTGCGCGATGCCGGAGTCGCCGCCGCGGCCCTCGCGGGCGGCCCGCGGCATGAACCACATGACGCCGCCGTGGTACGTCGTCTCGTAGAAGTCGAAGTGGCCGCCGCTGACGAAGATCGCCTTGAGGTGCGGCGGGCGTTCGGCGGCGGCGAGCACCTGCATCGAGCCGAAGTAGGAGATGCCGATCATGCCGACGTTGCCGTCGCACCACGGCTGCGCGGCGACCCACTCGATCAGGTCGTGCAGATCCTGTCCCTGGGGGACTCCGCCGGCGTTGTAGTTGCCGATCATCTCGCCGCCGGAGTCGCCCGTGCCGCGCATGTCGCCGATGACGTGGACGTATCCCTCGCGGACGACGCGGGCGATGTCACCGGCCTCGATGCAGCCGTCCCACATCGGGCTGGGCCGGCGCTGCGGGGGCGTGGTCAGGGCGAGGGCCTGCAGCTCCTTGCCGTAGGCGCTCATCGCGATCAGGGCCGGCCGGGGCGCGTCGTCCATGCCGTGGTACGCGTCCACGGCCAGTTCGACGCCGTCCCGCATCGGCACCCGCAGGTCCTTGTGGACGGCGATGGCCTGCTCGCCCGCCCGGATGGTGTGAAGGTCTGTCATGGTGCGAAGCTCCTGTACTGCACGGTCTGGTGGTGCTGCGCGCGGTAGCCGTGCAGCGAGGTGAAGAAGGGCGACGGCTCCAGCGCCGGGTCGCCGGTGTAGCCGAGCGCGTCGGCGACGGGGGTGAAGGGCGAGTACGGCGAGTCCGTCTCGCCGAGGCCGGCGTCGAGGCAGGCGCAGGCGGCCTCGGCGACCCGGTGCTCGGCGGCGAGGCTCTGGGCGAGGGCCTCCCGGGCCTGCGCCTCGTCGAGCTCGACGCCGTACGGGGTGCCGTCGGCGCGGCGGTACGGATGGCCGAGGTACAGGCGCCGCGGGCGGATCTCGTCCCGCAGGTACCGCAGGCTGCCGCGGTAGCCGGCCGGGTCGGTGTAGCCGGGGAAGCCGTTGGCGGCGCCGTGGACCTGCACGGCGTCACCGACGAAGACCGAGCGCTGCCCGTCGAGGACGTAGGCGACCGAGCCGGGGGTGTGACCCGGGATCGCGTGCACCGAGACGGTGACGTCGCCACCGAGGGAGAGAGTCTCCCCGCCCCGGACGAGCAGGGAGGGTTCCATCTCCCCGGAGATGACGGCGTGCGCGGCCGCCGCCACCCCGGCCTCGCCCTCGGCGTCGCGGAGGTACCGGCCGCGTCCGGCGCGGTACTCCTCGACGTGCGACCGCCGGGAGCGGAGCATCGGTGCGTCGGCCTCGTGGATCACCACCTGTGCGCGCCGGCCGGTGAGTTCCCACAGGGCGTGCGCCCCGCCGACATGGTCGATGTGGCCGTGCGTCAGCAGGATCCAGCGCACGTCCTCGATGCGGCGCCCGATCGCCTCCAGTGCCGGGGCCATGCCCTCGGCGGGCGAGCTGGCGATCCCGGTGTCGACGATCGCCGGTTCGGGTGCGTCGACGAAGAAGCTGGACAGACCGAACCGGCCCCATGGCGAGACCAGGGGGTGGACGGTGACGTCGTGTGTCATGGTCCTCTTTCCGAACTCGTGCGCGACGGCGGCCGGCTCAGCGCCGGGTGAGGAAGTCGCGGGTCTCGGTGAAGACCCGGTAGTACTCGGGGAGCCGGGAGAAGTGCTGGACGAACCCGTGGCCGGCGCCCTCGTACCGGCTCACCCTCGCCGCCACGCCGGCCTGCCGGAGGCGGCGGCCGTAGAGTTCGCCCTCGTCACGCAGCGGGTCGAACTCGGCGGTGACGACCAGGGCCGGCGGCAGTCCGCTCAGGTCCTTCCGCTTGACCGGGGAGACCAGCGGGTCCGCGGGGTCGGCGCCGCTGTCGAGGTAGAAGGAGTTGAACGGCTTGAGGCCTGCTGTCTCCAGGCCGTAGCCGACCGCGTTCTCCCGCAGCGAGGCGTACCGGTCCTCGTCGAAGTCCAGGTCCAGCGAGGGGTAGTAGAGGACCTGGTGGGTGATCCGGTCGAAGCCGTCGTCGTGTGCCCGGGCCGCCACGGCGGCCACGAAGGTGCCGCCGGAGCTGTCCCCGGCGAGGGCGAGGGTCGTCCCGTCCCAGCCCAGGCTCTCGCCCTGCTCGGCGGCCCACCGGGTCACGGCGTGGCAATCGTCGAGACCGGCCGGGAAGGCGGCCTCGGGCGCCCGGCGGTAGCCGACGGAGACCACCTTGAGCCCGGTCTCCTTCGCCAGCGAGCGCGTCACGTGGTCGTGCGTCTCCAGGCTGCCGAGGAAGAACGCTCCCCCGTGGAAGTAGACGAGCAGGCCGTGGCGGTCCGCGGCGGTGGGCGTGTAGACGCGCACCGGCACGTCACCCGAGGCGGTGTGCGCGGTCAGGTCATCCACCGCGTGCAGCGGCAGGCGCTCCTCGACGGGGGGTATGTGTGCCTCTTCCGCGGCGCGCATCGCGACCGGGTCGAGCGGGCCCTCGGGCGGGGGCGGGAGGGTCGCGAGGAACGTCGCGATCTCGGGGTGCAGCGGCATGATCTCACTCCTTCGTCGCGGCGGCCGCGGTTTTCTGGCCGGGGAAGACGTCGTTGATCTCGTCCTCGGTCCAGCCCTGCCGCGAGATGGCCTGCAGCTTGTCGGTGACCGGCTTGCGGGTGGCCTGGTACAGGGCGAGGCCCTCCTTCAGGGAGTCCGCCCCGCGCAGGGCGTCGGCGAGCGCGCCGGCGTCCTCGATGGCCGAGTTGGCGCCCTGGCCCTGGTGGTGCAGCATCGAGTGCGCGGCGTCACCGACGAGGACGACGGAGTCGGAGTGCCAGGTGTCGACCGGGTCGATGTCGTAGACGGCGCGGATGTTCACGGTGTCCATGTCGAGGCCGCGCGTGATGTCGACCAGGCGCTCGTCGAAGCCCTCGACCGTGCGCAGCATGTCCTCCTTGGTGGCCTGCGGCGTCCACGTGCTGTCCGGGCACAGGGCGGTGATGTCGAAGGACACCTGGTTCCGGTGGCGCAGCGGCAGCAGGTAGATCTTGGTGCCGCGGCCGATGTACATGCGCAGGTTGTCGTCGGTGACCATGCCGTGGGCGTCGTCCACGGAGATGACGGCGCGGTAGGCGTGCTCGCCGGAGAACACCGGGCCCCTCTCGCCGAACAGCCGCTGCCGGACGACCGACTTGATGCCGTCGGCGCCGACGACGAGGTCCGCCTCGACGGTAGTGCCGTCCGCGAAGGTCAGGACGGAGCTGCCGCCCTTGTCCTCGACGGTCTCGAGCCGGTGGCCGAGGCGCACCATGCCCTCGGGCAGCACGCCGAGCAGCGCCTCGATGAAGTCGCCGCGGTGGATCAGGTGCGTGTGGGTCTGCTCGCCGTCAGCCGGCCACGCTTCCTTCATGATCGGGTCGCCGGTGGCGGTGAGGATCTCGAAGCACTCGCTGGGCGAGCTGACCCGGTCGATCGCGTCGAAGATCCCCCACTGGCGGAACCGGTTCATGGTGGCGGGGCGCAGACCGATGCCGGCGCCGACCTCCCGGATGCGGTTGGCCTGCTCGTGGACGGTGACGTCCGCGCCGAGCAGGCTGAGGGCCTTGGCCGCCGCCGCGCCGCCGTATCCCGCTCCGACGATCGCGATCTTCAGGTTCTTCAGGTCCGAGGACTGCATGGGGGTCTCTCTTACTTCTGGATGGTCAGGAAGTCGGCGGGGTTGCCGACGAAGATCGTCCGGATGGCGGCGTCGTCGAGGCCGGCGGCCCGCAGGTCCGGGATCAGGTCGTCGAAGAGGTAGTTGACGGTGTGGCCCTTGACGCCCGGCCAGCCCAGCGGGGAGCAGTTGGCGTCGGCGGAGGCGAGGACCTGCCGGATCCGGCGGCCCCCGTCGACGAAGCGCAGGAAGTGGTCCAGGCGCTCCTTGCGGGGACGTGCCCAGAACGGGGGGTCGGGCAGCTCGGTCTCGTAGCCGAAGGTGTCGAAGCCGATGCGCCCGCCCTGCTCGGCGATCCAGACGTCGCGCGTCCTGTCGGCGTTGACCCCGTCGTCGACATGCCCGAAGAGCACGCGGTGCAGGGGGAGTCCCTCTTCCTCGAAGATCGCGATGGCGTTCTCGGCGTCGATCGCGAGGTGGGTCAGGATCGGTACGCCCGTGGTGAGCGCGGCGCGGGCGGCGGCACGGTAGATGCGCTTGTCCAGGTCGGTCATGCGGCCGCCCCGGCTCACGCCGACCTTGACGACGCCGGCGAGGCTGCCGGTGTCGCCGATGCCGACGGTGATCTCGTGGACGAACTGCCGCGTCAGGTAGTCGACGTCGGCACGGGCGAAGTGCGGCAGGGCGGTGTCGCCGCCGACGAAGCCGGTGCAGGCGACGATGTGGACGCCGGTCTTCGCCGACAGCGACTTGTAGTGGTCGACGTCGCGGCCGTTGCAGATGCCGGTCGCGTCGACGAAGGTGCCGCCGCCCAACTCGTGGAACCTGCGCAGCTTCGGGACGGTTTCCTCGTGACGCTGCTCGGGGGTCTTCCACCATTTCGTGTCCAGCTCGGAGCCGGGCATGCCGTAGCCGACGTGCTCGTGGATCGCCACGAAGCCCAGTTCCTCGGCGGGGACCGGCCCCAGGACGGTGTTCACTCGCGACACAACACTCACCTTCGGAAAAGATCTTGACAGTCGATCGGGACGGCGCGTTCAGCGCATCGCGAGCAGATCGCGCGGGTTGGCCTCGAGGATGCGCCGCACGTCGTCGTCGCCGACGCCGTGCGCCGTCAGCAGCGGCACGAAGGCGGTCAGCACGTGGCTGTACGGCAGGTCGTTCGCGGGGTGCCCCTTGGCCACGCCGGTCGCGCCGACGGAGAGCAGGATCCGGTCGGCGTGCCCGGCCCGCACGAGCTCGGCGACCAGGGCGGCGCGTTCGGCGTCGGTGAGGTGCTCGGCGTCCTCGGTGCCGATGTGGTCGAGGACGAGGTGGGCGCCGCGGTCGGCCACCTTCTCGGGTGCGCCGGCCGCGACGGCGTCCCTGCGGTCCAGTCCGCCGACGGCGACCCGCTCGGCCGGCAGCTTCTCGTCCAGGACGACGTCGAGTTCCCCTACGGCGTCGCCGCCGTACCGGAGGGAGACGGCGACGCCGGTGGCGAGGGCGGCGCGGGCAGCTCCGCGCAGCAGGCTCTCGTCGGTCGGGGTCATGCCGGCGCGGGTGGCGGCGGTGGCGACCAGTCCGGCGGGGCCGCGGCGCTCCACGCGCGGGACCACCATGCCCTCGGTGATCTCCCGGGTGAAGAGGTCGGCGAACTTCTCGGCCGGCCAGGGGGTCGGCGGGTTGGTCTGCGGAGTGAGGAAGTAGCCCCCGAGCAGTTCCTCGGGCCCCTGGCCGGTCGAGGTGACGATGTGCACGCCGGTTGCGCGGGACAGGGCCTCGTACAGCCTGACGTCGCGGCCGTGGAACATGCCGGTGCTGTCGACGACGGTGCCGCCGCCGTGGGCGCGGAAGTCGCGCAGCTTGCCGGCGAGCGTCTCGAAGATCTCGGCGCGGCCCAGGGTGATGTCGAAGGCGTGCTCGGCACCCGGGAGCACCGACAGCAACGCCTCGTGGACCGAGACGACGCCCAGCTCATCGGCGGGCACGGGGCCCAGGACGGTGTGGACGGTGTTGCTGTTCACGCTCATGGCTGCCTCACGTGTCCGGTGTGGGTGCGGCGGTGCACCCTGTGGCTGCCCGTCACGGTAGCCATTCGGTTTACATGACGTCAATGAAACGTACATCACGAGAAGACATTGGCCACGGGGTTGCGCTGGAGCGCGGCATCAGAGCACGGCACGGGCACCGAGCCAGGCCGTGTGAATCATTCGATGGACGCGACGGGGGCCACTTTCACCGAGGGGCACGCGCTATGAGGTCATCCATAACGCCCTCGCCGACCGGGAGTCGTCCCTCGTCGATGTAGATCGCCTTCGATCCGGCGGCCGACCAGGGCCTGACCGGCACCTGGCCGGCGTCCGACCCGCCGGTGCACACCCGGCTGCCCGCCGCCCTCGCCGAAAACCTCTCGCCCCGCGCCCTGCCCGGACCGAAGGGGCGGATCAAGGCCAAGGACGACGCCGGTCACGGCCGACGGCCTGGCCGAGGGCTCGGTGGGCCGCGGCATCTTCGACGCCGAGGCTCGCGGGGAGGCGAAGGAGGGGAAGTCGATGATCTGCGCTGCCGCTGCCGTTCCACGCGGCCCGCGCCGGGGGCGTCGCCCTGCTGAGCTACCGGGTGGCCGCCACCATGCGCACCCTCGCCGCGCCGCGGGTCGAGGAGTTCCCGTGCCCGCTGCCCGGGCCCGGCGTCCACATGGTCTGGAATCCGCGGTCGGCCGACCGCCGCTTCGTCGCCCGGCTGCGGGCGTTGCTGCTCGACGCCGCGACCGACCGAGCGGTGAGAGGACCTGTCCCGCCCGTGGCGGTCAGGTCAGCAGCCGCACCCAGCTGGCGCTCAGCTCGTCGAGCATCTGCTCGCGGGTGAGCCTCCAGTCGGCATCGCCCCAGTGCTGGGCGACGTAGTCCAGCTCGGCCATCGCCAGCACGCCCCGGAAGCGGCGCTGGTGGCGGTCGAAGCGCCCGGCCTGCGTCAGGCCGTCCTCGATGTCACTGATGGCCTCCTCCAACCACCGCTCGACCAGGTCGCGCAGCTCCGGGTCGACCGCCGCGGCGTCCCGGCCCACGCGGATGATCGGCCGGATCTCGCTCCAGCTGCCGGCGGTGCGGCGCAGCCAGGCGCCGATCGCCTCCGGCGCCCCGTCGGCCACGGTGGCGACCAGGTCCTGCGCCGTGGAGCCGTGCTCGGGCGAACGGACGCGCTGGAGCGCCTCGTTGAGCCGCTCGTCGATGAGCGCCTTCATCAGATCGCTGCGGGAAGGGAAGTAGGCGTAGAAGGTCACCCGGGTGGTGCCCGCCGCGGTCGCGATGTCGTCGACCGTGGTGGCGGCGTAACCCTTCGCGGTGAACAGCTCGAGCCCGGACTCCAGCAGCAGGCGGCGCGTCATCTGCTTCTGCGCCTGTCGAAGGTTCGCCATGCCGGAGATCCTAGCCCCACGTCGCACGCCGGACGTACGGACCGGTTCCGCCGCTGACACCCTGCTCGGGTCATGGACGGTGTGTAAAGCGTCCCGGGGGGCCGGTGCCGTGGGCCGTCACCGCAGCGGCGCCCACGCCTTCAGACGAGCAGTTCGACAGAGAGCCGCTCGCGCGGTTCGGCCACCGTGATGCCGTACGTCTCCCGCACGCGCACCCCGTCCGGACCGGGCTCGAAGACGCCGTGATCGGTGTAGACGAGGCTCACGCAGCCGACGCCGGTCAGCGGGTACGTGCACACGGGCACCAGCTTCGGGGCGCCGTCTCGGGGCGAACAGCTTCATCATCACCAGCACCCGGCGCGCCCCCACGGCCGGGTCCATCGCGCCGCCCACGGCGGGAACGCGGTCCGGGTCGCCGGTGTGCCAGTTCGCCAGGTCGCCCCGCCGGGAGACCTGGAAAGCCCCGAGCACGCACACGTCGAGGTGGCCGCCGCGCATCATCGCGAAGGAGTCGGCGTGATGGAAGTACGCCGCCCCGGGCAACTCGGTGACCGGAACCTTCCCGGCGTTGGTGAGGTCGGGGTCCACCTCGTCGCCCACCGCGGCCGGGCCCATGCCGAGCATGCCGTTCTCGGTGTGCAGCACGATGCCCGCGTCGGGTGGCAGCTGCTCGGCGATCCGGGTCGGCTGCCCGATGCCGAGGTCGACGTAGGAGCCGGGCGGGATGCCGCGGGCCGGGAAGGCGCGGTCCGGCTTGGGCACCACCCAGGGCGCGCGGGTCATGGACTCCACGCCGCCGGCGCCGACGACGTCTGCGTCGCCCGACTCCAGGGTGCGCGAGGCGATGATCGCGGCGTCGAGGCCGGAGCCGCACAGCCGGTTCACGGTGGTGGCGGGGACCTCACCGGCAGCCCGGCCAGCGGGACGGCCATGCGGCCGACATTGCGGTTGTCCTCGCCGACGCCGTTGGCGTTGCCCCACACCACGTCGCCGACGGCGGCGCGGTCGAGGTCCGGGGCCTGCGCGAGCAGGCCGGTGAGCGCGGTGGCGGCGAGGTCGTCGGGGCGCACCCCGGACAGGCCGCCGCCGAACCGGCCGAAGGGGGTGCGAGCGGCGGCGTAGAGGTAGGCGTCGCTCATGCCGTACCAGCCGCCGTCACCGCATCCTCGGCGGCCGTGGAGGCGAGCGGAATCGGCGTGAACATCTCGGGCTCCTCGTCCGGCGTCAGCGCGGTGGGGCCGTACAGCCAGTCGGTGAAGGAGTAGTCGGAGGTGTCGCGGGCGCGCAGCAGCACGTTGCGCTGCTCGCGTGCGAACCCGTCGAGGTGCCACAGCTCGCCCCACTTCCGGGAGGTGGTCAGCACCCGTCGGCAGTGCTCGGGGCGGACGGCCTCGTAGGCGGCGAGGGCGCCGTGCCAGTCGATCGTGCCGTCCTCGGCGCGGTTGCGGGCGACGTGCTCGCCCAGCACCCAGCCGTCCTCGACGGCCATGATCGCGCCCTGCGCGATGTACTGCAGCGGCGGATGCGCGGAGTCGCCGAGCAGTGCGATCCGGCCGTGGACCCACTTCGTGATCGGGTCGCGGTCGAACATCCGCCACCACTTGTCGCGCCACATGAACGGCAGGCCGTCCCTGACGAAGTCGCAGGTCCGGGCGAAGGCGGTGTCGAGCTCGTCGGGTGTGCCCCAGTCCTCCCGGCCGGCCAGGGCCTTGGGCGACTCGAAGACCGCGACCTGGTTGAGCAGCTCGCCTCCGCGCAGGCCGTAGTGGACGAAGTGGCAGCCCGGGCCGACGTACACCACGACCTCGCTGAGGTCGACGGACGTCACCCGCGGCTGCTCGGCGGGGACGGTGCCGCGGTAGGCGACGTACGCCGAGGAGACGGGCCGGTCGTCGGCGAGGAGCTTGCGGGCGACGGAGTGCAGGCCGTCGGCCGCGATCACGACCCCGGCCTCGTGCGTCGCGCCGGAGGCGAGCGTCACGCGGGCGCCGCCGTCGGTGTTCTCGTACGACGTCACCTGCGCGGCGTTGATCAGCTCGACACCGGCACGCTCGCAGGCGCGCAGCAGCAGGCCGTGCAGGTCACTGCGGTGGATGACCAGGTACGGGTAGCCGTAGCGCTTCTCCAGGTCGCGCAGGTCCAGCCGGGTCAGCTCGTCGCCGTCGACGGCGTCGCGCATGACCATCGCGTCCGGGACGACGCCGAGGCTCTTCGCCTCCTCCAGGAGGCCGTAGTCGTCGAGGATGCGGGTGCAGTTGGGGGCGAGCTGGATGCCGGCGCCGACCTCGCCGAAGGCGGGGGCGCTCTCCAGCAGGCGGACGGAGAGGCCCTGGCGGGTCAGGGAGAACGCCGCGCCGAGGCCTCCGATGCCGCCACCGACGACGATCACATCAGGTTGGGACATGGGACTCTCCTGTCAGAGCCACGGGCCGAGCTCGGGGGCGTCGGCGAGCGAGTGGGGCCGGCCGGCCAGCCAGGCGGCGACCTCGGGCAGCGGACCGTCGGGCAACCCGGCCAGCCCGCGCTTGGCGCGGATCTCCTCGGCCAGGGCGGCCAGGAAGCCCCTGGGCAGGTCGGCGAAGGTGACGACGCCGCTGCCGAGATCCACGACGTGGACGCACACCTCGCGGGCGCGCATCCACGGCAGCTCGGTGGCGGGGACGGTGCGGCCCTGGGCGGTGACGACCTTGCTCTGCCACTGCTCGTCGGTGAGTCCGTCCAGTCCCTCCGCGAGCCGGTGCGCCGAGTTGGTCAGCCAGGAGCGCAGTTCGTCGGCCGACAGGGTGGGGCCCTTGGCGATGCCGGCGGCGCGTTCCCCGGCGGAGCCGTACATCGGCGTCTCCTCGCCGGTGGCCGCCCAGTGCACCAGGTTGCACAAGGCGTCGGCGTTGGCGGCGACATGCGCCACGAGGTGCTTGCGGGTCCAGTCCGGGAGCACGCTGGGGGCCGAGAAGCCGGCCTCGTCGAGTCCCGCGGCGGCGTCCAGCAGCAGAGCGGTGCCGGTGCGAACCCACCCGCGCGCGTCGGCGAAGGTCCGCGTGCCGGCAGCCGTGCCGGTCATCCCTCGACCACCTTGTTGGTGCAGGCGCCCAGACCGGCGATCTCGGTGACCACGGTCTGGCCGGGGAGCAGGAAGACCTTGGGGTCGCGGGCGTTGCCCACACCGGCCGGGGTGCCGGTGGCGATGATGTCGCCCGGGCGCAGGGTGATGACGGTGGAGATGTACTGGACCAGGAAGACCGGGTCGAACAGCAGCGTGCCGGTGTCGTCCTGCTGCATGACCTGGCCGTCGACGACCGTCTTCACCCCGAGTGCGGGGCGGACGCCGCCGACCTCGTCGGGGGTGACGACGTACGGGCCGACCGGGGTGGTGGCCTCCCAGATCTTGCCCTGGGTCCACTCGATGGTGCGGAACTGCCAGTCGCGCACCGAGATGTCGTTCATGACGGTGAAACCGGCGATGGCGTCGGCGGCCTGCTGCTCGTCGGCGCGGCGCACCGCCTTGCCGATCACCACGGCCAGTTCGACCTCCCAGTCGAACGCCTCGGTCTCGGCCGGCCTGACGATGTCGTCGTTCGCGCCGAGCAGGGTTTCGGCGAACTTCGGGAAGAGGGTCGGATGGGCGGGCAGGTCCCGGCCCATTTCCTTGATGTGGTTGGTGTAGTTGTGGCCGACACAGACGACCTTGGACGGGTTCGGCACGACCGGCGCGAAGTCCGCGCCCTCGACCGGGTACGTGGCGCCGGATGCGGCGGCGGCCTTGGTCTGCCAGCCGTCCTCGGCGAACAGCTCGCCCAGGTCGGCGTACCCGAGATCCACGAGGACGTCGCCGTCGAGGCGAACCGCCCGGGTTCCGTCGGCGGCGCGGAGGGTGGCGAGCTTCATGGTCAGGCGTCCTTCTGGGTGCGGTCGGTGCGGTCGAGCTTGAGCGCCTCGAAGACGGGTGCGTCGGAGAAGCGGAACAGGTCGAGGGAGCCGGAGTCGGAATCGGTCGCGCCGGCCTCGGAGCGGGCGGAGAATGGCTCCCAGGACGGGACCACGAACAGGTCGCCGCGGGTCACCGTCCACGTGGTGTCGCCGACGGTCACCACGCCGGAGCCGTCGAAGACCTGGTAGACGGAAGAGCCGGTCTCGCGCGTCGGCGCGGTCTCGGCACCGCGGGCGATGCGGTGGAACTCGGCGCGGATGGTCGGCAGGACGTCGCAGCCGTCGTGCGGGTTGGCGTAGCGCACCGCGGCGTGGCCGGGCTCGACGGTGCCGCCGAAGCCCTGCTTCTCCAGCAGGAGCTGGTCGCGCAGGGCCGCGTCGGTGTACTGCCACTTGTAGGACAGCAGCGGGCTGCCGGGCGTGGCGGGTGCGGCCGACAGCGGGCGCAGGCCGGGGTGGCCCCACAGGCGTTCGGAGCGCGACCGCTCGGGTGTGGTCCGCTCGGCGTCGCTGATCTCGTCGCGCCCGAACTCGAAGAACTGCGCCTCGGTGACGTACTGGAAGGGGATGTCCAGGCCGTCGATCCAGGCCATCGGCTCGGAGGTCGCGTTGTGGTGGGCGTGCCAGTTCCAGCCGGCCTGCGGCAGGAAGTCACCGCGGTTCATGGGCACGGGGTCGCCGCCGACGACGGTCCACACGCCGGAACCCTCGACGACGAACCGGAAGGCGTGCTGGGTGTGCCGGTGCTCGGGAGCGTCCTCACCGGGCATGAGGTACTGGATGGCCGCCCACAGCGTCGGGGTGGCGAAGGGCCGACCGCCGAGCGAGGGGTTGGCCAGGGCGATGGCCCGGCGCTCACCACCGCGGCCGACGGGGACCAGTCCGCCGGCCCGGTCCGCCAGCTCCCGCAGCCGCTCCCAGCGCCACAGATGCGGCACGGCGCGCGAGCGCGGGTGGGCGGGCATCAGGTCGCCGATCTCGGTCCACAGCGGGACGAGGAGTTCCTGCTCGAAGCCCCGGTACAGCTCCTCGAGCGCCGGGGTGACCTCGGGTTGCCCCTCCTCGGCGACGGCCTGCAGCCGGACGGGGGAGCCCGCGGTGATGTCTTGGGTGATGGAGGACTCAGTCACAGGCTCAGCGTGCCGCGCGTCTACAGCGGGAACATCTAGATTCTGGAGAGCAGAATTCACGAGGGATCATCATGGACAAGCCGCTGAAGACACCGCCGCCCTATCCCATCGCCAGCGTGGACCATGCCCTGCGGGCGGCGACCATCCTCCAGATGGAGGGGGGCGCGACCGTGGCACAGCTCGCCGAGCGTCTGGGCGTCGCCAGGTCGACGGCCCACCGCATCCTGGCGATGCTCGTCTACCGGGATTTCGCCGTGCGGGGCGAGGACCGTGTCTACCGCGCGGGCCCGGTGCTGGAACTGGCCGCGCACTCACAGTCCCTCGTGTCACGGCTGCGCGCGGCGGCTCTTCCCCACCTCCACCGGGTCGTCGACCTGGTGGACGAGACCGCGAACCTGATCGTGCGCACCGGGGACACCGCGCGGTTCATCGCCAGCGTCGAGTGCCGGCAGGCCCTGCGAGTCGGCTCCCGAGAGGGCATGGTCTTCCCGGCCCACCGCACCACGGCGGGACTGCTTCTGCTCGCCGACCTGACCGACGAGGAACTCGAGGAGGTCTACGCCCCCGGGCGCTACCGCGACCGCCCTGCCGACCGCCCCGACCTCGTGCGGCTGCGGACGGAGCTCAGGCGTATGCGCCGCAACGGCTTCGCCGTCAACAGGGAGCGGTCCGAACGCGGTCTCGTCGCGGTCGGTGTCCCGGTGCGCGACCGGGACGGCACAGCGTTGGCCGGCCTCTCCGTCTCGATGCCCAGCGTGCGCTACGACCCGCACCGGCTCCAGGCGCTGGTCAAGACCCTCCAAGCCTCAGCGGACGCGCTGGAGCAGGACCTGTCTCACCAGGACTGACACACCTGGCCAGGCAATCAGTTTCCATGGTGGCCATTACCTTGCTTGTACGCATACATCATTGACGTGACGTAAAGCGAGTGTCATTCTCCACGGCATTGCACCCTCTTCGGGCTCCCGCTCACGGGACGTCCGTCTTTCCCCAGCCAGGGAGAACAGCAATGACGCTCAACAACGGGACGACCATGTCCCAGGGCCCAACCGCGGGGGCCGCCCGGACGCCGGGCTACGCGGGAACACTGGCTGCCGCCTGCGGTGCGGTCTTCGTGGCCCAGGTCGCGAACGCACTGCCGGCCTCGCTGAACGGACTGTTCCAGCAGGACCTGAACACCCGCGGCTCGCAGCTCACCTGGATCACCGCCGCCTTCATGGTCGCGGTGGTGTGCTTCGAGTTCACCTTCGGCGTCCTCGGCGACCTGTTCGGACGCCGCAGGCTCGTCGTGGCCGGTACGGCTTTGGTCGCCGCGGGCAGCACCGTCGCCGCGCTCGCCCCGACCGTCCATGTGCTGTGGCTCGGCACCGCCCTGAACGGCCTGGGCGCCGGCGCCATGTTCCCCGGCTCGCTCACCGCACTGAACGCTCACACCCGCGACATGCGTCAGCGGTCCCACGCAGTCGCGGTCTGGAGCGGGTTCCTGTCCGCCGGCGCCGCCGTCTCCCCCCTCCTCGGCGGCGTGTTCGCCAGGGTGGGGTCGTGGCGCGGCTCCTTCTGGGTCCTCGTCGGCCTGGCCCTGGTCAGCATGGTGCTCACCGTGGCACTCGCCACGGAGTCGAGGGCGCCCGAGGGCCGCAGGCTCGACGTGGCCGGTCAGGTCACCTTCGCGCTCGGCCTCATCCTGGCGCTGTACGGCGCCGTCGAGGGACCCGAGTCGGGCTGGACCACCCTGCCCGTCATGCTCTCCCTCATCCTCGGCGCGGTGTTCCTCGCGGGGTTCGTCGTGGTGGAACTGGGGGCCGGGTCCCCGATCTTCGACCTGCGGTTGTTCCGCAACCGCGCCTTCGCCGTGTCGTCCGCGGCCGCGGTCATCGGCATGCTCGCCTTCCTCGGTGCCTGTTACGCGACGAGCATGTGGCTGGGTCCCGTGCAGCACCAGGACCCGATCCGCGTCGCGATCCCCTTCCTGCTCCTCCAGGGGCCCGCCTTCCTGCTCATTCCGGTCGTCTCGCGGCTGCTCCACCGGGTCGCCGCGTCCTGGCTGCTGACCTCCGGATTCGTCCTGATGGCGGCCGGCTGTCTGCAGTGCGCCCGGCTGGACGTCACCGACCCGCGGCTCGCCGCGTTCGTGGCGCCCGCCCTGCTGATCGGCGTCGGTTTCGCCCTGACCGTCAGCTCCGTCACGGCCGTGGCGCTGAACAGCGTGCCCCCGCGCCTTGCAGGCATGGCCAGTGCCACCACCAACATGCTGCGCGACCTCGGCTTCGTACTCGGCCCGGTCGTCGTCGGCGCGGTGGCCCTCAGCAACGCCGGGTCGGCGTTCGCGACGAACCTCTCCGGCGCGGGCCTGTCGGCCGCTCAGACGGAAGCGGCACAGGAGATCGCGAGGGCCGGCGGACCGCTGGCCGTGAACAGCGTGCCGTCCGGTGCTCCTGGCTCGCCTGCCCACGGCCTGGCCCTCGACGCCCTGGGCAGCGGGTTCGGCACCGCGTTCCTGGTATGTGGGGCGGCGGCGGCCGTCGCCGCGGCGCTCACCGCCTTCGGCATGATCGGCCTCCACGCCGGCGACGAGGTGGCGGCGCCTGCGCCGCCCGGCCACGACGGCAGCCCGGAACCGGTTGCCGGCGCCACACATCCCTGACCTCCGCATCCCTCGGGACGCCAGAGGGAACGATCAGCGTGCACGGCCTGTCCGCCCTACACCACCGGGGTGCGGACGGGCCGCGCCGCCGCTCGTCGACGGACCTCGCCCGCGCTCCGTTCACGCCTTGAGCCGCGCCCGGCACAGCAGGCGGCGCTTGGTGAACGGTGTGCAATCCGGGACCGTCCGCCCCCGGGTGACGGCACATCAGAACGAGCGTCACCTGAGCGTCGGGACGGTTGGCGCCGTGCCGAGCATGATCGGCCCTCACCCCAGCACGGCCGCATGAAGGGCCTGGTCAAGTGTGGTTCACGAGAAGGAACGCGCCTCACGTCGTGCTTATCCGGAAACACGTCGCAGCGCCCGGCACCACACTCGCTCACCTGCACGAACGTGCAGGTCAGACGCCCTTGGTGACGGGTTCGAGAATGGCGACGCACTCCACGTGATGCGTCATCGGAAAGATGTCAGCCTGAGCGGATCCCAGAAAAGCCCTGGTCAGAGCCATTATATCGACTCATCGCCCTTCATGCAGACACCCGGAGCGTCAAACGAGCGTCAAGGCCGAGAGTCCGTCCTGCCCAGCGCTGAGCAGACTGCAGCAACCAGTTCACCGGGGATCCGCCACCGCTCCGGACGTCAGGTCGCACATCATGCCCCTCGCAACGTCTCCGGCCGCCATAATGGAGTCATGCCCTCCAGCACACAGCACCCCGCCCCGGCCCCGAGGGACATCTCGGGCGCGGACGCCGAGGACCTCGCGCTGTACCGGGAGAAGTTCCGCGGCCGTCTGCCGGAGTCGCTGGACGAGCTGCACGGACCGATCCACGGTGTCGTGGATCTGCCGCTGCACATGGCCTGGTCCGGGATGACCTCATATGACCTGGGCAAGCCACGCCAGCGTATGGGCTTGTACCGCACCGTCCTGCACGAGGGCCTGCACGACGACCTGCCCCGCTACCTCAACCAGGACCTGCTCCACGAGCTGTGGCCGGTGCTGCGCACACTCGTCGGCCGCACCGTACGCGCCGTATGGGAAGACGCTTTCCCCCAGCTCGCCTCCCGTACCCGGGCAGCCGCGTGACGGACATGCCGGAGCTGCACACACGGCTCTTGGCGGATGTGATCGCGCTCGGTTCCCCGTACCCCCTGGTTCTCACCGGCGGGTACGCCGTACGGGCGCACCACCTCGTCAACCGCCCGAGTCAGGACCTCGATGTCGCCACCGAGAACCCGGCGCCCATGGCAGACATCGCGGCTGCGCTCCGCGCCGGCCTGGAAGCCCACGGCTGGAAGGTGCACGCGCTGGAGACCGCCCCGCTGTCCGCCCGCTTCACCGTGACCGACCCGGCCACCGGGCAGGAATGCGAAGTCGACATCCTCAAGGAGATCTTCTGGCGGCCGGTCGCCCAGAGCCCGTACGGGCCCGTCCTCGCGGAGGAAGACGTGATCGGGACCAAGGTCCGCGCCCTCGCCGACCGCGGAGCGCCACGCGACCTGATCGACGTGTTCGCAGCCTCCCGCCGCTGGACCAATGCCGAGCTCGAAGAATTCGGCCGCCGCCACGCCCGCGGCCGCTTCGAGCGCGAGGATCTGCAGGCGAACCTCACGGGCGCCGAGTGGACCGACGACGAAGCCTTCGCCGCCTACGGGATCGATGACGCCACCATCACCGCTCTCCGCGCCTGGGCTGTGGAGTGGGCCGACGACCTCGCGGCCCGTCTCCTCGAAGAGGCCGACGATCCGGGCATCGACTGATCACGCCGGACTGGGGCATCTCCACCACCCTGACCTCCCTCACCCCCTGCGACGGCTTCACCGGCGGCGGCGCCGCACCCAACGACCCCTGCACCAGCACCGTCGACGGCAACCGCACCGACGTCAACGGCTGGCTCGACGACATGGACCTCGGCAGCCCCTGGTCCCCCCACCGGTCTACTACGCCGACTTCGACACCACCCTCGCCGTACCCGACACCAGCAAGGGCGAGGACAAACTTTCCACGGCCGCGGACACCGGCGACCACGTGAACCTCATCAACTCCGGATACGCCGCCGAAACCCTCGCCATCCTCTCCCCCCACGACGCCTGGGCCCTCAACGACGGCGACGGATTCACCATCGCCAACGACACCGCCCCCACCGACACCCCCTACACCGTCAACGACACCACCGGCGTCGGCAGCAACACCGTCGCCCTCAATGGCACCACCACCTGGACCAACGACCCCACGCCCGTGGGGAAACCCTCTCCTTCGACAGCACCACCGGCTACGCCGCCGGCAGCGGCCAGGCGCTCAACACCACCGGCAGCTACTCCGTCGCCGCATGGGTGCAACTCTCCTCACTGCCCACCCGCAGCGCCACCGTCGCCGCCCAGGACGGCACCGAGAGCAGCCCCCTACTACCTCCCATACGACTGCACAGACACCAGTAGCCCACAGTGGGCCTTCACCTTCGCCAACACCGACACAGCCAACCCGGACCTCACAGCCGGCGACTCGACAACAGCAGCCACCGCCAACACCTGGACCCACCTGGTCGGCACCTACGACGCCACCACGAAAACCGCCCAGCTCTACCTCAACGGCAGCCTCGCCGCCACCGCCACAGGTGTCATCTCCTGGAACGCCGCCAACGCCTTCACCATCGGCCGCAGCCTCCACAACGGCACCAACTACGACTTCTTCCCCGGCCTGATTAGCACCGTCCAGGCATGGAACTACGCACTCACCCCCAAACCAGGTCACCGCCCTCTACCATCAAATCCCCTGGCCCCTCCCGCCACGGGTGCCCCGAGCCGACAGCCAGGAGCACCCACGGCAACGAGCCACATGGGCCACAAGTCCTGCTGAGCCCGCTGCTCGCCCTGCCCGACCTGGAGGCCGCCATCCGGAGTCGGCATCTCCGGAAGCCGGTTCAAGAGGCCGACCGCCCGCACGTCGCCACCAGCGAGCTGCGACCAGCCCACTTCATCCGAAATACCACGTAAACCTGCAAGACGGCGTTCCAGAGCATCCGGCGAGAGGTCACGAGATTGTCACGCACTTCAGGTGATGCCTCATCACCCTCGCGTCAGCGACAGGTTCAAGCAGTACATCGCACTCCACAGTGCACCCGCTCGGCGGTCCAAGTAGGACGAGGAAACCTATCGCATCCTTGAACGCACCGGTCAGACGGTTTTCGCCACAGGCTCCAGGATCACGACGCTCTCCACGTGCGAGGTCATCTGAACCGTGTACGACTCCATGCCGCCAAAGAAGTCGCAGGTCAAACGATACTTATGGCCTCTCCACCGTGAAATTTCGGGGCTGGAGCGATAAATGAGCGTCACGCGAGCCTGCCACACCACCCACAAAGTGAGGCTCTTCAGCACTGACGCTCCAGGGTGAGGACGGCGGCAGTGATTGACGTATTCGATTCGGGCTGTACCGGGCTTTGCGGAAGATGCGCCAGGACTTCAGGTCGGCCACGCCTCGCTCCACCGGTGCCAGTGCTGCGGAGAGTGCGCGGTTGACCGGGATCTCTGGGTTCGCGGCCGGGTGGGCGCCTGACCGGTGGTAATCCATGACCCGACGGCCGTCGTGTAGGCGGGGGCAGTACCAAGGGCGATGCCAAAGCCGGCCGCGATCTGCGCGCCGGGGCGGGCGACCAGGATCCTTCGGGCATGACCACTTCGTGGGAATCGAAATCGGCTGACCTCCAGCCGCTTTTGAAGGCCAGCGACGGCGGGATGCCGGCTGCCCTGCGTTCAGAGGTCGTCGCCAGTGGCGGCCTGGCGGAGCCTCCGGGGTGTCGGAACGGCCGAGGGCCACGGCGAGGAAGCGCCCGATGGTTGGTGGCGACTGCCGCCTTGTGGCCCTGACGCTGTCCCAACTCGGTTCCGAGGAAGCCAGCACGGATTATTCAGGAGCGTACCTGAACCGTGCTGGTGTTCTGGTCGGGCACACGGACCTGGCGTGCAGTGCGACGCGGCGACAAGGGCATTTTATTACTGTCCGGGTCGGCTGATTCGTGCTGCACCTCGGTGAATCTGCGGGCCGAGCCAGCGCGGACGACTTCGGGCATACGCTCGTTGGGTCGGAAGTACGCCATCTCCCAGACCCCGTCAGAGATCCATAGATTCCAGGTCTTGAGCAGCAGCCCCAACTGAAGTGAGCTGACAGTGTTGCCGCGCCGTGGGCGAGCCGGATGCTGAAAGTATCGGCGGACGACCCATCTGGGGTCGGCTGTGTCCAGGTGGGCTCCGGACACCAGTCCTCGGAAGAAGTCGTCTGCCTGCGAGGTGCTCCCGCCGTCCCGGTGGACCAGGTACGCGCATGCCAGTGATGCTGCGGGGGCGGAGTACACGCCGCTCTTCAGGGCGGTCATCAGTGGCAGGAAGTCCGGAAGGTCGAGGTACTCCGACTGGAAGAACCGTACGATCTCGGCATTGGTGTAGACGACCGACCGCCACGCGGGCCAGGCAACGTTCTTGCGTTCGGCGTCGTAGAGTCGCAGCAGCCGGACGGTCGAGGAGATGTCCTTGCGGTGCCGCTCGACGCCCACCAGGGACAGTGCGGTGGCGGCGGAGCGCGCCTTGCCGCAGTCCATAGTGGTGGCCGTCTGGTGTGGAAGGTCTCGGGCGACAAGGAAGCTGCGGGGCGTCTTGCTGATAATTACCGCTTCAAGGCGGTGCTGTCCCTGGATTGCGGCTCCATGACCGCACAGAGAGAGGACGTCGGGGTTGTAGTCGTCCCAGCGTCCGTTGCACATGTCACGAGCGAGTCGCCGGGCGTGAGAGGAATCCAGCTTGCGCGGATTGCAGCCGTGCAAGCGGGTCTTCTCAAGGATTTCGGCCGCCGCAGCAGGGGTGATGATCTCACGCACCGGCAAGGGGAGCGGTGCAGAGGAAGACATGCTCTCGTCGTTCATGTCAGACTCCGATGGATGCGAGACAGGGGCGATTGAGTGGCGTTTCCGTAGCGATGGTTCGTGTCTGCGTAATCAGGAGCGGGCTCACGTCGCCGGAACGGGTGACCTTGCTTTGCCGGAGGTGAGCCCAGCACGGTGAGTAATGCCCGCCATTGCCGACGGCTCGGCTTCCTTTTCTGGATCGAGAATAGGGCACAGTTGACGGCGAGGCGGGCGGTGCACCGTCAACTCGGCACGGTGTTCAGTGGCCCGTGACGTCAATCCGTATGTTCGTGGAAGAATCCGATGGCTGCACCGAACGCGAAGACTCCTGCGGTCAGCCCGGCCATTGGATCGCTACTTGCGGACGCCGCGATGTAGCCCACGCTGTTGGCAAGGGTGACCGCTGCGCACAATACGAGGAGGGTGCGCTGTCTGAACAATGAATCGTTCCGGCCTGCTCTGGGAGGAGCGCTCTCGGGAGGCTGAACGTGCGAAGAGACATCACAGAGCGGTGAAATTACGTCCGGTTGAGGGACGGCATCACCGGGGGGCCTGCGCCAGCGTGAAGTGGCTCTGATTCTGGGAGAGTGACTCATGACCGTGTTTCTCCTTGATTGGGCACACGGGATTGTGGTGGGAGCCCTCTCGCGAAGGGCTCCCACCTTTATATGATCAGTCACACCATCGAAGATCAATGTCTGTCGCGCGAATCGATGTCGTGGCGCGACCACGTGAAACCGGGTGGCGCAACGGGGCGCGTTGGATGTGACCATTCGCTCAATGATTCGGATCTACGACGGAGACGCGTGACCGCGGCTTGTCGACAGCCCTGTCAAAAGACGTTCTGCTTGGACCAGCGCGTTCCTGCCCGGTTCGACGAGTATTGGGCTCCACCGACGTCCCGCCGTCCTCGGCATGGAGCAGCATCACCGCGAATCCACTCCTCGCTGCGCGGTCCGCTGCACGGGTGACGCCGTGACAGCAGTCCGTTGCGCCTGCTGGTCGCAGCGGCACTCCGCGGTGGCTTCGCCTCAGGAGGCGCCCAAGCATGCCGACCGACTCTAGGGGGCAGAGCCAAAGGCTCCTGACGCTCGTCCACGTCGATGTCCGAGCCGGCATACACGTCCGAAGCTCGGCGGGGCATGGCATTGCGTGACCGCCCGCCAAAGCCTTGGGCTCCAGCGGTGCTTGTTGAAGAGGTCGGGCAGGGCAAGCGGCCCAACGCCATCGCCTTGTCCGGGATGCGCCTCTCATCCGGGGAAACCCTCTTCCAGGGGCAGGTGCATCATCCCCATCGTCTGTCCAGGAACGCTGACTCGGTCTGCAGCTCGGCGGCGTGGAACGACGGGTCCGTCCTCGCTCGGATTCCTGAAGGCTTGCTGCGCTTGTACAGCACATGACGCATTGACGATGTCAGGCATGCGCTGTGTCGCGCGAAAGTTGGCGATCTCCCAGGTCTCACCGGTGACCCAAAAGTTCCACGTCTTCAGGAGCAGTCCCAGGTGAAGGGCGCTGGTGATGTTGCCGCGTCGTGGCCGGGCCGGGCTGTGGAAGTACCGGCGAGTGATCCACCTAGGATCGGCTGTGTCCAGGTGGGCTCCGGAGATCAGGCCCTGGAAGAAGTCGTCCGCGTGCGAGGTGCTCCCGCCGTCCCGGTGGACCAGGTACGCGCATGCCAGTGATGCTGCGGGGGCGGAGTACACGCCGTTCTTCACTGCGGTCATTAGCGGCAGAAAGACCGGCAGGTCGGAATACTTGAATTGGAAGAACCGTACGATCTCTGCATTGGTATAGACGACCGACCGCCACGCGGGCCAGGCAACGTTCTTGCGTTCGACGTCGTAGTTCTGCAGCAGCCGGATGGTCGAAGAGATGTCCTTGCGATGCCCATCGACGCCCACTAGGGACAACGCGGTCGCAGCCGATCGAGCCTTGCCACAGTCCATCGTTGTCGCCGCACCATGTAGCACGTCTCGGGCGACAAGGAAGCTGCGGGGCGTCTTGCTGATGATTACCGCTTCAAGGCGGTGCTGTCCCTGGATTGCGGCTCCATGACCGCACAGAGAGAGGACGTCGGGGTTGTAGTCGTCCCAGCGTCCGTTGCACATGTCACGAGCAAGTCGCCGGGCGTGAGAGGAATCCAGCTTGCGCGGATTGCAGCCGTGCAAGCGGGTCTTCTCAAGGATTTCGGCCGCCGCAGCAGGGGTGACGACCTCGCGTACGAGATCAGGCAGCGCTACGGTAGCGGGCGCGGCGTCTTCGATCACGGTCAACTCCGGTTGCGTGCTGAATGCGGGGCGAGCCGGAGTGGTTCACCGTGCGGACTTCTATGAGCGTTCGGGTGACCGTTCTCCGAATTAGCGTCACTTGGCGCGGCGACCTGAAGCGCGGGCAGTGACGCGGCGGCGATTTATCACATCGGGCAGCTTCATCGCCCGTAAATGCCTAGTTCATCGGGTAGGCGATACGTTGTCGCAATAGTGGCGGATGACGCACTGTCAGTCGCTGATGACACGCATACTCAGGTTGAACTCGTAGAGCCTGCTGGGTCGTGACGGTTCATGGTCCCTGCGATACGACGGGATCATGCGGTACGCACGGAGGGGCGGGTATACGCCCGTCGAGGAGGAGAAGCGGAAGTTGCTGAGGCTGGAGGCGGCCGAGCGGTTCGAGCACGGCGATGAGGCCACCGTGATCGCGGCCGATCTGCGGGTCACGGAGCGGACGGTGCGGCGGTGGCGCAAGGCGTGGCGCGAGGGCGGGATCGCGGCGCTGACGTCGAAGGGGCCGGTGTCACGCGAGCGGCAGTCGGTGCGGGAGTGGGACCGGCTGGAGGCGGAGCTGAAGCGGGGGCCGCTGACACACGGTTTCAGTGACGACCAGCGGTGGACGCTGGGCCGGATCAAGACCTTGACCGGCAGGCTGTTCCACAAGGGCTATACGGTTCACGAGGTGGCCAAGCTGCTGAAGCGGCATGGCTGGTCCTGCCAGGTCCCGGTGCGTCATGCGGTCGAGTTTGACGAGGAGGCCATCGAGACGTGGAAGGACGAGGTGTGGCCGCGGTTAAAAGGACAGCGGCTGACCTGGGCGCCTACATCTGCTCCGAGGACGAGGCGGGCCAGGGACTGAGGCCGCCGAAAGGCCGCACCTGGGCACTGCGCGGAGCACGCCCAGTGGTGCGGGTGCGAGGCCGGGGAAACGGCTGTGTCAACATCGCCGGCGCCGTCTGATACCGGCCCGGCAGCCGCCCGCACTTCCTTCTACCGGCTGCACGTCGGCCACGGCCGCGGGGGCGAGCCGAAGACGTTCGCTCGGCACGAGTACCGCGATCTGATCATCACCGCACACCAGCAGCTCAACGCCCCGCTCGTGTGGTGCTGGGACAACCTCAACGTCCATCTCGCCAAGGAAGTCATCGCCTTCGCCGAAGAGCACGTGGACTGGTTACGGATCTTCCAGATGCCGTCATACGCACCAGAGCTGAACCCCTCGGAAGGTGTGTGGTCACTCCTCAAGCACGCTATCGCCAACTTCGTGGCCACCGATCTCAGCGGCCTCGTCCGTATCGTCAAAAGCAAGCTGAAGAAGATCCAGTTCAGAGCCGACCTGATCGACGGCTGCCTCGCCGGGACCGGCCTGACCATCCAACCCTGACGATCGCTCGGGCAGGCTCTACGAGTTCCAGGGCACCGACGGCGCCGTCCGGGTGCCCCTCCGCAGCCAATGGGAGCGACTCTTCGCAGGTCAGCAGGCCGTCAACCGATGCCACGCGCGCATCTGAGTGCTGGGCGAGCATGCCATGGCACCTTGAAGGGCTGGCATCTTGCTGCGGAAACTCCGCTGCAGCTCGTCCCGCATCACCATGCCTCGTCCAAGCCGTCCTCACTCTGCACCTGACCTGCTCAAACTGAGGTTGGAAAAGTCTCAGGGTCTCGGCGCTGCACTGGGGTGCCGGTTGCTCGACGACGCCCGACGGCTCGGGGCTTGCCTGGAATCAACACGTCGATTTGATCTTGCTTTTGTCGGGGCCGAGGAACCTGGCGATGTCTTCCCACATGCGGAAACGGGCTGTTGATGCGGGCAGGTGAATACCGTGGGCTTCCAGGAGCGGGCGGACGTCTTTCACTGCGCGGCTGATGGTCATGGCGGTGGTGTTGAAGAGCTGGCCCAGGAGGTCCATGGTCGCGAGTTCTCGCAGGAGGAGCGCGGTGACCAGGACCCGGTCGGCTGAGGTGAGCTTGGCTTTGGCACCTGCGCCAGGGGCCACCAGGCGCTCGTGGCCTCGACGTGTGCGGAGCACTTGCTCGCGTTGGACACCCATCGTTGGAGTCAAGGGGTCGATGAGCTCGCTGAGCTGCCGGCGGGTCATCCCGGTCAGTTCCGGGTCCTGGAGCGAACGCCGCATGAGGCGAGTCGGCCTGTCCGCCAGGGCTTCGTCCGGTGTGCTGCCGGTGGTCGCATCGTCCATCGGACGCTGAGGGTGGAGAGTGTAGTTCCAGTCGCCGTGGAAGCGATGGCGGGTGATGGGCAGGGAGGCAATCTCGTCGTCGCTGACGCGGATGCCGGTGGGGTACTCACCGCTGTCGAGTTCGGCATGCACGGTGAGGCCGGTGCGGCTGGTGGTCGCGGCGATGGTCTGGAGCATGACTTCACGGCTGGTCAGGGGCCTGCCGAGCCAGTTCATGGTGATGTGGAAGAACAGCCGGTGCTCGATCTTGTTCCACTTCGATGTGCCGGGCCAATGCCGTTGCTTGAGCTAGTCAACTATTGCCCGATGGAGCGTGATGACCTTGGGGGCGATGCGTCTGGTCGGCTGCCGGTCGCGGGTGTTGATCCGGTAGGAGAGCTTCGAGGAGTACTTCGAGTCCGGCCGTTTGAGGTGCCGGTCTGCCTCGCGCAGGCGCCGGGCGCCGTTGTCGAGCTTCCGGCGGACCTTCGCCGCCAGTACGGCCAGGAACTTCTTGATCTTCATGGGTGTGTCGGCGCACTGACGAACCACGCTGCGCCGGGTGTGCTTGAGGACCTTCACGAACGAGATCCGGTCCGGGTCGATGCCGTTGTCATCGGCGAGGGACATGATGACCCGTGTGAGGCAGTGGTGCACCACCATGTGCGCCCAGACCTCCTGCCGCACCAGTTCCGGGGCCGCCGAGCGTAGGACCTCGGCGGGCCCGCGCTGGAAGGTCTTGATCTGCCGGAATGCTGATTCCGCCTCCCACCTGGCGTGATAGAGCCGGGCCAGCTCCGCCGCCGGATACGCGTCCGGGGCCAGCAGATCCGTCAGCAGCCTGACCACCTCGCCGCCGTCGACGCGGTACTCGACCACCCGCACCGTCACCCCGCCCGGGTGCGAGGCCCGTTGCCCCGCCAGGCTCATCCTCGCCAGGTAGGTGCCGTCGGGCAGGTGCTGCACCGGACGACACGCGACGCAGGAGCGCGCCCGCAGCAGCAGGTGCGCGCCGGCGGCGGTGTAGGTCCTCCACAGATCCACTCCAGGAAAGCCCCGGTCCATGATCACAAGTATCCCGGCGGCCGAGACCGCCATGGCGACGGCCAGGTCGCGTTCGCCGCCGTTGAAGCCACCCACTACCGCGTCGATCTGGGCGTGCGTGCCGCACTCGGTCAGCGTGACCACCCTCACCTGGGGAAACCCCGCGGGCAGGCCGTTCTTGGTCGGACCTCCGAACGCGGCCCGGTTGGCCTTCGTGTCCGGCGCGTCCAAGACGAACCCGTCCACCGCGGCCAGCCGCATCCCCTGGTAGAAGGAAGCTTCCAGGCCGACCGGCGCCAACGGGCCAGCCAGCTCACGGAACAAGGTCTCGAGAACCTGCGGCCCCAAGCGCGTGCGCGCCCGCGCGAACGAGGACTTGTTCGGAACGCTGGCGCTCAACTCCGGCATACTGCCGACCAGTTGCTCGGCGACATCGTCATAGGAGTCATGCTGGAACAGCGCCAGGGCGAGGGTGTAGTAGACCATGAACCCGGCCGGCAGCGCGCCGGGCTTCTTGTCCCGGACCCCGCACCTGCCCAGCACCGCGGCGACCAGTTCCGGAGTCACCCACCGGGTCACCACACCCAGCCGCACCCGATCAGACAACCCCACCCAAGGATGCATGCCGGGCTCAACGACCGCCCCTGCTCCAATGTTACGAACTGTTTGACAAGCTCAAGCAACGGCATTGTGTGCCGGGCGGCAGGTGACACACCGTAATCTCAAGGCCGGTCTCGGCAGCGAGATCGGCGAGTTGGGTCTTCCAGCCGCGGGGTGCGGTAGCCGTTGGATCCCCCGCCGTCGGCGGTGATCGGCAGTCGGCGGGCGCGGGGCTAGTCGTGTCGGCCGCGGGCCTGCCACCAGCGACGGAGTGAACGTGCAGGTAGTGGCCGATCCGGCGGAAAGCTGCTGCAGCTCTCGCCCGCACTGCCCGGCCGCACCCACCGGATCATCTGCATCTGCGAGCGCCAGGGCGCGCCCGTGCTCGCCTACCGCGCCTGCCTGGGCGCCGGTCCATGAGTTACCACCGGTCAGGCGCCCACCCGGCCGCGAACCCAGCGTTCTCGGTCAACCGCGCACTCTCCGCAGCACTGGCACCGGTGGAGCGAGGCGTGGCCAGCCTGAAGTCCTGGCGCATCTTCCGTAAAGCCCGGTACAGCCCGAACCGAATGTCGTAAATCACTGCCGCCGTCCTCACCCTGGAGCGTCAGCGCTGAAGAACCTCAGTGTTAGCACGGCACCCAGGACCCGCTTTCGGGGGATTCTTAGGCCGGGGTCCAGTCGTATCGGCGGGGCGCCGGGGGGTGTCGGTCAGCTCTCCTTCGGGACGCAGTTTCCGCGCCGAGCGGACTCGCTGCTCCGCCTCTCGAAGGCATACAAATTAATCCGCTGAACGAACGGATCCCAAGCGAACGGGATCAGCCTGCCCGGCGGAATGCATGGAACCAGCACCGCTTACGGTGGCGATGACCGGTACATCGATGTTGTCCTGCGCAACTTCCTCGACGAACGGGCCGGCAATGGAGACGGGTGGCGGACGGTACTCGCGCTGACGCGTTGAACCGCGGGAAGACGCGCACGGCGAGCCAGGTGGTGCGTTTGTTGCTGTCGATCAACGCACGATTTCGGGCGACAGCGTGCAGCCGTCTGCTCGTGCAGCGTGGGATACAACTCGACTCCGAATGTGTTCGTCCGGGGTCGCTCGATCGCCGACACCAGAAGGCTCATGCCACGAACGCTGTACTCGGTACCGTTGACCGTGCGCGCGATGGCCAGGATCTCGTCGATCGGGACGTAAGGCACGTCGACAATTTCAGGTAGTCCAGGGTCTCCGCATCGCTGTCCATGAGTTCGGCCAAGACGTCCTCAACCTTCAACTCGGCCCGGTTCGGAGCGTCACGTGATTACCTCAACGACAAGTCCCTGACTGCTGCGGCCCTCATGACGAGCCCGCTCGGTGAGCTTCGTATCAAGGTCGTCGGAGAGCCGGAGTGTCATCGCCATGCAGGAGCGATACGAGGTCGGTATCAGAGTGGCGCGGTCGAGCCACGTTCTCAGCTCCAAGGAACGTGGGCCGGGTGGTCGCTCGCACCGCCACTGCAGAGCATCAGAGACGTCCGCTTCGAGCGTCAGCCGAGCGTCAAGAATCTCCGAAAGAACCTCCGAAGGCGTCGCCGATACAAACGCATCGCTCACGAATCCGCAGTTCAGGGGTCTCAAAAATCGATCCGCCCGCTCGAACCGCTCCCAGGAGGGAAACAGGTCGAGCAACCCACCCGCACAGTAAAATCGCAGGTCAGACGCCCTTGGCCGCTGGCTCCAAAATCGCCACGCACTCCACGTGCGAGGTCATCGGAAAGATGTCGACCTGAACGGATCCCAGAAAATCCCTGGTCAGAGCCGGTTTCTCGGCTCATCGTCCATCCTGCAGGCACCCAGAGCGTCAAACGAGCGTCACGGCCGAGAGTTCGTCCTGCTCAGGACTGAGCAGGCTGCGGCAACCAGCTCACCCAGGCATCCTCCCCCGTTCGCTCCGGACACCAACTCGCACATCATGCCCCTCACAACGTCACCAGCCGCCATTATGGAGTCATGCTCTCCAGCCCACAGCGCCCCACACCGAGGGACGTCTCAGGCATGGACGCCGAGGATCTCGCGCTGTATCGAGAGAGGTTCCGCCGCCGTCTGCCGGAGTCGCTGGACGAGCTGCGCGGGCGACCCATGGTGTCGTGGATCTGCCGCTTCACATGGCCCGGTACGGGGTGGCCTCGTACGACCTGGGCAAGCCTCGCCAGCGTATGGGCATGTACCGCACCGTCCGGCACGAGGGCCTACGCGATGACCTGTCACGTTACCTTGGCCAAGATCTGCTCCTCCAACTGTGGCCAGTGCTGCACACCCTCGTCGGCCGCACCGTGCGCCCAGTATGGGAGATGCTTCCCAGCTCACTTCACGCACCGGGCAGCCGCATGACAGGCATGCCGGAGCTGCACACGCGGCTTCAGGCCGACGTGATCGCCCGCGGCTCGCCGCACTTCCTGGTCCTCGCCGGCGGATACATCGTGCGGGCGCACCGCCTCGTCAACTCTGCGGCGGCCGAAGAGTATGCAGCCGGTCGTGTCGTCCATCTGCCACCGCGCGGGGTTTTCGCCTGGCCTCATCTCGTCCGCCACCGCGCACCCCTTCCGCTGTGCTCCACCACGGAACACTCCTCCGCAGCCCGGCGCCCCCCACCGCCCACGTACGAACCCGATCCCCCCAGCGCAGCGTCCCTGCGCACAACGACCCGATGTCTCCCGGCGCACCGGTTAGTGACCTGCGGCGTTACACCACAGCAACCTGTCAATCGGGATGTCCGGCTAGCGGCAGTACGACGCTGAAATGCGCGCCCCTGAGCGTCGAAGGTGCAGTGTCCGAAGGCAACGCACTGATGCCCGCGAAGTCCGGTCTGACCATCTGCAAGATCCTCATGACGCGGGACAGGCCGGCGCCGCGGCCTGTCCCGCGCGTGGAGTACCCCTCGCGGAACACGGTGCGTTCCCGGCCGCGTACATCGGCAGCGAAGCCCGGGCCGCTGTCCCGGACATCGACGACGGCGTCGTACGCCTGCAGGCCGACGTCGATCCTGATCGTGCCGCCTTGCCGGGAGGACAGCGCCTCGGCCGCGTTGTCGAGGAGTTCGTGGAACACGACCCGAAGGGCGTCGTCGGCGACCGCGACCCGGGTGTTCTCGGGACAGCGCACGTCGACATGCACCTCGGGGAAAACGGAGCGCAGTTCCGTGGTCAGGACCGCCAGCACGGTGTCCAGCGCGGCCGTGCCGACGGGGACGACGGGGTCGGACGAGGCCGTCTCGGCGAGCACGGTGCGGGCGCGGTCGAGGAGTTCCCCCGCTTCCGCGCCCTCCGCCCCGGCCAGCTCCTGGAAGGCCGCGTAGGACGGGGTCAGCAGGTGGCGGTGGGCGGGCCAGCCCGTCAGCAGCGCGACTTCCGGGGCGACGACGGATTCGGCGGCTGGGGCGGCGGGCTCCGCGGGAAGCCGTTCGACGGCCGTGGCCAGTTCCGCCTCGGCTCGCTGCCGCAGCCGTCGTTCCAGAGCGGAGTTCCGCAGCGTCAGCTCCCCCTCAGCGGTCCGTACGAGGGTTCCGTTGGCCAGAAGGGTCTCGGTGCCGGCGGCGATCGCGGCGTCGACGTTCCGGCCGCCCGCGACCGCCTCCGTGATGACGGACATGTCCTCCTCCGTCACGCTGCCGTCGGGTCCCGCGACGACCAGCGCGGCCCACAACGCCGCCTCGGACCGCGTATCCGTACAGCGGCCGAGCAGTTCACCCTCCAGCGCCCCGACGAGCTCGGGGTGGTCCTCCCAGGCGTCGACCCGGCGGGACCCGGACACCGGGCCGGGCCACCCGCAGCCCGGTCTCACCACCGCGCGCAGCATGACGAGCAGTAGTCCGGGGTCCATCCCCGTGCACCCGGCCATGGCGTCGGCCGCGACCGCGTCGCCGGCCCCCGTCAGGTCGAGAATCCAGCGAAGCGTCTGCCAGGCGGCGTCCCGGTCGGTGGCCAGGACGCGCCGGAAGTCCTGGACCGTCGAGCCCGTCAGCGCGTCGAGTGGCCATTGCCGGGCGATCAGCCGCAGCAGCAGTACGGCACGCCGCTCCCGCACGGTGGCCAGCCGCAGCAGATCGCGCAGCGTGACCACCGCCACATGAGCGCGGCCCAGATAGCCAGAGGGTTCGAGGTCCGGGCCCAGCGCCAGCCAGAGCCTGCTGTTGGCGGAGTGGCCGGTGAGATCCGCGGGGATCTCCCGTACGTCGGGGCGCGCGATGAAGAGATCGATCCGCCCGGAGGTGTGGAAGCGGCGCAGCGGCTCCTCAGTGAAGAGCCCGTCCAGCGAGGTGACGAAACCGTCGCCGTCCGGACGGCGGTCGGCCCGGGGCTCCGTGCCACCTCCGCAGAGGGCCGTGGCCAGCGCGGCGGCGAAGCGCACCGCGGAGCTCTCGTGGTTGTGCTCAAGCCCGGCGTAGGCGTCGAGCAGTTCCCGGCCGTGCTGATCGGCCGGCTTCCAGCGGGCGAACCCCGCCTCCCGTTGTGCGGTCTCGTCACGAATCAGGTCCAGGACCCGTTGCGGAGTCAGCTCGCGCCAGTCCCCCGGCCACAGCGGGGGTACGGCCTCGGGGAACAGAGCGGTGGCGGGCTCGTGGGCAAGACGGGAGCGGACGATCCTCAACTGGCCTGCCTTGAGCAGGGCTTCGAGGTCGGCGGCCGCCCCGTGGGGCTCCTGCGCGTCGCTCTCCCCGCCGGTCGACCTGGCGGCGATCCGGGCACGCAGCATCTCGGTCTCGGCGTCGACGATCCGGTCGATGTGCCCGGTCCGGTCCTTCAGCAGCAGAGTGGCTTCCGGTTGCCGTCGGCGGGCGGCGGCGGCGAACTCGTCCACCTCGTCCGGTCCCATCTCCAGGCCCGCCTCCTGCGCGCGGCGCATCAGCTCCCCGCCCTCCAGCCGGGCGGCCTCGTCGGCCCGGTCACGGGCGGCCAGCAACGCGGCCCACCGCTGCCCGGACGGGTCGTCCAGCCCCGCGCACTCCAGGAGCATCGCCTCCGCGGCGGTGAACTCGCCGTCGTGGACCAGGCGTTCGTACACCTCGGCGGGCTCCCGGCCACCGAACCCGTCCAGGATGTCGTCGCCCAGTGCCTCGCGGTCCGGGTCGGCGGTTCCGTCTGCCAGCGCGAGCAGCACGGCCCGGTGGCGGAAGCGGCCCGGCCAGGTGGCCAGCAAGTCACGCAGCGGGGTGGTCATGGGGCTCCTTCCGGGACCTGCTCAGCAGCCGCAGCTGCTTGAGCAGGGCCAGGGCCGGCATACGGTACGGATCGCCGAGGGCGTCCGCCTCGCTGAAGAGCTGGTTCCAGTGCTGCGCGACGAAGACGGCGAGGGGAAGGTGATCCGCTGAAACGGGCCCCTTGGCGCTGTCCCGGTCCGCGAACTCGGCCGTGTCCCGGATCAGCATGCGGGCGTCGTCCACCATGATGTCGATCCGCTCGGCGTAGTTGAGATGCCGACTCCACTGGATCTGCTGCCGTTTGCGCGGGCCCGGGAGCCGCGGCATATCGGCGACGATCTTATCGACGTACTCCCTGATGTCCCGGTCCGGCAGCAGGGTGGCCAGCTCCTCGCGTCCGCTCTCCGTGCCCCCGCCCGCGAGCCCCACGGTGATCATCGTGTCCAGGAAACCGCCCGCCTCGCACAGGGTTTCGTGGACATACCGCCCCGAGGCGAAGCCGAAGCTCTGGCGGGACGCCGTGAAATTCTGGGCGCGCTCGGCGAGTTCCTGCCACCGCTTGGTGATCCGGTCGGCCTGCGAGGAGTGCTCCGCCTCACCCTCCAGCAAGTGCAGCGGAAGTGCCGTCAGGGCGATCTGGTGGTACGCCACGGTCAGTTCGGCGAGCTCCGACCAGGTCGGCGGAATCCCGTCCAGGCCGCCCCCGTCGGCACCCGCCAGTTCGGTGTAGGCGAAGACGCCGGTCTCGCCGCCGCGCAGCAGCAGCTCGGCGATCGTGCCGACCAGGGCGACGGCCCGTTCCTGCGGCGAACCGGTGAGCAGTTCGGCGATCGCGTAGAACAACAGCTCGCCGGTGGGTCCGTGTTCCACGGGTACCGCGGCGGCGGTCAGCGCCGGGGACAAGGCGGCCGCCGTTCCGATCCGGGGAGCCAGCAGGCTCGCCTCCAGGAACGCGTTCCGGCGCCAGGCATCCTTGAGCAGCCAGTTCGCCCAGGTGTCCCAGTCGGGGCCGGGAGCAGGGTGTTCGCGCAGGGTTCTGGCGATCTCGGCGCGCAGGGTCTCGGGTGGGCACGCCGGATCCTCAGCACGTGCTTCGAGGATCTTCCAGGGGAGGCGCGCCGCGGTGCCGGTGTCCGTGGCCACGGCCTGTTCCTCGGGACGAGACGCTGCGGCCGGCTGGGCAGGGGCGGGGAGGGCTTCCCAGTCGGCGATGCCGAGGGTGCGGGTGAAGGCGACGGCGAAGTCGGCGCCGAGGACGTGCAGGCCGACGTGTCCGCTGTGCGAGGACGCCGCCGAGCGTGCCGTCGGCCGGTCGAGCGGGGAGTAGCTGCCGGTCAGAACCTCGTGGTCGCTGACGATCGCGCGAACCTCCGCGCGCCCCTCGCGGTAGGTCCGCCGCCGTCGGAGGTCCGCGAGGAGATGGTCGTACTGTCCGGGTTCGGACAGCGGAGCCGGCAGCGCGGGGTGGTGGAGGTGGAGCACCGCGCCGGCGTCGAGCCGCAGGCGCAGACGGCGGGCGAGGAAGTCTCCGCAGACGATGCGGTCGGCGCGGTCGTCGGTGATGGCGAGCCGGTTCGTCGTTCCGCCGAGGGCCTGATGGACGGCGTCCCGGTAGTCGGCGTCGTCGGTCATGCGGACGACCGGGGCGCCGTCCCGGAGGGCGGCGACCGCACCGACCAGCCGAGCGTGGACGTCCTCCCACTCGGCGGTCCACACGACGCGCGCGGCGACCTGGTCGTCCCGCCAGCCGTCGGCCAGGGTGGGGAGCCGGCCCGGCGGTACGAGGCCGGGGGCGGCAGCGGTCTCCCGGGTCCGGCCGAAGTCCTCGTGCCGGAAGGCGATGCGCCGGCTGTCCGAGCGGTACGGGTAGACCCGCCGGGCCCACAGCAACAGGTCGACGACGCAGCGGGCCGGTCCCGGCGTGTCCGGGGCGGCCTGGACAAGGACGCTGCCGCCCGGGTCGAAATCGAGGACACTGCGAGTGCCGACGAAGGCCCGCTCGTCGTCCTGGATCAGGACGCAGGCCCGGGTACGAGAGCTGCGGTTGGCGAGCAGGACCTGTTCCGGGTGCCGCGCCTGCAGATCGTAGAGCGCGGTGGAGACTTTGGCGGGCAGGGTGGCCGTCGGATCGGTACCCCAGAGGAAGACCAGGGTGACCCCGCGGGCCAACGCGGCTTCCAGCTCGGGAAACACGTCGTTCAGCGCCGAGTAGTCGATGGTCGGAACGGACAGGACCAGTTGGTGCCGGGCCCGGCGGATGAGCTCGCCGCGCCACCAGGTCACGTCCTCCCCCGCCGCGACGGGTGTGGCCGCGGCCCGGAAGTCGGCGAGCTGGTCGACGCGTTCGGCGAGCCGTCCGGCGGCCTCCGTCAGCTCGTCGTTGTCCGCCTCCATCGTGGCCGGGTCCGCGGTGCCGGTCCGCGCCACCAGGGCGGTGAGCCGGTCGGCGAGATGACCGAGGTCGATGCGTTCGGGGTCCGCGGGCTCCGCCTTGTTCCGCAGGGAGGTGACGAAGGGGTCGTTCGGGCTCTGCTCGGCGAGTGCCGCGATCTGACTGCGGAACCGGTCCCTGGCCTGGCGGTTCCAGCCGGAGGTGTCCGAGAGGGACACGGCGAGCCGCCCGGTCTCGGGGTCGATCTGGACGGTGCCGCTCACGGAGAGCCAGCGGACGCCGCCGTCGGTGCTGATCAGCGGGTTACCGAAGGAGACGTCGAGGATGTTGCTGCGCAGTCCCCTGGTGCGCTGCTCGTGCCGGATGGTGGCGCGCACCGCGCGCAGCAGTTCACCGCGCGGCAGGTCGTCCGCACCGACACCCTGGCTGATCGGGACCTCCACGCTGTCCACGGGCGCCTTGAGCAGGGACCGTTCGAAGACGAACACGCTCCCGGTCATCGGCTCGAAGACGAACTGGCGCTGCTCCGTCTGTGTCGAGGCGTCCTGCAGGCCGTCGCCCGCCGCGAGGAGATCCTTGGCGGTCTCGGTGAGTTCCAGGAAGCCGTAGGAGAAGTCGATGGACACATAGCCCTTGGTCCACAGGCCGTGGATCACGTCCAGCATCACCCGGTGGGGCAGCGAGAACAACTGGGCCAGCTCTTGGACGGTGCGTCGGCCGGCGACGACGCCGCGTGCGACAAGACCTTCCAAAGTGGTCGTCCCCGCTTCGGGGCCGAGCACCAGGTTGAGGGTCACGACCTGGCAGGGCACCGCGATGTCAATGGTCTGGGCCATCAGTCGCCTCCTCCTGTGTCCCGAGGTACGCGGGCGCGGGCTTGATCGCGTCGTGGCTCCGGAACACGTCGATGACGGTCCGCCAGTCCTCCCCGCCGTGCTTCTCGAAGTGCCGCAGATCCCCGACCACAACGAGGAGCTGTACGGCTCGCGAGAGCATGACGTTGATCAGCTCCGCCTGGGCGACGTGGCCCACGTTCTGCCGCGGGTGGGGGCCCTGTTCGACGGAGCGCACCAGGGAGACGACGACGATGTCCGCCTCCTGCCCCTGGAAGGAGTGCACCGTGTGCACCTTGTCCTCGATCCCCCGTTCGGCCAGGCACTTGCGCAGCAGTTTCTGCTGCTGAATGTACGGGGTGAGCAGGGCGAGGTCGCCCGGGTCAGGCCGTTGTTCGCGCAGAGTGACGACCAGATCTCGGACCAGCGCGGCCTCGCCCCCGTTGCTCCAGTGCGGCTGGTCCCGGCAGCCGTCTCGCTGGGAGGTGTCCAGCCAGACGAGCGGCGCGTTCTGGAGGTACGACGGTCGGCTGAGGCCGTGGAGCATCTCGGCCTCGGTTGACGGGGATTCGAGGAAGCTGACGGGCAGGCCCGTGTCGTCCCGTTCGACACCGCCGTCCTTTTTCCTCTTCTGGTAGAAGGTACGCCCGACCGTTTCGGCGATCGACGGGTGCATTCGGAACTGGCTCACGAGCCGATTGAGGGGCCGGTGTTCGGCCGTGGGCGAGGGCCGGACGACGCGGGTGACGCTCATCCGTGCCCCCGCGTCGGCGCCTTCCTGGTCCTCCTCGTCGGCGCTGTCCCCCGTCACATCCGCGAACAGCGAGCCGAAGAGCTCCAGATGACGGAGGTAACGGTCTGTGGCCTGCACATGGCGCATGATCTCGTCGCTCCTGTTCGACTTCAGTCGGTCCAGGAAGCCGGCGAGATCCGTCGCGCGGTGCGGGCCGAGCTGCCGGTGGTCGCCGATCAGGGTCCAGCGAACGCCGAGGGCGAGCGGCATGATGATCTCGGTGGGCCACGCCTTGGCCGCCTCCTCAATGATCACCCAGTCGAAGACGTCGGTCGCGTCACGGATGTCGTCGTTCAGGGTGCCCGCGATCGAGCAGGTCGCGAGCACGATGTTGGCGCCGGCCTTGATCCGGTCCGAGACCTCCACGTCGTTGCCCTCCACGACCCGTGCCCACTCGTCCCTCAGATGCTGCTCCGTCGGGCTGAGGACGGGGCCGCCCTCCTCGGGGTCGGTGGTGCCGTGCGCCGCCTCGACGATCTTCTCCCTCAGTCGCTGCGTGAGCGTGGTCAGGGTGTGATTCCGCAGGACGGGCGGAAGCTGGTCGTCGCTGCGGCTGTCCTGGAGTTCCCGGAGCAGCAGCACCTTCCCTTCCGCGATCTCCTTCTTCAGCCGCTCGGCCAGACGGACACCGAGGCTGTCGAGGGCGTGGTTGGACTGGGCACTCACCAGCACCCGTCCTCCCGGCTCGGCATCCAGGTACTCCTGGACCGCGTGGGTGGCGACCGTGGTCTTGCCGGTGCCGGGTGGTCCCTGCAAGGCGTAGAAGGGGTGGTAGTCCAGCATCTCGTTGATGATCTGCGGGGCGTTGCCCTTGAGGCGCTTTATCCGTTCCTCGCCCTCGTGGCTCCACCGGCCTCGGCTGAGCCGGATCGAGGACGGACTGTGCAACGCGCGCATCAACCCGTGCCGCTGCCGCAGCGCCTCGATCCCCCGTGCCATGCGGCGCAATTGGATGTCGGTGCCGCGGTCGCCCGACGGGCGGACCCACCCTCGCTCGGGGAGGGTCTGACCGCCCGGCGCCGTGACCGTGATCGAGTCCTCGTCCTCCTTGCGCTCGATCCTGACCTCGACGGAGTCGCGGCCGAAGTAGGGTTTGCCGCCATCGTCGCGTACGACGGTGAGCGTGCCCCCGCCCTCTTCGTGGAGCAGCGCGGCGGCGAAGTCCCCGAGGGACGGACGGCGCACGCGATCCCCTGCGTACGCGGTGAGCAGCGGCGATTCGTTGATGCGTTTACGGTCGCGCTTGAGGTCGTGCTCCAGCACGTAGCTTGTGCCGGAGTGGGCGCCCTCCGGCAGCCGGTAGGCGTACTGGCGGGCGCGGTAGATGACTCCCTGATACTCCATCATGAAGCGCATGGACTGGAGAAGTTCCTTGTTCTCCGGGTCCGCGGGCGCACTCGCGGCCCTGACGGCTTCGGTGATCGGCACCCAGAGGGGCCGGTCATCGTGCACGTCGTCGCCAAAGTCCTGCCCGATCTTGTACGGCACGAGGTCGAGACGGCCGACACGGCGGCGCGGCCGGGCGGCGAGGACCTCCGGGGCGAACCTCCGGTCCACGAGGTACTTGATGACCAGGGTGTCCTCGTGGGTCTTCTTGATCTCTCCGGTGAGCTTCTCGTCATAGAGGAAGGCGCAGAACCAGACGGCCCGTTCTCCGATCAGCACCCACTCGGCCTGGGCGAGCCGCTCCTCCCGGCCGGTGTACACGTATCCCTTGGCGCCGCCGGGCACCCAGACCAGCTCAGCCTGCCGCAACTCCCTTTCCAGAAAGGCTTGCAGTTCCTCTCGGCCGGCCGTCTCGATGGGGCTGCGCGAGATCCAGCGGCGCTGGCGGTAGATGGTGTCGACGGACTGCTCGGGCATGAAGGCGACGAGATAAGGCCGTTCGGTCTCCTGGTGCCGGGACCACACCGAGCTGATGGGTTCCCAGTTCTCCTCCAGCGCCCGGGCCGCCTCGAACGAGGAGCACCGGCCGCGGGGGTCGGGATCGAGCATATCGAGCAGCACCTGCCGCAGTTCGCGGGGCACCCGGACGGCGGTGTGTACGTTCAGGTGCTGGCGCATACGAGCGTGCAGTTCCCGCAGCGCGTCCGGCAGTTCCGGCGGGGCGGCCGCGGCCACCGCGGCGTACGCCTCCGGAAGGGTCGTGGCCAGCGGGCCGCAGAACAGCTCCCAGCCGAACACCCCGAGCCCGAAGACATCGGTACTGGCCCAGTCCCGGCGCGGCGGCGCGTTGTCAGAGAACAGCGACGGCCATGTCTCGGGCGCGAGGTACGCGAGGTGGTGGGCGGGCGCGATGCCGTCGTGCGCCTCCAGGTACAGGTCGGTGACCATGCTGCGGTAGTCGCTGTCCCGGGTCGGCGCGTACATCGACTGGACGAGGTTGCCGAGCAGGGCGCTCATCTCGAAGCGGCCCAGCGCGAAGGAGTAGCGGTCCTCCTGATCGGTGCGGCGGATCGTGATCGCGGCGAGCGTCACATTGCGGTGCAAGATGCGAGCGCCGTGCAGCTGGCTGAGGGCGTCGACGAGCAGGGTGTACTGGTCGAACACCACGTCCCGGTTGCCTTCCACCCAGCCGGGGAAGTCGCCCTCGTGCCACTCCTCGCTGACCCGGCTGCCCTCCTGGCGGGTGAGGGTGAAGGCCGCGCCGAGGCCCTCGTCGTACCTCCCGTCGACGAATTCGGGCAGCGCGGGGTGTCCGAGTGCCTGGAGGCGCAGCAGGCTGCGCACCTCGTGCTCCCACAGCTCACCGACGATGCTCGTGAGCTTCCGGAACACGCACACGTCGTAGCGTTCTGGGTCGCCGGGCCGGCCGAGGGTGGCCCGGATCATGCGACCGCCCGCGACGGCGACCGCGGCGCCGTGACGGACGTACGGGCCGAAGGGGGCTCCGTCGCCGGTGAAGAGCGAGTCGAGGACTTCCTCGGGGGTCTCGTCGTCGAGTTCCGTGATCATGACTCCGTCTCCCCTTGTCCAGCCGGGCGTCGGCGGAGGGCCTCCACCACGATCACCCCGTCATCCAGCGCCAGCGCGGTGCGCCGACGGTCGAGTACGGCCCAGTCCCGCAACCGGGCACCCAGCTTGTCCGGCAGTTCGGGCAGCGTCCCGGGCAGCGGCGCCGGCCTGTCGTTCCCGGTGGCCCGGTCGGCGCCGTCGGCCGCGGAGCACACCCGCCGGGTGCCGTCACGCAGCCCGAGCAGCAGCAGCTCTTCGCCATCGGGCCCCAGCGCGCGGTCGACGCTCGTCACTCCGGTGAGCGCCCGGTCCGCCGGGCCGCCGGGGTCCGGCGTCCCGTCCAGGCCGTCGGCTTCGCTCGGCCCCGCCGCTCCCGCCGGGGCGCCGGAGGTGTGCGGGCTCCAGAGCCGTACGGCGCTGTCGCGTCTCGCGGCGGTGGCGGGCAGCGGCACCCGGGTGGGCCCGGTGACGGGCAGTATCCGAACCGTAGGCGCCGACGCTCCCTCGCGGAGCACCCCGGTGCGGGTGCGGGTGCGGGGGTCCCACAGGTACAGCGAGCCGTCCCGGGCCGCCGTCACCAGCCGGGTGCCGCCCCCCGTCCCGGTGATCGCGCCGATGGCGGTCAGCGCGCTGTCGCCGGTATGCAGGGGTTCGCCGTCCTGTGCGAGGCCGTCGTCGGTGAGAGTCCAGAAGGTCACTTCCGCCGCGGCCTTCGCGTCGCCCGCCGCGGCCTCGGTGTGCGCGGAGGCGAACCGTACGACGCCGGGCGCGCCGGGCAGCACGGCGAGGGCGGTCGGGGGCGTGGCGGGGCGGCCGGAGACGAGGCTCCGCGGCGCTTCTCCCGAGGCGTCCCAGACCTTGACGTAGCCGCCCTCGTCGACGGTGACCAGCCGTCGCTGTGCCACGGAGACGACGCCGTGCACGCGTCCGGCCGGCTCGGCGCCGGAGCGTGGCCTGTCCGTCGGCCGGGTGAAGTCCCACAGAGCGACGTAGCCCTGCGTGCCGGTCAGCGCGAGCCGTGGCCCGGGCACGGCGGCCATGCCGGTGAGGATGGTGGGCACATCGGTCTCGGCGTGGACGGCGGGGGTGTCGCCCAGGTCCCAGATCCGTACCCTCCGGTCGTTGTGGGCGACGGCGAGCCGGGGGCCGTGGCCGCCGCCGGGCGGAAGGGCGGCCATGGCCAGAAGGCTGCTCCGCAGCGGTGCGGGCAGCGCCGCGACCGGCGCGTGCCCGGCCCACGGCTCCCACAGCAATACGGTGCCGTCCTCCGCGCCGCTCGCGAGCACGGTGGTCTCCGCGTCCCAGGTCACCAGTTCCTTCACGGGCCGGACATGGCCATCGAGCGGCAGGTGCGGGAAGTGCCGCGCCATCCGGCTCCAGCAGACCCGCCACGCGGCGTCCGGTCCGGCCTCGGTGTGCTCGCCGGTGATGCGGGCGGCGCCGAGCTGGCGGAGGCCCGGTCGGTCACCGGGCGACGCCGATCGGATGAGGTGGGCCGAGGCCACGGTGCCGAGCACACCGCCGGGCAGCCGTCCGGCGTTCCCGGCCTCGGAGGTCAGCGACATCCCGCCGGAGAGGACGTCCCCGGCCAGGGCAGGCACGTCGATCCGGTCCAGGACTCGGGGGCACCCGGCCAGTTCCCGCCAGCCGTCGGGTCCGGCCTCGGCCGCGTACGCCGACAGGTGCCGGGCGAGGTGGCCGGGCAGCGGGACGTCGGGGGCGGCCTCGACCCGGTCCGCTGCGAGGGCCACGAGCGCGCGCAGGACGGCCGCCCGCTCGTGCGGGCCCGACCGTTCCAGGAACTTGTCCGCGAAGGTGCGGTGCGCGAGCCGGTAGACGGTGTGGCCGTCCTCGCCGTCGAGGAGTACGTACGCGGCGGCGCGGTGGAGCAGGCGGGCGATGTCGGCGTCGGCGGGGGCGACCCCGCCGGGGTCGAGGGCGCCGGCAACGGTGGCCCACAGCTGGCCGGCGCGTGGCAGGCCGCGGCCCTGAGCGTGGGCGAGCGCGGCCAGCAGCGGAGTGGCCTGCGGAAAACCTTCGGCGATCCTTCCCACGGCGGAGTTGAACAGGCCCCGCTGGTCGTGGGCGAGCAGCCGGTGGAGATCGGCCAGTCGCTCCGGTCGGAGCAGCTCGGGGCTCTGCTGGATCTCCTGGACGACGAGTGAGGCCTGGAGGAACTCCCAGTCCCCGCTCTCGACCCGCTCCCGCACGATGTCGGCGACCCCGTCGACGGCCTCGGCGGACAGCCCTCCGGGCGTGCCGCGCAGACTGCGGGTCACATAGCGGTGCACGGCCTCGGCGTCGCGCTCCAGGGCGTGCACCTGGGCATGGCCGGTGTCGCGCCCGAGCGCGTCGAGCAGTTCCTCCGAGGCCGCGCGCGTGCCGCGTCCGGAAGGCAGGACCGGGTCGGCGCCGGGCGTCTGCCCTTCCGGGGCGCGGCTCACCTCACCGGGCGGCCTGTGCCCGACGACGGGCGTAGGTGCGGTGGGCCGGGTGCCGACGATCAGGCGTACGCCGGTCAGCGGAGCCAGTTCCCTCAACAGGCCGGCGACGAGGACGGGTTCGCGGGCCTCGTCGAGTGCGTCGGCCATGATCACGGTACTAGCCCGGGCCTCCACGGCCTTGCGTAGGGCGGCGATCCGCTCCTGGAGGGCGAGTCCCGGCTCGGCGGGGGCGACGCCCAGCAGCGTCGTAAGCCTGCCGACCACGTCGTCCAGGGTGGAGCCGGCGAGGTGGAGAACGGCGTCGACGGCGGGGAGCGCGAGGTCCGGATCGAGTCGGTCCGCGAACCCCGCCGCGTGGAGCTCCTCGCCGACGGCGGGGTACGCGTGCACCATCAGATTGCCGAGCAGCGCCGACTTCCCCGCACCGGGTGCGCCGGTGACGATCAGCATGCCCGGCGTGTGCGGGTCGGCGGCCCAGCGGGCGACACCGCGGCGGTCGGCCGCCCGGCCCGTGAACCCCCAGGTAAGTTCAGTGAATCCGCTGCAGACGCCACTGCGTAGGAAGTGCGCCAGCGCGCTGTCCGTCTGAGTGTCGAGGAGCCGGTGGAGCCGGTCGTAGTCCTCCACGGTGGCGGTCACCGGCAGCGGGTGTGCCGTCCTCGGCCGCAATGGGAGTTGCCTGCTGCACCCGATGGCACGGGCGTACACCCCATCGTGCGCGTTGAGGCGGTGCGCGAGTTCTCCGGGCTCGATGTCCCTGTCGTGGTCCGTGAAACCGTCGAGGACCTCGGCCATCTTCTCGCGGAAGGTGCCCAGGTGTCCGGGACCGAGATGCTGGCCGGATCCGACCAGCAGCAGGGCCAGTTCCTTCTCCGCAGTGGCGCCGACGGCGGTGAGTTCCTCGGCGACCCGGTCGACGAAACCCCCGGATCCGCAGGCTTCGACGACCACGAAGGCCCAGTGCGGTGCCACGCGTCGGCTCGCCTCGTCATGGAGGTGCCACGCGAGGGTCTGTGGGACGACGCGGGCCGCGCGAGTGTTCTCGGGGTTCCCCGGTACGAGCAGGCCGGCCTGTTTGTGCTTCCCCTTGCCGTGCCCGATCCACAGCAGGACCGAGGTACGTTCGCCTCCCGATGACGCCCAGTAGGCGAGCCGCTCCTCGACCGTGTTCAGGTCCCACGTCACGGCCTCTGGGACGCCCGGTGCGGCGACCGCCCCAAGGCGGCCGAGGAGCGCCAGGATCGCGGCGGCCTCCTTGGTGGCGTCGACGTGCGTCTGGTCGTGCACGTCGTCGAAGGCGAGTGCGTGGACGGGTAACTCGTCCACGTACTCGGCTCCGTAGAGGTCTGTCTCCCCCGCGTTCATGTGCTCAGTTGTCGTCTGCGACCGCCATGACGAGGTGCGACACGGGTTCGAGTCCGCCGGTGACCTCGATGCGGTAGAGCCCGGGGCGGGGCAGTGCGCACTGTCCCGTCATGGTCTCCGGGTCGGCGCGGTCGGGCTTGAGGGTGGTGGGGGCCGAGACGTCGGCGCCGGTGACCTCCTCCACGGTGCAGTGCACCTCGGACGGATCGTCGGCGCCGGTGAGGCGGATGGTGAACGGCTCTCCCGGCCGGGCGGCCTCGGGGGCGTCGAGGCCGAACTCCCCGCCGCCGAGAACGGCACCGCGCTCGCCGGGATCGCGTAGACCGCTCAGTGCGGAGACCGCCATCGTCCGGACCTGCTTGGAGGACATCAGTGACCCGTGCTTGCGGGCGACGGGGATCTCCGTCGCGTCTCCGGTCGCGGCCGCGTGGCGGAAGACCGTGCCGTCACCCATCCCGTCCTCGGTGACCGCCCGCCCCTGGCCGTCATAGCGGAGCTCACCGTCCGGCCGCCGACCGGGGAGAAGGCGGGCGGTGGCGGCACGTCCATTGTCGATCCGCAGGCTCAGGGGTGTGGGCTGCGCGACCCCCACGACCATGCTGTGGCCGCGCAGCTCGGTGTCGGCGGTCGCGGCCTGCCATGCCTGGGTGTCCCGTACGAGGTCGGCGTCGCCGCCGAGTCCCGTGATGTCGGAGACCGTCAGCCGCCGGGTGTCGTCCCCGTCCCAGACACAGCGGTAGGAGGGGAGGAGGTCGTACAGACCGGGCATCGTACGGCCGGCTTCCCGCAGCGCCTTCTTCGGCAGCCAAGGAGCGCCCGCCTTGCCGCTGGCGAGCACGACGGCGGACTTGACGGAGCCGTGGAAGGGCGTGCCCGCCGTCAGCACGGCCCGTACGTTGTCGGCGGCGCCGGAGATCCGGAACAGTTCGCGGACCAGCAGTCCGCCCATGGAGTGGGCGACGAACAGGAGTTGGGCCGGGCGGTCCTCACCCGTGCTCCTCATGTGGTCCGCATGAGCCCGATGGGAGCGCCAGCGCTCCAGGTGGCGATGGGCGGCGACCGCGAGGAGGTTGGCGTTGTGCCGTACGGACAGGCGCCAGTCGTAGGGGAACGGGACGACGGCGTGCGGATGAACGGCGTACTTGCGAAGGTCGCCGAGCAGCTGGCTGTACGGTTCGAGGCCACCGAGATCGGGCAGCCACTCATGGACCGAGAGCAGCCCTCCTGGTTTGATCCGCCCGGTCCGCCCAGCGCGTTCGTCCTCGGTCACCGCCAGCGAGCGGAGCCGGTCGGCGTGCATCCGCGCGGTGTACTTGAACAGATGGGGCGCGCCCCAAAGGAGCTTCCGACTCTCCGAGTCGATCAACTCGCTGCCCATGATCCCGGGCACGACCACCACCGCGTCGTGCAGACGTCGCCTCGGGGCCATACGTGTCATTCGATCCACAAAGCCGGTCACCCGCTCATTATGCCGACGGCTCGGCGGGTGCGATCTACGCTTCCCCGAAAAGGGGCTCCGTCCTCGTTGCCAGACGGCGAGATTGGGCGCACCGGGCGCGCACTAATGACGCGAGTCACAGGTTCGGGGTGAATCGTCGCGGTCCGAAGATCTCGCCGTTGCCGGTAATGGACGCCCAGCGGGCTGTGCTTGAGGGGCGGGTCTGTCTCCGTTCGACGACGACTCAGGCCCTGCCTCTGCGGGTCCGGATCGTGCTGGCGTGTGCCGCGGGACACGCAACCAGCACATCTCGCGGACCGCTGGGAGTCAGTATCGCTCACGAGATCATCGTCACGGCCGATCTCCCGCTGTGAGCGACCAGGCGTGACGAGGGTTCAGCACGAGCGTCATCTGAGCGTCGAAAGTGCGAAAACGGCTCCGGGCCAAGACACGGCGGGTCACCGTCTGTGCCTCAAGACCGCACCTCGGAGCGCACAGGGAGGATGGTTCCCCGCTATATATGTCCTGTGCCGTGGAAGACAGGTCGAGGCAACCCCCGGGCTGGCGAACTCGCAGGTCAGCGACCCTTTTCGGTCGGCTCCAGAACCGCCACGCACTCCACGTGCGAGGTCATCGGAAAGACATCAGAAGGGGAAGGATCTGACGTATTCCCAAGTCAGATGCCATTCACAGCCCAGCCAAAGGGCCCTACGGACGCTCGGAGCGTCAAACGAGCGTCAGCCGAGACATGAGGTGACCTTCACCCACCGAGGCCCAGCCAGCGGTAGGCGCTGGCTCCGCCTCACCGGTGCCGACCCACATCCCAGTGACTACGGGGCTACGGAACGCCGTGGAGTGAGGAACCTACCGCTCCTCATGCCCTGCGGTAGGCATCACTCCTCGACAGCTGAGAGCAGGCTGGCAACTGCCATGACAAGCAGGCAACGGCCACAGAAGGATGTGGGACGGCATGCACGAGCTAGGCAGTATTCCGGTGGAGATGGAGCGGCTGCAAGGACACGCTGAACGCGCCTTCGTCGAGGTACAGCGGGCGGATACGAAGGCAACGGCCTTGTGCGGAATAGCCGGTGGCCTTCTGGCTGCAGGGGTTGCCGTGCTGTCGAGTGCACACGACATGGCCCCCATCGCAGTGTTCTCCCTGGTCCTGATGTGCCTCTTGCTGATGGCCACGATAGGGGCTGCGCTGCTCGCGCTGCGGCCCGTGGTCCCAAGGGAGGGACTGCATACCGAATTGATGGGCGAGGCGCTCGTACACCACCGGGTCGGTGTGAGTACGACTGCGCATGGGGAGCTCGAACGGCATGTCGAGGGCCGCCGACTGCAGGTGCTGGCCTGGCTGGCGGACAGGAAGCTGCGAGCGGCCCGCCTGTCCGTCGACTTTGCCCTGGCAGCACTCCTGATGGCTGGAATGTGTCTATTGAGCAACATTCTGGTTAGTTGAGACGATCACCTAAGTGTGTCGGGGCCGCATAGCAGGGGGACGCGTGTATCAGCCGCATGCCACGGTGATCGGCGACAAGTTATGGGCACGCCTGAAGGCGCTAGCACCGCAGCGCGTCAGGCCCGCTCGGAGTGTGCTGCTCCGCCAGGGAGACCCAGCAACTCACGTGATCGTGCTGGAGTCCGGGTCAACGTTGATCACCCTGGCCTTACTCGGCGAGCTGGCCGTGTTGGACTCCCAGCCGCGCACCGCCACGGTCATCGCCGCCGAGACCTGCCAGATCCGAATCATCCCGGCTGCCGCTTTCCTCACGTTCGTTGAGGAGCATGATCTGCTGGCCCCACTCCTGCGCCATGCCATCGCCCGGGTCAGGGAATCGGAGGCCGTTCGACTCGAACTGGCCACCGCGTCTGTGCCGCTGCGACTGGCATCGGCTCTGTCGCGACTGGTCGAGGCCGCATCTGCTTCGGCTTCGGATCTCGCCGTGCGTCTGACCCAGACGGAGCTGTCTCAGATGATTGGCGCTTCCCGCAACGCGGTGGTCAACGCGCTCAAACCCTGGCGCGAGCAGGACTGGGTCCGCACCACCTCCAGTGGTGGGCTCCTCGTTCGCGACATCCATTCGATTCAATCGCACGCGCGTACGCAGGCGTGACGGGCCGCACTTCAGGCGTGCCCACTACTGGGCAGCGGCGGCCGTCCCGCCCGATCAGCATGGGCACTTCCCTGACCGCCTGTGCTGACAGGACGGTGCCCGATGGATGCGCCGCTGCACGCAGAGCCCTTGGATGTGCCCGCCGAACTCGCCCTCGTGGCGATCGACATGGAGAAGTACAGCCAGATCCCCGAGGCGAAGATGGCCGCCGCCCGGTGCGACGTGGACGACATCGTGGCGACCGTGCTCGCCGATTGCCAGCTGCCCGACCCGCAGGAACTTCCCGGCGGCTACAAGGACAGTGGCGACGGGGCGATCCTGCTGTTCCCTCCCTCAGTACTGGCACGACTCGTCGACCCGCTGCTGGGCCGGCTCAATGCGGCTCTGGTGCGCTACGAGCGGCAGCGGCTGGCCAGTAGTCCCGTCCTGCGGCTGCGGGCCAGTGTGCACATCGGCCCGCTGTCCCTGCCCGACCACCGCGGTAACGCCATCAATGACACCACCCGGCTGCTCGACAGTCAGGCAAACCGCGAGGCGCTGTCCGCCGCGAAGGACAATGGCGGCTTCCTTGCTGCCGCGCTCTCCGAGATCGTCTACCAGCGCACCGTGCACTCGGGACGCACGCAGGATCTGGGCTCACATCACTTCCTCGAGGCGGTTGCCCGCGTCAGCGACAAGCCCGGCTTCGAGCAGCCCTGCCGGATTCATGTACCGGGCCTGACCGGTCCGGCCGTACACCCCTATGTCACAGACGCCGCATCGTCGGCTTCTGCTCCGTCCTCTCCCGCGCAGCAGAACGCTGCGTCGGCGGCACCTGCTGCCAGCAGCGGCGGCACGTTCCAGTTCCACGCTCAGGTCAGCGACGCCACGATCGCCAACAGCATCGAAACCGTGCGAATCGATCGCCGCCAGCGGTGAGGCGTCTGGCCTTCCGCCCCACTGCCTTTCCCGCACTCGCCCTGGAGTTCCAGTATGACTGACGTACCGTTCGACCCCACTCGCTCCGACGCCACCCCACCGAACAACGAGGGTGATGAGAGCCAGTCCAACGGCTCCGGCGGCTGGCTGCATCGATTGCGCACCGGAACCGGCTCCGCCGATCGACCGGGCGCGAACCCTGACGACCCGCCCCCTTCTCCAGTTCCCTCACAGCCGGGCGCTTTGCCACCCGCGCCCCGGGTGCACGAAACGGACGGTGCAGCGACACACGTGTACGGGGACCCCGAAGTTGTCGCCCACCACATCGAGCAGGTGATTCTGGAGACTCGAAAACGGGACCTACTGGAGGGTGTGGAACAGAACCGTGAGCGGCTGCTCGACCAGCCGTTCGTACGGGGCCCGCACTGGGACGTGGTCTGGGAGCAGATCGTCAATCCTGTCACCGGCCGTCCTCGCCAGCCGATCATCGTCATTGTGGCACCACGTTCGTGTGGCTCCACTACCTTCGCTCTGCGACTGTTGGCCGAGCACACTGCCGACGAAACCACCGTGGTCCAGCTGGATGCGGACTGGGACACTCCCCGCCAAGGGCGCCTACCTCTGGAGAGGGCGCATGCGTACCAACTCGATCTCAAGCATCCGGAGAACGACCAAGTCTCCGCCGACTTCCTGAACGCCCTGTCGAAACACGCCTCCCACCTGCGCGACTGCCGCTCCTATCTCGCGCTGACCGTCGCACAGGACCTGTGGAAGGACCACCGCCTCAGCGATCGTGACGGCATCCAAGTCGTTCACCTGCACGAGGCGCCCGATGCCCAGCGCGTGGTCGAGGCACACCTGACTGCCCACGGCTACGACCAACTCGTCACGTCACTCCGCTCCTTCTCCAAGACCACCACGTCCTTGCGGGGACTGACAGCAGTGGCCGCCGTACGGGCCGCGCACACCGTCGTGATGGCCTGGAAGGAGCACACCCGCACCAGCTCCCAGCAGTCATTCGTGCAGGCCGAAGGCGAGGGCGAAACCGGGAGCACCCTCGAAGACCGCATCATCGCAGCGTTGACCGACTGGCGCGGTGAACTCGACAGCCGATTCGGCGAGATGAACAGCCTGCACACCCCCGACAACCCATCGCTCACCGTGGAAGACCGTTGCCTGCTGCTGGCCTTGGCCGTGCAGCAGTCTGCGCCCATGCCCATCGTCGCGAGCAGCGCAGCCGCGCTGCTCGCAGCCATCGGGGACGCGCCCGGCACCGCCGACACAGCACCTGGATTTTCGCCGACCTTCAATGCCTTGGCAGGACGGGGAATGCGGCGGCGTATCCGGGACGTCGGAGGTCGAGTCGACCTGCAGGACACAGTGGTCTTCGACCGGCCCGCCTACGGACGCGCGGTGCTGGAGTACGTCTGGGACAACTACGACGTCATGCGCAAACCCCTGCTGACCTGGCTCGTCGCGACAGCCCAGAGCGCCGATCCGGAAGACCACGCCGTGGCGGCGCTGGCCGAACTCACCGTGCGGCACGGAACGGTGGGCTACCTCACCGACTTGGGTGAACTCGTCGGCAGCAGCCAGCCAGAGGTGCTCGGTGCGGTCCTGGAAAAGGCCGTGCGCAACGAACACGTCGGCCGCCTGGCGTGGGCAGCGCTCTACGGGTGGGCAGAACAGAGGAGTTATGCGTCCGCCGTGATTGCGCTGTGTCAACGGATCCTGGAGGACTCATCCGCCGCCACGTCTCTGACCAAGCGAGCAATGGTGCGCCTGCGTCGCGTCGCGCACAAGAACGCCGACGCAGCGGGCCAAGTCCTGGCTGCCTACGACGATCTGGTCCAACACCCCACCGTGGGGCAGCGACTGGTCGCTGAGGTCCAGGGCTGGCAACAGGGCAAAGTCTCCGCCCGCGGCGGTGCACTGGCCTTCCTCGCGCTGATGACCGTCCGCCGGGACGGCACACCGTGGCTCGTGTGCGCGCCTCCCCCGGACATCGACGTACAGCGAGCCCTCAACAACCTGCTCTCCTCATCGGACACCGCTGCCCAGGTCATTTCGCGTCTGACGGACTGGATCCGCTCGTGCGCCGACGATCCCAGCGCCTACACACAGTTGCGCGACCAGCTCCTGCCTGCGCTACGCGGCCACAACATGTTCGAGGCCGGCATGAAGCTCATGAACGAGCTGCGTGGCATCTCCACCGTTGAGGGCGTCAGTGTGGCTGACGACTTCTACAACCACCTCGTCGACAGCCGTCTGCGCACGGTCTTTCCGCTCGAAGAGAGCCTCACGTGAGGTGGCCATGGAGGCGCGCAGTCCGTAAGAGTACGTCTGTCCAGCCGCGTCTGCTGCCGAGTGCCACGGACGACATCGCGTTCGAAGCCGTGTACACGATCACCTGGCGACCGCTGTGGCGTGTGCCTCCCAATGCGGAGGAGACAGTACGCGCCGCCGTGCATGCCACGGCCTCCGCTACAGCGGCACGCCTGACGGCCTCGGACGTACCCGCTGCCCAAGACGCCGTCAACGCCGCCCTCGGTTGTCTGCCCCACCGCGCCTCGAACTACTGCCTGTTGAACGTCTACGCGGCTCTCGGTCTGCCCAGCACCGCGAAGGACCTACTGGCACAGCGGGCAGCGGACGAGCAACGCGTTCGCCGTCTGCGTTTCTTGAAGGACAACCTCTACGATCACCCGGACCTCGTCGTCCTGGACCAACTTGAGCACCACGCCCCCGGTGCCCTGACTGACGAGCATGTTGCCGAACTCCAGCGCCTCGCTCGCCTGATCTACTCCTGCAACCGCTGGTGGTTCCCACTCCTGCAGCAATGGGAGCAGGTCGGCCAAGGGTTCACGGACATCGAAAAGCGACAGCAGGCAATGGTCGTACTGTCCGACTCCCTCAAGGCACTCAACGGCGGCAGCCTGCCCAGCAGCATCGCGCCGGTGGACATACCCGGGGCCGACACGACAGCTCGAAGGGCACATCCATGAAGCTCGTCTTGTGGCGAGTGCTGCTGGCCCCGATGACCAGCCTCCGAGCCCTCCTCGCTCAACGGCGCAGCGCAACGCCCCTGTCCTACGACGCTGCCTGGCGTCGAGCCCGCCTAGACCGTTGTCCGGATGAAATGGTCTATCGACTCCACGGCCACCAAGCCTCCAGCCCCTCCGATCAAGCGACCGGCGCTCAGGCACCCTCCGGTCCGCCCAAGAGCGACGAGCCCACCGACCGGCGCCCGTAACTCGAGCATCCCGGGAGCGGACAACTCCTTCGCCCTGTCGCGGATACTCGCGTCCATTGGTTCAGGCTCATGTCTGAGAACGAGGTTCGCCTCGACCGCGGCCTGACGAGATTCCCGGCTGTTCACCCGAGGAGGCACGCACCGGTGATGCCCGCAGCCCGGGCCCGCGTCCCGCATAGACGTTTCTTTGCCCCGTCCTTGAACGACGGGGCAAAGAAACGTCTATGCGGCGATCGTCAGTGGAGCGTCCAGGCTCTCCCAGGCCCCGAGAACCGCCTTGTGAGCATCCGGCTGCAGGTGGGCGTACCGCTGCGTGGTCTGGAAGCTCTCGTGCCCGAGGAGGTGCTGGACCTCATAGAGCGAGACTCCCTTCTGGACCAGCCACGAGGCGCAGGTGTGCCGCATGGAGTGCGGCGGGTAGTGCGGGACGAGCTGCTGCTCGCCGTCGGCGTCGAAGTAGTGGGCGCCTTCGACGGCGGGCCACCAGGTCTGCCGTCGCCAGTTGCTGTCGGCGAGAAGGCGTCCGGCCCGCCCCTTGGAGCCAATGAGGGCGTCCTGCAGACTCTGTCTGGTGATCCTCAGCGTCAGTAACGGGGAGTACCCCTGCCACATCCGTCCACGCCGCGGGATTTCCTGATCCGGCTCGCCGTACGGTCTGCGCAGCACCTCGTCGGTAACACCGGACAACTGGGAGTGCATCCACCGGATGTCCGCCGAGTCGTAGGTGTAGCCCGCAACTTGATGGGTGTACCGCACGGATGTCCGCACATGCTCCATCATCGCCTCAACTCGCTGGCGCAGTTCAGGCACAGAGACCCCGTCGCGGGGCACGTTTCCCTGGCGAAGTCGCTGCGCAAGGTGCCACAGCCGCTCATGGGCCAACGGGGAATCTGGCGGCATCAGAAGAGCACCACGTCGGACTACACGCTCAAGGGGCTCGCGGATCCGTCCGCGAGCCCAGCCCCACCTGCCCAGCGGATCTCCAGGAAAGAGGTGCTGACTCCACCATCGCCATTCGGGGTCTTCACGGTTCGACGGGTGCGAGGCCAGTGGAGTCACCGCGGGCAGCTCTGAGGAGTATCTCGACGGAGAGATGGCCACCCAGCCCTCCTTCACCCACACTCCCCACCGAGGCAACCGTCCATCCCGCATTTCGACAAGCGAGCCGCTCAACGGACCGAAGCCTTCAACAAGGGCTTCGAGCGCCTCCCGCAACCAAGTGCCTGCGGCTTCAGCGGTTCGGAGTTCGCCGTGGTCCACCCGGACCAGTCGAGCGATGGCGGTCCTGGCGCTGTCTTCAGCCTCTCGCATGTCATGGCGTTGCTTCTTGCCCCGGGCGATCTCGTCGAACGTCCAGGAAGCGGCCGCTGGGTTGGCCCGGGCAAGGCGGAGCATGAGGTTCTCCGCTTCGTCTGGGGCACTCGCGCTCACGGCGAATGCGATCGCGTAGCGCCACCGGGGGAAAGCGTCAGCAGTGACGATCTCCTCCGGCAGCACGGAGCCCTTACGCAAAGCCTGGGCGCCGAAGTGCTGCTCGAAGACAGGCAGGGCGAAGCGAAGTCCCGCAGCTTCCTGGACGACCAGACCGGTGTCGGTCAGCTCCCACACCTCGGCTTCATGCCCGAAGTGCTGAGCGGGGACTGGACCTCCGGCATTCAGGATGTGTACGGCGAGACGAGCAAGGCGGTCCCAGGTCTGTGACGTTGGGGAGCCCTTGCGCCGTCCTTTGATGACGGAAGCGGCCAGACCGGACAGTAGCTCCAGGCTGGACACCCGTGCGTCTTCACCGGCCAGGAGGCGGGAGGCGACGGACAGGACTTGAAGGGGGCTGGTCAGCAGGTCCTGTACTTCACGCTCTTCGAAAAGGATGCGCCCGTCGTCCCCGACCACAAGGTCCAGAAGTTCCGCGCCTCTCCGCACTGGCCACGGGGCGACCTCGTGCACGACAGCCCTGCCCAGCTCGATTCCAGGTCTGCACGTCGCGAGAATCCGGGCAGTCGGGTGGGCGGCCAGCAGAAGCCTGGCCTCGTACAGGAGCTGCGCAACCTGCTCGGGTGAGAGCCTATCGAGATCGTCGATCACGATACGCCCGAGTCCACTCGCCGGCTCGCCGCCCGCGCGCGTGATGGCATCCAGCAGATCCGGTACGGCCTTGCCCGCATCCACCCACACAGGGATCACTGCATCAGGGTCACCCGCAGCCTCGCGGAGCCCTTCCCGCCACCAATTCTCGGCTTCCTCGCTCTTGCCGGCGCCCATCGGAGCGACCAGAACCGCCAGAGTGCCGACAGGGACGGTCACCACCTGCGATGAGGATTTGTCAGCCCAGTCCAGAACGGCATCGACACGTTCCTCGGGCACAAGACTCAGTCGTGCCTCACGGCGGTATTGCGAGGCACGGGTCGCATCGGTGAGGGCATCTGACCTGGACTTGTGTCCGGCGGACACGGTGTCGCGCAACTGCGCGAGGACGTCACCAGAGGTGATGGCACCAGCATAGGTACGGCGGATGGAGTCGTACCGATCGAGGTAGCGGCACAGCTGGTCGTAGGACCATACTGCCCAGCCCTTGAGCCCGAGGCGTGCCGCATACGTGGACACGAATTGCTCGATCTGGGCAATGCCTCCGCTGCCCGGCACGGGAGTCAGGATCACATTGGTGGTGAAGATCAGATACTCGGGCAGCCGCTCCCGCTTCGAGGCCGGGCTGAGCCACGCTTCGAGTTCCTCTTTAACCTGCCCCTTCAGCCACGAGACCGCATCCTGGGGCTGTTGATCCGTACGCTGTCGAAACTTGGCCTGCACCACCCCGTAGCCGTCCCATGCGTCAAGCTCGCTCGGGTAGGGCACCCGCCCCTCGAACGTTGCCTCACGCCCGCCGTCCCTGCCGTCCCCGAAGACGGAGACGCCCGGCCCGAGGATCGCCTGGGTCAGGGCCTGCGACACGTGCTCGAACTCCCGGGTGCTCAGCCCGCTGAGGTTGTGATCCACCCCGCCATGATGCCGCCGCGGCTATCTCCCGACCGCCTAATGGAACATTTTCCCCGGCCGGGCCTCTGCAACAACGCCAATTCACGTGGCTTGACCAGCCCAGCGACACACCTGACATCCCATCAGAACGAGCGTCAAATGAGCGTCACGAGCGTCATTTCAGCGTCAAGATATCGCCCGTAACGCCCACACCGCACATAATGCGCGTCAGTGAAACCGCAGGTCAGGAGCCCTTTACTGCCGGTTCAAGGATGGCAACGCACTCCACATGATGCGTCATCGGAAACAGATCGAACGCCCGCAGCGTCCGCACCCGGTACCCGCCGTCCCGGAAGTACGCCAGGTCGCGGGCGAGGGCGGCCGGGTCGCAGGCGACGTAGGCGACTCGGCGGGCGCCCAGCGATGTCAGGTGCTCCACCGTCTTACGGCCCGCGCCCGCGCGGGGCGGGTCGAGGACGATGAGGTCGACCTCGGTGATGCCGGTGCGCGGGAGGACCGACTCGACCTTGCCCTGTTCGACGCGGACCCGGGGGAAGTCGGCCAGGTTGTGGCGCGCGTCCTCCACCGCTCGCTTGCCGGACTCGATGCCCAGCACCGCGCCCTTCTCGCCGAGGCGGTCGGCGAGGGCGCCGGCGAACAGGCCGACTCCGCAGTAGAGGTCCAGCGCCATCTCACCCTTGCGCGGCAGCAGGCCCTGCATCACCGCCGTCACCAGGGTGTCCGCCGCCTTCGGATGGACCTGCCAGAAGCCGCCGTTGCCCACGCGGTGGGTGCGGCCGTCGGCCCGTTCGCGGACGAAGGCGCGGCCGTGGACGCGGTGGATGCCGCCGTCGTTCTCGTCCACCCGCAGGACCGAGACCGGCTTGTCCAGTTCGACCAGGGGCAGGCGGGCGCCGGGGCGGGGCTCCAGGATCACCATCCGGTCCTGGGAACCGGTCGCCGCGATCGCGTCCACCGACACCATGCCCGACCAGTCGCGCTCCTCGATGCCGAGTTCGCTGACACCCGGCGCCGCGATCATGCAGTGCTCGATCGGCTCCACCTCGTGCGAGCGGTGCCGGCGCAGTCCCGCGTTGCCGTCGGCGTCGACCGCGTACTGCACGCGCGTGCGCCACTGCGGCACCTCGCCCGCCGGCAGCTTGTCGCCCTCGGCGGGCATCACCGTGCCGTCCCAGCCCGCCTCCTCCGGCGTCAGGCCGGCCAGTCGCCGCAGCTGCTCGGCGATCACCTCGCCCTTGAGCCGGCGCTGGGCACCCGGCTTGGCGTGCTGCCAGTCGCAGCCGCCGCAGCGACCGGGGCCGGCGTAGGGGCAGGGGGCCTCGACGCGGTCCTTGGAGGCGTCCACGATGTCGACCGCGTCGGCGCGCAGGAAGCGGGCCCCCTCCTCGCCCTCGGTCACCCGGGCCACGACCCGCTCGCCGGGCAGCGCGTGCCGGACGAACAGCACCTGGCCCTCGGCGGTCCGGGCGATGCAGTGCCCGCCGTGCGCGACCGGGCCCACCTCGACCTCGTACTCCGTCCCCACCAGAGATTTCTTCGGTTCTGCCTGCATGGCGGGGTGACTCCAGATCAACGAGAGGGGGTACGGCCGCGCATGGGCCGACGACAGCCCACCAGTCTACGTGCTCGCCGAGGCGCCCCGGCCGACCGTGATCGCCGGGGCCCCGGGCCGCGGTCAGCCCCCGCTGTGCTCCTTCGGCCGGTGTTCGGCCGGCCCGCGCCGGACCGCGCCCGGTGCGTTCCAGTCCTGCCGCTTGCGGGCCCGGTTCCTCGCGACCTCCGAGGACTCCAGCTGGTAGGGCACCGAGGTCACCATGACACCCGGCGTGAACAGCAGCCGGCCCTTGAGGCGCAGGGCGCTCTGGTTGTGCAGCAGATGCTCGTACCAGTGGCCGACCACGTACTCCGGGATGATCACGGAGACCGCGTCCCGCGGGGACTGGGCGCGCAGGCCCTTGACGTACTCGATGATCGGCCGGGTGATCTCGCGGTAGGGCGAGTCGAGGACCTTCAGCGGCACGTCTATGCCGCGCCGCTCCCACTCCTCGCGCAGCGCCTTCGTCTCGGCCGGGTCGACGTTGACGGTGAGTGCCTCCAGGGTGTCCGAGCGCATCAGCTTGGCGTAGGCCAGGGCGCGCAGGGTGGGGCGGTGGATCTTGGAGACCAGGACGACCGAGTGCACGCGGGACGGCCGCACCACGTCGTCGTCCGGCTCCTCGGGGGCCGAGATCTCCTCGGAGACCCGGTCGTAGTGCTTACGGATGGCGGTCATCGTCGCGTAGAAGATGCACATGCCGAGCAGCGCCACCCAGGCGCCGTGCGTGAACTTCGTGACCAGGACGACGACCAGCACCAGGCCGGTGAAGAAGGCGCCGAACGCGTTGATCGCGCGGGAGCGGATCATGTGGCTGCGCTTGGCCGGGTCCTTCTCGGTCGCCAGGTGGCGGTTCCAGTGCCGGACCATGCCGGTCTGGCTGAGCGTGAAGGACACGAACACACCGACGATGTACAGCTGGATGAGGCGGGTCGAGTCGGCGCCGTAGATGACCACCAGCAGGGCGGCGGCGCCGGCGAGCAGCACGATGCCGTTGGAGAAGGCGAGGCGGTCGCCGCGAGTGTGCAGCTGGCGCGGCAGGTAGCGGTCCTGGGCGAGGATCGAGCCGAGCAGCGGGAAGCCGTTGTACGCGGTGTTCGCCGCCAGGAACAGGACCAGGGCGGTGGCGGCGGCGAGCAGGATGAACAGGAAGCTGCCCTTGCCGAAGACGGCCTCGGCGACCTGGGAGATCACCGGGTTCTGGACGTAGCCGGAGCCGATCGCGACGCCGTTGTGGAGCAGGTCGGTGGCCGGGTTCTCGGCCATGCGGACCTTGGTGACCATGGCGAGCGCGATGATGCCGCAGAACATGGTGACCGCCAGCAGACCCATCGCGGCCAGCGTGGTCGCCGCGTTCTTCGACTTGGGCTTGCGGAAGGCCGGGACGCCGTTGGAGATCGCCTCGACTCCGGTGAGCGCGGCACAGCCGGAGGAGAAGGCGCGCAGCAGCAGGAAGACCAGGGCGAAACCGGCCAGGCCCTGGTGCTCGGCCTTGATGTGGTAGTCGGCGGTGGGTGCCCGCATCGTGTCCCCGAGGACCAGGCCCCGGAACGCACCCCACGCGATCATGATGAAGACGCCGCCGACGAACACGTACGTCGGGATCGCGAAGAGCTTGCCGGACTCCTTCACCCCGCGCAGGTTCATCAGGGTCAGCAGCACGATCACGGTGACCGCGCAGAAGACCTTGTGCTCGACCACGAAGGGGATCGCCGAGCCGAGGTTCTCGATACCGGAGGCGATGGAGACGGCGACGGTCAGGACGTAGTCGACTAGCAGGGCGCTGGCGACGGTCAGGCCGGCCTTGTTCCCGAGGTTGGTGGTGGCGACCTCGTAGTCGCCGCCGCCGCTCGGGTAGGCGTGCACGTTCTGCCGGTAGGAGGCGACCACCGTGAACATCAGCACGACGACCGCGACCGCGATCCACGGACTGAAGTGGTACGCCGACACGCCCGCGATGGAGAGGACCAGCAAAACCTCCCCCGGCGCGTAGGCGACGGAGGACAGCGGGTCGGAGGCGAAGACGGGGAGTGCGATGCGCTTCGACAGGAGCGTTTCGCCCAGCCGGTCACTGCGCAGTGCGCGCCCGATCAGGATCCGTTTGGGCACGTCGGTCAGTTTGGACACGAGAGAGGATCGTAGGCCTTCCACCTGGCAGGTCTCCAGCCGCAGTGCAGGATCTGCCTCCCGAGTGAAAAAGGTGATGGCTGGAACTGCGGATTCCGCAGCTTACGCCCGATCCGTGCCTAGATGACAGACCCCAGCTGTCATCGCACTTCGGAGGTCTCATGCCCGCGACCGCAGAACTGATCGGTGCCGCGGTGACCCTCGTCGGGCTCGGAATCCTCACTGCCTGGAGCGTGCGCAGCATCACTCGGCGATGAGCGTGGCACAGGGGTGCCCGGCCGGGACGGTGCGTGTGTAGCTTGGGCCTCGGTCTGAGACCCTGATGGGGCTGAGCACTAACTTTTGGACACCGGAAGGACGGTCGTGCACATCGTCATCATGGGCTGCGGCAGAGTGGGTTCCGCTCTCGCCCAGACCCTGGAGCAACAGGGGCACACGGTCGCCGTGATCGACCAGGACCCCACCGCCTTCCGCAGGCTGGGCCCGGGGTTCGGCGGCCGCCGGGTCACCGGGGTCGGCTTCGACCAGGACACTCTGCGCGAAGCGGGCATCGAGGAGGCCGGCGCCTTCGCCGCCGTCTCCAGCGGTGACAACTCGAACATCATCTCGGCCCGGGTGGCCCGCGAGATGTTCGGTGTGGAGAACGTCGCGGCCCGCATCTACGACCCGCGCCGTGCCGAGGTCTACCAGCGCCTCGGCATCCCGACCGTGGCCACGGTCCGGTGGACCGCCGACCAGATGCTGCGCAGGCTGCTGCCCTCGGGCGCGGAGCCGCTGTGGCGCGACCCCACCGGCGGGGTCCAGCTCGCCGAGGTGCATGCCTCCCCGAAGTGGGTCGGCCACAAGATCAGCACGCTCCAGGAGGAGACCGGCGTCCGGGTCGCGTTCCTCACCCGGCTCGGTGAGGCGATGCTGCCCACCTCGCAGACGGTGCTGCAGGAGGGCGATCTGGTGCATGTAATGATGCGGACGGACGACGTCGACAAGGTCGAGGCCGCCTTCGCCGGGGGTCCGGAAGAGGAGAGCGGTCACTGATGAGGGTCGCCATTGCCGGAGCCGGCGCCGTCGGCCGCTCGATCGCGGGCGAGCTGCTGGAGAACGGCCACGAGGTCCTGCTGATCGACAAGGCCCCGACCGCCATCTCGGTCGAGCGGGTCCCGCAGGCGGAGTGGCTGCTCGCCGACGCCTGTGAGATCACCTCCCTGGACGAGGCGGCGCTGCAGCGCTGCAACGTCGTGATCGCCGCGACGGGCGACGACAAGGTGAACCTGGTCGTCTCGCTCCTCGCGAAGACGGAGTACGGCGTTCCGCGCGTCGTCGCCCGGGTCAACAACCCCAAGAACGAGTGGCTGTTCAACGAGGCCTGGGGCGTGGACGTCGCCGTCTCGACGCCCCGTCTGATGTCCGCCCTGGTCGAGGAGGCGGTGAGCGTCGGCGATCTGGTCCGGCTGCTCCGCTTCAGCCATGGCGACGCCAACCTGGTGGAGCTGACCCTGCCCGAGGAGTCGGCCCTGGCCGGCACCCAGGTCGGCGACGTGGAGTGGCCCGAGGACACCTCCCTGGTCACGATCATCCGGGGTACCCGGGTCCTCACCCCCTCGCGCGAGGACTCCCTGGAGGCGGGCGACGAACTCCTGTTCGTGGCCGCCCAGGCCCGCGAGGAACAGCTGGAGGACCTGCTGTCGGTACGACGGGAGGACGTCTGAGGCAGCGCGGGAAGGTCTGACGCGGCGCAGGAAGACAGGAAGCTCTGACGCGGCGCAGGAAGAAGGGCGCCCTCCGTAGCGGGGGGCGCCCTTCTCCCGTGTCCGGGTGTACGCCTACCTGCGGTGCCGTCCGCCGGTGGGTTCGCCGCTCTCCGCGGCCAGCGCGGCCTTGCGCTCCTCCTCGGCCTTCTCCTCCGCCTCCATCTCGGCGAAGACGTCGATCGGCGCCGGCGCCTTCGCCAGGAAGACCCAGGTGAGCCAGACGGCGAGCAGGAACGGCGGGATCTTCAGCGCGACCAGCACCCAGCCGAGCTGGGCCGTATTGGCCCACCAGTACAGCGGGAAGAGGATCGCGCACTTGGCGAGCAGGATCAGGCCCCAGGCCCAGCTGGCCTTGGCGTACGCCTTCTTGCGGCCGGGGTTGCGGGTGCGCCAGGAGAGGTTCTCCTTGAAGACCGGGCCGAGGATCAGGCCGATCAGCGGCACCCCGCACAGCGTGGTGATGATGTACGCCAGCGCCAGGCCCAGCGTGTAGAGCATGCCGGGCAGGTAGAAGTCCTTGGCGTTGCCGGTCATCATCGCGAAGACGACACCGAAGGCGACGCCGAAGACCCCGCTGAAGGCGTGCTTGACGGTGTCCCTCATGACCAGGCGGACCACGACCAGCGCCACGGAGACCGCGAGGGCGGCGATCGCCGACCAGTGCAGGTCCTTGTTGATGGTGAAGATCGTGACGAACAGCAGGCCGGGCAGCACCGTCTCGACCATGCCGCGCACGCCGCCGAAGGCCTCGAACAGCGCGGCCTCGGTCACCGCCCGCGCATCGTCCTTGGCCTGAGTGTCTTCGGTCGGCTTGTCGAGCGACGTCACCGGCTACTCCCTACCGAGGGGTCTCAGTTCGTACTTGGGGTTGAAAAGCACCCGGCGGCCCCGGCTCAGCGAGATCCGGCCCGATGCGATCAGCCTGCGCCCCGGTTCTATGCCCACGATGGAGCGCCTGCCGAGCCACACCACGTCCAGTGCCGCGGAGCCGTCGAACAGCTCGGCCTCCAGGGCCGGGACTCCGGCGCGCGGCCGCAGGGTGACCGTGCGCAAGGTACCAGTAACGGTGACGATCTGCCGGTCCTGGCAGTCGCCGATGCGGATGCAGCCCGCCGTGTCGGCGTCCTCGCGCAGCTCCTCGGACTCCAGGTCCTCCTGCGACGAGGACAGCCGGCCCAGCATGCGCCGGAACCGGCCGGCCGGCTTTTCGGAACGAGGAACAGCACTCATGTCTGAAGCGTACCGGGGCTCGCCGACACTGCCGTAGTCCAGCTCACGCCCGGGCCGGTTTCCCGAACCGGTCGCCCGGTTCACTTCTCGAACCGGTAACCCATCCCCGGCTCCGTGATGAAGTGCTTGGGGTGCGAGGGGTCCGCCTCCAGCTTCCGGCGCAGCTGTGCCATGTACACGCGCAGGTAGTTGGTCTCCGTCCCGTACGACGGCCCCCACACCTCCTGCAGCAGCTGCTTCTGGCTGACCAGCCGGCCGGTGTTGCGGACCAGCACCTCCAGCAGATGCCACTCCGTGGGGGTCAGCCGGACGTCCCGGCCGGCCCGGTTGACCTTCTTCGCGGCCAGATCGACGGTGAACCCCTCGGTCTCCACCAGCACGTCGTCCTCGCCGCCCCCGGCGACCGGCTCGGCACGGCGGACGGCGGCCCGCAGCCGGGCCAGCAGCTCGTCCATGCCGAAGGGCTTGGTGACGTAGTCGTCGGCGCCCGCGTCGAGCGCCTCGACCTTCTCGTCGGAGGAGTGGCGGGCGGAGAGCACCAGGATCGGCACCCGAGTCCAGCCGCGCAGCCCCTTGATCACCTCGACGCCGTCCATGTCGGGCAGGCCGAGGTCGAGGACGACCACGTCGGGGTGGCGGGAGGCGGCCAGTTCGAGGGCGGTACGGCCGTCGGGGGCCGCGTCGACCTCGTACTTGCGCGCCTTGAGGTTGATCACGAGGGCACGCACGATCTGCGGCTCGTCGTCGACCACGAGCACACGGGTCATGAGGCCTGCCTTTCCGGTTCTGCCGTGGCTTGTGCTGCCGCTTCCGCCACGGGTTCTGCTGCTGCGGTCACCGATCCTGCCGCGCGAAGGGTGAGGACCATGGTGAGGCCGCCACCGGGAGTGTCCTCGGCGTTGAGGGTGCCGCCCATCGCCTCGGTGAAGCCCCGGGCGACCGCGAGCCCCAGACCGACCCCGGCGCCGCGCGGAGCGTCACCGTAGCGCTGGAAGGGCTCGAATATGCGTTCTTTGGCATCGTCGGGCACGCCGGGCCCGCGGTCCACGACCCGCAGCTCCACCCGGTCGGCGATGGCGCTGGCGGACACGACGACCACACTGTCGGGCCGGCTGTACTTGACGGCGTTCTCGACCAGGTTGGCCACCGACCGCTCCAGGAGCCCGGCGTCGGCCTCGACCATGGGCAGGGTCTCGGGGACGTCCAGCTCGACGCTGCCCTCGTCCACCCCGACCAGCGCCATCGGGACCACCTCGTCCAGGTCGATCTCACGGACGATCGGGGTGACGGTGCCGGTCTGCAGGCGGGACATGTCGAGCAGGTTGCCGACGAGGTGGTCGAGCCGGTCGGCGCCCTCCTCGATGCCCTCGAGCAGCTCCGCCTGGTCCTCCTCGGACCACGCCACGTCGTCCGAGCGCAGCGACGACACCGCCGCCTTGATCCCGGCGAGAGGGGTGCGCAGATCGTGGCTGACGGCGGCCAGCAGGGCGGTACGGATCCGGTTGCCCTCGGCGAGCGCGCGGGCCTGCTCGGCCTCCTCCTGAAGCCGCCTGCGGTCCAGTACGACGGCTGCCTGGGCGGCGAAGGCGGCGAGCACCCGGCGGTCCTCGGCGGGCAGCACCCGGCCGGTCAGCGCGAGGGCCATGTGGTCGCCTATCGGCACGTCGACGTCGGCGTCCTCGGGCCGCTGGAGGGCGGGGCCGACACCGACGCGCCCGGCGCAGCTCCACGGCTCGACGTCGGCCGCCCGCTCCAGGAGGGCGGCGGACTCCATGCCGAAGGTCTCCCGCACCCGCTCGAGCAGCTCCTCCAGGCTGGTCTCGCCGCGCAGCACGTTGCCGGCGAGGAAGGAGAGGATCTCGGACTCGGCGCGCAGCCGGGCGGCCTGGTGGGTGCGCCGGGCGGCGAGGTCCACGACCGAGGCGACGGACAGCGCGACCCCGAAGAAGATCACGATGGCCACGATGTTCTTCGGATCGGCGATGGTCAGCCGGTGCAGGGGCGGGGTGTAGAAGTAGTTCAGCAGCAGGGACCCGAAGGCCGCCGAGGCCAGCGCCGGGAAGAGCCCGCCGAGCAGCGCGGCCGCGACCGTGAGGGTCAGGAAGAGCAGCATGTCGTTGGCGAGGCCGAGGCCGACGGTGTTCAGCAGCACCGCCAGGACGGCCGGGCCGGCCAGTCCGACCAGCCAGCCCGCGATGATCCGGCCCCGGCCGAGCCGGGCACCCCGGGCCACCGGCAGTCCGCGTCCCTTGCCTGCCTCGGAGTGGGTGACGATGTGGACGTCCAGGTCGGGTCCCGACTCGCGGGCGACCGTGGCGCCGACGCCGGGCCCGAGGACGTACTGCCAGGCCTTGCGTCGGGAGGAGCCGAGCACGATCTGGGTGGCGTTGACCCCGCGTGCGAAGTCGAGCAGGGCCGCGGGGATGTCCTCGCCGACGACATGGTGGAAGGTGCCGCCGAGGTCCTCGACCAGGGTGCGCTGGACGGCGAGTTCCTTCGGGGAGGCCGAGGTCAGGCCGTCGCTGCGGGAGATGTAGACGGCGAGGACCTCGCCGCCGGCGCCCTTCTCGGCGAGCCGCGCGGCCCGCCGGATCAGCGTGCGCCCCTCGGGGCCGCCGGTGAGCCCGACGACGATCCGCTCCCGCGAGCCCCAGATCGCGGAGACCCGGTGCTCGTTGCGGTACTGCTTCAGGTACTCGTCCACCCGGTCGGCCACCCACAGCAGCGCCAGTTCGCGCAGGGCGGTCAGGTTGCCCGGCCGGAAGTAGTTGGAGAGGGCCGCGTCGACCTTGTCCGACTGGTAGATGTTGCCGTGCGCCATGCGCCGGCGCAGCGCCTGGGGCGACATGTCGACCAGCTCGATCTGGTCCGCGCGCCGTACCACCTCGTCGGGCACGGTCTCGCGCTGGCGCACTCCCGTGATGGACTCGACGACGTCGCCGAGGGACTCCAGGTGCTGGATGTTGACGGTCGAGACGACGTCGATCCCGGCGGCCAGCAGTTCCTCGACGTCCTGCCAGCGCTTGGCGTTGCGGGAGCCGGGGATGTTGGTGTGGGCGAGTTCGTCCACCAGGGCGACGGCGGGGGCGCGGTGCAGCACGGCGTCCACGTCCATCTCCGTGAAGAGGGCGTCCCGGTACTCCAGCTCCCTGCGCGGGACCTGCTCCAGGCCGTGCAGCATCACCTCGGTGCGCGGCCGGTCGTGGTGCTCGACGAACGCGACCACGCAGTCGGTGCCGCGCTCCACCCGCCGGTGGGCCTCGGAGAGCATGGCGTAGGTCTTGCCCACACCCGGTGCCGCACCGAGATAGATCCGAAGCTTGCCGCGTGCCATGGCCCTATTGTCTTCCCGTAACTACCGCCTACGCAGCGTCGACCTTACGGCCAACAATCCCGGCGAACGGGACAGCGGACGGGGCAGCGGGCATCTTTGACGCAACTCTGATGTGCCCCGCGGCCCCCTCCGGGTGGGCCGCGGGGCACCTCGTCGGCTCAGTTGGGGTTGTCGCCGTGGGTGAGGGTCTCCCAGGCCACGAAGAGGTTGTTGGTGCCCGCGGGACGGTTGTTCTGGGTGAGCGTCTGGGTGTTGGTCATGGCGATGCCCAGCCGGTTGTGGAGGGCGTTGTAGCCGACCTCGGTGACGGGCCCGAGGCCGAGGGTCAGGGAGCCGCCGCAGAGCCAGCTGGGGACGGCGGTGCCCAACTGGTACTTGGACTGGAAGCCGAGCGCCTGCCGCAGCCGCTCGCCGACGTCCGTGCCGTACAGGTCGGTGCCCTGGATCCGGCTGGTCTCGGCGACGTGCGAGATCGAGGAGATGCCGTAGCCGGTGTGCGTGAAGTCCCGGCAGGTCTCCTGGGTGAGGCCGGTGACGAAGGTGGACTGGCCCTGCCAGTAGGAGACGATCTTGGCGGTGGTGTCGAGGTTCTGGCTGGGCACGGTCTTCGGCACCGACCCGTCGGAGGCCAGGTAGACATAGGCGGCCGTGCGGGTGCGGAACTTGGCCATGGCCGTGTCGTACGACGCCTTGTCCTCCAGGAAGACGGAGATGCCGACGGCGGCCTCCATCATCGTCAGCTCCCAGTTGCCGTTGGAGTTGGAGCCCTTGATGACGGTGGGGAGGTAGACGTTGCGCAGCATGGTGGCGAAGCGGGCCTCGTTCGCCCAGGTGCCGGTGTACGTGTACTTGATGATCTCGGCGGCCTTGGGCCAGGAGGAGCCGGCCCAGCCGGTCTGCAGGGGCGCGTTGCTGTTGGTGTGGCTGGTGATGGTGGCCGACCAGGCGTCCATGATCTGGATGGCCTTCTGGGCGTAGCGGGCGTCCTTGGTGATGTACCAGGCGAGGGCGTCGGTGTAGGCGGCGATCGCGTCCTCGCGCTCGTCGGTGCAGCCGTAGTTGGGGTTCGAGTACGACCCGCACTCGACCGTCGCTCTGGGTGCGGGCGTCCGGTTCAGGTCGGCGTACTTGCTCGCCATCATCTGGTCGTAGGCCGCCTTCCAGGGCTGGGCGCCGGCCAGTACCTCGGTGCGGGCGAAGTCCAGCTGGGCCCTGGAGACGGTGACTCCGGGATGGACGAAGGTGGCGGGGGCGGCCTGGGCCGGCCAGGAGAGGGCTCCGACGACGAGGGCGACGACGGCCGCGAGGAGTCCGGTTCTGCGCATACCTGAAGGCCTCTCGTTCATGTGGGTGAACGTGAAGCGCCTTTATGAACGGCGCGTTGAGCCGTGACCGTAGGTACAGACCAATGCGCCGTCAAGGGGGTGCGCACACAAAAGAGCCGCACCCCGAAGGGTGCGGCTCACGAACGGCTCTCCCGCGGATCGCCTAGCGGACCTCGGTGATCTCCGGTCCGCGCTGGAGCTGGCCCATGCCGCCGGAGAAGCGCGAGGACTCCTCCTGCTGCTGGACGCCCTCGGGGACCATCTGGGCGTCGTTCGGCAGCTTCAGGACGATCGGGTCGCGGGGGGCCATCGGACCCTCGCCGCGGACGACGACGGTGTCCCGGAAGATCTGCTCCAGGAGCCCGGCGGCCTGCGGCTGCACCGCGCCCTGCCCGGAGATCACCCCGCGCAGGAACCAGCGGGGACCGTCCACACCGACGAACCGCACGACCTGGAAACCGCCCGTGCCGTCCGGCAGCTGCACCGGCACCTGGGCACGCAGCTCCCAGCCCAGCGGACCCTCGACCTCGTCGACGATGCCGCCCTGCTGGGTGATGCCGGAGCCGATCTCCTCCCGCACCTCACCCCAGATGCCCTCGCGCTTGGGCGCGGCGAAGGCCTGCAACTGCACGGCACTGTCCTTGAGCACCACGGTCGCCGCGACGATCGCGTCACCCGCGACCTCGACCCGCAGCTCCATGCCGTCGACGCCGGGCACGAACAGCCCGCCGAGATCCACCCGGCCCTCGCCCGGCTCGCGCACCTCGGAGTCGTCCCACGGCCCGTCGGGCCGGGGCTCCGGTTCCAGGCGTACGCGCTCGCGCCCGCCCTCTTCCTCGTCCGCCTCGGTGCCGACGCTGTCGACGACCTGCTCGGCCTCGCCGGCCGCGTCCTCGGCGGCACCCTTCTTGTTGCGACGTCCGAACACGTCACTGTCCTTCCCGGTCGGATACGACCGAAGCGTATCGATTCCCACCCGTCCGGCCGCCGTCGGCGGCCTGACCGCTTGTGCCGCTCACGTCGCCCACCGCGGCATGCCCGCCGGTGGACCCGAAGCCCCCCTCGGCCCGCGCCGAGCCGGGAAGCTCCGCCACCTCCTGGAAGCGGACCTTCTCGACCTGCTGGACGACCAGTTGGGCAATCCGGTCGAAGCGCTCGAACCGCACAGCCTCGCGCGGGTCGAGATTCACCACGATCACCTTGATCTCCCCACGGTACCCGGCATCAATCGTCCCCGGGGCATTCACGAGGGCCACACCGCACCGGGCGGCGAGCCCCGAACGAGGGTGTACGAAGGCCGCGTACCCATCCGGGAGGGCGATCGACACCCCTGTGGGCAGTACGGCCCGTTCGCCGGGCTTCAGCTCGCACGCCTCGGTGGTACGCAGATCGGCTCCCGCGTCACCGGGGTGCTCGTACGCCGGAAGCGGTACGCCGGGGTCGACGCGGCGGATGAGCACGTCGAGCGGGCTCACTGGGGATGCGGGGTTCACGGGTTCACCTCGAAGGCGCGAGTGCGCCGGATCTGGTCCGGGTCGTTCATGGCGGCCTTGATCTCTTCCTCGCGGCCGTTGTCGACGAAGTGCTCGACCGGTACCTCCACGAAGAGGGCGTCGGCACGGACGGCGACGGGCCCGCCGGGGCCGTCCAGGCACCCGGTGGCGGTCGAGTAGATCTTCCGGCCGGCCACCGCGACGACCTCGGCCGCCAGGTACAGCGTGGTGCCCACGGGCACCGGCCGCACGAAGTCGGTCTCCAGCCGGCCGGTGACGGCGATCTTCCGCAGCAGCCAGTTCAGCGAACCGAGCGTCTCGTCGAGAGCGGTGGCGAGGACACCGCCGTGCGCGAGGCCCGGGGCGCCCTGGTGGGCGGCCCGCACGGTGAACTCGGCGGTGAGGGAGACCCCCTCGCCGGCCCGCACCTCCAGATGCAGCCCGTGCCCGTGCTCGCGGCCGCACCCGAAACACTGTTCGTAGTGCGCGCCGATGAGCTCGCCGGGCGCGGGAGCGTCGGGATGCCGCACCGGTTTCCGGGCACTGGCGGGAGGCTGAAGAGCTGCGGAACTACCACTCACAGCCGCAGACCTTACCCGCGCGTCCGGTGAATCCGGACACCGTGCCAAGCTTGGCTTCATGCAGCTTTCCGCCACCCCGTACGAAGAACGCCTCACGGCCCCCCGGTCGTGGTGGTTCCTCAGCTTCCTGATCGGCGTCTCGTGCGCCCTGGTCCTGCTTCCCTTCGGCACTCTGCCGACGCTGGGCGGCCTGGTGGGCGGCACGGCGGCGGCAGCGGTGGTGGCCAGTTCGTACGGCTCCCCGCGCATCCGGGTGGTGGGCGACTCGCTGATCGCGGGCGAGGCGAAGATCCCGGTGTCCGCCCTGGGCGCGTCCGAGGTCCTGGACCCGGAGGAGGCGCGCGCCTGGCGCACGTACAAGGCCGACGTCCGCGCCTTCCTCCTGCTGCGGGCCTACATCCCCAGGGCCCTGCGCGTGGAGGTCACGGACCCGGCGGACCCGACGCCGTACCTGTACCTGTCGACGCGGGAGCCGGAGGCTCTGGCGGCGGCGATCGAGGCCGCCAAGAAGGCCCAGTAGGTCCGGTAGATCTCTCCGCCGGCCGGCGTCAGCCCCCGAGGTCCTCCGGCAGCTCGGCGATCGGCAGTGGCTCCGCCGGCTTCTCCAGCGGCGGCAGCTCGGGCAGTTCCTCCCACGGCACCTGGATCTTTCTCAGGTCCGCCCGGATCCGCGCGGCGAGCTTCTTGGTGTCCCGGCGGTTCATGACCGCGCCCACCGCTGCGCCCACCATGAACGGCATCAGGTTGGGCAGGTCCCGCACCATCCGCTTCATGATCTGCTGGCGCAGCTCGCGCTTCATGTGCCCGCCGAGGGCGCCGTTGATCGTCGACGGCTTCATCACGTCGATCCCGCGCTCCCCCGACCAGGAGGACAGATACGCGGTGCTGCGGGCCTTCAGGTTCCCCGGCGGCCGCACGCCGTAGACCTCGTGGAGCTCGGCGATCAGCTTCAGCTCGATCGCCGCGACCCCGGTGATCTCCGCGGCCAGCTCGGTCGGCATCGCCGGCGGCACCGGCAGCATCGCCGCCGCGCCGACCCCGGCCCCGACCGCCGAGGTCGCACCCGCCGCGCCCGCCACCAGCTTGTCGGCGAGCTGCTCCGGTCCCAGGTCCGGGAACTGCCGGCGCAGGGTCGCGAGGTCGCGTACGGGGACACGAGGGGCGATCTCGATGATCCGGTCCGCGAGGTGGGCCAGCCCCGCTCGCGCCCGGCTGCCGCCCTTGCGGGCGCCTTCCCGGGCCAGATTCACGGCCCTGTCACGGATGACCCCGGCCCGTCGCCGTGCGACGGGCGCGGGCTGGTCCGCCGGCGCCGGGAGGTCGCCCCGGTCGGCCGCCGGTTCGAGCGAGGCTCCCGGATCGGATGAGCCTCGCTCGTCGTCACGCGCGCGTGGGCCGTCGGACGGCCCCGAGTCCGCTCCCGGAAGAGAGAAGCGGCGCCTCCGAGGTGGGGTCGAGCCAGTCATGCCCGACCCCTCCTCAGTCGCAGTCGCGGCAGATCGGCTGACCGTTCTTCTCGCGGGCCAGCTGGCTGCGGTGGTGCACCAGGAAGCAGCTCATGCAGGTGAACTCGTCCTGCTGCTTGGGCAGCACCCGGACGGCCAGCTCCTCGTTCGAGAGGTCCGCGCCGGGCAGCTCCAGGCCTTCGGCGGCCTCGAACTCGTCTACGTCCACTGCGGACGTGGACTTGTCGTTCCTCCGAGCCTTCAGCTCTTCAAGGCTGTCCGAGTCGACGTCATCGTCGGTCTTGCGTGGAGTGTCGTAATCGGTTGCCATGTCGCTCTCCCCCTCTGGGTGTCTGCGGTGTCTCCAGCGCACGTAACGCGTGAGAGGCCGGACTTGTGCCCGACCCGAGGCGGAGATTTTGCCTCACATCAAGGTCTGTTACTCAATCGACACCCAACCGGATCCCCCAAGAGTGATCGGGTTGAATGGCGATGGGGACCGTACACGGTTCTCACGAGACACCTCAAAGGCGCCTCACCCTGTACTTCCCGTGATCAAGACCCCTGAAAACAGGGATTTTCCCGGCTTTATTCCCCTAGCCATGATCACGGAGAGTATATGGCCGGAAAACCGCCCCTGTGATCGATCACACAAGGGGTACCACGCCACGCCGATAGAAAATTCCGCGCAAAGCGAACATCCTCCGGGTGTGTCGCGATCTTGTAACGGCATCAGATCGGCAGGGTGACCCTCATCACGAGCCCACCGCCCTCACGGGGCTGGGCCGCGATATGGCCGCCGTGCGCCCGGGCCACGGACCGGACGATGGACAGACCGAGGCCGACACCCTTGTCGCTGCCCGTGCGCTCGGTACGGAGCCGCCTGAAGGGCTCGAACAGGTTGTCGATCTCGTACGCCGGCACCACCGGGCCGGTGTTAGAGACGGACAGTACCGCCTGGCCGTGCTGGATGTCGGTGTCGACCTCGACCCAGCCGTCCTCGGGCACGTTGTAGCGCACCGCGTTCTGCACCAGGTTCAGCGCGATCCGCTCCAGCAGGACGCCGTTGCCCTGCACGACCGCCGGCTTCCGCACGCCCCGGATGGTCACGCCCTTGGCCTCCGCCTCGGCATGCACCTGGTCGACGGCCTGGGTGGCCACCTCGGCCAGGTCGACCGGTTTGCGCTCGACGATCTGGTTGTCGCTGCGGGCGAGCAGCAGCAGGCCCTCCACGAGCTGCTCGCTGCGTTCGTTGGTGGCCAGCAGGGTCTTGCCGAGCTGTTGCAGCTCCACGGGCGCACCCGGGTCCGAAAGGTGCACCTCCAGGAGCGTGCGGTTGATCGCCAGCGGTGTGCGCAGCTCATGGGAGGCGTTGCCGACGAAGCGCTGCTGGGCGGTGAAGGCCCGCTGCAGCCGCTCCAGCATGTCGTCGAAGGTGTCCGCGAGCTCCTTGAGCTCGTCGTCCGGGCCGTCCAGCTCGATCCGGCGGGACAGGTCCGAGCCGGCCACCGCACGGGCGGTGCGGGTGATCCGGCCGAGCGGGGACAGCACCCGTCCGGCCATCGCGTAGCCGAACGCGAAGGCGATCACGGCGAGGCCCAGCAGGGCCAGCAGCGAACGGCTCAGCAGGTCGTCCAGGGCCGCCTGGCGCTGGTGGTCCACGCACTGGGCGATCGCGTTGTTGAAGTCCGGCAGCGGCACGCTGGACGTGGCGCTGGCCATGTTGATCGCGGGGCAGTTGTCACTGGAGACCTGGAGCGCCGAGAATTTGACGATCTTGAACAGCGGCTGGTTGCCGGTGCTGATCGCCTGTGCCGCGAGCAGGTAGATGATCGAGAGCAGCAGGATGCCTGCGATCAGGAACATGCCGCCGTACAGCAGCGTGAGCCGTATGCGGATGGTCGGGCGCAGCCACGGGAAGACGGGCTGTGGTCTCCGGGGGTCCCAGGTGGGCTTGGGGGGTGCCTGCGGAGGTGCGGGAGTGGTGGCCACGGTCATCAGATCCGGTAACCCGAGCCGGGGACGGTGACGATCACCGCGGGCTCGCCCAGCTTGCGGCGCAGCGTCATCACGGTCACCCGCACGACGTTGGTGAAGGGGTCCGTGTTCTCGTCCCAGGCCTTCTCCAGGAGCTGCTCGGCGGAGACCACGGCGCCCTCGCTGCGCATCAGCACCTCCAGGACCGCGAACTCCTTGGGCGCGAGCTGGACCTCCTTGCCGTCGCGGAAGACCTCGCGGCGGTTCGGGTCGAGCTTGATGCCGGCGCGCTCCAGGACCGGGGGCAGCGGCACGCTGGTACGGCGGCCGAGGGCGCGCACGCGCGCGATCAGCTCGCTGAACGCGAAGGGCTTGGGAAGGTAGTCGTCGGCGCCGATCTCCAGCCCCTCCACGCGGTCGCTGACGTCGCCGGACGCGGTGAGCATCAGCACGCGCGTGGGCATGCCGAGCTCGACGATCCGGCGGCAGACGTCGTCGCCGTGCACGAGGGGGAGGTCACGGTCGAGGACGACCACGTCGTAGTCGTTGACGCCGATGCGCTCCAGGGCGGCCGCACCGTCGTACACGACGTCGACGGCCATGGCCTCCCGGCGCAGTCCGGTGGCCACCGCATCGGCGAGCAGTTGCTCGTCCTCGACGACGAGTACGCGCACGTCGCTGTCCTTCCGCTGTCCACCCGCGTAGCGCGCACCGGCGTACGTGGGCAGGGGTCTCCATGGGGTGTGTGGCCTCCATCCTGCCCTTTTCGGCCATAAGTCGGCAGTAAGACGGGGGCTGGGGCAGCAGGATCGGCGGCGCCGGGCGGGAATGCGAGATTTTCTCTTCCGGTTGAGGTTTCCACGGAAGGGAGCGGGGGGAGGACGGCATGTACACCCCGCGATCACGCTCTGCATGTGCCGCAGCACCATGCGGTACGTACGTCGCCGCTACAGCAGAGTGGACGATGGGGGTGTCCGGCACCGTCGCCGCCCAGCTGGGCAGCGCTGGGCACCCGCGAGAGACGTGATCGCCCCTTCCAACGGCACACCCCCGTGCCACCGACCCACGACCCAGGACGAGGGGGCGCAGCATGGACGCATTCACCACAGGACTTCTGCAGCGCATAAAGGCGACCGAGTCCGACATCACCCGGGCTCGTGACGAGGGCGACGACTTCCTCGTCGAAGTGGAACAGGCCGAGCTCGACGACCTGCGCCGCCTCGCCGCCGAACACGGCGTGGAAGTCGGCGCGACCAGCGTCTGACAGTCCACCAGCAGCAGCTCACCGGCACAGGAGCAGGGCCCCGGCGAATCCAGCGCCGGGGCCCTGCTCATGCCTTGACCACTACCCACCGCAACGACGTTCGATTCCCCACCAGGCGAAAAGAACCCAGGCCCCCCTACCCCCACACCACTCCCAGCAGCCCCTCCAGCCCGAACGTCAAGGGCTCAGTCGTGCCAGGCCCCGAAGTCGTCCAGTAGGTGCTGGAGCGGCTCGAAGACGCCCGGGGTGGCCGCGATCGTCAGGGCACGGGACGGGGGTTCTCCGGGGCGGCCGCCCGTGAGCGCGCCGGCCTCTCTCGCGATCAGGTCGCCCGCGCCCCAGTCCCACGCGTTCAGTCCGCGCTCGTAGTACCCGTCCAGCCGGCCGCCGGCCACGTCGCACAGGTCGATCGCCGCCGACCCGCTCCGGCGTACGTCGCGGAGCAGCGGGATCAGCCGGGCGGCGACCTCGGCCTGGTGGGTGCGGACCTCCGTCACGTAGTTGAAGCCGGTCGACACCAGCGCCTGCTCCAGCGGCGCGGCCGCACGGCAGGTCAGCCGCCGCTCACCCGCCCACGCCCCGGTCGCCCAGGCTCCGCCGCCCCGCACCGCGTGGTACGTCTCGCCGCGCATCGGCGCCGCCACGACCCCGGCCACGGTCTCGCCGTCCTGTTCGGCCGCGATGGAGACCGCCCAGGTCGGCAGCCCGTACAGGTAGTTGACCGTGCCGTCGAGCGGGTCGATCACCCAGCGGATCCCGCTCGTGCCCTGCGTCGACGCGCCCTCCTCCCCGAGGAAGCCGTCGTCGGGGCGGTGTCCGGAGATCAGGTCGGTGATCAGCTTCTCCGCCGCGATGTCCATCTCGGTCACGACATCGATCGGGCTGGACTTGGTCCGGGCCACGGCGAGGTCGGCCGGGCGGCCGTCCCGCAGCAGCTCGCCCGCGCGGGCGGCCGCCTCCCGGGCGAGCTTGAGCAGGTCGGTGTGCAGGGCGTCGGTCACGGGGCTCCTCACGCGTACGGGCTGTCGGCGCCGGCCGCGGCCGGCCGGGGGGCACGGGCCGGGCAGCAGCCGACCGGGCACAGGTGGTGGCTCGCGCCCAGCGCGCCCAGCGCGCACGGCGTGACCTCCCGCCCGCTCTCCACGGCCGCGCGCTCCAGGACCAGCTCACGGATCGCGGCGGCGAACCGCGGGTCGTCCCCGACGGTCGCGGACCGTCGTACCGGCAGGCCCAGCTCCCCGGCCTTGGCCGTGGCCTCCGTGTCGAGGTCGTAGAGGACCTCCATGTGGTCGGAGACGAAGCCGATGGGGGCCATGACGACGGCCGGGACCCCCGCGCCGTGCAGCGCCTCCAGGTGGTCGCAGATGTCGGGCTCCAGCCACGGGATGTGCGGGGCGCCGGAGCGGGACTGGTAGACGAGCCGCCAGGGGTGGTCGATGCCGGTGCGCTCGCGGACCGCGTCGGCGATCAGCTGGGCCACGTCCAGGTGCTCCTCGACGTACGCGCCGCCCTCGCCGTGCGTCTCGACCGGGCCGGAGGTGTCGGCGCTCACGGTCGGGATGGAGTGGGTGGTGAACGCGATGTGGGCGCCCGCGCGGACGTCCTCGGGGAGGTCGGCGAGGGACGCGAGGACCCCGTCGGTCATCGGGTCGAGGAAGCCGGGGTGGTTGAAGTAGTGCCGCAGCTTGTCAATCTTCGGGAGTTCGAGGCCCTCGGCCGCCAGCGCGGCCAGCGAGTCCGCGAGGTTCTCGCGGTACTGGCGGCAGCCCGAGTAGGAGGCGTAGGCGCTGGTGGCGAGCACCAGGATGCGGCGGCGGCCGTCGGCGACCATCTCGCGCAGGGTGTCCGTCAGGTACGGCGCCCAGTTGCGGTTGCCCCAGTAGATCGGCAGGTCCAGGCCGTGCTCGGCGAAGTCCTTGCGCAGGGCGTCCAGCAGGGCGCGGTTCTGGTCGTTGATCGGGCTGACCCCGCCGAACAGGAAGTAGTGCTGCCCGACCTCCTTGAGACGTTCCTTCGGGATACCGCGCCCGCGCGTCACGTTCTCCAGGAACGGGACCACGTCGTCCGGGCCTTCCGGGCCGCCGAAGGAGAGCAGGAGCAGGGCGTCGTAGGGGGTGGCATCGAGCGCGTCTGACATGTGCCGATCCTGCCACCCGGCGCTGACGGCCCGGAAACAGGAGCGTGAAGAGTCGGATTCGGGAGGTTTATCCCCAGTGCCCAGCAGGTGCGTCGGGGTGACCGCACTCGTAAGCTGTATCAGCCGCAGTCACGCCTTACCCAGCCGTCGGAGATCCCCGTGCCCAGCCCCTATCGCGCCCTGTTCGCCGCCCCCGGCAGCAAGGGCTTCTCCGCCGCGGGCTTCGTCGGCCGGATGCCGCTGTCCATGATGGGCATCGGCGTGGTCACGATGATCTCCCAGCTCACCGGTCGGTACGGCCTCGCGGGCGCGCTGTCGGCCACCATCGCGCTGTCCGCCGCGGCGATCGGGCCGCAGGTGTCCCGGCTGGTCGACCGGCACGGCCAGCGCCGCGTCCTGCGCCCGGCGACCCTGCTCGCGCTCGCCGCGGCGGCCGGACTGCTGTTCGCCGCGCACTACGGGTGGAGAGACTGGGTGCTGTTCGTCTGCGCCGCCGGGATCGGCGCGGTGCCGAGCCTGGGCGCGATGATCCGGGCCCGCTGGGCCGCCCTCTACCGGGGCACCCCGCAGCTGCACACCGCCTACTCGTTCGAGTCGGTCGTGGACGAGGTCTGCTTCATCTTCGGGCCGATCATCTCCATCGGCCTGTCCACGGCCTGGTTCCCGGAGGCGGGGCCGCTGCTGGCCGGCTGCTTCCTGGCCGCCGGCGTCTTCTGGCTGACCGCCCAGCGGGCCACCGAGCCCGCACCGCACCCGCGCGAGCAGCACGCCCGCGGTTCGGCGCTGCGGGCGCCCGGCCTCCAGGTGCTGGTGGCGACCTTCGTGGCCACCGGGGCGATCTTCGGGGCGGTCGACGTGGTGACCGTCGCCTTCGCCGACGAACGCGGCCACAAGGGCGCCTCCAGCGTCGTCCTGGCGTTGTACGCGGCGGGTTCCTGCGTGGCCGGAGCGGTCTTCGGGCTCATGCGGTTCGCGGGGAAGCCGGAACGCAGGTGGCTGCTGGGCATAGGTGCGATGGCCGTGAGTATGATCCCCCTCCTACTGGTCGGAAACTTGCCGCTTCTGGCCGTGGCGCTGTTCGTTGCGGGCCTGTCCATCGCACCAACGATGATCACGGCGATGTCCCTCATCGAAAAGCACGTACCTCGCGCGAAGCTCACCGAGGGCATGACCTGGGTGAGCACCGGCCTCGCGGTCGGGGTGGCGCTCGGCTCCTCGGTCGCCGGCTGGGTGATCGACGCGGCCGGGGCCCGCGCCGGGTACGGGGTTCCGGCCGTGTCCGGGGCCGTCGCGGTCGCGGTCGGTTTCCTCGGGTACCGCCGGCTCAACAGGCCGGTCACGGGTCGGGGAGGCACCGTTGAGCAGTACAGCGAGCGGGAAGAACGGCGCGTGGCGTAACTGGGGAGGGAATGTCACCGTCCGCCCCGCGCGGGAGGTCACGCCCGCCTCCGTGGACGAACTGGCGGCGGCGGTACGGCAGGCGGCGGAGGACGGTCTGAAGGTGAAGGCGGTCGGCAGCGGCCACTCCTTCACGTCGATCGCCGCGACCGACGGCGTCTCGATCCGCCCTCAGCTGCTGACCGGGATCCGCAACATCGACCGCAAGGCCATGACCGTCACGGTCGAGGCGGGCACCCCGCTCAGGAGACTCAACATGGCCCTGGCCCGCGAGGGCCTGTCGCTGACCAACATGGGCGACATCATGGAGCAGACGGTCTCCGGGGCCACCAGCACCGGCACCCACGGCACGGGCCGCGAGTCCGCCTCGCTCGCCGCCCAGATCCGGGAACTCGAACTGGTCACCGCCGACGGCTCGGTGCTCACCTGTTCCGAGCAGGGGACCGAAGAGGAACGCGCGATCTTCGCGGCCGCGCGGATCGGCCTCGGCGCGCTGGGGATCGTCACCGCGATCACTTTCGCCGTGGAACCGGTCTTCCTGCTCACCGCGCGTGAGGAGCCGATGCCCCTGGACCGGGTCCTCGCCGAGTTCGACCAGCTCTGGGCGGAGAACGAGCACTTCGAGTTCTACTGGTTCCCGCACACCGGCAACACCAACACCAAGCGCAACAACCGCAGCGCGGGTCCGCCGCAGCCGGTGGGGCAGCTGGCCGGCTGGTTCGAGGACGAGTTCCTCTCCAACGGCCTCTTCCACGGCGTGCAGTTGCTCGGCCGCGCGGTGCCCGCCGTCGTGCCGACGGCCGCCCGGATCTCCAGCAGGGCACTGTCCGCGCGGTCGTACACGGACATTCCCTACAAGGTCTTCACATCCCCGCGCCGGGTGCGCTTCGTGGAGATGGAGTACGCCGTGCCGCGCGAGGCGCTGGTGGACACGCTGCGGGAACTGAAGGCGATGGTCGACCGTTCCGGTCTCAGGATCAACTTCCCAGTCGAGGTCCGCACCGCCCCGGCCGACGACATCGCCCTGTCCACCGCCTCCGCCCGGGACAGCGCCTACGTCGCCGTGCACATGTTCCGGGGCACGCCGTACCAGGCGTACTTCACCGCCGCCGAGCGCATCTTCACCGCGCACGAGGGCCGCCCGCACTGGGGCAAGGTGCACACCCGGGACGCGGAGTACTTCGCGAAGGCCTACCCGCGCTTCGGCGAGTTCACCGCACTGCGGGACCGGCTCGATCCGGATCGGCTGTTCCAGAACGACTACTTGCGGAGGGTTCTGGGCCAGTAGCCGAGGACGCGGCGGGCGAGGGGGCCGTACCCGGCTCCCCGCTCGCGGACCCGCTCGAGGACGGGGCCGGCGTCGTGGCCCCCTCGCTCGCGGGCGTCCGGGACGCGTCCGAGGAGGACGACGGCGACGGGGCCGGCGAAGTGGCGGTACCGTCACCGGACTTCGGGTCGGGGGAGCCCGACGGGTCCGAGGGGCCCGGGGGATCCGAGGGGTCCGACGACTTCGAGGAGGTGGTGTCGCCGGTGACGGCGCCGCTGACCGTCGTACCGGAACCGCCGCTGAAGCTGCTGCCGGAGACCAGTTCACAGGTCGTGATGCCGGCCATGGTCACCGCGAACACCAGGGCCGCCGCGCACACCGGGCGCCGCCAGGTCCGCACCCGGGCGCGGTAGACGGTGCCCTCGGTGAACTCGCCGGGCGCCTGGGGCGCTTGCTCGCGGGGCCGGGTGGTCATCGTGGCGTCGCGCAGCTGCTCTCCGGTGCGCTTGAAGAAGTGCTGGAACAACGAGCCGCCGCAGGTGGCGACCACGCTGACGACTCCGGCGCCGAGGATCGTGCCGTACACCCCGGCACAGGACGCGAGTTTGGCGGCCACCACCGCGGCCACCGCGCCGCCCGCGACCTGGGGCACGCTGAGATCGATCCGCTTCGAACTTCCCTTCACCTCCTCCCCCGTACTGGTCTGGTCACCGAAACCGGGCCTTTCGCGCATTCCCGAACCTTGCCTGCCCTTCCCCTACTTGTTCGATCGACTGCATAAGAAAGGGACGTACGGACGAAACCATTAGTTCCGTTTCTGCGGATTGCGTGAAGTACGCCACGTTCAAGATCCCCCGAAGTGGGCAACCGGCGGCCAGGGAGGGGTCGTTGCCAGAAGTTGGGCGGCGCGCCAATCCACGCACGTGGCCCGAATGGAGTACTGTTGCGAGCCCTGGGTCCGGTCTCCCGCCAGGGCGTCCGGGGCCTTGCAGGACCGCCGGGAGGGGGCTAGTTGCACAGGGTGACGGTTTTGGTCACTTAGCGTTGCGAATAGGTAACCGTGCCATAACGGCGGTGCAGGGCCTGTGCCCGACACGCCGGGCAACTCGGCAAGGTTGTGGCAGGCTGCACCCGGGCAGGCCACACTCGACTAGCGGAAGCAGCGACGCACGTGACGTCGGCAGGCACCACCCGGGAGGTCCCCATGCCCGAACTGCGTGTCGTGGCCGTCTCCAATGACGGCACACGGCTGGTGCTCAAGGCTGCCGACTCTACGGAGTACACGCTTCCGATCGACGAACGGCTCCGTGCCGCCGTGCGCGGCGACCGGCCCCGGCTCGGCCAGATCGAGATCGAGGTCGAGAGCCATCTGCGGCCCCGAGACATCCAGGCGCGGATACGAGCGGGCGCGACCGCGGAAGAGGTCGCCCAGCTCGCCGGGATCCCCGTCGACCGGGTGCGGCGCTTCGAGGGTCCGGTACTGGCCGAGCGCGCCTTCATGGCCGAACGGGCCCGCAAGACGCCGGTCCGTCGGCCCGGCGAGAACTCCGGGCCGCTGCTCGGCGAGGCCGTCCAGGAGCGGCTGGTGCTGCGCGGTGCCGACAAGGACACCGTGCAGTGGGACTCCTGGCGCCGCGACGACGGCACCTGGGAAGTCCTGCTCGTCTACCGGGTCGCGAGCGAACCGCACTCGGCGAGCTGGACCTACGACCCGCCCCGGCGGCTGGTCCAGGCCGTCGACGACGAGGCGCGCTCGCTGATCGGCGAGTCCGACGACCTCGCCGTACCGGAGCCCAGCTTTCCGTTCGTGCCGCGGATCGCACGGCTGCCGCGCGACCGCCCGATGGACCGTTCCGGCGACCGGGACCGGCCGAGCCTGCCCGCGCAGTCGTCCGACCCCGTCGAGGAGACGGCCGGCGAGCGGGACTCGCTGACCAGCCTGCTGGAGGCGGTGCCGAGCTTCCGGGGCGACATGGTGGTCCCGGAGCGCCCCGCGGAGGTCGTCCCGGAGGAGCCACCCGCTCCGGAACCGGCGGAGGAGGAGCCCCCGGCCCCCGCGGCCTCGGCCGGCTCCGCCTACGCGGACGTCCTCATGCCGCGCTCCGTCGGCAGCCACCGTGACCGGCTGATCGGCGCCACCGACCGCCAGGCCGAGGCGGACGGCGTCCGCCCGGGCCGCCGGGCCGCCGTGCCGAGCTGGGACGAGATCGTCTTCGGGACGCGGCGCAAGAAGCAGGAGTAACAGCAGTCGTACGGCCGTACGAAGAGGGGGCACGCGCGCGTGCCCCCTCTCACCGCTGCCCTACTGCGGGTCGGGGCCGACCGCGACCGGACGGTCCGCGTCGGCGGACCACTCCGACCAGGAACCGACGTACAGCGCCGCCGGAATGCCCGCCACCGCCAACGCCAGCACCTCGTGTGCGGCCGAGACGCCCGAGCCGCAGTAGACGCCCACCGGGGCTGCCCCGGAGGCGCCCAGGGCCTTGAAACGGTCACTCAGCTCCCCGGCGGACCGGAAACGGCCGTCTGGGCCGACGTTCTCGGTGGTCGGCGCGGAGACGGCGCCCGGGATGTGGCCGCCGATCCGGTCGATCGGCTCCACCTCGCCCCGGTACCGCTCCCCCGCGCGGGCGTCGAGCAGCACGCCCGCGCGGGCCAGCGCGGCCGCCCCGTTCGCGTCGAGCAACTCCAGTGCACCGGGCGCCGGTTCGAAGTCACCCTCGGCCGGCTCGGCCGCGTCAGTCGAAAGAGCGCCTTCCCAGGACGGCAACCCGCCGTCCAGGACCCGCACTTCCGGGTGACCCGTCCAGCGCAGCAGCCACCACGCGCGCGCCGCCGCCCAGCCGGGTCCGCCGTCGTACACGACCACCGGCCGGTCCGCCGACACCCCCGCACGGCGCATCGCCGCCCCGAAGACTGCCAGGTCGGGCAGCGGATGGCGGCCGCGGCCCGCGGGCGCGGCGGCCAGCTCCGTGTCCAGGTCCACGTAGCCGGCGCCCGGCAGGTGCCCTGCGGCGTACTCGGCCCGGCCGTCGAAGGGCGCGGCGCCCGGCGTGGTCAGCTGCCAGCGCACGTCCAGCAGCACGGGCGGGTTCGGCCCGGTCAGGGCTTCGGCGAGTTCGGTTGCGGTGATGATGGCTTCCATGGCCCCATCCTTACGCCAGGGGTGGCCGCATCGTCCAGGTACGACTACTCTGCTCGGCCGGACAGGCTCGATCACCGGGCGTGCGGGATCGGGCACATGCTGTACGGCTGATGGACACCCGGCGGCAATCGGCCGGAAACGGGCGAGAAACGGCAGATCAGGCATCCTCGCGGCGAAGGCCGCCGCCACAGCCTGGACACAGGGCGCCACGGAGGGTGCGAGCATCGGCACGGGGCGTGCCCACGGCTGTGGCACAGCCGGTCCGGAGAGCGGAAGCGACACGGCCACCGCGAGGGGCCGAGGAGAGAGTGACGATGACCGAGGTACGGGGATCGGCCGGCCCGAACGGCGGTACACACGCTCGGCGCGCGCCCGGCACCCCCTGCTGGGTGAGTCTGATGGTGCACGGCTTGACCGCGACCGAGGAGTTCTACGAGGCCCTGTTCGGCTGGGAGTTCCAGCCCGGGCCGCAGCAGCTCGGCCCCTACGTCCGGGCGCTGCTGGACGGTCAGGAGGTCGCGGGCATCGGGCAGCTGCCGCCGGACCGCCGGCTGCCGATCGCCTGGACGCCGTACTTCGCCTCCGAGGACGTGGATCTGACGGCCGAGACGGTCCGGCTGTGCGGCGGCACGGTGGGCGTCGGCCCGCTGGACGCGGCCGAGGCCGGGCGGATGGCCATCGGCTCCGACCCGTCGGGCGCGGTGTTCGGCATCTGGCAGGCCTCCGCCCGCCTCGGCACGGCCGTCACCGGTGTCCCCGGCACACCCGCCTGGAACGAGCTGCTCACCTTCGAGACCGTGAGCGTCGCCAAGTTCTACGAGGCGGTGTTCGGCTACGCGGAGGAGCCGGTGGTGTCCGCCGACTTCGACTACGTGACCCTGCACGTCGAGGGCCGCCCGGTGGCCGGCATCCACGGGGTCGGGCTCTCACTGCCCCGGGACCGGGGGCCGCACTGGCTGACGTACTTCGAGGTGGCCGACGCGGACGCGGCCCTGCGCGAGGTCGCCGAGCTGGGCGGACAGGTGCTGAAGCCGGCCCGGGACAGCGCACACGGCCGGGTCGGCACGGTGGCCGACCCGGAGGGCGCGGTCTTCTCGGTGATCCAGAGCCCGCGCCGAGTCAGGTCGTGACGGGCAGGACGTCCGGGGAGAGGGCCGCCGCATGGGCCGACGTGGCGGTCATCCGGCGCCGGTGGTGGCGGCGGCACAGCACCTCGTAACCGACCTCCCCGGCCGACCCGTTGACATCGCCCACGACCACCTGGGCGCCCTCGACGACCATCTCGCCACCCACCGTGCGGGCGTTGTGGGTGGCGCGGGCGCCGCACCAGCACAGGGCCTCGACCTGGAGCACCTCGACCCGGTCGGCCAGCTCCACCAGCCGCTGGGAGCCGGGGAACAGCTTGGAGCGGAAGTCGGTGGTGATGCCGAACGCGTAGACGTCCAGGCCCAGATCGTCGACCACGCGCGCGAGCTGGTCGATCTGCTCCGGCGCCAGGAACTGTGCCTCGTCGGCGATGACGTAGTTCGCGCGGCCGCCCTGCGAGAGATGGTCGACCAGGTACGCGTACAGGTCCTGGCCGTCCTCGACCTCCACGGCGTCCGTGACCAGGCCGAGGCGGGAGGACAGCTTGCCGTGGCCGGCGCGGTCGTCACGGCTGAAGATCATGCCGACGAGGCCGCGGGCCGACCGGTTGTGCTCGATCTGCAGAGCCAGGGTCGACTTCCCGCAGTCCATCGTTCCGGAGAAGAAGACCAGCTCGGGCATGGGGAGTTGAGCACCTTTCGGGGGTGGTGGGATCAGGGGCGCTAGGAGCGTACTTCGAGCAGCGGGACGAGCTGCTCGACGGGGGTCATCGAGCCGTGGTTGCCGACCATGGCCGACTCCTTGGGCTCGCGCTCGGAGGCGATGATCAGGACGTCGTCGTGGGCGGCCGCGACGACGTCGCCGATCCGGCCGTACACCCGTTCGTCGAACCGGTCCGGCGGGCCGAACCAGCCGGCCGCGATCGCCTCGTCCCGGGAGGCCACCCAGAACTGCTCGCCGAGCACCTCGCGCCAGCAGGTCAGCACGTCGTTCTGGGCGCCCTGCACCGCGTAGACGTGCCGGGCGCGGCCCTCGCCGCCGAGCAGGGCGACGCCGGCCCGCAGTTCCCAGTCCTCGTCGAAGTCGATGCGGTGCTGCTCGTCGAACGGCACGTCGAGCATGCCGTGGTCGGCGGTGACGTACAGCGCGCTGCGCGCCGGGAGCTGCTCGGCGAGCCGCTGCACCAGCCGGTCGACGTGCATCAGCTGGCCGCGCCAGGTGTCGGAGTCGACGCCGTACCGGTGCCCGGCGCCGTCCAGTTCGGCGTAGTACGTGTACACCAGGGAACGGTCGGCGGCGGCCAGTTGCTCCGCCGCGAAGTCCATCCGCTCCTCGCCGGTGAGCCGCCCGTGAAACGTTCCGCCGCTGAGGGCGACCTTGGTGAGCGGGGTGTGCTCGAAGGTCGGGGAGGACACCTGGGCGGAGTGCACACCGGCGTCGGCGGCGAGCTGGAAGACGGTGGGGTACGGCTGCCAGGCGGCCGGGTCGGTCCACGGCTGCCAGCGCAGCTGGTTCATCAGCTCGCCGGTGGCCGGGTTGCGGACGGTGTAGCCGGGCAGGCCGTGCGCGCCGGGCGGCAGGCCGGTGCCGACGGAGGCGAGGGAGGTCGCGGTGGTCGCCGGGTAGCCTGCGGTGATCGGCCGTCCGGTGCCGCCGCGTGAGCTGCCGAGCAGCGAGGCCAGGAAGGGCGCCTCGTCGGGGTGGGCCCTGAGCTGTTCCCAGCCCAGCCCGTCGACCAGGAAGACGCAGTTGCGGTCGGCCGCGGTCAGTTCCGTGATGGACGCGGTCATTCCGGGTACGGCCATCCCGGCGGCCAGGGTGGGCAGCAGGTCGGCGAGGGAGCCGCTGCCGTACTCGGGCAGCGGCGCGGAGCCGAGGGCCAGCGGTTCCGGATGGTCCCAGGTGGCGTACGCCATCAGTGCGTGACGTCCGCGGTCGCCTCGGAGATGGCCTGGGCGAAGGCGAGCGCCTGGCGCACCGTCTCCGGGCCGTCCCCCGCCTCGCTGACGCGCAGGCTGAGGTCGTCCGCCGTGGAGTTGCCCGTGTAGCCGTGGTCGGCCTCGCAGTTGGGGTCGCCGCAGGCGGCGGGCTCCAGATCGATACGGGAGACGGCGCCCCAGCCGATGGTCAGCACGATCTCGCGGGGCAGAGTGCCCGGCGTGTACTGCTCCGGGTTGGCCACCACCCGGCTGACCACGACCGACGAGATCCGGCTGAGCTTCACCGACTCGGTCGAGGTGGTGGCGTACGGCGTCGGGGAGGTGGTGTCGGCGGCCTGCTCGTCGGTGTGGCTGACGATGAAGCGGTTGCCGGTGAGGACGAGCACGGTCACGTGCCGCCGCACCTCGTTCTGGTCGAACGTCGTCTCCTGGTGGACCAGGTACGACCGGATCGGCTCACCGCCCACGGAAGCCTCCACCGCCTCGGCCACGAGGGCCGGGTAGTAGCCGCTGCGCTCGATCGCGACGCGCAGCCCCTGGGTCGTCGTACTGGTCTTGGCCATGGCGTCCATCCTAATCCGTGGGCAAGGGGGGTCCGGGCCAGTCGACGCACCCTCTTGGAAAGCCACCGCGGGGACGGGTGTTCGCGGCGGTCAGTAGGCGGGCAGGGTCCGCGGACCCAGGTCGTCGCGGGCGGGCGGGGGCGCCAGGCGGACGGTGGCACCGAGGACGCTGACGCCGTGCCGGGCGACCACGACCGGTTCCAGGGTGACCGCGACCACCTCGGGATGGTCGTCGACCAGTCTGGAGACGCGCAGCAGCAGCTCCTCCAGGGCGGGCGTGTCGACGGGGGCCGAGCCGCGCCAGCCGAACAGCAGGGGCGCGGTCCGGATCGACCGCACCAGCGAGGTCGCGTCCCGGTCGGTCACCGGGACCAGCCGGTGGGCCGTGTCCCCGAGCAGTTGCGAGGCGGCCCCGGCCAGCCCGAAGGACAGCACGGCCCCGGCCGCCGGGTCGATCACGGCCCGTACGACGGTGTCCACGCCCCGGGGTGCCATCCGCTGGACCACCGGGCGCAGTTCCCCCGGCGGCCCGAACAGCTCGGTCAACTCGGTGTACGCCCGGCGCAGTTGCTCCTCGTCCGCCAGGTCCAGCCGGACTCCGCCCAGGTCGGCGCGGTGGCGCAGGTGCGGGGCGGTGGCCTTGAGGGCGACCGGGTAGCCGAGGTCGCGGGCGGCCGCGACGGCGGCCTCGGGGGTCGGGGCGGCCAGTGCGCGGTGCACGGCGACGCCGTACCTGCCGAGCAGCTCGCAGGTCTCCTCGGTGCCGAGGGTGAGCCCCTCCCCGCGCTCCAGCAGGGCGCCGATCAGCTCGGCGGCCCCCTTCTCGTCGATGTCGTCGTACTCGGGCACCTTCCCGGGGTCGGCGGCCTCCCGCCGCCACTGCGCGTACTTCACCGCTTCGGCGAGGGCCCGGACGGCACGCTCGGCGGCGGGATAAGCGGGGATCAGCCGGGAGCAGGGGTGGGGATGGGGGGGCTTGGCGGCCTCGGCGACGGCGGCGGGGGGCGTCTGGGCTCCTGTCTCCACCGGGGTGGGCAGTCGTTGCGCAGGCCGGAACAGCTGGACGCCGGGTGCCATGACAGCCGTCTGCGGTGCGGTGCGGCCGGCGGCCGAGAGCGCCTCCGCGAGCCCTCCGAGCTCCACATGCACCACCAGCACCGGCTTCCCGGGCACCACCTCGGCGGCCGACCGCAGCGCCTCCGCCAGCTCCGCGTCCGCGACCGCCCCCTCCCCGATCGTCGGGATGGCCGTGACGACCACCGCGTCGCACGACTCGTCCGCCAGCGCCTCCGACAGCGCCCGGTGGAAGTCCGCGGGGGTCGCCATGGTCGTCAGGTCCAGCGGCGGCGCCGGCCGGAGCCCCTCCGCCAGGCACCGGTCGTAGGTCAGCAGCCCCAGCGACTCGGAGTTCCCGAGGATCGCCACCCGGGGCCCGGCCGGCAGCGGCTGCCGCGCGAGCAGCAGTCCCGCGTCGACCAGCTCCGTGATCGTGTCGACGCGGATCACCCCGGCCTGCCGGAGCAGCGCGGACACCGTGGCGTGCGGCAGCCGCGTGGCCCGTACCGCGTGCCCCTGCGGCGCCGAACCGGCGCTCTGCACCACGACCAGCGGCTTCGCCGCCGCCGTGCGCCGCGCGAGGCGGGTGAACTTGCGCGGGTTGCCGATGGACTCCAGGTACATGAGGACGACGTCGGTCTCGACGTCGTCGTACCAGTACTGGAGGACGTCGTTGCCGGACACGTCCGCACGGTTACCGGACGACACGAAGGTCGACACGCCCGTGGTCCCGGTGACGCCGCCGCCGCGCCGGTGCAGCCGGGACAGCAGGGCGATCCCGATGGCGCCGGACTGGGCGAAGAGGCCGATCCGGCCGGGGCGGGGCATCTCGGGCGCGAGGGAGGCGTTCAGCCGTACGTCGGCGGCGGTGTTGATGATCCCGAAGGCGTTCGGCCCGATGATCCGCATGCCGTACGTGCGCACGTGCCGGACGAGTTCGCGCTGGCGTTCGCGGCCGTCCGGACCGCTCTCGGCGTACCCGGCGGCGAGGACGACAAGCCCCTGGACGCCGTGTTCGCCGCAGTCGGTGACGGCGTCCGGGACCTGCTCGGCCGGTACGGCGACCACGGCGAGGTCGACCGGCTCGCCGATGTCGCGCACGGAGCGGTGCGCGGGCACCCCGTCGACCTCCTTGAGGTCCTCGGGGAAGGCCTGGTTCACGGCGTGCAGCCGGCCGGTGAAGCCGGCGTCCCGGAGGTTGCCGAGGACGCTGCGGCCCACGCCGCCGGGCGCCCGGCCGACGCCGATCACGGCCACCGAACCGGGGGTCAGGAGCCGTCGTACCGAACGGGCCTCGGCCCGCTGCTCCCGCGCGCGCTGGACGGCGACCGAGCGGTCCGTGGGCTCCAGGTCGAACTCCAGGCGGACCACGCCGTCCTCGAAGCTGCGCTGCTGGGTGTAGCCGGCGTCCGTGAACACCTTGATCATCTTGCTGTTGGCGGGCAGCACCTCGGCGGCGAACCGGCGGATACCGCGCTCCCGTGCGACGGCCGCGATGTGCTCCAGGAGGGCGGAGGCGACGCCCCGGCCCTGGTGGGCGTCCTGGACGAGGAAGGCGACCTCGGCCTCGTCGGCGGGCGCGGAGGCGGGCATGCCGTCGGCGCCAATGCGGTCATAGCGTACGGTGGCGATGAACTCGCCGCCGATGGTGGCCGCGAGTCCCACCCTGTCCACAAAGTCGTGGTGCGTGAAGCGGTGGACGTCCTTGGCGGAGAGCTTGGGGTACGGCGCGAAGAAGCGGTAGTACTTCGACTCGGCCGAGACCTGCTCGTAGAAGCTGACCAGGCGGTCGGCGTCGTCGACGGTGATGGGCCGGACGCGCGCGGTACCACCGTCGCGCAGCACCACGTCCGCCTCCCAGTGGGCGGGGTACTCGTGCCGGTCCTGCCGGTCCGCCGGGGTCTGCATGGGCCCCAGAGTACGGCTCGCGTCCGACAGTGGCGCGAGGCAGTCTGTGGAGGACGGAAGTCGGGCCGAGGCCGCGGTCCGACGACACACCCGGAAGGACTCACGTCCGCTCCGGGCATGCTTCACGATATGGGAAACTGGTCTAGACAACCCTGAACACCGAAGGGCAGCATCACATGGCTGAGCGCCGCGTCAACGTCGGCTGGGCCGAGGGTCTCCACGCCCGCCCCGCTTCCATCTTCGTCCGAGCCGCCACGGCCACAGGCGTCCCGGTGACGATCGCCAAGGCCGGGGGCAACCCCGTCAACGCGGCCTCCATGCTGGCTGTCCTGGGCCTGGGCGCCAAGGGCGGCGAGGAGATCGTCCTCGCCTCCGACACCGAGGGCGCGGACGCCGCCCTCGACCGCCTGGCCAAGCTGGTCGCCGAGGGTCTCGAGGAGCTCCCCGAGACCGTCTGAGCGCCATAGCGCCCGCACGGCGGAGGCCGCGCCGCCCCTCCTGGGGCGGCGCGGCCTCCGCCGTTCCCGCCGCCCGTGACCTCTTCCGGCGCCGGCCTCCATGAAGGGCCACCCTTTATACGGGGCCGGACATCGCGTTATGCGGGCCGGACATCGCGCCGGGCGCAGTTAATTCCCCGTCGGGCACGCCGATGACGCGCCACCGGAAATTCCGGGCGCGCCCGAAATAAGGGCGACGGGGACCGGCAGAGGGCAACGGAAATACCGCTCCACCGAATAACACTTCTTTGTATACGGTGCCCGTGTTAATGCCGCAGGCCCGACATGTTTACGGGATGTTGCGAAGTCCTCACACCGTTCGCCCGGTCCGTGCCGCCGGAAAAGCGCAACCGGTGGGAGACCGCGGACCGCTCGGTGTGCAGCGCGGTGATCGCCCGCGCGCGTTCGCTGTCGCCGCGCGTCACCGCGTCCACGATGGCGCCGTGCTCGGCCCAGGACTCCACGGGGTTGGCGGGCGCGTCGACGGCGTACATCCAGGCGATCTTGTGCCGCAGCTGGGTGAGTGTCGAGGTGAGTGCGTGGCTGCCAGTGGCCTGGGCGAGCGTCTCGTGGAACCAGCCGCCCAGGGAGCGCAGGTCCTCGCTGCCGCCCCTGCGGGCCCGTTCCTGGCCCAGCCTGACCAGTCCGCGCAGCACCTTGAGGTGGGCCTCGGTACGGCGCTGGGCGGCCCGGGAGGCGCCGAGCGGCTCCAGGAGCAGGCGCATCTCCAGCAGGTCGGCGGCCTCCTGCTCGGTCGGTTCCGCGACGCACGCGCCCGCGTGCCGGCGCGTCACCACGAAGCCCTCGGCCTCCAGGGTGCGCAGGGCCTCGCGGACGGGGACGCGCGAGACGCCGTAGCGACGGGCCAGGAGTTCCTCGGTGAGCCGGCTGCCGCGCTCGTAGACACCCGCGACGATGTCGTCCCGGATCGCCGTGCATACCGAGTGCGCCGGAATACGCATGTCCGACCTCCGCCTTAATCCCCGTGAAACGCCGCCGAGTGGCGTCCGTTCCGTGACTCTATTGCAATGGGCGGGAATTTCCGACGGCGGCCCTGAATCCATGCATATTTTTTGGACACCGGGGTCACGAAAACGACGAAAGCCCCGGCTCGGAGGGCCCGGAGCTTCGGGGCTGTCGCCCTGTGGCGTCACGTGTTCTTCGCCGGGGTCGTGTGTTTGGAGGTATGTGATGCGTCGGCGCAGAAACCGGCGCAGAAACGTTCATGCGGTGGTCGGGCGGGGCGTGCGCGCCGGAGTTCGCGGGAGGCGTGCACGTCGGGGTCGCGCGCGGGAGGCGTGCACGCCAGGGGCCCGCGCGGGAGGCTTGCACGCCAGGGGCCCGCGCGGGAGGCTTGCACGCCGAGGTCGTGCGGGCGAGGGTGCACGCCGGGCTCGCACAACGCGCACGCCGTGGTGTGACGCGCGCCCTGCGCCCTGCGCCCCGCGCTCACGCGATGGCCGCGCCGGGCGTGCGCGCCGTAACCCGCGTGGGGCGTGCGCGCGGTACCGCGCGCCCCGCGTGCGCGCCGTGGTCGGTCAGACGTTCACGCCGTGCTTGCGGAGGTAGGCGACCGGGTCGACGTCCGAGCCGTACTCCGGAGTCGTGCGGGCCTCGAAGTGGAGGTGGGGGCCGGTCACGTTGCCGGTCGCGCCGGAGAGGCCGATCTGCTGGCCCGGGGTGACCTTCTGGCCCACCGAGACGCCGATCGACGACAAGTGGCCGTACTGGGTGTACATGCCGTCGGCCATCTTGATGACGATCTGGTTGCCGTAGGACCCGCCCCAGCCGGTGGAGACGACCGTGCCGGTGCCGACGGCGTGCACCACCGTGCCGGTGGCCGCGTGGAAGTCGATGCCGGTGTGGGCGCCGGAAGACCACAGGGAGCCGCCGGTCTTGTAGCCGGTGGAGACGTACGAGTCGGAGATCGGCGCGACAAAGGCGTTGAGGCGCTTGCGCTCCGCCTCCCGCGCGGCGCGGGCCTCGGCCTCGCGCTCCTTCTTGGCCTTCTCCGCCGCCTTCTTGCGTGCGGCCTTTTCGGCCGCCTTGCGCTCGGCGGCGGCCGTCTGCGCGGCGGCCTGGGCGTCGATCTGGTCCGCGACCGAGTCGCTGACGGTGATGACCGGGGTGAGGCCGGTCTGCTCGACGGAGTTCTCGGCGGCGAGCGCCGGGGCGGCCGAGACGGTGCCGATGACACCCGTGGTGGTGAGGGCCGCGATACCGGCGGCCTGCGCGGTGGTGCGCTTCACCCGGCCGGGACGACGGTGCTTCCCGGAGGCGCACATGAACGCCATGTAGAGGCTGGTCCTTTCCTTCCCTCTCGCCTACCGGGTTAGCTGACGGGTTCGGAGCAGGAAGGTCTCCTACGGGCCCCCTCGCGGCTCGCGCGGGCGCCCGATTCACCCCAGGGACTGCGTGGGTCCCCGGCTCCCCTGGCTCGCGCCGTACGGGGACTCGGCGATGACTGTCCGGTGCCGCGGGTGCGGCGCAGTGCCTGGCGGACAGCCCGGAAGAACCTACGAGGACGTTCTCGTAATCCTCAAACGGAACGCGGATTTTGTCGCGCATCCCACAGGGCAGACAGGCAACCTCCGCCCCAATTCGGACATTTCAGAGCCCTGGTGACCGGATGGTCACCAGGGCTCTGCGCGCGCGTGCCGTTACTCCGCGGCGACGACCGTCACTTCGCCGATGCCGAGGGCCTCGACGGGCTCCTTGATCTGTGCCGCGTCGCCGACGAGGACGGTCACCAGGTGGTCGACCGGGAAGGCGTTCACGACCGCCGCGGTGGCCTCCACGGTGCCGGTGGCGGCCAGTTGCCGGTAGAGCGTGGCCTGGAAGTCGTCGGGCAGATGCTGCTCGACCTGGTCGGCCAGGGTGCCGGCGACGGCCGCCGCCGTCTCGTACTTGAGCGGCGCGACACCGACGAGGTTCTGCACGGCGACGTCGCGCTCGGCGTCCGTGAGGCCCCCGGAGGCGAGGGTGCGCAGCACCGTCCACAGGTCCTGGAGCGCCGGGCCGGTGTTCGGGGTGTCCACGGAGCCGCTGATGGCGAGCATCGCGGCGCCGCTGCCGTCGGGAGCGGACCGCAGGACCTGCCCGAAGGCGCGGACGCCGTAGGTGTAGCCCTTCTCCTCGCGCAGGACGCGGTCCAGGCGCGAGGTGAGGGTGCCGCCCAGGCAGTAGGTGCCGAGCACCTGGGCGGGCCAGACGCGGTCGTGCCGATCGGCGCCGACGCGGCCGATGAGCAGCTGCGTCTGGACGGCTCCGGGGCGGTCCACGATGACGACACGGCCGGTGTCGTCGGCGGAGACCGAGGGCACCGGCCGGGGCTGGGCGGTGGAGCCGCGCCAGGCGCCCAGGGTCTCGCCGAGCAGCTCGTCCAGGTCGATGCCGGTCAGGTCGCCGACGACGACCGCGGTGGCGGTGGCCGGCCGCACGTGCCGGTCGTAGAACGCGCGTACGGCGGCTGCGTCGATCTTCTCTACGGTGTCCTCGGTGCCCTGGCGCGGACGGGACATCCGCGTGGTCGACGGGAACAGTTCCTTGTAGAGCTGCTTGGCAGCCCGGCGGCTGGGGTTGGCCAGCTCGTGCGGGATCTCGTCGAGGCGGTTGCGGACCAGCCGCTCGACCTCGCTGTCGGCGAAGGCGGGTGCCCTGAGCGCGTCGGAGAGCAGCCCGAGCCCCTTGCCCAGGCGGGAGGCAGGGACCTCCAGGCTGAGCCGGACGCCGGGGTGGTCGGCGTGTGCGTCGAGGGTGGCGCCGGCCCGCTCCAGCTCGGCGGCGTAGTCCTCGGCGGAGTGCTTGTCGGTGCCCTCGGAGAAGGCGCGCGCCATGATCGTGGCGACGCCGTCCAGGCCGGCCGGCTCGGCGTCCAGGGGCGCGTCCAGAAGCACCTCGACGGCGACGACCTGCTGGCCGGGGCGGTGGCAGCGCAGCACGGTCAGACCGTTGTCCAGGGCGCCGCGCTCGGGTGCCGGGAAGGCCCAGGGCCGGGCCTCGCCCGCTTGGGGCCGGGGGTGGAATTCCATGGTGGCGAGCTCGGTCACTTGGCCGTCTCCTCGTCGTCGTGCTCGGCGGTGGCGGCCTCGACCGTGGCCTCCGCCTCGGGGTCCTCGGGTACGTCGGCGTCCTCGACCGTCTCCGGGGACTTGGGCTCGTAGACGAGCACCGCGCGGTTGTCCGGCCGCAGCCGGGCCTTGGCGACCTCCTGGACCTCTTGCGGGGTCACCGCGAGGACGCGCTGGACGGCGGTCAGGGCGAGCTGCGGGTCGCCGAACAGGACGGCGAACCGGCACAGTTCGTCCGCGCGGCCGGCGACGGTGCCCAGCCGGTCCAGCCACTCGCGCTCCAGCTGGGCCTGGGCGCGTTCCATCTCCTCGGGTGTGGGACCCTCCTCGGCGAACCGGGCGAGCTCCTCGTCGATGGCGGTCTCGATGACCGGCACCTCGACGTCACCGGAGGTCTTCACGTCCAGCCAGCCCAGGGAGGGCGCGCCGGCGAGCCGCAGCAGGCCGAAGCCGGCGGCGACGGCCGTACGGTCGCGCCGTACGAGGCGGTTGTAGAGGCGGGAGGACTCGCCGCCGCCGAGGACGGTGAGGGCCAGGTCGGCCGCGTCGGACACGCGCGTGCCGTCCTCGGGGAGCCGGTAGGCGGCCATCAACGCGCGCGCGGGCACCTCCTCCACGACGACCTCGCGCAGCTGCTCGCCCATGATGTCGGGCAGCGAGCCGTCGCGCGGGGCGGGCTTGCCGTCGTGCGCCTGGATGGAACCGAAGTACTTCTCGATCCAGGCGAGGGTCTGCTGGGGGTCGATGTCGCCGACCACCGAGAGCACCGCGTTGTTGGGCGCGTAGTAGGTACGGAAGAACGCCCGCGCGTCCTCCAGGGTGGCCGCGTCCAGGTCGGCCATCGAGCCGATCGGCGTGTGGTGGTAGGGGTGGCCCTCCGGGTAGGCGAGGGCGGTCAGCTTCTCGAAGGCGGTGCCGTAGGGGACGTTGTCGTAGCGCTGGCGGCGCTCGTTCTTGACGACGTCCCGCTGGTTCTCCATGGACTCGTCGTCCAGGGCGGCGAGCAGGGAGCCCATACGGTCGGCCTCGAGCCAGAGGGCGAGCTCCAGCTGGTGGGCGGGCATGGTCTCGAAGTAGTTGGTGCGCTCGAAGCTGGTGGTGCCGTTGAGCGAGCCGCCGGCGCCCTGGACGAGCTCGAAGTGGCCGTTGCCCTTCACCTGGGCGGAGCCCTGGAACATCAAGTGCTCGAAAAGGTGAGCCAGGCCGGTACGTCCCTTGACTTCGTGCCGGGAGCCGACGTCGTACCAGAGGCAGACCGCCGCGACCGGGGTCAGGTGGTCCTCGGAGAGCACCACGCGCAGACCGTTGGCCAAGCGGTGCTCGGTCGCTGTCAGGCCTCCGGAGCCTGTCTCGGCCGTGGTCGTGTGACCCATGGGCATGTACGTCCCTTCACTCGCGTCACTCACTCGCGGAAGCGGTCTCGAACCGCGGTTTTCCTGCCGGTCCTGCCACTGTATGCAAGCGCGCCGGGACCCGGCGAAGTTCCCGCACCACGTACGCCCACAGCGGATCGCGTAGCCTGCGTCCGACCCGCTCCCGAACGCCTCCGAGGCACCGGGGCGGGCCGCGGAGGCCGGGGCCTGGCCCGGGTTGTCAGTACCGCGGTCCACAATGGTCAGCGTCAGATCCCGTTCACGCATGAGCAAGGAGCCGGCAGCGATGGCCCGCCGCAGCACGAAGACCCCGCCGCCCGACGACTCGTACGAGGAGAGGATCCTCGACATCGACGTCGTGGACGAGATGCGCGGCTCCTACCTCGAGTACGCGTACTCGGTCATCTACTCGCGCGCTCTGCCGGACGCCCGCGACGGCCTGAAGCCGGTGCACCGCCGCATCGTCTACCAGATGAACGAGATGGGTGTGCGCCCCGACCGCGCCTACGTGAAGTGCGCGCGCGTGGTCGGCGAGGTCATGGGCAAGCTGCACCCGCACGGCGACGCGTCGATCTACGACGCGCTGGTGCGTATGGCCCAGCCGTTCTCGATGCGCGTCCCGCTGGTCGACGGCCACGGCAACTTCGGCTCCCTGGGCAACGACGACCCGCCGGCCGCCATGCGGTACACCGAGTGCCGGATGGCCGAGGCGACCAGCCTGATGACCGAGTCGATCGACGAGGACACGGTCGACTTCTCGCCCAACTACGACGGCCAGGAGCAGGAACCGGTGGCGCTGCCCGCCGCGTTCCCGAACCTGCTGGTGAACGGCTCGTCGGGCATCGCCGTCGGCATGGCGACCAACATGCCGCCGCACAACCTGGGCGAGGTGATCGCGGCCGCCCGCCACCTGATCCGCTATCCGAACGCGGACCTGGACACGCTGATGAAGCACGTGCCGGGCCCCGACCTGCCCACCGGCGGGCGGATCGTCGGCCTGGAGGGCATCCGGGACGCGTACGAGACGGGCCGAGGCACCTTCAAGATCCGGGCCACGGTGGCGGTGGAGGCGGTGACGGCCCGCCGCAAGGGCCTGGTCATCACCGAACTGCCCTTCACGGTCGGCCCCGAGAAGGTCATCGCCAAGATCAAGGACCTGGTCAACTCCAAGAAGCTGCAGGGCATCGCCGACGTCAAGGACCTCACCGACCGCGAGCACGGGCTGCGTCTGGTCGTCGAGATCAAGAACGGCTTCGTGCCGGAGGCGGTCCTGGAGCAGCTCTACAAGCTGACGCCGATGGAGGAGTCCTTCGGCATCAACAACGTCGCCCTGGTGGACGGCCAGCCGCTCACCCTGGGCCTCAAGGAACTGCTCGAGGTCTACCTCGACCACCGCTTCAACGTGGTCCGCCGCCGCAGCGAGTTCCGCCGCACCAAGCGCCGGGACCGCCTCCACCTGGTCGAGGGTCTGCTCACGGCCCTGGTCGACATCGACGAGGTCATCCGGCTGATCCGCTCCAGCGACAACAGCGCGCAGGCCAAGGAACGCCTGATGGAGCGCTTCTCGCTGTCGGAGATCCAGACCCAGTACATCCTGGACACGCCGCTCCGCCGGCTGACCAGGTACGACCGCATCGAGCTGGACGCGGAGAAGGAGAAGCTCACCGCGGAGATCGCCGAGCTGACCCGGATCCTGGAGTCGGACGCGGAGCTGCGCAAGCTGGTCTCGGCCGAACTGGCCGCGGTGGCGAAGAAGTTCGGCACCGAGCGGCGCACGGTCCTGCTGGAGGCCTCCGGTGCCCCGGCAGCCTTGGTGCCGCTCCAGGTGGCCGACGACCCGTGCCGGGTGCTGCTCTCCTCGACGGGCCTGCTGGCGCGGACGACGAACGGCGAGCCGTTCCCGGAGGACGCCGACGGCAGGCGGGCCAAGCACGACGTGATCGTCTCGGCGGTCCCGGCGACCGCCCGCGGCGAGGTCGGCGCGGTGACCTCGTCCGGCCGCCTGCTCCGCGTCAACGTGGTCGACCTCCCGCAGCTCCCGGAGACGGCGACCGCCCCGACCCTCGCGGGCGGCGCGCCCCTGTCCGAGTTCCTCTCCCTGGAGGACGACGAGTCGGTGGTCTGCCTGACCACGCTGGACGAGTCGTCACCGGGTCTCGCCCTCGGCACCGAACAGGGCGTGGTCAAGCGCGTGGTCCCCGACTACCCGTCCAACAAGGACGAGTTGGAGGTCATCACCCTCAAGGAGGGCGACCGGATCGTCGGCGCGATGGAACTGCGCACCGGCGAGGAGGACCTGGTGTTCATCACGGACGACGCGCAGCTGCTGCGCTACCAGGCCTCCCAGGTGCGCCCGCAGGGCCGCCCGGCGGGCGGTATGGCGGGCGTCAAGCTCACGGAGGGCGCGAAGGTCATCTCCTTCACGGCGGTGGACCCGGCGGCCGACGCGGTGGTCTTCACGGTGGCCGGTTCGCGCGGCACGCTCGACGACTCGGTGCAGACGACGGCCAAGCTCACCCCGTTCGACCAGTACCCGCGCAAGGGCCGCGCCACCGGCGGGGTGCGCTGCCAGCGGTTCCTGAAGGGCGAGGACTGCCTGGCCTTCGCCTGGGCGGGCCCGGTGCCGGCGAAGGCGGCCCAGAAGAACGGCACGCCGGCGGACCTCCCGGAGGCCGACCCGCGCCGGGACGGCTCGGGTGTCTCGCTGCCGAAGACGGTGTCGGTGGTGGCAGGCCCGGTCTAAGCCCCGCAACCACCTTCCTCAGGGCCTTCCTCAAGGCCCGGTACGTAGCGCAGGACGCCCCACATGCCGTGCTCGTCGGCGTGCGGGGCGTCGCTCGTACACGCGTCCAGTTCCTTGCGCAGGGCGGGCGCGTCGATGCCGGAGCCGATCAGCACGAGTTGCGTCAGCCGCTCCTCGTCCCGCCCCCAGGGCTCCGGGTAGAACCGCAGAAACCGCCCCACGGCATGCACGGCGTACCGGTTCCCGGTGTCGTACGGCCCGAAGTCGACGTACCCCTTGATCCGGTAGAGCCCCTCGGGCCGGCTGTCGAGGAAGGCCATGAGCCGACGGGGGTCGAGGGGCCGGCCGGAGACGAAGGACAGGCTGTCGTACCGGGTGTGCAGGTGTCCCGCGTGCTCATCGCCTTCTCGATGCTCGTGCAGGTCGTCGAAGGACAGTTGCCCGATGCGCTCCTCGCCCGGCCGGCAGTCGAAGAGGAACTCGGGGTCGATACGGCCGTAGGTGGCCGGGACGACGGCGGCCCCGTGGTCGCTGAGCGACCGCACGAGCCCCAGGACATCCTCGCCGCCGCGCTCGGCCCGGTCGAGCTTGTTGACGACGACCAGGTCGGCGAGGGCGAGGTGCCGGTCGATCTCGGGGTGCTTCGCGCGCGTGTCGTCGAACTCGGCGGCGTCGACCACCTCGACGAGGCCGCCGTAGACGATGCCGGGGTGCTCGCTGGCGAGCAGCATCCGGACGAGTTCCTGGGGCTCGGCGAGACCGCTCGCCTCGATGACGATGACGTCGACACCGGTGGCGGGGCTAGCGAGCCGCTTCAGGTACAGGTCCAGGTCACTCGCGTCGACGGCGCAGCACAGGCAGCCGTTGCCGAGCGAGACGGTGGAGTCGCCGAGCGCGCCGGCCACGGCCATCGCGTCGATCTCGATGGCCCCGAAGTCGTTGACGATCGCCCCGATCCGGCTGCCTCCGCTGCGGTGCAGCAGGTGATTGAGGAGCGTGGTCTTCCCGGAGCCCAGGAATCCGGCGAGCACGACGACCGGGATCTGCTGGGGGCTGCGGTGGTGCTCCAACGGGGGCCTCTTTCGTGCGGGCGGGGGTGCGGGCCGGTCCAGGATAGGAAACGGCCCGCCGCCGAAAGCCGCGCGCGTCGCCCCTGGCGTGCCGACCGGGAGACGACGGTGCGTGACGATCGCCGCAGAGGCCTACCAGACCCCGGCCGCCACCCTCGGCTCCGGTCCCACATACCGTGCCACCGGCCGGATGATCTTCGAGTCCGCCGCCTGTTCCAGGATGTTGGCGCTCCAGCCGACCGCGCGGGCCGCCGCGAACGTCGGGGTGAACATCTCCCGGGGCAGGCCGCAGAGTTCCATGACCACGCCCGCGTAGAACTCGACGTTGGTGTGCAGCTCGCGGCCGGGCTTCAGTTCGGCGAGGATGCGCTCCACATGGCGTTCGACCTCGACGGCGAACTCGACCCGGGGGCCGCCGAAGTCCTGCGCGATCTCGCGCAGCATGCGGGAACGCGGGTCCTCCGTACGGTAGATCGCATGCCCGAAGCCCATCACGCGGTCACCGGCCAGGACCCGTTCGCGGATCCACGGGTCGATCCGGTCCGGCGTGCCGATCGCGTCCAGGGTGTCCAGCGCCCGGCTGGGCGCGCCCCCGTGCAGGGGCCCGGACAGCGCACCGACCGCCCCCACGAGGCAGGCCGCGACGTCCGCGCCGGTCGACGCGACGACGCGGGCAGTGAATGTTGATGCATTGAATCCGTGATCAATGGTTGAGATCAAGTATTGCTCGACCGCACGCGCCTGCCGGGGATCCGGTTCCGAACCCGTCAACATGTACAGGTAGTTGGCCGCGTACGACAGGTCCGCGCGCGGCTCCACCGGGTCGAGCCCATGACCGAGCCGGTACAGCGCGGTGAGCAGCGTCGGTACGGCCGCACAGGCGGCGACCGTGTCGGCGCGTCGCTGGTCCGCGTCTATGTCGTACACCGGCCGGAACCCCTGCGCGGCGCCGAGCAGCGAGAGCGCGGTGCGCATCCCGGCCAGTGGTCCGGACCCGCCGCTCGCCGCGGCCACCGCGGGCAGGGCCGCCCGGACCCCGTCGGGCAGGCGCCGCAGCGCGGCGGTCTCGGCGGAGAAGGCAGCGGCGCGCTCCGCGTCGGGCAGTTCGCCGTGGACCAGCAGGTGCCAGACGTCCTCGAAGCCACGGGTGCGCGCGAGTTCGACGGCCGAGTACTGACGGTAGTGGTAGAAGCCCTCGATCCCCCGGACGTCCCCCACCTCGGTGTCCGTGACGACGACACCGGCGAGCCCGCGCGGCACCTCGACAAGGGCCGACGCGCTCCTGTTGACGGTCATGACATGCCTCCGCTTTCCACCCTGAACTTGATTCGACTGTCTATGCTTGACTCATACTCTGTCAATATTGATTCAATCAATGTACGCCGGACACGACTACGGTGGCGCCATGCGCGATCAACAACCCGCTCCCGGCAGTCCCGCGCGGCGGCTGAGCACCAAGGAGACCGCCGAACTGCTCGGCGTGAAGCCCGAGACCGTGTACGCCTATGTGAGCCGCGGTCAGCTCAGCAGCAGGCGCGAGCCCGGTGGCCGCGCCAGCACCTTCGACGCCGGCGAGGTGGAGGCGCTCGCCCGGCGCAACAGGCGTGAAGCCGTGGGGACTTCGGGCTCCGGCGGGGATCTGTCGGTGCGCACCCGGATCACCCTGATCGAGAAGGACCGCTACTTCTTCCGGGGCGTCGACGCCACCGAACTCGCCACGCGCCACTCCTACGAGGAGGTGGCCGAATGGCTGTGGACGGGCCGGATGACCCCAGGCGTGTCCCTCACCGCCCCGGAGGCCACCGTCGCCGTCGCCCGCCGGGCCGTCGACGCGCTGCCGGAGCACACCTCCCCCACCGACCGGCTGCGGGTCGCCACGATCGCCTCGGCCGCCGAGGACCCCCTGCGCTTCGACCTGTCCGAGGACGCCGTCCTCGGCACCGCGCGCGTGCTGATCCCCACACTGGTCGCCGCGCTGCCGGTACAGCGCGAGCGCCGCCGCGACGACGGCCCGCTGGCCCACCGGCTGTGGCGCCGGCTGACCGGCATCGACCCCAGCGACGCGGCGCTGCGCGTGCTGGACACGGCGCTCGCCCTGCTCGTCGACCACGACCTGGCCGCCTCCACGCTGGCGGTCCGGCTCGCCGCCTCCGCACGCGCCCACGCGTACGCGGCCGTGTCGGCCGGGCTCGGCGTCCTCGAAGGCCCCCTGCACGGCGCCTCCAGCGGCCTCGCCCACCGGATGCTGCTCGATGTCCTCGACCAGGGCACCGCCGTCCCGGTGATCGCGGACGAGCTCCGCGCGGGCCGCCGTATCCCCGGCCTCGGCCACCGGCTCTACCAGGGTGAGGACCCGCGCGCGCGTGTCCTGTTCGGCCTCCTGGAGGAGGTCCCCCGCGCGGAGCCCGCCCTGCTCGCGGCCCGGGACATCGTCGCCACGACCGCCCGGCACGCTCCGCTGCACGCCAACGTCGACCTGGCGCTGGCCGTGTTCACGGCCTCCTGCGGCATGCCCGCCACCGCGGGCGAGACGATCTTCGCGGTCGCCCGAACGGCAGGATGGATCGCGCACGCCCTGGAGGAGTACGGGGAGCGCCCGCTGCGGATGCGTCCCAGCGGTCACTACGTCGGTCCGAAGCCGCCGCAGCCCCTGCCGGAGTAGCCCACCCGGGTAGCCCGTCGCAGCGGCGAACGACCGGGGCCGGAAGTCACTCCGGGCGAAGTCAGGTTAGGCTCACCTCTGTGAGTAGGTGCGCAACCGTCTCCCGGATGCTTGACGAGCCCGTTTCCGGCACCGCCGCCACCGCGACGACGTGGCTGCTGCTGGAACAGTCCGGCCCGTGGGGTGCCAAGGCGCTCACTTCGAGCCATCTGGACCCCGCGCTGGGCCGCGCTCTGGAGGCCGCCGCCAAGGGGACCGGCGTGCGGATCGCGCTCATCCGCCGCGCCGGCCGGCACGCCGATCCGGGCACCTCCGCCATTCGCCAGGTGTACGCCGCCCACACGGTCCCCGGGAACGTCTGGTTGCACAGCGCCGCCACCCGCGACCCCGGGCGGCTGCTCGGCCTCGACTTCGCCGCGCTCGGCGCGGGCGACCACCGTTCGTTCGGTACGGCGCTCGGCGGCCGGCCGCATACGGGCAGCCCCCTCGCGCTCGTCTGCACCAACGGCAAGCGCGACCGCTGCTGCGCCCTGCTGGGCCGCCCGCTCGCCGCGGAGCTGGCCGCGTCCGGTGTGGAGGGCACCTGGGAGGTCACCCATCTGGGTGGTCATCGCTTCTCGCCGACGGTGCTCGTCCTGCCGTACGGCTACGCGTACGGCCGCGCCGAGGCCCATGCCGTCAAGGAGGTCCTGCACGGCGCCCAGGAGGGCCGTGTGGTGCTGGAAGGGTGCCGTGGGTGCTCCGCCTGGGAACGGCCCGGCCAGGCGGCGGAGCTGGCCGTGCGCGAGGCGGCGGGCGAGTACGCGGCGGGCGTGCTGAGCGTCGTACGAACCGAGGGCGCGGCCCCGCACTGGGACGTCACCGTCGCCCACGCCGACGGCCGGCGCTGGCGGGTCGGCGTGGCCCAGGGCACCTCCCTGCCACCCCGCGCGGAGAGCTGCGGGGTGTCGGTGCTGGGGTCGCCGGTCCGGATGGACGTGGTGTCGCTGCGGGAACTGCGCACGACGACCGCTCTGGCGAGCTGACTCGACCGCGCAAGGTGAGCTGACCCGACCGCGAAGGGTGAGCCGAGACGACCGCGAAGGACGAGCCGACGCGGCCCCGACGACGGATTTCCCCAAGAAATAGTCAAGAGATCCACGCCACACCCCCTACGGCCGGGCCCGCACGCCCACGTACCGTCGTGGGCATGAGCCCCACTCCTCCCGCGCGCCGCCTGCGCCTCGGCCTGCCCCGACGGGCGTTCTCGCAGGTCCTGCTGATGCAGGTGGTGATCGCCGCGGGGGTCGCGGTGCTGGCGACCGGGCTCTTCCTGGCACCGCTGAGCAAACAGCTGGACCAGGAGGCGATGCGCCGGGCGCTGGCGATCGCGCAGACCACGGCCCAGGACCCGGGGATCGCCGAGGGAGTCCTCACCACGCAGCCGAGCACGACCGGCCCGGTGCAGCGGGAGGCGGAGCGGATCCGGAAGGCCACCCACGCCGAGTACATCGTGGTCATGGACCAGCGGGAAATCCGCTGGTCGCACCCCACGCTCTCGGAGATCGGCCGCCATGTCTCGACCTCCCCGAAGGATGCGCTGGCCGGCAAGGACGTCATGCAGATCGACAACGGCACCCTGGGCCGCTCCGCGCGCGGCAAGGTGCCGTTGTACGACTCGGAACACCGGATCATCGGGGCGGTCTCGGTCGGCATCGCGTACGACAGCGTGCGGGCGCGCCTGCTCAGCGCGATCCCCGGGCTGTTCGCCTACGCCGGCGGCGCTCTCGCGGTCGGTGCGCTGGCCGCCTGGCTGATCTCCCGGCGGGTCCAGCGGCAGACCCGCGACCTGGCCTTCTCCGACATCTCGGCGCTGCTCGCGGAGCGCGAGGCAATGCTGCACGGCATCCGGGAGGGCGTCGTCGCCCTCGACCGCGGCGGCCGCATCCGCCTGCTGAACGACGAGGCGAGACGGCTGCTCGGCATCGGCGACGAGGCCGTGGGCCGCTCTCCTGACGAGGCGCTCGGCGAGGGCCGTACGACCGATGTCCTGGCCGGCCGGGTGACCGGCACCGATCTGCTCACCGTGCGCGGCCAGCGGGTCCTGGTCGCCAACCGCATGCCCACCGACGACGGCGGTGCCGTCGCCACCCTGCGCGACCGCACCGAGCTGGAGCAGCTCGGCCGCGAACTCGACTCCACGCGCGGGCTGATCGACGCCCTGCGCGCCCAGGACCACGAGCACGCCAACCGTATGCACACCCTGCTCGGGCTGCTGGAACTGGAGATGTACGACGACGCCGTGGACTTCGTCGGCGAGGTGGTGGGCGACCACCGGGTCACCGCCGAGCAGGTCACCGAGAAGATCCAGGACCCGCTGCTGGCCGCCCTGCTGGTCGGCAAGGCCACCGTCGCGGCCGAGCGCGGGGTCGCCCTGTGGGTGTCGGACCGCACCCGGCTCCCGGACCGGCTGATCGACCCCAGGGGCCTGGTCACGGTCGTGGGCAACCTCGTGGACAACGCCCTGGACGCGGTCGCCGGCACTCCGCACGCGCGCGTGGAGGTCGAGTTGTGCGCCGAGGGCCGCGCGGTCGTCCTCAGGGTGCGCGACACCGGGCCCGGGATCCCGGCGGAGCAGCGGGAGCTGGTCTTCACCGAGGGATGGTCCACCAAGAAGCCGCCCGCGCACGGCAAGCGCGGCATCGGGCTCTCGCTGGTGCGCCGGCTCGCCGAACGGCAGGGCGGCACCGCGGCCGTGGGCGAGGCGGACGGCGGGGGCGCGCAGTTCACGGTCGCGCTCCCCGAGGCGCTGACCGAGCCGGAGCCGGCACCGGCGCTCGTCCCGGCCGACGAGGAGACGCGATGATCGAGGTCCTGGTCGTGGACGACGACACCCGGGTCGCCCGGGTCAACGCCGCCTACGTCGAGAAGGTGCCGGGCTTCCGTGTGGCCGGCGAGGCCCACAACGCGGCAGAGGCACTGCGCCAGTTGGAGACGCAGCCCCGTCTCGACCTGGTCCTCATGGACCACTACCTGCCCGACGACACGGGCCTCGCGGTGGTCCAGGAGATGCGCCGGCGCGGCCACCAGACCGACGTGATCATGGTGACGGCGGCCCGAGACGTGTCGACCGTGCAGGCGGCGATGCGGCACGGCGCCCTGCAGTACCTGGTCAAACCCTTCGCGTTCGCGGGACTGCGCGCCAAGCTGGAGGCGTACGCGCAGCTGCGGCGCACCCTGGACGGCGGCGGCGAGGCCGAACAGGCCGAGGTGGACCGCATCTTCGGCGCCCTGTCCACGACGTCCGAGCCGGACCTGCCCAAAGGGCACTCCCCCACCACGGCCGAGCTGGTGCGCCGGTCCCTGATGAACGCCGAGGGCCCGTTGTCGGCCCAGGAGATCGCCGAGCGGACGGGGGTGAGCCGTCAGACCGCCCAGCGCTATCTGAAGCTCCTGGAGCGCACGGGACGGGCCCGGCTGACCCTCAAATACGGCGACGCGGGCCGCCCCGAACACCGTTACGTGTGGGCGACCCGCGGCTGAGGCGTGCTACTTGGCGGCCTCGACGAACTCGGTCGTGTACGTCTTGGCGAGGTCGACATCGGCGTTCTGGATGTTCGTGTTGAACGCCTTGAGCACCTTCTCCACGGTCTCCGGGCCGTTCTCGGGCATCACGCCGTCGTCGGTGAACATCGGCAGCGTGCTCTTGATCGACTGCGTGTAGAGAGCCTTGTCGCCCTGGGCGTAGTCGGCGGGCATCTTGGCCGCGATCTCGGCAGCGCTGTGCGTGGACATCCACTTGAGCGTCTTGACGAATGCATTGACCAACTTCTGGACGGTGTCCTTGTGACCGTTGACCCAGTCCGTCTGCATGTACAGGCTTGACGACGGGTACGGGCCGCCGAGCGCCTTCTGGGAGCCTTCCGGCGTCCGCATGTCCAGCAGGACCTTGCCCGCCTTCTTGTCCAGGATGGTCGCGACGGTCGGATCGGTGGTCATGCCGCCGTCGATCGAGCCCTGCTGGAGCGCCGAGATGAAGGTCGCGCCCGCTCCGACGGCGACCGGCGAGAAGTCGCTGACCTTCACCCCGTTCTTGACGGCGAGGTACTTGGTGAGGAAGTCGGTCGACGACCCGAGGCTGGTGATGCCGAGCTTCTTGCCCTTGAAGTCCGCGGGCGACTTGATGTCGCCGGCCGCCTTGGTGGAGACGACCTCCACCTCACCGGGCGCGCGCGAGAACTGCACGACGGACTCCACCGCCTTGCCCTTGGTCTGGAGGTCCAGCGTGTGGTCGTAGAAGCCGACGGTCCCCTGGACCTGCCCGGCGACGAGCGCGGTCTCGGCCTGTACGCCGGCGGGCTCGGTCAGCAGCTCCACGTCGAGGCCCTCGGCGTCGAAGTAGCCGAGCCGCTGGGTGAGCATGGCCGGCATGTAGATGACCTTGTCCAGGCCGCCGACCATGATCTTGACCTTCGTACCTTTGCCGTCACCCTTGCTGCCGGAGCCGGTGGAGGCGGTGCTCGCCGCGTCGTTGGCACAGGCGGTCAGGGAGGAGAGGGCGAGCAGGCCGGCGGCGGCCAGGGCGGAGTATCTGGCGGACTTGCGCATGACGGTTCACGTCCTTGTGAGAGGGCGGTGCGGGGAGGAGTCGAGGGGGCTGGTCAGCTGTCGGAGTCCGACGGCTTCCAGCGGAAGATGCGGCGCTCGGCGAAGGTGAGCAGTCCTTCGGCGGCGAGCGCGACGACGGCGAGGATGACCATCGCGGCGTACACACCGGCCGCGTTGAAGGTGCCCTGCGACTGCGCGACGAGCAGGCCGATGCCCTTGGTGGCGCCGATGTACTCGCCGACGATGGCGCCGATGAGGGCGAAGCCGAAGCTGACGTGGAGGCTGGTGAAGATCCAGGAGGTGGCGGACGGGATGACGACCTGGAGGGTCACCCTGCGGTCGCTGGCGCCGAGGATACGGGCGTTGGCGACCAGGTTGCGGTCGACCTCGCGGGCGCCCTGGAAGGCGTTGAAGAACACCGGGAAGAAGACCAGTACGACGGCGGACGCGACCTTGGAGGAGGCGCCGAGCCCGAACCAGATCACGAAGATCGGGGCGAGCACGATCCGGGGGATCGAGTTGAGCACCTTGATGTAGGGACCGAGGACATCGGCGAGGAAGGCGATCCGGCCGAGAGCGATACCGCAGACCACACCGGCGATGACACCGATGACCCAGCCGAGCAACGCCTCGTAGAGGGTGTACCAGATCTGCTCGCCCAGGGAGCCCAGGGCGGTGCCGTGAGTCACCCAGGTCCAGATCTGGTCCCAGATCTTGGAGGGCATCGAGAAGTTGAACGGGTCGATGACCTCGGCCCGGGACAGGACCTCCCAGAGACCGAGCACGGCCACCAGGAGCAGCACGCGCACGGCGAACACGATCGCCTTGCGTCTGCGGGCGGCCTGGGCCCGCGACTGCGCGCGGTCCGGGGCCTTGGCCGTCTCGACGACCGGTGTGCTGAGGGTGTCAGGCGACATGAGCGGCACCCCTCTCACGGGTGATGCGGACCTCTTCGCCGAGGGACTCCCAGATCTCGCGGTAGATCTCGATGAACCGCGGCTCCAGACGCACCGACTCGACCTTGCGGGGGCGGGGCAGGTCGATGTCGAAGACCTGCTTGACGGTCGCCGGCCCGGCGGTCATGACGACGACCTTGTCGGCCAGCGCGATGGACTCCTCCAGGTCGTGGGTGACGAAGACGACCGAGGCGCCCGTGCCCTCCCACAGTTCAAGGAGCTCGTCCGACATCAGGGCCCTGGTCTGCACGTCGAGCGCCGAGAACGGCTCGTCCATGAGCAGGATCTCGGGGTCGTTGACGAAGGTCGCGGCGAGCGCCACGCGCTTGCGCTGGCCGCCGGAGAGCTGGTGCGGGTAGCGGTCCTCGAAGGCGGCGAGGCCGACCCGGGCCAGCCATTCGCGGGCCTTCTCCCTGGCCTCCGCCTTGGGCACGCCCCGGAAGCGGGGCCCGGCCATCACGTTGGACAGCACGGTCCGCCAGGGAAAGGTGGCGTCCTGCTGGAAGACGAAGCCGACCTTGTCGCCGACGCCGGCGACCGGCTCACCGGCCACCAGCACCTCGCCCTGGCTGGGCTCCTCCAGCCCGCTGACCAGGGTCAGCGTGGTGGACTTGCCGCAACCCGTCGGCCCTACGACGGCCACGAACTCACCACGCCCCACGGTGAGGTCGAGGTCGCGGACAGCCGTGTGCAGACCCCCCGACGGGGTCTTGAAGATCTTGCTCGCGCCCCGCAGCTCGATGGCGGGGCTGGTGTCTGCGCTCATGGGCCGGGACGGTAGGTGTGAGCCGGACCACGGCAGCAGTCTTCTGGGCGCAAGCCGTTCTTTTGCTCGCAAGCATCTGTTGTGCTCTTTTTGCTCGCGCTACAACTGCGGAGCCGAAACACGGGCTTAACGCTCGCCGGCCTTGAAGGAGAGGCCTGATGATTGACGTCCTGGTAGTCGATGACGACTTCCGCGTCGCTGAGATAAACGCCAAGTACGTGGGCAAGGTTCCCGGCTTCCGGGTGGCCGCCCGCGCGCACAGCGCCGCCCAGGCCCTGGCCGCCGTGAACCGCGGCACCATCGACCTGGTCCTGCTGGACCACTACCTGCCGGACCAGACCGGCCTCGAACTCGTCCACCGGATGCGGGAACAGGGCCATGGCACCGACGTCATCATGATCACGGCCGCCAGCGATGTGACCACCGTCCAGAAGGCCATGCGCCTGGGCGCCCTGCACTACCTGGTCAAGCCGTTCACCTTCGCCGCCCTGCGCACCCGCCTCGACTCCTACGCGGCCCTGCGCCGTACCGTCGACCGGGTCGGCGGCCGGGGCCTGACGGGCCAGGAGCAGGTCGACCGGATCTTCGGCGCCCTGCGCACCTCACCGGCACCGTCCGCGCCCGGCCTGCCCAGCGGCCAGTCCGAGCCCACGACGGACCTCATCTGCGGCGTCCTGCACCGCGCCGACCATCCGCTCTCCGCCCACGAGGTCGCCGCCGAGACCGGCCTCAGCCGCTCCACCGCCCAGCGCTACCTCCGCCATCTGGAACAGGCGGGCCGGCTCCGCCTCTCCCTGAAGTACGGCGACACGGGCCGCCCGGAGCACCGGTACGCCTGGGTGGCGCCGTAGCGGCTCCGAGGCGGGTCAGACGGCCCCCGCCCCGGTCAGCGACCGCACCTCGGTCTCCGCGTGCTTGGCCTCGTCCGGGACCTCGTCGGAGGTGACGGTGCCCAGCCAGCCGGCGAGGAAGCCCAGCGGGATGGAGACGATCCCCGGGTTCTGCAACGGGAAGTACTGGAGGTCCACGCCTGGGAACAGCGCGCCCGGGCTTCCCGACACCACCGGCGACAGCACCACCAGTGCCAGCGCCGGAACCAGCCCGCCGTACACGGCCCACACCGCGCCGCGGGTCGTGAAACCCCGCCAGAACAGCGAGTACAGCAGCGCGGGCAGGTTCGCGGAGGCGGCCACCGCGAAGGCCAGCCCCACCAGGAAGGCGACGTTCATGTCACGGGCCAGCAGGCCCAGGGCGATCGCCACCACCCCGATGCCGACCGCAGCCGTGCGCGCCACCGTCACCTCGCTGCGCCGCTTGGCGTGCGGCCTGCGCAACGAGGCGTACAGGTCATGGGCGACGGAGGCCGAGGAGGCGAGGGTGATCCCGGCGACCACCGCGAGGATCGTCGCGAAGGCGACGGCCGCGACCACCGCGAACAGAACCGTTCCGCCGGTGGAGCCCGCGCCACCGCCCAGATCGAGCGCCAGCAGCGGAACGGCCGTGTTCCCCGACGCGTTCGACGCGCGCACCGCATCCGGTCCGACGAGGGCCGCCGCCCCGAAGCCGAGCACGATCGTCATCAGGTAGAAGCCGCCGATCAGCCCGATCGACCAGACCGCCGAACGCCGTGCCGCCCGCGCCGTGGGCACCGTGTAGAAACGGGACAGGATGTGCGGCAGCCCCGCCGTGCCCAGCACCAGCGCCAGCCCCAGGCTGATGAAGTCCAGCCGCGCGCTCCAGCTGCCGCCGTACTTGAGCCCCGGCGCCAGGAACGCCTGCCCGTGTCCGCTGCGGTCGGCTGCCGAGAGCAGCAGACGGTCGATGTCGCCGTGGAACCGCAACAGCACCAGCACGGTCAGCACCACCGTCCCGCTGAGCAGCAGGACCGCCTTCACGATCTGGATCCAGGTGGTCGCCCGCATCCCTCCCAACGACACATAGATCACCATCAGCGCGCCGACCCCGATGACCGTCCAAGCCTGCGCGGCCTGGCTCGTCCGCCCCAGCAGCAGCGCCACCAGGCTGCCCGCTCCGACCATTTGCGCCACCAAATAGAGAACGGACACGGTGATCGAGGAAGTTCCCGCCGCGATCCGCACCGGCCGCTCCCGCATCCGCGCCGCGATCACATCGGCGAGCGTGAACCGCCCGCAGTTGCGCACCAGTTCGGCCACCAGGAACAGCACGACCAGCCAGGCGACCAGGAAGCCCACCACATACAGCAGCCCGTCGTAACCGAAGAGCGCGATAAGCCCGGTCACACCCAGGAAGGAGGCCGCCGACATGTAGTCGCCCGCGATGGCAAAACCATTCTCCATCGGGGAGAAGAGCCGCCCGCCGACGTAGAACTCCTCCGCCGAACCATGCCGTCTCCGGCTCACCCACGTCGTGATCCCGAGCGTCACCGCGACGAATGCGCTGAACAGCAGCAACGCCAGCGTCTGATGGTGCCCCGTCATGACGCACCGCCCCGAGCGCCCCGGGTCAGCTCCTGGGTGTCCCAGCGCAGTTCCAGCGCGGCACGGTCCCTGCGCAACCGCGCGTGCCGGGCGTAGGCCCAGGTGAGCAGGAACGTGGTGAGGAACTGGCCGAGACCCGCGACCATCGCCACGTTCACCGCCCCCGCGACGGGCCTGGCCATCAGCCCCGGCGCGCTCGTCGCGGTCACCACGTACCCCACGTACCAGGTGAGGAAGACGGCGACTCCCGGCACCACGAACCTCCGGTAGCGGCTGCGCACCTCCTGGAAGGCCGCGCTGCGCTGCACCTCCAGATACACGTCACGGGCGCGAACGGCCGCCCCCTCCCACTCCGTTCGCGCGGAGGGTACGGCGGGAGCCGGCACCCCGGTGCCGTCCAGCTCGCCCCAGCCGGAGGCCAGTGCGTCGTACCAGGGGTCCTCGTACCTGACTTCTCGGGAGGCCGTGCCGTACTCGCCCTGGTCCTCGTGCCGTCCGGCCGAACTCTCGGAGTCGCCCCCGCCGTCGCGGTGACGCCCGTTGCTTGACTGCATGCCCAAGGATGGACAGATCGGGAAGATCCCCGACTCTTTTCCCCTGGCTCTTCACCCCATCAGGTGACTCAATCCGCTGGTGGCCGCACCAATCCCTTCCCGTAGGCGTAACGCACCGCCTGGGCCCGGTCCTTGAGCCCCGTCTTCGCGAACAGGTTGTTGATGTGTGTCTTCACGGTCGCGGTGGAGACGTGCAGCTTCCGGGCGATCTCCTGGTTGGTGAGCCCCTCGGCGATCAGCACCAGGACCTCGGTCTCCCGCGCGGTCAGCCCGTCGGGCGCCTCGGTGGCCACGGGCGCCGGCTCGGGCTGCGACAGCCTTTCCAGCAAACGGCGTTGGATGCTCGGCGACAGTCCAGCGTCTCCCGAGAGCACGCTCTGCACCGCCCGCACGATCTCGTCGCCGCCCGCGTCCTTCGTGAGATAGCCACGGGCACCGGCTTTCAGCGCCGGGAACAGCGACTCGTCGTCCGCGAACGTGGTAAGCACCACGACCTGCGTCCCCGGGTACTCCGACCTGATCCGCCGCGTCGCCTCCACACCGTCGCAACGGGGCATCCGCAGGTCCATCAGCACGACGTCCGGCGCGAGTTCGGCGACCAGCCGCACCGCCTCCTCCCCGTCGCCCGCCGCTCCCACGACCTCCACACCGGACAGCAGGCCGAGGAGCATCACGATGCCCTCCCTGACCACTGTCTGGTCGTCGGCGACCACCACCCGTGCGGGCTTCTTCTCCCCCTCCGTCTCCGTCATACGGGCACCCTCAACGTCACCTCGAACCCCTCGTCGTCACGCCCTGCCTCCAGGGACCCGCCCAGCAACTCGGCCCGCTCCCGCATTCCCAGCAGACCGTACCCGCCGCCGGCGTCGGTGAGTTCGCCGGGACGACCCCCCGAGTCCCTCACGTTCAGGGTCACTTCGTTCTCCTGGTAGTCCAGCCGTACCTGAACCTTCGCGCCGTAGGCGTGCTTGCGGACGTTCGTCAGCGCCTCCTGGGCGACGCGTCGTACGGTCTGCGAAGCCTCTGCACGCAGGGTCCTGCGTTCACCCGTGACGGTGACCTCGGCGCCGTCGGTCGACGCGACGATCTCCGTGAGGAACTCCTCCAGCGGGGTCAGCTCGCCGCGCAGGGCGGACAGCGCCTGACGGGTCTCGGCGAGTCCGTCCCGGGCCATACCCCGGGCGGCCACCACCCGTTCGAGAATCTGCTCCCGGTCGGCTCCGCGCTCGATCAGCAGCCGCGCCGCCTCCAGGTGCACCATCTGGGCCGAGAGGCTGTGGGCCAGCACATCGTGGATCTCCCGCGCGATCCTGGCCCGCTCCGCCAGCGCCGCCGACTCCGCCTCGGCCGCTCTCGCCGCGCGCTCCTGGGCGAGCAGCCGCTGAGCATGGCCCCGGGCCTCGGCATCGAGTCTCATCACGTACCCGGCGAGTGCCAGTCCGACGACGGTGGCCGCGGTGGTCAGCCACACGTCATTGTTGAACGCGGAGTACGAGGCCAGGGCCACGGACGTGACGGGCACCGCGACCCCGATCGGCAGCCGCTCCAGGGCGGAGATGCCGCAGCCGCACCAGATCACGAGGGCCGGTCCCCGGAATCCGTTGGCCTCAGCCGCGACCGCGACGGCCAGGAGGACCCCGATGAGGAGCAGGGCCGGCACGAGCCGGTGGGCGTAGGTGGTCCGGTAGAAGCCCCAGGAGGCCACGGCGGTCACGACGACACCCGCCACGGCCGCGGCGATGTTCCAGCCGCGGACGTGCGACTGGCTGAAGGCGCCCCACAGCAGCAGGGCGAGGATCACCAGTCGCACGGCCCAGGCGAGCATGCGCCGGGGCCGGGAGACCCCCGCGCGGCTCAGTGCCTCACGCGAGGGCCAGCGCGTCCAGACGTTCTCCGTCACACGCCTTCCTTCCTGGTGACCCGGGCCATGCCGTCACCGTACGCCCGGGTGGGGCCGCCCGCGGGCGGGGCCGAGGGGAGCGACTGCGCACGCCAGACGAGGATGCCGGCGCGGACCAGCAGGGTGACCGCCAGTCCGAGCATGAGGGCCGAGCTGTCCTGATGGACTCCGACGAGGGCGCCGAGGGCGAAGAGACCGACGCGCACGGCTATCCCGACGAACCAGACGGCCCCGCTGGCCTTGGTGCTCTTGGTCCAGACGACCCCGTCGGGCTCCGTCCACACCCGGGTGGTCCAGGCCCAGGCGGCGCCCGTCGCGAGTCCCACCAGCATCTCGGCGCCGAGCAGTAGCGCGGATTCCGTGCGGTGATGGGCATCGAGTATGCCGGGTTCGCGCAGCGCGACGACCGCGAGGATCACGGGCAGCAGCCACCAGCGCCGTCCTGTGTCGATCGGGCGGGCGCGGAACTGGCGCACGATCACCACGACGACGACTGCCACGATCAGCAACGCGTTGACGAGCCCGGCCATCAGAGCCTCCGTGAGCGGGAAGGGGCGGTGCCGGGAGCGGGAGCCGCCGACACCTCCGACGCTACGGAAATGCGCAGGTCAGCAGATCGGAGCGTGGGTGGATCACGGGTGGAATCCGACGAGCGGGTTCTCTCCACCCGAGGGTGGAGAGAACCCTGCGCGGGCTGCACGGACCGCTGCCGCGTGGCGGTCGGCGGGCGCCACGCCCCGAAGGGCGTCGACGGGCCGGCGAAGGCGGGCGGGTGACCAGAAAGAGGCGCCGACCGGCGGACAACGGGCAGCAGGCGCCGCCCACCTCCACCGGCGCCCACCTTGACTGGCGCCCGCCTTCACCGCCGCCCACCTTGACAGGCGCCCGGCTCACCGCCGCCGCCCCGTCGGCCAAAGCCCGGCGCAGCGGCTACGCGTCGATGCGCGACCGGTCCAGCGTCGCCGCCGAGCCGGAGATGAACTCCTTTCGGGGGGCCACGTCGTTGCCCATCAGCAGGTCGAAGACCTGCTCCGCCGCTTCGAGGTCGGAGAGGTTGATCCGGCGCAGGGTGCGGTGGCGCGGGTCCATGGTCGTCTCGGCCAGCTGGTCGGCGTCCATCTCGCCGAGACCCTTGTAGCGCTGGATGGAGTCCTTGTACCGGACGCCCTTGCTCCGGAACTCCATGAGCTTGTCGCGCAGCTCACGGTCCGAGTACGTGTACACGTACTTGTCCTGGCCCTTCTTGGGCTGGACGATCTCGATGCGGTGCAGCGGCGGCACCGCCGCGAAGACGCGGCCGGCCTCCACCATGGGCCGCATGTAGCGCTGGAACAGCGTCAGCAGCAGGCAGCGGATGTGGGAGCCGTCGACATCGGCGTCGGTCATCATGATGATCTTGCCGTAGCGGGCCGCGTCGATGTCGAAGGTGCGGCCGGAGCCCGCCCCTATGACCTGGATGATCGCACCGCACTCGGCGTTCTTGAGCATGTCCGTCACCGAGGACCGCTGCACGTTGAGGATCTTGCCCCGGATCGGCAGCAGCGCCTGGAACTCCGAGTTCCGGGCCAGCTTCGCCGTACCTAGCGCGGAGTCTCCCTCGACGATGAAGAGCTCGCTGCGCTCGACGTCGTCACTGCGGCAGTCGGCGAGCTTGGCCGGCAGGGACGAGGACTCCAGGGCCGTCTTCCGGCGCTGCGCGTCCTTGTGCTGGCGGGCGGCGATGCGGGTCCGCGCTGCGGCGACCACCTTCTCCAGGACCACGCGGGCCTGGGCGGCCGCGTCACGCTTGGTGGAGGTGAGGAACGCCTTCAGTTCCTTGGTGACCACGTTGTTCACGATCCGGCGGGCAGCCGAGGTGCCGAGGACCTCCTTGGTCTGGCCCTCGAACTGCGGCTCGGCGAGGCGCACGGTGACGACGGCGGTGAGGCCCTCCAGCGCATCGTCCTTGACGATGTCGTCCTCGGCGACGCGCAGCAGCTTCTTGGCGCGCAGCACCTCGTTGAGGGTCTCGCGGACGGCCTGCTCGAAGCCGGCCATGTGGGTGCCGCCCTTGGGCGTGGCGATGATGTTGACGAACGACCTCATGGTCGTGTCGTAACCGGTGCCCCAGCGCAGCGCCACGTCGACGCCGAGTTCACGGGTGACCTCGGTGGGAGTCATCTGGCCGTGGTCGTCCAGGACCGGGACGGTCTCCTTGAAGGTGCCCTGTCCGGAGAAACGGAGGACATCGCAGACCGGCTTGTCGGTGGCCAGGTACTCACAGAACTCGCTGATGCCACCGTCGAAACGGAAGGACTCCTCGCCCTTGCTGCCGTCCGGGCCGAGGCCGTACTCGTCACGGACGACGATCGTCAGGCCGGGCACCAGGAACGCGGTCTGACGGGCCCGCTGGTGAAGGGTCTCCAGAGTGAGCTTGGCGTCCTTGAGGAAGATCTGGCGGTCGGCCCAGTAACGCACGCGCGTGCCGTTGCGGGTCCTGGGGATCTTCTTGGTCTTGCGCAGCCCGCTCTTGGCCTCGAACTTCGCGTCCGGGCCGTCGCCTGCGAAGGCGCCCGGGACACCGCGGCGGAAGCTGATCGCGTGCACATGGCCGCCGCGGTCCACCTCGACGTCGAGCCGCGCGGAGAGCGCGTTGACCACCGAGGCGCCGACGCCGTGCAGACCGCCGGAGGCCGCGTAGGAGCCGCCGCCGAACTTGCCGCCGGCGTGCAGCTTGGTCATCACGACCTCGACGCCGGACAGTCCGGTCTTGGGCTCGACGTCCACGGGGATGCCGCGGCCGTTGTCCCGGACCTCGACGGAGCCGTCGTCGTGGAGGATGACCTCGATGTGGTCGCCGTAGCCGCCCAGGGCCTCGTCCACGGCGTTGTCGATGATCTCCCACAGGCAGTGCATCAGACCGCGACTGTCGGTCGAGCCGATGTACATACCGGGGCGCTTGCGCACTGCTTCGAGGCCCTCGAGGACGAGCAGGTGCCGCGCGGTGTAGTTGGAGCCGTCCCGGTCTGCTCCTGCCAGCAGCGCTGTGGACGGCACGGACGTGTCGGCGGTCACGCGGTTCGCTCCTCGCTGAATTTCAGTGAAGCCCCTTTTGGGTAAGGGGCCGGCTTCGGTCGCCGTTCAGAGGGTACCGAGGCCTGGTAGAGCCGTTGTAACGCCACCCTCGTCGTGAACTCACACTAGTCCACGGTCGTATGCGTGTTCGATCCCTCGATGGAGTGAAGTACATATCACGTTCCCTTCGAGGCATGAACCATTTAGGCTCCGGGCACGTCCTCACAAACAACCGGCAACCCGGCCGGGAGGATGAGACCGATGAACCGCGCGAACCCGTAAGCACCTAAGACGACGCAATACGGCACATTCGCCGCCAACCGGCAGCAGACGGCCACCTCGAAAGATTTTTTTCGAGGAGAAGCCCCGAGCGGGAACGTTTTCGGGCTGGTTGGATGTTGACCCTGGTACGACAGCTCGTCGAGCTAGAGAAGAGGCGACGTGACTACTGTTCTGACCCCCGCGAGCCACCTGACGGCCGCCGATCGCTGCGACCGCTGCGGCGCCCAGGCATACCTGCGCGTCGTGCTGCTCAGCGGCGGAGAACTGCTCTTCTGCGCCCACCACGGTCGCAAGTTCGAGCCGGAACTCAAGAAGATCGCCGCTGAGATACAGGACGAGACGGAGCGGCTGACGTCCGTTCCGAACAACGCCTCCGAAGATGAGCGCTGACCTCTCGCACACACGACGAGCCAGCTCCGGCCCAGGCCGGTGAACGGGCGGTCGCTCCCCCGGGGGAGCGACCGCCCGTCGTCATGTACCCGCGACGGCCCTCAGGAGGGCGCCTGAGGCCGCCGTGAGCCGCTGAAGGCACCACCGGGCCCCAGGGCGCGCACGACCTCGGAGACGCGCGTGTAGACGCCGGGACTCCCCGGGCGTCCGCAGCCGCTGCCCCACGACACGAGTCCGATCAGCCGGCCCCCGGTGACCAGCGGTCCCCCGCTGTCGCCCTGGCAGGCGTCGGGGCCGCCCAGGGCCTCCCCGGCGCACACCATGGAATCCGCCCGGTAGGTGCCGTCGGCGCCGCCGGGATAGGCGCGCTCGCACGCTTCGTCGGGCAGCACATGGACCTGCGCGGCGTACAGGCGGCGCGCGTAGTCGCCGCCGCCCGTGATGTCGCCCCATCCGGAGACCAACGCACCGGTGCCGGTCCGGTAGGCGGTGTCGCCCTCGGCGGCCATCTTGACGACGGCGTCGCCCGGCAGGGGCCGGGCGAGGGTGAGGACGGCGAAGTCGCCGGTGTTCGCGTCGGCGTCGTAACGCGGATTGACCCGGGCGACGGTCACCGGGATCTCCTGGCCCTGCGCCGAGAGCAGATCCGTGCGGCCGGCGATGACCTTGAGGTCGTGCACCCGGTCGGAGGGTCCCCCGATCACCTCGTCGGCCAGGCAGTGGGCCGCGGTCAGCACCGTGGTCCGGCCGATCGCCACCCCGCCGCAGAACTGGCCGGCCCGAGTACCCCCGAACCGGTCACGGCTGGACAGCGCGACCGTCCAGGGAGTCTGGGAGACGTCGACGGGGAACCCGCCGACGACAACGCTGTCGGCGGCCGCCGGAGGCGGGCCGGCCAGCGGTATCACGGCGGCGACGGCCGCCAGGATCATCGGTCGGATCAGGACCGGGGCAAAAGGACGGCGCATGCACACTCCTCACTCTGGGTGGTACCAGGACACCCAGAGTCATCCAGCGCATCGCGACCCGCAGCCCGAAGGCCCGGCTCCCCGTGGGGAGCCGGGCCTTCGACGTCGTATGGGTGCGGCCTAGTCGAGGTAGTCGCGCAGCACCTGGGAACGCGACGGGTGACGCAGCTTCGACATGGTCTTGGACTCGATCTGGCGGATGCGCTCGCGCGTGACGCCGTAGACCTTGCCGATCTCGTCGAGGGTCTTCGGCTGACCGTCGGTGAGACCGAACCGCATGGAGACGACACCGGCCTCGCGCTCGGACAGGGTGTCCAGCACCGAGTGGAGCTGCTCCTGGAGGAGCGTGAAGCTGACGGCGTCGGCGGGGACGACGGCTTCGGAGTCCTCGATGAGGTCACCGAACTCGCTGTCACCGTCCTCACCCAGCGGGGTGTGCAGGGAGATGGGCTCACGGCCGTACTTCTGGACCTCGATGACCTTCTCGGGGGTCATGTCGAGTTCCTTGGCCAGCTCCTCCGGGGTGGGCTCGCGGCCCAGGTCCTGGAGCATCTGGCGCTGCACGCGCGCGAGCTTGTTGATGACCTCGACCATGTGCACCGGGATACGGATGGTGCGGGCCTGGTCGGCCATGGCGCGGGTGATCGCCTGACGGATCCACCAGGTGGCGTACGTGGAGAACTTGTAGCCCTTGGTGTAGTCGAACTTCTCGACCGCGCGGATCAGACCGAGGTTGCCCTCCTGGATGAGGTCCAGGAAGAGCATGCCGCGGCCGGTGTAGCGCTTGGCCAGGGAGACCACCAGACGGAGGTTGGCCTCCAGGAGGTGGTTCTTGGCTCGGCGCCCGTCCTCGGCGATGATCTCCAGCTCGCGCTTGAGCTTCGGGGCGAGCTTGTCGGCGTTGGCCAGCTTGTCCTCGGCGAACAGACCGGCCTCGATGCGCTTGGCGAGCTCGACCTCCTGCTCGGCGTTGAGCAGCGGGACCTTGCCGATCTGCTTGAGGTAGTCCTTGACCGGGTCGGCGGTGGCACCGGCGGCGGCGACCTGCTGCGCCGGCGCGTCGTCCTCGTCCTCGTCGGACAGGACGAAGCCCGCGCTCTCGGTGCCCTCGGGCTCCTCGGTTCCCGCCTTGGCCTCCTCGAGGACCTCTTCCTCGAGAAGCTCGGCGTCGTCCTTCTTGGCGGCGGTCTTCTTCGCCGGCACCGCCTTCTTCGCGGCGGTCGCGGTCTTCTTCGCGGCCGCCTTCTTGGCGCTGGGGGCGGCCTTCTTGGCGGCGGCCTTCTTTGCGGCCGCCGTCTCGTCGGTCGGGTCGTCGGCTACGACGGGGGACACGGCCGGGGCGGCCGTGGCGGTGGCCTTCCGGGTGGTCACCGTCTTCGCCGCGACCGTCTTGGTGGCGGTGCGCTTGGCCGGACTCTTCGCTGCGACGCTCTTTCGGGTGCGCTTGGGCTCCGCGGCACTGACCATCAGCGTCACACCCTCTTCCTCAAGGATCTGGTTGAGGCTGCGCAGTACGTTCTTCCACTGAGTGGCCGGAATCTGGTCAGCTTCGAAGGCCCGACGCACATCGTCGCCGGCGATCTGCCCCTCAGCCTTTCCCCGCTCAATGAGAGCCATGACAGAGACGGACTCGGCGATCTCCGGCGGGAGCGTACGGGATGTGCTGGCCGACACGAACAACCTCTCGGAACGTTGGAAAACGGCTTCCGGCCCCGTCCTGGACGGACTGGAGCCGACCGCCGGCTTGGGGATGGGCCGACGGAACGGGCGGGGGCCGGGAAGATACACAGCGCCATGAATGGCGTCCGTATTCCCTCCGCGGCTGTCACCTCTTAGGTCATCGCGTTGTTCGCAAGAGCGTTACGCCCAATCTACGTGGCCCGAGTCACACCCCGTAAGCGCTCAAAAACGGTCAGACGTGGGCAGAGGTTGTCGCCGATGATCTCTTCGGGTCGTTCGGACGGCAGCGGGTGCCCCGTACGACCGCCACAGAGCCTGCCATACACCGCTCGACCGTCGCGGTGTTGTCATACGACCGCTGCGCGCCCGTCCCGCCGCGCCGGACCCCGCCGGAGCCCTGAGGGATCCGGCGGGGTCCGGCGGAAGCGGGGTCCGGGGTCGGCGGCGCCCCGAGAACGCGGAACCGACCGAGCGCACCGCTCTCGATGCGGGTCAGTGCTCACGCGGGGCGGGTACCACGCGCTCGACCTCGGGGTGGACGGTGAGCAGTTGACGCATGGCCGACTCGGCCGCCGCGCCGTCGCCCGTGCCGAGCGCGTCGACGATCCGCGCGTGCTGGGCCAGGGACGTCTCGTTCGGCCGCTCACAGCCGGTGACCGGGCCGCCGGAGACCTGGAGGGCCGACGACACGATGCCGGAGAGGTGCTCGAGCATGCGGTTGCCCGCGATCTGGATGAGCATCGAGTGGAACTCGGCGTCCGCGCGCGAGAACGTCAGCGCATCGCCCTGTGCCATCGCGTGGCTCATGATCTCGACCATGTCGGACAGGCGCTGCTGGACGTCCTCGCGCCCGTGCCCGGCGGCGAGCCGGGCCGCGAGCGGCTCGATCGTCCAGCGCAGCTCGCTGAGCTCACGGCGCTGGTCGTCGCGCTGTGGCCCGAAGGCCCGCCACTCGATGATGTCGGGGTCGAGGAGGTTCCAGTCGCTGACGGGACGCACGCGCGTGCCGACGTTCGGGCGGGCACTGACCAGGCCCTTGGCCTCCAGTACCCGAAGGGACTCACGGACGACGGTGCGGGAGACCTCGAAGCGCTGGCCGATCTCCTCGGGCACCAGCGGGCGGTCCGCACCCAGGTCGCCGGAGACGATCATCTGACCCAGCTGTTGGACGAGTTGACCGTGCAGTCCGCGGCCGCGGCTGCCCGCGGCACGTCGTCCCACACGGCCCAGCTCCGGGTCCGGGCCCTCCCAGGAGGGCGCCCCGACACGATCGTTGACGGGGGCATCCACGTACGGGTAGCGGTCGAGTTCGCCCGGGCCGACCAGACCAGAGTCTGCGGAGCGGGCGGCGGTCATCATGGTGTGCGCAAGGGTACTCACGGATCCTTTGTCGGCGCTGCTTCCAACTCCCTTGAGGTCTTTGGTGAAAAGCACACGAAAGGGTGATCGCTCACCCCATCGCAATTGACGCCTTATCGGAAAGAAATGGCCTTTCTGCGGGGAGTTGTGCGCACGGGGGGATCGGAAGCGCCCGGTCCGTGGTCATCGGAGTCTGGCCCGCAAGGTGGTGAACAGGTAGGCGCCGAGCAGTGCGGTCAGCGACAACGCCAGTGCCCCGCCCACGGGTTGGGCCAGCACCCGGGTCGCTGCGACCAGATAGCGCTCGCCCCCGAAGGGCCACTGAAGCAGCAACATCTCGCGCATCCGCATCGGGAGTCCGGCGGCCATCCGCGCACCCGACCCTTGCAGCGCCTTGTGTACGACGGGCACGACGAGTACGGGTACGGCGAGCACCGCGGCGAGACCCGCCGTGGTGGACCGGAAGACGCCCGCCGCCAGCACACCGGCCCAGGCGCAGCCGACGATCAGTCCGAACCAACTCGCGGTCATCGGAAGCCAGTCGGCGGGAACCTTCGCGAGTTCCCCGCCGTAGACGAGATAGAGCATTTCGGCGTCGCAGCCCAGGGTGAGGAACGAGAGCAGCACGGCGGTGGCTCCGGAGACCACCAGTTTCGCGGTGAGCAGTCCCAGCCGGCGGGGTACGGTGCCGCGGTCCGCCGCCAGCGCGGGGTGGCGGAACTCGTCTCCGAAGGCCAGCGCCCCGAGCAGCCCCGCGCCGAGCGCCGCGGGGGGCAGCGGCAGCTCCCGCGGCCAGGCAGCGAACAGCCGGGCCTGCGGGGTGTGCCCGAGCCGGGCGAGCAGGACGGCGATGAGGGCGGACACCGCCAGGACAGCACCACAGGTGACAAAGCCGGCCCCGATCCCGGCGGCCCGGCGGAGCTCGTAGCGCAGGGGTCGGAGGGGGCTGGGGGCAGAGCGGACGGAGATGGCGGGTGGGAGCGGGGAGGGGTCGCCCAGGACGACGGTCCCCGCCGGCCGCGCAGGCCCGGCCGGGGGTGAGGTGGTGTCATCGCCGGCACTCGGGGGTTCGCTGGACTGACGCTTCGGCTTCGGCTGCCTGGCGGAGAGCTTGGCCGTGGGGGCCTGGCCGGGCCGTAGCGGTGACTGGTTGACGGAGAGCTGGGTGGTTGGGGCTTCGCCGGGTACCGCGGGGGCCGGTGGCTGGGAGGAGACAGCGGGGGTGGCGGGGTCGCCCGGCACGAGGCGGGGCGGTGCCTGGGGGGATACGGCGGGGGCCTGCGCTTGGTCGGATGCGGCAGCGGCCTGCGGGCGGGCGGATGGGGTGGCCGTCGGCGTCTCGACGGATGCGGCGATGGCCGACGTCTGGGCGGAGGGGGCGGTTCCCGACGGGTGAGGGGAGGCAGCGCCGACGGGTGGCCGCGCGGATGCAGCGACCGCTGGTGGGTGAGCGGAGGAGGCAGCGGCCGAGGGCTGAGCAGGGGCGGGAGCGACCGATGAGTGAGCGGACGCGGCGTCGGCCGGTGGGTGAGCGGACGCGGCGGCCGAGGGCTGGGCGGAGTCGGCGGTGGACGGTGGCTGAGCAGGGACGGTGGCGGACATCGAGTCCGGGGAGGTGGCGTGGGTCGGCGGCTCGGGTGGTGTGGCCGGGGCCTGGGCCGGAGACTGCGAGGACGCGGTGGCGGCCGACGGCGGCCGGGCGGTTGCGGAGGCGCCCGCCGACCGGGCCGAGAGCACGACGGTCGGGGTCTCGGTGGCATGGGCGCCGCCGGAAGGTTCCGCGTGCGGAGATCCGGGCGTGGCTGCCGGGCCGTCGGCGAGTGCCCGGAGGGACGCGGACGGCTGCTGTTCAGCCGTGGCGGAGGAATCCGCTCCGTTCGACGACTGATCCCGGCCAGGCTCCTCGTCGGCGGTGCGTGACTGACTCAGCGGGCTCGGTCCGGCCGAAGTCCGTGGCTGTGGGGTGACCGGAGAACCGCCCGTGTCCTGGCGCCGATCGGCGCCGGGCGTGTCCCGCCGCTCCGTGGTCGGCGCCTCGTCGACCGTCCGAGCCCCGTCCCCGGCAGCCGGCTCGACCGCACCCCGCTGCCGTCGTTCGGCCTCCGGTGCAGCCTCCGGTACGACGTCCGCCGGCGGCTCCGCTCCCGCGCCCGCTCCCATGTCGCCGACCTCGTCGGCGAGTTGGTGGACGAGGATGCCGTGGCGGAACGCGGTCTCGCCGACCTCGGCCGTCGTGCTGCCGTACACCGACAAGCGGTTGCCGCCTTCGCTGACGACCTCCACCGAGCGATGGGTCGTGCGGGCCTCCTTGGTGAGGAGGGCGGCGAGCCGGGCGGCGTGGGGGCTGCGGACGGCCACACGGGGGCGCAGCCGGGTGCGGGCGAAGTCGGTGGCCTCCTGGTCCGCGACGAGCCTGCCGGCCTCCAGGGTGACCACCCGGTCGGCTGCGCGGGCGGCCTCCTTGGGGTCGGAGGTGGTGAACAGGACCGTGCCGCCCTGCACGGCGTGGGCCCTGAGCATGCGGTGCAGCCAGCGGCCCTCGCGGGTGGAGAGACCGTGCGCGGGTTCATCCAGGACGAGGGTGTGGGGATCGGGGAGCAGGGCGCAGGCGAGGCCCAGCCGACGGTCCACGCCGCGCGACAGCGTGCCCAGGCGCTCCTCACGGAGGCTGACGAGCCCGACCGCTTCGAGCACTTCGTCGGCACGCCGGACCGGGACTCCGGTCGCCGCGCACAGCATGCGCAGATGGCCGCGGACGGAGCGGGCCGGGTGACCGGGGACGTCACCGAGGAGGACGCCGACCTCACGCGAGGGGTGGGCGATGCGATGCAGGGGGCGGCCCCTGAAGTAGGTCAGTCCACGGCCCTGTTGGAGTTCGAGCATCAGTCTGAGCGTCGTGGTCTTGCCCGCGCCTTCCTTGCCCAGGAGTGCGGTGACGCGGCCCGCGCACGCTTCGAAGGTCACGTCGTCGACGGCGGGCGGGTGCGCCTTGCGGGGATTGCTGGTCAGTCCGAAGGCCTCGATCACCTTAGGGAAGATAGCGTGGAATGACCGTTTTTCCAGGTATAGAAGGGTTTAACCTCGACGGGATTCGCGCTGTCGGACGGTCAGACCTCGGGCCGCAGCATCGGCGGGTTGAGCAGAGTCGCCCCGCCGGCGCGGAAAAGCTGGGCCGGACGGCCGCCCTGCCGGGTGGTCGTGCCGCCGGTGGGGACGAGGAAGCCCGGGGTTCCGGTCACCTTGCGATGGAAGTTGCGCGGGTCGAGCGCCACGCCCCACACCGCCTCGTAGACGCGGCGCAGCTCACCGACCGTGAACTCGGGCGTGCAGAACGCGGTGGCCAAGGACGAATACTCGATCTTGGAGCGGGCGCGCTCCACCCCGTCGGACAGAATCTGGGCATGATCGAAGGCGAGCGGCGCGACGGGCTCGCCGTCCCGGCCGTAGCCGCCCTGCGCGAGCAGTTCCTCGACCGGCGCCCAGCGCGCGTTGCTGGCGTCGCCGCCCGCACGGGGTGCGGGGAGGTCGGGGGCGAGGGCGAGGTGGGCGACACTGACCACGCGCATCCGGGGGTCGCGCTTGGGGGCACCGTAGGTCGCCAGCTGCTCCAGGTGGGCTCCGCCGTCCTGGGCGGGTGCGTCGGGGTCGTGAGCGCGCAGGCCGGTCTCCTCCGCGAGTTCCCGCGCGGCCGCCTGCGAGAGATCCTCGTCGGCCCGTACGAAGCCGCCCGGCAGCGCCCAGCGTCCCTGGAACGGCTGCTCCCCTCTGCGTACCGCCAGCGCGCACAGGGCGTGGCGGCGCACAGTCAGCACGACCAGGTCCACAGTGACGGCGAAGGGCGGAAAGGCTGACGGGTCGTAGGGCATGCGGTGATCATAGTCGTCTGCCTGACGATAAACACTCCCTTCGTCGCTCGCTTCGACGGCTGATCCACTTCGGTCCGGTATGCACCTCACGGTTCGTTCCGGCAGGCGTCCGACGTCCGGCCACCCGTTCGTCGTGGCGGTCACGTCCCGCAAGGTCGCCCACGGGGTCACGCCCCCAGCTGAAGGCCGTCCGCGGCCTCCTCGACCATGGCCAGGCCGAGTCGGCTGACCCGTATCGAGAAGGGTGCGCCGGCCACCCGCAAGCCGGTCAGGCCCAGTTCGCCCAGGGGCGCGCTGTGAACGGGCCGGAGGGTGACCGTCCCGGCCGGAGCGTCGGGGCGAATACCGGCGAGCGTGGTGAGGAGCAGCACCCCGGAGGCGGCCGCTGTGGCCGCCGGACGGCAGGCCGCGGGATGCGGAAGGGGCGCGCTCCCGTCGGTGCGCTGCTCACCGCCGAACATCTCGGGCAGCCGGTGGCCGAAGTGCTCGGCCGCCGCCAGCAGGCCGCGCAGCAGCCCGCCCGCCTCCTTTTCGTAGCCCGCGGCCGCCAGCCCGGCGACGGCGAGTGCCGTCTCCTGGACCCGGACGGCGCCGGCCCGATGCCCGAACGGATTGTGTCCCGCCTCCTTGGCCCCCAGTCCACGCAGCCCCCACCCCGAGTCCAGGGCCGGCCCCCCGAGCAACCGGGCGAGCTGCTCGGTCTGCACCTTGTCGAGCAGGCCGACGGCCGGTCTGCCGGCACCGAGCAGCCCGGTGTCGAGCAGGTGGACGGCGGTGGAGCCGAGGTGGGTCAGGGGGCGGCCGTCCGGGGTCAGCGCCGCCGCCGGACGGCCGCCGCCCCTGTCCTCGGTCCAGAAGTCCGCCTGGAACGCCTTCCTCAGCTCTTCCGCCCACTGCCCCAGTCCGGCGCCGCCGGGCCGGTCGTACGCGTCGAGGAGGTCGGCGCCGAGCACCGCGGCCCGGTGGGCGTGGGCCTGGGTCTCGCTGCGCGCGGGGCCCCCGGGCTGCGGGTCGCAGAGGTAGGTGCGGTCGCCCACCGTGGTACGCAGCCAGGCCAGGCAGCGCTCGGCCACGGGCAGCAGTTCCCGCGTCTCCTGGTCCGGGAGCCCCCAGCGGCGGGCCTCCGCCAGCAGGACGGGGAAGAGCAGGGTGGCCTCCGTACCCGTGCAGCCCGGCGGCAGATGTGCTCCGGCGTCGCGGCGCGGGCCGCGGATCATGCCGGCCTGCGGTCCCGGGCCGCGGAGTTGGGTGCGGGCCAGGGTGCGCAGCGTGCCGGCGGCGAGGCGGGTGCCGAGAGGCAGGGTCATCCGGGCGGCGGCGAGCGCCTCGGCCGGGGCCAGACCACAGCGCCAGGGCGCCCCGGCCGCGAGGTAGGTGTCGGAGGGATGCGCCGGGTCGCGGAGCAGGAGCGCCTGAAGATCCTCGATGCTGGTCCTGAGCAGCGCCCCGGCTCTCGGATCGTCGCCCGCGGCCCTGGCCGGCGCCAGTGGGCTCGTGGCCGCGCGTCCCACGGCGCGCAGGGGACCCGCGCCATCAGGACGCACCCGCAGTTCCACGCTCGCCGTTCCACCCGGGGGCAATTCGAACTCCCAGCGCAGCAGTCCCGCGGAGGCCAGCGCGTCGGCGGGTGGCGGGTCCGCCGTGACCGACGAGTTGCCGGTGGAGGTGGTCCAGCGCAGGCCGGAGTCGTGGACGCTGGGCGGGAGTTCGGGGCCGGGGCTGCCGGCGGCGATGGCACTCAGCTCCGCGAGGTCGGTACCGAGGGCCACCTCCAGCGGCAGGCGCAGGGGGTGGCGCGCGGAGCTGTACAGGGTGATGCGCTCGGTGCCCTCGGCGTGGCGGGTCCGTTCCACGACGACGTCCGGATCCGGGCCGGCTGCCGGTGAGGCCCGCAGGGTGCCCACGAAGCGGACGGAGTCCGACCCCGCCATCCGGGCCTGCACGGGGAGCGGTTCGCGGCCGGCGACACGGACCTGGCAGCGCGCGAGCAGCCGTCGGCCCGCCCGGTAGAACCCCTCCAGGCCGCGACCGGTCAACTGGCCCTGCTCCGTGGAGATGGCGAGGCCGGGCAGCGCCACGCAGATCAGGGCGGTGTGCGTGGGCGGCAGCCCGCCGACGTGCCCCGGCCCCTGGGCGCCCGGAGCCGGTCGTGGGGGCGTGGGGCGGATTGTCCGGTTGCGCGGCTGTCCCGAGACTCCCTCGGCCGGCGGGAGCCAGGGTGGGCCGTCCCGGAGCCGGTGGTTGGCGTCGGCGGTGGAGGGCGGAGTCGGCTGATGCATGGGGAGGCTCCTTCTACGCTCTGTGCGCCCTGGACGTGCTGGGCGCCGGACGGAGGGCTCCGGAGGGACCGGGGACGGCACAGCCCGTCCAGGCGTTCCGCCACTCAGGTGAACGGAGGAAGGCTCCTCCTGGTCACGCCCCCGCCCGTCGAGCCCGATCGGGCGACGGTGCGGGGAGACGTCGTTCGGTCCGGACGTGCGGTGCTTCCGGACGCCGAAGACCGACGGGCCGATTCGGCGCCGGCCGACGGGCGAGCGGTCACGGCGCCGCCCGGGTCCGACGAGGTTGCGTGTCCAGCGGCGGACGGCACCGGCCCACTCCCGTCCGTATGCCGCCCTTGGCCGGTCCTCGTTCATTCGTCCCCCTCGCGACGGCCTTTCCCGGTGCGGGTGTCCTCCCGCGCGGTCCGGCCGCCTCGGGTGTCGCTCTTCTCCGCCGCGCGGGTGCGTGTGCCGTCGCCCGGCCTGGACGAACCGGGGCGGGTGCGGGTGTGACCCGCGCCCGTCGGCCGCGGACGGGTACTCGTCGGCCGTGGCCGCCGCAGGTCGGGCCCGTCTTCGGTGCGCGGACGGTGGCGATCTCGGGTTTCGGAGGCGGTCGGTTCGTGGCCGGCGACCGGCTCGACCGGAGCGGTGTCGCCGACGGCTTGCGTGCTGTCCGCCGGCTCACGCCCCGCGCGTTCCGTACGCAGGCAGCGGCGGATCGACTCCGGGTCCAGGCCCTCGTTGCAGGCCTGGTGCAGCAGACGGGCGAAGAGATATTCGGGGTCCGCACCCAGGGCCATCGCCAGGGCCTCCCGCGCTTCCAGGTCGTCGCCGGTCGACCAGGCGACCCAGCCGGCCAGCGTCAAGGGAGCGGCGGCGTGTTCGCCGTACGGGCCGACGCAGCGGCGGGCGAGGGCTCGCCACAGGCGCAGAGCGGGTCCGGCCTCGTCGCCCTCCATCCAGGCGGCCGCTCGGTCACGGGTCGTACGGTCCTGCAGTCCTAGGATCAGCATCGCGGCCTCCTCGTGGACGAGCAGGGCGTCGTCGCGGAGGTCCGCCTGGTGGATGCCGGACACCGGGGTGGCGGTGGCGTACCGGCTCATGATCCGCTCGGCGAGGGCGAGTGTCTCCTCGGCCACCTCCGCGCGGGAGGCGTCGTAGAGGATGCGGGGCACCAGTGCCATTCCGGCGCGGTCCAGGGCGGTCTCCTGTTCCAGCGCGGCGCCGGTCTCCCGGGGCTGCAGCCTGGCCCGCAGCTCGCGCAGGGTGCCGCGCACCTGGATCCCGGCGTAGGTGGCGGCGGCCGCGAGCACGGAGGTGCCGGGCAGGCCCATCGGGGCGCCGTCGGGAGGACAGCACTCATCGGCCGGGCAGCAGTACGACCAGAAGCGGCCTTCCGAGACGCACAGCGCCTCGATCACCGGCACGTCGAGGCGCCCGCACTCGGTGCGCAGCAGTTGGGCCAGCGGGGCGAGCCGCTGCATGACGTCCCGGCCCGTTTCGCCGGGCGCGGGTTCCTGGCAGACGTAGGCGACCATCTGCTCGGGGCGGGTTCCGCGGCGCTCGCTGCCCGTCATCAGGCCCTGGGCCAGCTGGTGTGCCGCCGATTCCCAGTCGTCCTTGTTCGCGGGGATGCCGAGCCGGGCCCGTCCGCCGAAGCGGCCGCGGCCGCCCCGGTCGTGCAGGGCCACCAGCACCATGCTGTCCTCGGGGCGGTACCCGAGCAGATAGGGCAGCGCGTCGGCCAGTTCGGCCGGGGTGCGCAGGGTGATCTGGGTGTCGTGGGCGGATCGGCCGAGGGGCTCCGCACCTCCTGTGATGTCGCCGTTTTCGGAGGGTCCGGTGGTTTCGCTGTGATTCGTCATGCGCCGACGATCTCGCGGATCTCGGGATTCCGGTTTGCCTGTGGATAAGTCGAATCAGGGACACGACAAAGCCGTCTGGCTCATCCACAGGCCGCCCGGCTGTCGGTCCGGTCCTGTTGTATGGGACGCATGGAGCACACGAGCAACGCGGAACTCCGGGCGCGGGCGGATGCCGTCCTCGCCCGTCTCGTCGGCGACGACACGGGCACGGCCCGGTTGCGCGAGGACCAGTGGCGGGCGATCGAGGCGCTGGTCGCCGACCGGCGACGGGCCCTGGTCGTCCAGCGCACGGGCTGGGGGAAGTCCGCGGTGTATTTCGTGGCGACCTCGCTGCTGCGGGCCGCGGGCAGCGGCCCGACGGTCATCGTCTCCCCGCTGCTCGCGCTCATGCGCAACCAGGTTGGCGCCGCGGCCCGGGCCGGCATCCACGCCCGCACCATCAACTCCTCCAACACCGAGGACTGGGAGGCGATCCAGGCGGAGATCGCGGCCGGTGAGGTCGACGTCCTCCTGGTGTCCCCGGAGCGTCTCAACAACCCCGACTTCCGCGACGAGGTCCTGCCCAAGCTGGCCGCGGCGACCGGACTGCTCGTCGTGGACGAGGCCCACTGCATCTCCGACTGGGGCCATGACTTCCGTCCCGACTACCGGCGGCTGCGCACCATGCTCGCCGACCTGCCGCCGGGTGTGCCGGTGCTGGCGACCACCGCCACGGCCAACGCGCGCGTGACCGCGGATGTGGCCGAGCAGCTCGGCACCGGTGGCGGCTCGGACGCCCTGGTGCTGCGCGGGCCGCTGGACCGGGAGAGCCTGAGTCTCGGTGTGCTGCGGCTGCCCGACGCCGCACACCGGATGGCGTGGCTCGCGGATCACCTGGACGAACTGCCGGGCTCCGGCATCGTCTACACGCTCACCGTGGCCGCCGCCGAGGAGGTCACCGCCTTCCTGCGGCAGCGTGGATACGCCGTGGCGTCGTACACGGGGAAGACGGAGAACGCCGACCGGCAGCAGGCCGAGGACGACCTGATCGGCAACCGGGTCAAGGCGCTGATCGCCACCTCGGCCCTCGGCATGGGCTTCGACAAGCCCGACCTCGGGTTCGTGGTGCACCTGGGCTCGCCCTCCTCCCCCATCGCCTACTACCAGCAGGTGGGCCGCGCGGGGCGCGGTGTCGAGCACGCCGAGGTACTGCTGCTGCCGGGCAGGGAGGACGAGGCGATCTGGGACTACTTCGCCTCGCTCGCCTTCCCGTCGGAGGATCTGGTGCGCCGCACCCTGGACGTCCTCTCCCGGGCCGGCGGCCCCACGTCGCTGCCCGCGCTGGAGCCGCTGGTGGAACTGCGCCGCTCCCGGCTGGAGACCATGCTGAAGGTTCTCGACGTGGACGGCGCCGTCAAGCGGGTCAAGGGCGGGTGGATCGCGACCGGACAGCCGTGGACGTATGACGCGGAGCGGTACGACTGGGTGGCACGGCAGCGCGCGGCCGAGCAGCAGGCGATGCGCGAGTACGCGGCCACGACGGACTGCCGGATGGAGTTCCTGCAGCGCCAGCTCGACGACGAGGGAGCGAAGCCCTGCGGCCGCTGCGACAACTGCGCGCGGCCGCGCTTCACGGCGGACACCTCCACGGCCGCACTGGACGCGGCACGGGTCGACCTCGGCCGCGCGGGGGTCGAGGTGGAGCCCCGCCGGATGTGGCCGACCGGCCTGCCGGCCATCGGCATCGATCTCAAGGGGCGCATTCCGGCCGGTGAACAGGCATCGCAGGGGCGGGCCCTGGGGCGGTTGTCGGACATCGGCTGGGGCAACCGGCTACGGCCGCTGCTCGCGCCCCAGGCCCCGGACACGGCCGTGCCGGACGATGTCGCCCGCGCGGTGGTGGAAGTGCTGGCCGACTGGGCGAAGGGCCCCGGCGGATGGGCCCCGGGCGCGGCAGACGCGCAGCCGCGCCCGGTGGGTGTCGTCACCGTCGCCTCGCGCTCCAGGCCCCGGCTGATCGATTCCCTGGGCGCCCGCATCGCGGAGATCGGCAGACTGCCCCTGCTGGGTTCCGTGGAGTACGCGGGCGAGGCGCCGCACGTCTCGCGCAGCAACAGTGCCCAGCGTCTGAAGGCCCTCGACGGTGCGCTGACCGTGCCGCCCGTCCTCGCCACCGCGCTCGCCGCGGCGCAGGGTCCGGTTCTGCTGGTCGACGACTTCACCGAGACCGGCTGGACGCTGGCGGTCGCGACGCGCATGCTGCGGAGGTCCGGGGCACGTGGGGTGTTGCCGCTGGTCCTGGCCGTTCAGGGCTGATCGACCCGGTGCTGTTCGAACACGGCACCGGGTGCGGCGTACGCACGTGCCTGACTCGAACGTCCCAGGTTCCTCCGGTGCCTGACCGGGTAGGGATATAAGCCACGTACCATCAGATAACAGTCGGTGGCCCCATTTGCTCGTTGCCGCATCCCAGTTCGACAGGAAGAATTGAAGTCCGCTCCCCGCACGGCTCGTCCGTGATCCGGTTGGGCCTTACTGCGGTGCGCGCTCCCCCGAATCCGATCTCGCCCGCTGTGTGGGCGCGTAGCCGAAGGGAGGAACGTGACCTTCGGATTCGCTCCGTCCTCGGCGGCATCGTTGTCGACTTCCGCGTCCGCCGCTTCCGCCAGCCGTCTGCTCGAGCCCGCGGAGTGGGCCGATGCCGGCATACCGCTGCTCCGGAACCCTCGTGAGGTCGTCAGCGGGCTGCATGCCCGGCACCGTCCCAAGCCGGCGACGGCGATCGTGGCCGTCCTCGACCCGGAGGAACGGCTGTGTGCGAGCGCCTCGTTCACCCGGCGCTCTGCCCAGGCCGACGGCTGGATGTTCCGCAATGCGCTGCTGGCCCAGTTGCGCCGGGTCATCCCGCACGACCTGCGCCGCCGCACCCCGGTGCGGACGGCCGTACTGCTCTACTGCCGCGAGGGGGACGCGCGTTGGACGGAGGAGGACGGTGCCTGGATGTGGGGGCTGCGGGACGCCTGCACTCTGCACGGGTTGCGCTGCGGGGCATACATCACGCTGACCCACGACGGCTGGCAGGTGCTCGGCGAGGGCCGCGGCGGGCGGCGCCCGAATGCCGACTCGCCTCCCGAACCCCTCGCCCTGTCAGAGGCCGTGCCCCTCTCACCGCGCACCGGCGGCGCCGCCTCCGAGGTACTGCGCCGCGCGGCCGCCCGCTGAAGCCGCCCCCCGTCACCGTTTTCGTGGCTCCGCAACGGGGCCTGCGGCCTTCGGGCCCGGCATGACTTCCCCTCCTGTTGTTGATGATCCGGGAGGTGGTGTCACCGGGCCCGGAGGCGTCGACGGACCGCTGATGAGGGGCTTGAGCACCGGCTTCACCCGGGCCGGAAGAGCTCTCCGTAACGTGGATGTGGCAGCTCGGTGCACTGGCAGGGCCGGACGAAAGTGTGATGGAGGGGCCTGCACGTGATCGACACCGGCGATATCGACGTCTTCCTCGGCCTGGACGTCGGCAAGGGCGAACACCACGCCACCGCCGTCACCCCGGCCGGAAAGAAGGCGTTCGACAAGCGCCTGCCCCATACCGAGCCCAGGCTCCGCGAGTTGTTCTCGAAGTTCCAGGCCAAGCACGGGACCGTGCTTGTGGTCGTCGGCCAGCCGGCCTCGATCAGGGCTCTGTCGCTGGCGGTCGCGCGGGACATGGACTGCCCGGTCGCCCGTCTTGCGGGACTGACGATGCGGCGGATCGCCGACCTCTACCCGGGCGAGGCCAAGACCGGCGCGAAGGACGCGTTCATCATCGCCGATGCTGCCCGCACGATGCCGCACACCCTGCGGGCCATCGCCGACGAGGATGAGGCGATCGCCGAGCTGGAGATGATCGTCGGGTTGGACGACGACCTGACCGGCGAAGCCACCCGCCTCCACAGCCCGCTGACCCAGATCCACCCCTCGTCGGAATGGGTCCTGGGACCGCGATTGCAGCGCCCGGCCGTCCTCACGTTCCTGGAGCGGTTCGGGTCACCGGCCCAGATCCGCGAGGCCGGTCGACGACGACTGATCACGCTGATACGGCCGGAAACGCCGAAATGGCCGAGCGGCTGGCCGATGAGATCTTCGACGCGTTGGACGAGCACACCGTCACCGTTCCGGGGGCCGAGGCGGCCGCGCTGATCGTCCCGAGCCTGGCCGCCTCGCTCACCGCCGTCCTCGACCAGCGCAAGCTGCTGGCCGAGCGGATCGAGAAACTCCTGGAGGCCCACCCGCTTGCGAAAGTCCCTGACGTCAATGCCGGGAGCCGGCGTCAGGACCGGAGCCAGGATCCTCATCGAGGTCGGCGACGGCACCACCTTCCCGACCGTCGGCCACCTCGCCGCCTACGCCGGCCTCGCCCCGGCGACCCGGAGCTCGGGCTCCTCGATCCGCGGCGAACAACCTTTCCGGAGAGGAAACAAGCAGCGCCGCGAAGTGCAGCGGTGTCCACCCCCGGCGGCTCCCACGGCCCGAACCCTGAACCTCATCCGTCATGCCGGCCATCATCACGACAGCTTGACGAAGGACTTAGGGGCACCCCCCGCGCGGGGGCACCGGCCGAGCACGCACCACCGGGCACGGCACGCTGAAGCGTGCCGCACGGTGTGCTCAGCGGGGTCGCTCACCGTGCTCCGGGACGCACAGGACATCCCGTTGTCCGGGCACGGCACTGATCCGGCCGGGTGCCCGCGCTCGGATGCTCCGTACACCGAACGGCCACGCCCCCGAAGGGGGGTGCCCCTCGCCCGGCGTCCGGGCATGCCGAAAGCACCACTGTGCGAGTCCGTCGCTGCGGCTCCTTCGGTACCTCCGGAGTCCCGGAGGCGCCGGAGGCGGCTCAGACTCCGGCGCCCAGCACCGAGTTGATCCGCTGCGGGTCGCCGCAGACGATCAACAGGGCACCGGCCCGGGAGAGGGCCAGTGGCAGGGCGGTGGCGGCGACGGCGTCGGAACCGCCGTTGACGGCGACCACGACCACAGGGCGGGTCGCGGCACGGGAAGCGACGGCGGCGTCCGCGTAGAAGACGTCGTCGCCCGCGTCATGCTGCGCCCAGTAGGAGGTTTCGCCGAAGGACAGCTCGTGGTCGGCCCACGGATGCTGCGCGCCGGTGGTGATCACCAGCACGTCACCGGGGGCACGACCCGATTCGAGAAGCAGGTCCACTGCCTCCTCGGCCGAGTCGAGAGCGCTCTCGACCGATGCCGGGATCAGCTGGATCTGCGGGGCCGCCGCTGCCGCGGCGGGCACGGCCGGACCGGACGGGCCTGGCTTGGCCACGTCACGCGGCGTGCGCTGCACCGGCGGCGTCGGCCGCAGAGGGCCGGGACGACCGGGACGCGACGGAGCCGCGGGGCGGGGGCCGGGTACGGGACGGGGGGTCGGCGCGGTACGGCCACTGGCCGGAGTGGCGCGGGGACCCTGGGCACTCTCGTGAATCTGAGGCTCCTCGGGAATGAGAGGCATGAGCTGATATCTATCAAACGTTGGTGCAGGTCACGTGAACTGGGTGGCACAACAGTGCGACTGGAACGTCAGAAGTCGAAGCCGAGCTGACCCTCGATCTCCGGAACGCTTCCCTCCGCCCAGCTGCGCACCTTCTTGAGGTGCTGCCACTGGGGCAGCGCATCAAGATACGCCCACGACAACCGGTGGTACGGGGTGGGGCCCCGCTCCTCCAGTGCGGCCTTGTGCACGGGTGACGGATACCCGGCGTTGTCCGCAAATCCGAAGTCTGCATGGTCGATACCCAGTTCGGCCATCATTTTGTCGCGCTGAACCTTGGCGATCACCGAGGCCGCCGCGACGGCCACACACGATCGGTCACCCTTGATGACCGTGCGCACCTGCCACGGGGCACCGAGGTAGTTGTGCTTCCCATCGAGGATGACCGCGTCGGGGCGGACCGGGAGGGCCTCCAGGGCACGGCCCGCGGCCAGCCGCAGTGCGGCCGTCATGCCGAGGCTGTCGATCTCCTCCGGCGAGGCATGACCCAGGGCGTAGGCCGTGACCCATGTCCGCAGCGTCTCGGCAAGTTCCGTACGACGCTTGACGGTCAGCAGCTTGGAGTCGGTGAGGCCGTCGGGCGGCCGGCGAAGACCGGTGACCGCGGCGCAGACAGTGACGGGCCCGGCCCAGGCACCGCGCCCCACCTCGTCGACACCGGCAATGACCTTCGCTCCGGTCGTGGCGCGGAGGGAGCGCTCGACGGTGTGAGTAGGCGGTTCGTACGGCATGGCGCCCTTAGGGTACGCCGCACTGATCCCCGAGCGACACCCCGGCTTCCCCGACAGGAGCGCGGGCCGCCGCAGCGGTGGGTCAGGCGCCGTGCGACAGCAGCAGCGGAAGCATGTAGTGATCGATCATCCGCTCGACCTCCTGGTCGTTCCATTCGCTTCCAGAAATCTTGTTGCGGTACATCATCATCGCCGGAATGGCGTCGAGGACATAGTCGTTGGCCGCGTCGGCGCGCACCTCCCCCCGCTCTATCCCGCGGGTGATGATCTCACCGATCAGCTTGGTGGTCGGCCCCACGACCCCGTCGAAGATCACGCCATGGAAGCGCTCGACCTGCGTCGGATCGCATTCGTGAATCACCGACCGCAGCGCGAAGCCAGGGCGCGAGAACATCGCGTCCCGGGCCTGCCGACACAGCGCCAGCAGGTCTTCGCGCACGCTTCCGAGGTCGGGGGCCTCCTCCAAACGTGGCAGACCGGCCTGCAGCGCGTCGGCGACCAGGTCCTCCTTCGAGGGCCAGCGCCGGTACACCGCCGCCTTTCCGGTCTGCGCACCGGCGGCGACGCCCTCCATGGTGAGGCCGTTCCAGCCGACGGTGCTGAGCTGCTCCAGGGCGGCGTCCAGGATCGCGCGTTCGAGGACCGCACCGCGCCGACGCGGGGAGGCCGCCTGAGGAGGAGCGGCAGTCCAGCGCGAGGTAACCATCTGAGTTTCTCCAGCGAGCGAGGGGAAGCGGGGATTCCGGAGCGGGGGAGGTGCGGCGCGCGACGACAAGGGGGGACGCGACACGCGACGCGCAGTTAAGTGAACGCTTGCGTTCTCTACCGACGACTCACTACCGTTGACGCGACAGTGAACGCTGGCGTTCACTAACACCTTCGTGGGGGACCCATAGTGACAACCTCTCAACTGATATCCGATCAGAAGCCTGGCGCGGCCCGTCGGCAGGGGCGCCCCGGCATCGCACTCACCGTGATTGCCGCCTGCCAGCTCATGGTCGTACTTGACGCGACGATTGTGAACATCGCCCTCCCGCACATTCAAGACGCGCTCAAGTTCAGCACCACGGACCTCACCTGGGTGGTCAGCGCCTACACGCTCACCTTCGGAGGTCTGCTGCTGCTCGGGGCGCGAGCCGGTGACATCCTCGGCCGGCGCCGGGTGTTCATGACCGGCATCCTGCTGTTCACCTTCGCCTCGCTCCTCGGCGGTCTCGCCCAGGAACCCTGGCAACTGTTGGCCGCCCGCGCCCTCCAAGGCATGGGTGGCGCGATCGCGTCGCCGACCTCGCTGGCGCTGATCACCACCACCTTCCCGGAAGGCCCGGAGCGCAACCGGGCGTTCGGCGTGTTCGCCGCGGTCTCCGCGGGCGGCGGTGCCATCGGCCTGCTGGCCGGCGGCATGCTCACCGACTGGCTCGACTGGCGTTGGGTGTTCTTCGTCAATGTGCCGATCGGGCTGCTGATCGTCGCCCTCACCCCGCAGTACATCAACGAGTCCGAACGGCATCCCGGCCGGTTCGACATCGCGGGCGCGCTGACCTCCACGCTGGGCATGGTCTCCTTGGTGTACGGCTTCATCCGGGCTTCGGAGGAGGGCTGGCGCGACGCTCTGACCCTCGGGTCCTTCGGCGCAGCGGTGGTGCTTCTGCTGGCCTTCGTCTTCATCGAGACCCGGGCGAAGGAACCCATCACCCCGCTGCGGATGTTCGCCGACCGCAACCGCTCCGGCACCTACGTGATCATGCTGAGCCTGGCCGCGGCGATGTTCGGCATGTTCTTCTACATCGTGCTGTTCGTGCAGAACGTGCTGGGCTACAGCCCGATCCGGGCCGGGCTGGCCTTCCTGCCCGTGACGGTGGCGATCGCCGTCGGCGCCGGGCTGTCGCAGCGGTTCCTGCCCGTCCTGGGCCCGAAGCCGTTCATGATGACCGGCTCCGCGCTCGTGGCCGTCGGCCTCACCTGGCAGACGTTCATCAAGCCCGACAGCTCGTATCTCGGCGGGGTGCTGGGACCCATGCTGATCTTCGGCTTCGGCATGGGCCTGAACTTCGTGACCGCGACCGTCACCGCGGTCTCCGGGGTCGCCCAGCACGAGGCCGGAGCGGCCTCCGGACTGCTCAACGCCATGCAGCAGGTGGGCGGTTCGCTGGGCCTGTCGATCCTGACCACGGTCTTCGGCTCGGCCAGCAAGGACGAGGCGAAGAAGCAGCTGCCGAAGTTCCTCGCCGACGGTTCGCCGGAGCAGAAGGCTGCATTCGCCAAGTCCCACCAGCTGCCCGCGCCCTGGGGACACGAGGTGCTCGCGCACGGGATCTCGACCGCGTTCGTCCCCGCCGCCGTCATGGCCGGGCTCGGCCTGCTCACCGCCTGGCTGGTGATCAAGGTCCGCAAGAGCGACCTCGAAGCCCTCGCCGGCACGGCCGGCCCCGGGCTGGGCTGAACCCACCGGGTCCGCGCGAAGTCGCGGATGGCCGGACTGCCGCCAGGGGACAGACGGCAGAGGCGGAGGTCCGGCCATCCGCACCACGGCCGACAGCACCACGAACACCACCAGAACAACCACTCCGACCCACACCGCCAACACCCTCCCCTCGGCTCCACTTCCGGCTCCGCCGTCCGCACTCGGACGAAGCGCGGAGCGGATGCCAGGAAAACGCCCGGCGGTCACGGAGAGTTCCCATCGGGCACGGAGAGTTTCGGTCGTACCCGGGAACCGTGATCCCAGGGCATCGGGTCCGCTGCGGTGCCGGGGTATGCCACCGGACCATTGCGCCTCTCAGACGGCCGGGGGCGACTTCGCCCCACGGCACCTCCCAGCACCACGGCACCCTCCAGGCCCCACTACGGCAACCCCAGGCCCCACAGATCACGAAAGGCCCGACTCGAACGGTCTACGTGCGCCGGGCGGTCAAGCACCGACTGCGGTCCCCCGTATACCGGCAGGCAACCACCTACACCGGTCACCTATGCCGACGGTCAACCGCCGACAGCGGTCCCCGTGTGCGGCGGTCATGCGCCGACAGCGGTCCCCGTCCCCGTCGGCGCCCATTCCGGCAGCGCCTCCGTCCGCTCCGTCCATGCGGCCGGGGGCGCTCCCGCCTTGCCTGCCGCGAGTACGCCGCCGACGATGGCGCAAGTGGTGTCCACATCGCCGCCCACCTGCGCGGTCGTCCAGAACGCCGAGCCGTAGTCACCGAGGGCACGTGCCGCCGACCAGAGGGCGAAGGGGACGGTGTCATGGGCGCTCGTACGCCGTCCACAGCCCAGCACGGCCGCCACGGTCCCCGCGTCGCCGTAGTCGAGCATGTCGCGGGCGCGCCGCAGGCCCTGGCCGACGGCGCTCCTCGGGACGAGCGCGACGACCCCGTCGAGGAGCCCCTCGGGACTCGGCGGGCCGCCGGGCGCCGCCGCCAGTGCCGCCGCCGCGGCGACCGCCATGGCCCCGACCACCGCCTCGCGGTGCTGGTGGGTGGGGTAGGCCGAAATCTCGGCCTGGTGGGTGGCCTGCTCCGGATCGTCCGCGTACCAGGCCCCCAGGGGCGCGATCCGCATCGCCGCTCCGTTGCCCCACGAGCCGCGCCCGTTGAAGAGCGCGGCCGCCAGTTCGCGCCAGTCGCCGCCCTCCCTGACGAGCCGGAGCAGCCGGTTGACGGCGGGGCCGTAGCCCCGGTCGAAGTCGTGGTGCGCGGCGAAGGAGTGGGCCAGCGCGTCCTGGTCGATACGGTGGTGGGCGGCGAGGACGGCGACGACGGAACAGGCCATCTCGGTGTCGTCGGTCCACTGCCAGGGGGCCGGCGGCAGCTCGCGCCGCTGCAGCAGCGGATAGTTCGCCGGAACGAAGAACTGTGAGCCCAGCGCGTCGCCGGTCGCGAGTCCGCGCAGGCTGGCCAGGGCGCGGTCCAGGCGCCCGGCGTTCGAATTGTCGGAGGAAAAGGTCATCTCGGCCAGCCTAGCCGCTCATCCAGTTGGGCTCCGGGTCCCGCCAGCGGTCGAAAGGCCGGTCGAGCGTGTACTTGCCGTCGTCCCCGAGAACGAGCATCCGCATCTCCGCGTTCCCGGGGTTGGACAGGGACTCGAAGTCCGCGACCGTCCAGTGGAACCAGCGCATGCAGAACAGCCGCATCGCCAGGCCGTGGGTCACCAGGAGCACGTTGGGCGGATGGTCCGGCGCCTCGAAGCTGCGGAACAGGCTCTCCAGGAAGCCGCCGACCCGGTCGTACACATCGGCCCCGGACTCGCCCTGGGGGAAGCGGAAGAAGAAGTGCCCGTACGCGTCCCGGTACGTCTTCTGCAGTCGTACGTCGTCGCGGTCCTGCCAGTTTCCCCAGTCCTGCTCCCGCAGCCGGGGCTCCTCGCGCACGCGTATGAGGTCCGGATCGAGGTGGAAGGCGCGGAGGGTGTCGTGCGTACGGCGGTACGGGGAGACGTACACGCTGACGGGCTCCTGGCCGAAGATCTCCCGGATGCGTTTTCCGGTCTCCTCGGCCTGTCGCCAGCCCCGCTCGGTCAGGGCCAGTGAGTGGTCGGGTTCCCGCTCATACACGGAGTCGTCGACATTGCCGGTTGACTCGCCGTGCCGGACAAGGACGATGCGCCGTGGTCGTGCCATGCCAAAACCCTAGATCGAGTGACGGAAATTAGAGCACTCGGATGGGCTCCATACAGCGTAGGTCACACAAATCAGGGGTTGGAGGTTCAAACGATCCAGCTCGGTTCGAGCTCGACGATGTCGCCCGTGAGGGCCGCGATGTCGGCCTCCGTCTGGGCGCGCAGTGCCAGGCGTTCCACCCGCTCGGTGCGGTACTTGCCGTGTTCGGCGGCCGCCCGCCACATCGAGAGGATCATGAACTCGTGCGCCGGAGCCTCCGCGAACATACCGCGGATCATGCCCGGCGAGCCGGCCATCGCCGGGTTCCAGACCTTCTCCTGCATCAGCGTGAAGTGCTCGACACGCTCCTCGTGCACCCGGCAGAGGGCCACCCGGATCAGGTCGGAGTCCGTGAACCGCGGTTCGAAGCCGGTCTTCACATCGAACCGGTACTCGAACAGCTTGACCTGCTGGTCCTTGTACGTGCCGGACTGGGACGCGGCCAGACGGTCGTGCGAGCGCGCCATGAAGGAGTCGTAGAAGGCACGGCTTTCCCAGAAGGCAAAGATGTGCGCCACTCCGGCTCGCTGCCGACTCCAGCCCCCGCCCTGTCCGCGAAATCCCGGCTCCCCCAGAAGCCCCGCCCATTTTCGCTGCCCCCGCTCGAACCCGCGGCGGTCCACCACGGTGCAACGAATCCACTTGACCAGCACCGCGCCATCGTAAGGCCATGGGACGTGGCGTCGGTCACGCTCCGGCGGAGATCACCCGCGCATGCGCCCCCGCGCGCGTGGCACGATGGACAAAGAGCCTTGGCAGGCCATCAGTTGGGGCAGTGGACCTCTAGGGGGAAGGGGACGCGTGATGAGCGGTTTCAGCAAGGCGATCCGCAAGGTCGAGGTCGCGCTGAAGTGGGATCCCAGCCAGGCCGGGCAGCCGCCCACCGATCTCGACATCATCGCCGGTACCTACACGGCGGGCGACCCGTACGGGACCGCGGCCTATCTCGTGCACTTCGACAGCCGCTCGCCCGACGGCACGATCTTTCTCAACCGGGACAGCCAGGACGGCAAAGGTTTCGGCTGGGACGAGGTGATGACGCTCGAACTCGACCGGCTCGACGCCCGCTACACGCGCGTGGTGGTCGGAGTCGTCATCCAACAGCGGTCCGCGCACCGGACGTTCGTGAACGTCCTGAACCCGGAGGTGCGCGTCCGGGAGGGCTACAACGTGCTGACCGAGGACGACTTCGGCTCGGTCCTCGGGGCGACGGCGGCCGCCGTCGCGGAGTTCGTGCGCGACGGGTCCGGCGACTGGAGCTTCCGGCCCGGCCTGCACGGGTTCGAGGACGACCCCGTGGTCTTCACCCGTGCCATGGGCGGCCTCGGCCGGCCGTGACGGCGAGCAGCCAGGAGCAGCGGTAAGGGGCGTCGGCCATGGCCGACGCCCCTTACTTCACTTCACATCAACTCGTCAGCTGCAGCCGCTGGTCGAGCCGCAGCCCTCGCAGATGTAGCAGGAACCGGCCCGCTGCATCTTCGTACCGCAGGAGAAGCAGAGCGGGGCGTCGGCCTGGATGCCCAGCTGCATCTCCACCAGTTCGGCGCTGGTGTGGGCCTGCTGCGGGGCGGGCTTAGCCGCCCCGGTCTCGGCCTTCGGGGAGGCGACGGCCTTCAGCTCCTGGGCGCGCGGCGCGGACTGGGCCAGGCCCTCGACGTCGACCTCGTCGTCGGACGGCTCGTACGAACCGGTCTCCAGGTGACGCTGGCGCTCCGGGGCGGAGTGGATGCCGAGCGCGGAGCGCGTCTCGAAGGGCAGGAAGTCCAGCGCCAGGCGGCGGAAGATGTAGTCGACGATCGACTGCGCCATCCGCACGTCCGGGTCGTCCGTCATACCGGCCGGCTCGAAGCGCATGTTGGTGAACTTCGAGACGTACGTCTCCAGCGGCACGCCGTACTGGAGGCCGACGGAGACCGCGATGGAGAAGGCGTCCATCATGCCCGCCAGGGTCGAGCCCTGCTTGGACATCTTCAGGAAGACCTCGCCCAGGCCGTCGTCCGGGTAGGAGTTGGCCGTCATGTAGCCCTCGGCGCCACCGACGGTGAAGGACGTGGTGATGCCAGGACGACCCTTCGGGAGGCGCTTGCGGACCGGGCGGTACTCGACGACCTTCTCGACCGTCTCGCGGATGGTCGCCTCGGTCTTCTCGGTGACGGCGTCGGCCGCGGACTTCTCCTTGGTCTTGGCGGAGAGCGGCTGGCCGACCTTGCAGTTGTCGCGGTAGATCGCGAGCGCCTTGACGCCGAGCTTCCAGGCCTCGTAGTAGATCTCCTCGACCTCCTCGACGGTCGCCGTCTCCGGCATGTTGACCGTCTTGGAGATGGCGCCGGAGATCCAGGGCTGGATCGCGGCCATCATGCGGACGTGGCCCATCGGGGAGATGGCGCGCTCGCCCATGGCGCAGTCGAAGACCTCGTAGTGCTCCTGCCTGAGGCCGGGGGCGTCGATCACGTTGCCGTTGTCGGCGATGTGGGCGACGATCGCCTCGATCTGCTCCTCCTGGTAGCCCAGGCGGCGCAGGGCCTGCGGCACGGTGCCGTTGACGATCTGCATCGAACCGCCGCCGACCAGCTTCTTGAACTTCACGAGCGCCAGGTCGGGCTCGACACCGGTGGTGTCGCAGGACATCGCGAGACCGATGGTGCCGGTGGGGGCGAGGACGGACGCCTGAGAGTTACGGAAACCGTTCTTCTCACCGAGGCGCACCACGTCCTGCCAGGTCTCCGTGGCGGCGGCCCAGACCGGCGTGTCCAGGTCGTCCCCGCGGGCGGCCACGGTGTTGGCGTCGGCGTGCTGCTTCATGACGCGGTTGTGGGCGTCGGCGTTGCGGGCGTAGCCGTCGTACGGGCCGACGACCGCGGCGAGTTCGGCGGAGCGCTTGTACGCCGTGCCGGTCATCAGGGAGGTGATGGCACCGGCGAGCGCGCGGCCGCCGTCGGAGTCGTAGGCGTGGCCGGTCGCCATCAGCAGGGCGCCGAGGTTGGCGTAGCCGATGCCGAGCTGGCGGAAGGCGCGGGTGTTCTCACCGATCTTCTGGGTCGGGAAGTCCGCGAAGCAGATGGAGATGTCCATCGCGGTGATGACCAGCTCGACGACCTTCGCGAAGCGCTCGACCTCGAAGGACTGGCTGCCCTTGCCGTCGTCCTTCAGGAACTTCATCAGGTTCAGCGAGGCGAGGTTGCAGGACGTGTTGTCCAGGTGCATGTACTCGCTGCAGGGGTTCGAGCCGTTGATCCGGCCGGACTCCGGGCAGGTGTGCCAGTGGTTGATCGTGTCGTCGTACTGGATGCCCGGGTCGGCGCAGGCCCAGGCCGCCTCGGCCATCTTGCGGAACAGGTCCTTGGCCTGGACCTCCTCGATGACCTCGCCGGTCATCCGGGCACGCAGGCCGAACTGCCCGCCCTGCTCGACCGCCCTCATGAACTCGTCGTTCACGCGGACCGAGTTGTTGGCGTTCTGGTACTGGACGGAGGTGATGTCGTCGCCGCCCAGGTCCATGTCGAAGCCCGCGTCACGCAGGGCGCGGATCTTCTCCTCTTCCTTGACCTTGGTCTGGATGAAGTCCTCGATGTCGGGGTGGTCGACGTCCAGGATGACCATCTTGGCGGCGCGGCGGGTGGCACCGCCCGACTTGATGGTGCCGGCGGAGGCGTCGGCACCACGCATGAAGGAGACCGGGCCGGAGGCGTTGCCGCCGGAGGAGAGCAGCTCCTTGGAGGAGCGGATCCGGGAGAGGTTCAGGCCGGCACCGGAGCCGCCCTTGAAGATCATGCCCTCTTCCTTGTACCAGTCGAGGATCGACTCCATGGAGTCGTCGACGGACAGGATGAAGCAGGCGGAGACCTGCTGGGGCTGCGGGGTGCCCACGTTGAACCACACGGGGCTGTTGAAGCTGAAGACCTGGTGCAGGAGGGCGTAAGCCAGCTCGTGCTCGAAGATCTCGGCGTCGGCGGGCGAGGCGAAGTACTTGTGGTCCTCGCCGGCCTTCCGGTACGTCTTCACGATGCGGTCGATCAGCTGCCTGAGGCCGGTCTCGCGCTGCGGGGTGCCGACGGCACCCCGGAAGTACTTGCTGGTGACGATGTTGACCGCGTTCACCGACCAGAAGTCGGGGAACTCGACGCCACGCTGCTCGAAATTGACCGAGCCGTCGCGCCAGTTGGTCATGACGACGTCACGGCGCTCCCAGCTCACCTCGTCGTACGGGTGTACGCCGGGGGTGGTGTGGATGCGCTCGATACGCAGTCCCTTGGTGGCCTTGGTGCCCTTCGCGCGGGAACTCCGTGCCGGACCGCTCGCCGTCTCTGTCATGCCGCCTCCCTCTACGGGCTAAAACGCCCTGAAATGCCACGATGTTCCCGTGACACGCTGTTCTGTTCTCACGTCGCGGGCACCCTCTGCTGCCACCCGCGACAAGTCCTGGATCGCCGTCCGACAACCGGATTCGGGTCCTCCGCCCGGTTCCGGTCCGCCTGTCAGCCGGCGGAGTGGACGGGCGTGGGCGCCCGAGTGGCCCCGCCCGGCCCGTGATCGTTCTTCTGGCTCCCCGCTCCCGCGTCTTCGTCGTCCGCGACGGGGCCCTGCGCCACCTGCCTGAGCTCCGCGATCGCGGCCTCGAAGTCCTCGAGCGAGTCGAAAGCCCGGTAGACGGAGGCGAATCGCAGGTAGGCGACGAGGTCGAGTTCCTGCAACGGGCCGAGTATGGCCAGCCCCACGTCGTGGGTGGTCAGCTCGGCACTTCCGGTGGCCCGCACCGCCTCCTCGACCCGCTGGCCGAGCTGGGCGAGTGCGTCCTCGGTGACAGGCCGCCCCTGGCACGCTTTGCGCACGCCGTTGATGACCTTGGTACGGCTGAATGGCTCGGTGACTCCGGACCGCTTCACCACCATGAGCGAGCACGTCTCCACGGTCGTGAAACGACGGGAGCAGTCAGGGCACTGGCGGCGCCTGCGGATCGACGTGCCGTCGTCGGTCGTACGACTGTCGACCACGCGGCTGTCGGGGTGCCTGCAGAAGGGGCAGTGCATGATCTCCAACCCTCCTCACAGCAGACTCGATGGCCTCGTGGGGCCTCATGGACCCCTCGAAGCAGCCCCAAGCATAGGCGATCGCCGAGGGCTCCGAGACCCGGGGGACCACAACTTGTGGGCTACAGCCGCAATCCAACCACTAGATGTAGGGATCCGCTGACACATCGGCAGTTTGCGCGTGTCGCACACGTACCGCTACGGCGGATACGGAGATACCGTGGGCGCCGCACGGAGGTCACGTGCGACTCCGGCGCAGATGGGGAGGGTCGTCCCGGTCGGCGGCGGTCCGGATGGCAGACTGGGCACACCCACGAGGCCATCAGTCCGGCGGTGAAGAGTACAACCATGGACCTTTTGTCCGCCGGGTACCGCGTGAGCCATACACCCAGACATGTGATCGCGTACGGTGAACCGCGTTTTTTCACTCGAACGTGTGTTTGGCGCAACCTTTCGAAAGCAACTACCGTTGTCCAGCAGGGAGACCATCGAGAGGGGCCGACGTGACCACGACCGCAGACAGTGCCACCATCACCGCCCAGGACCGCTCCCAGGGCCGACTCGACCCGGTGCATGCCATGAACGAAGCCGTGAATCCCGAGGGACACAAGCGTTCCCTGCCGGGCCGACCTCCAGGCATCCGGGCGGACAGCTCGGGGCTCACCGACCGGCAGCGCCGGGTGATCGAGGTGATCAGGGACTCGGTGCAGCGGCGGGGCTACCCGCCGTCGATGCGGGAGATCGGCCAGGCCGTCGGCCTGTCCAGCACGTCGTCGGTGGCGCACCAGCTGATGGCACTGGAGCGCAAGGGCTTCCTGCGCCGCGACCCGCACCGCCCGCGCGCCTACGAGGTGCGCGGCTCCGACCAGGCCGTGACCGTGCAGCCCACGGACACCGCCGGCAAGCCCGCCGCATCGTATGTCCCGCTGGTCGGCCGGATCGCCGCCGGTGGCCCGATCCTCGCCGAGGAGTCGGTCGAGGACGTCTTCCCTCTCCCCCGGCAGCTGGTCGGTGACGGCGAGCTGTTCGTGCTCAAGGTCGTCGGTGACTCCATGCTCGAAGCCGCGATCTGTGACGGTGACTGGGTCACCGTCCGCCGTCAGCCGGTCGCCGAGAACGGCGACATCGTCGCCGCGATGCTCGACGGCGAGGCCACCGTCAAGCGCTTCAAGCGCGAGGACGGCCACGTGTGGCTCCTCCCCCACAACTCGGCCTACGAGCCGATCCCCGGCGACGACGCGACCATCCTGGGCAAGGTCGTCGCAGTACTGCGGCGCGTCTGACGCCTGCGGCGGGCGGTCATCCGCCCGCCCTCCGATCGGGCCCCGGGACCCCTGCGCCGGTTCCGGGGTCCTGCGCTGTCCGGACCCACGGCGCTCTTCGGATCGCGGGTTGGCCTGTCCCGGGCCGGGACAGGCCAACCCGCGATCACTTGGTCTCCGCCTGCCGCGCCGCCGCATCGATGGCCGCCAGCGACTTCCGGACCTGGTTACGGTCCGTGGTGTACCAGAAGTCGGGCAGTGAGGACTTCAGATAGCCGCCGTACCGCGCGGTGGCCAACCGCTGATCGAGTACGGCGACCACACCCCGGTCCCCCGACGCCCGGACCAGCCGGCCCGCGCCCTGGGCCATCAGCAGCGCGGCGTGGGTGGCGGCGACCGCCATGAAGCCATTGCCGCCGGCGTCCTCGACGGCCTTCTGCCGGGCGCTCATCAGCGGGTCGTCCGGGCGCGGGAACGGGATCTTGTCCATGACGACCAGCTGGCAGCTGGGGCCCGGGACGTCGACGCCCTGCCACAGCGACAGCGTGCCGAAGAGACAGGTCTGGGGGTCCGCCGCAAAGTTCTTGATCAGCTCGCCGAGGGTCTCCTCGCCCTGCAGGAGTATCGGGAACTCGGGCATCCGGACACGCAGCTCCTCTGCGGCCTGCTGGGCGGCCCGCATCGAGGAGAAGAGGCCGAGGGTGCGGCCACCGGCCGCCTGGATCAGTTCGGTCAGTTCGTCCAGCATGTCGGCGCGGTCGCCGTCGCGCGCGGGGCGCGACAGGTGCTTGGCGACATAGAGGATGCCCTGCTTCGGGTAGTCGAAGGGGGAACCGACGTCGACACCCTTCCACTGCGGGAGGTCATCGCCCTCGATGCCCTCCGGGGCGAGGCCCAGGGAGGCGCCCACGCCGTTGAAGTCGCCGCCGAGTTTGAGGGTCGCCGAGGTGAGGGTGACCGAGCGGTCCGCGAAGAGCTTCTCCCGGAGCAGCCCCGACACGGACATCGGGGCGACCCGCACGGAGGCGCCGAAGCGGTCGTGGCGTTCGTACCAGACGACGTCCCACTCGGAGCCGTTCACGATCCGCTCCGCCACGTCGTGCACGGTCTCCACCGAGGCCAGCGCCTGTTTGCGGACCGCGTCCTCGTCCTGGACCGACTTGTCACGGGTCGTGCCGATCGCCGAGATCACGGTGCGGGCGGCGTCCCTGAGGGCCGCCAGGGCATAGCCGAGGTCCTCCGGAATCTCCTCCAGTCGGCCCGGCAGGGCCAGTTCCATCAGCCGCTCGAAACCCTCCGCCGCGGTCTGGAGCTGGTCGGCGGCCTTCTCGTCGACCAGCTTGGCGGCGCGCCGGACCGCGCGGTTGACCTGGCCCGGGGTGAGCTCGCCGGTGGCGACGCCGGTGACCCGCGAGACCAGCTCGTGCGCCTCGTCCACGATCAGCACCTCGTGCTGCGGGAGCACCGGGGCACCCTCGATGGCGTCGATCGCGAGCAGCGCATGGTTCGTGACGACGACATCCGCGAGCTTCGCGCGCTCGCGGGCCGTCTCGGCGAAGCACTCGGCGCCGTAGGCGCACTTGGAGGCGCCGAGGCACTCCCGCGAGGAGACCGAGACCTGGGCCCAGGCCTTGTCGGAGACGCCGGGGGTGAGGCCGTCACGGTCACCGGTCTCGGTCTCGTCCGCCCAGTCACGCAGCCGCAGCAGATCCTGGCCGAGCTTGCTGGTCGGCGCCGCCGCCTCGAACTGGTCGAAGAGGCCCTCCTCCTCGTCCTGCGGCACGCCCTCGTGCAGCCGGTGCAGACACAGGTAGTTCGACCTGCCCTTGAGCATCGCGAACTCCGGGCGGCGGCGCAGCAGCGGGTGCAGGGCGTCGACGGTGCGCGGCAGATCGCGCTCCACCAGCTGTCTCTGCAGGGCGAGGGTCGCCGTCGCCACGACGACCCGCTCCCCGTGGGCCAGCGCGGGCACCAGATAGCCGAGCGACTTTCCGGTGCCGGTGCCGGCCTGGACCAGCAGATGGGATCCGTCGTCGATCGCTTCGGCGACCGATTCGGCCATGGTCACCTGGCCGGGGCGCTCCGTACCGCCGACAGCTGTGACAGCGGCATGCAGGAGTTCAGGGAGTGAGGGCTTCGTCATAGCGCGACCACCCTACGGCCCGGCACTGACAATCGGGCGATCAAGGCGGGGACGGGGGATGGGATCACGCCGGGTGCTCCTGGACGGGTGGGCTGAGGAGGGGCTGAGGAAGGGGAGCGGAGGAAAGGGCAGGTTCGGGGGTTTGACCGCGTCGCTTTCTCCCGGGCGGCCGGGAACTGGAATCTTCCGAATTCTTCCGAGTGGCCGGGAACTTGATCGGCGGCCGCTTCGTACTACATGTGTACGCGCCATCACTCAGCGCTACATCAGATGACGTAGGGACCGGTCTCGGATCATGAGGGCGGCCCGTTTGGCAGGCAGGTCGACCTCGGCGGCGTAGCGGAAGCCCGCGCCGAGGAAGGCGGCCACGGAGGGGGTGTTTCGAAGATCGGGCTCCGCGACGACGCGCGCGCAGGCGGGGCGGTGATCGAGTACGAGATCGGCCACGGCTCTGAGCAGGGCGGACCCCAGTCCCCGCCCACGGTCGGCGGCATCGCCGATCAGGAGGTGGACCCCGGTGTCGTGCGGGCGGGCCGGATAGTGGCGGGCGAGCGGGTCCAGGTCCGCCCGGTAGATCTCCCAGTAGCTCATCGGAGTGCCGTCGAGTCTCCCCAGGCACGGCACGCTGCGGCCGTCTCCCGCGAGTTGGCCGTGCAGGTGGTCCTCCGTCTGCGCCCGTGAGCCGGCCAACTGCCAGAACGCGGCCACGGCGGGGTCGTTCATCCAGCGGCTGATGATCGGCAGGTCGCGTTCGACATGGACCGGCACGAGGTGGAAGGCGCCGACAGGGGACTCCGTGGGGCCCCAGGTGGCGAGCTGATCGAGCAGGTCGAGTGGGCCGAGCGGGTCGAGTGGACCCAGCGGGTCGTGGTGGAGATGGGTTGGTCGGACGGGAGCGTGCGGATTCCGTCGGTCAGGAGCGTGTGGAGTCGGTCGGCCAGGACCGGGCGGGGGCGGTTGTTCGTGACTGAGAGCGGCTGCTCGTTCCTCGTCGAGGGCGGCTGCTCGTTCGTGGGCGGGTGCGACGGCTCGTTCGTCGTCGAGGGCGACGGCTCGTTCGAGGTCGAGCGCGGGGGCCTGGGCCTCGGTGGTCGGGGCGGTGCGGGGGCCGTCCGGCGCGGTCGGTGCGGGCAGTCCTCCACCGCCGTTGTCGGGGCCGGGCGTCCCGCCGACGTCGGTGTGGGTCGTCCCACCGGGATCGGGGCCGGTCGCCTTCCCGGCGAAGAGGGCGAGGAGTTCGGCGGGCAGGCGGAGGTCCAGGGTGTCCTCGCAGTCCCGGGTGTCCTCGGCGGGACCTGAGCGGCCGGGATGGGCGGGATGGGCGGGGTGGGCGGGGTGGACCGGTACGGGGCCTGCGTCGGCGCTCGCGTCGGTGGGAGGCATGGTGCGCTCCTCTCAGGAGACGAGGTGGGTCATGTTCCTCGGTCGGTGAGGTGAATGGAGGTCGGTGAATGAAGAGCGGTGGAGGTCGGTCATGGAAAGGCGGTGGTGGGAGGGCCGGTGATGAAGTCGGCGTGGGCAGGACGGTCGGGCGGTCAGGCGTGGAGGGGGTTGGTGATGGTGACGTAGACGGACTGGGTGTCGACCGGGCCGACGAGTTCGTCGAGGCCGTGCAGCCGGGTCAGCAGGTTGGCCTTGCAGCGCAGGACGGGTGAGTCGAGCAGGCGGCTGGGCAGGGAGGTGCGCAGCCGGGCGGGTCCGGAGGCCGTGTCGGTGAGGAACCGGCGGAAGGCCGCGAGCAGCAGGCGCTCGTCGGCGAGCCGCTGGGAGCCGAACGCGCCGATCAGACCGAGCACGTTGTTGATGCCGAGGTAGTAGGCGAAGCGTTCGTCGGTGACCTCGTCGGGGACGAAGGTGTCGCTGTGCTCACCGATGCCGGGCAGCCGGGCGTCGAGTTCTGCCCGCCGGGACTCGCGGAAGTAGTAGCCCTGGTTGTCGCGGTAGCGCCCGCCGGCGGGCCAGCCGTCGGCGTCCAGCAGGAGCAGGGTGTTCTGCTGGTGTGCCTCCAGGGCGATACCGGCCTCGCCGTCGAGCCAGAGCACCGGGCGGACGACCTGCTCCAGGTAGCGCAGGAACCACTCGGCACTGACGGCGCCGACGGGGCGGCCGGTGCGTTCGGCGAGCCGTGCGACCAACCGGGCCAGCCGGGACCGGTTCGGGCGGGGGCTGCCGTTGGCCACCGGGGCGTCGAGGGGGCGGGGTGCGACCAGCCCGGCGAGGCAGGACACGTCGTCGGCGGGGGTGAACGGGTTGTGCCGGATCACCACGTCGAGTCCGGGCACGGGCCGGCCGTCCTGGCCGTCCACGCCCAGCCAGGCGGGGTCGCGCACGATGTCGAAGCCGGGGTGCGCGGCCTGCCACTGCTTGGCGAGGCCGGTGCGCAGCAGGCGGTGGATCTCCACGCCTCGGTGGAGTTCCTTGCGGAGGTTCTCCCGGCGGGAGTTGGTGATGCGCAGGCCCAGCGACAGTTTGAGCATGGCGGTGGCGCCGGTGCGGTGGACGGTTCGTACGGAGGAGGTGGGAGACCAGGGGGCGCCGAGGGGGCCCAGGTCGCGCAGGAGTCCGGCGTCGAGGAGGGCGGCGGTCGCCTCGCGGTGCCGGACCTCGCGGGCCTGCCAGGGATGCAGGGGCAGGGCGGCGCCGTAGCCGTCGGGCAGAGGCAGGGGCGTGCCGGCCAGGCTTTCCATGAGGTGCGGCGCGGGGACGGGGCGGCCGCGCTCGGTCCAGGCCGAGTCGGTGGCGAGCAGGGAGGAGGCGACCGCCATCCAGTGCAGGGGGAAGGAGCCGCGCAACTCCGGTGAGTAGAGCCGGGCTTCGGAGTCGGTCAGGCCCTCGCGGCTCTTCGGGGTCGGGTGCAGGGGATGCCCGAGAAGGAGAGCCTGCTCGGCGGCGAGAAATCGGTCGGGGCCGTCGGCGGGGTGGGCACGCCGGTCCGTGATGAAGGTGACCGTGCGGCGCAGGGAGTCGGCGACCCGGGCCACGAGGTCGCCGGCGTCGGAAACGGCCTGAGTGCGGGGGGTGCCTTCGGCGAGGCGGGGGTGGCCTTCGGCACGGACAGGACCGCGGTCGGGGTGGGCGGGTACGCCGTTGGCCTGGGCGGAACTGCTGTTGACCTGGGCCGAACCGCCGTTGGCCTGGACGGAACCGCCGTTGGCCTGGGGGAGGATGCCCTCGGCCTGGGGGAGAGTGCCCTCGGCCGGACCTACGCTGCCGTCGGCTCGGCCGGCGTTCCCATCGACGTGACCGAGACCGCTCTGGGCTCGGCCCACCGTGTCTCCTGCGGCTCCGGCCGTCTCGCGGGTGAGCAGGGCCGTGAGGGTGAGCGCGTCGACGGGTGGGGCGGTGTCGGGGGCGCCCGCCAGGCGGGGTGGGCCGAAGCGGTGCCAGCCGGTCGGGGACCAGTGGCGGACCGGGGTGATCAGGGCCGTACCGCTGGCGGGCAGCGGGATGCGAAGGGTGCCGGTGCCGGGCGCGGGGAGGTCCGTCTCGCGTGCCCAGCAGCGGAGCAGGTTCTCCACGGCGGCGGCCTGGGCGGCGGTGTCCGGGTCGGGGTCTTCCAGAAGGTCCCCGGTGTCGTCGCGAGGCCGCTCGGGCTGGAAAGCGCGGCCGCGCTGCTGGGGAACCGACTCGGCAAGCGGAACGGGGCGTCCCTGTGGGCCTTGGTCTCCGTGGTCGTCGGGGGCGGGGGTGGCGTTCAAGGGGGTTCCTCGGGGGCTCGGGCGGTGCGGGGTGGCCGTTGGCGTTGGCCGTCGTACGCGGCGAACTCTGCTGGTCAGGGGGTGAATTGAGTGCTGGCTGTCCTTACGGGAGAGGTGTGGACGATGTGGGGTCTCATGCACGGGCCGGTCGCGTCAGCCGGGCCGACCGGGCCGCTCCGGGCGCACCGGCCGACTGGTTCGGTTCGGCGGCGCCGGGCGGCCGGCCTGCTCACGACGGTTCGGCGGCGCCGGGCGGCCGGCCTGCTGACCGCGGCCCGGCGGGTGGGCGCCTGCCGGACGGTCGGACGGGTCGGTTCCCTCCGAGCGTTGCGCGCGGCTGAGTCGCCACGGGCGCGGTGGCCGGTCGGCCCGTTCCGGGTGAGTTGGCTAGCCGGCCGGCTCCTTGCGGCCGTCGGGTCGGCGAGGCTGCCGGACGCCGTGTGCGGCCGGGTCGCGGGCCACCGCTGCCACGGCGTCGGCGAGGCGGTCCAGGACGGCGGTCGCCTGTTCATCGGTGATGTTCAGCGGCGGCAGGAGTCGTACAACACCGGCATGGCGGCCGCCGAGCTCGACGATCAGGCCCCGTTCCAGGCAAGCGCGCTGCACGGCAGCGGCCAGTTCGGGAGCGGCGGGATGCGGGCGGGGCCGACCCGCACCGCCCCACCCGCTCACCGCGCCACCACCCCGGTCGCCCCCACTCGCCTCACCGCCACCCCAATGCCCCCCACTCACCAGGCCGCCGCTCACGGCATCGCCGTCCCATCCACCCCCACCAATGGCCCCACCACCCAAGCCACCCACCCCGATGGCACCCCCACCCAAGCCACCCCCACCCAAGCCACCCCCACCCAAGCCACCCCCACCCAAGCCACCCCCACCCATGGCACCGCCGCCCATGGCACCGCCGCCCATGGCACGCTCACCCAAGGCGCCGCCCCGCACGTCCACCGCCCTACCAGAGCCCCAGACCTCGCCCTCGCCCTCTCCCGCGGGCCGCACACCCGCCTCCCCCGCAGCGCCCACGGCCCGCACGCATCCCTCCTCCGCAACCCCCACGCACCTCTCCCCCGCAGCTCCCGCACGTTCCTCCCCCTCCGGGTCCACCAGTTCCACCCCGATCATCAGCCCCCGCCCGCGCACATCACCCACGCACGCGAACTCCTCCTGGAGGACGCGCAGTTGGGAGAGCATTCGGGAGCCGAGATGGCCCGCGCGTTCGGCGAGGCCGTTCTCGCGGACGTGGGCGAGGGTGGCCGTACCGGCGGCCATGGCGAGTTGATTGCCCCGGAACGTGCCGGCGTGGGCGCCGGGTTCCCAGACGTCGAGGTCGTCGCGGTAGACGACGACAGCGAGGGGGAGGCTGCCGCCGATGGCCTTGGAGAGGACCATCACGTCGGGGGTGACCCCGCTGTGCTCGACGGCCCAGAAGGCGCCGGTCCTGCCCACCCCGGTCTGGATCTCGTCCGCGACGAGGGGGATGGAGCGGTCGGCGGTGAGCCGGCGCATCCGGCGGAGCCACTCGTCCGGTGCCGGGATCACCCCGCCCTCGCCCTGGACGGGTTCGAGGATCATCCCGGCGGGCAGCGGGACGCCGGACTTGGGGTCGTCGAGGACGGACTCGGTCCAGCGGGCCGCGAGTTCGGCACCGACCGGGCCGCCGACGCCGAACGGGCAGCGGTAGTCCTGGGGGTAGGGCAGCCGGGCCACGCGGACGTCGCCGGCTCCGCCGGAGGCGGCCAGCGCGCCGGTGGTCATGCCGTGGTACGCGCCGGTGAAGGCGAGGATGCCGGTGCGGCCGGTCGCGGCCCGGACGAGTTTGAAGGCGGCCTCCACGGCGTCCGTACCGGCGGGCCCGCAGAACTGGACGCGGGCGCGGTCCGCGAGGCCGGGCGGCAGGGTGCGGAACAGTTCGGTGATGAAGGCGTCCTTGACGGGGGTCGCCAGGTCGAGGACGGAGAGCGGGGCGCCGGAGTCGAGGACCTTGCGGATCGCCTCCAGCACCACCGGGTGGTTGTGGCCGAGCGCGAGGGTGCCGGCGCCGGAGAGGCAGTCCAGGTAACGGCGGCCGTCGGCGCCCTCGATGGTCAGGCCGCGGGCCCGCACCGGCACGATGGGGAGGGCGCGCGCATAGGTCCGCGCCCGCGACTCGCGCGCCGACTGGCGTCTCAGGATCCCCTCGTGCGCCGCGTGCGCTCCCCCGAACGTCCCCCCGGTCACCGACTCCGTCACGGCCACGGTTCGCTGTCCTCCCCGCTGTTCAGAGGCGAGTTGATCGGCGGGCACCGGGCACAGGCAGCGGAACCCCCACCGCTACCAACCCCGGACCGTCCAGCGGGTTACGGGTTGCCTCAAGATCCTTGCCGCGCCCTTTCCCTGCTCCTGACCTGTCCGCCGCCGCCGTTCGACCCGCCGGACAAGGGCCCACCACTCGACACGATCCCCGGTCCATGTACACCTCCACTCGGGCGTACGCGCCCGCGACGACACCGGCCGCAGGGCCCGGATCCACCCGGGGTCCGAGCCACGGCTCCCGCACTGGTGAGGGCGCCGTGCCGGCTGCGGGCGGTTGTGGCCGGAGGGGCAGGTGGGCGGGGTTGTCCGGGCGGAGGGCCCGTAGCGAAACCGTTGCCCTTCCATGGGAAGCCCCGCACAGCCAGCGCATAGTGTGTGGCGCTGAAGTTCCTTACCGACAGGGGGAGTCACCACCATGCGATCCATCCGGCCGTCGTTCACCCTTCGAAGGGGCGCGCCCCGGGCGCTGGCGGCCGTCGCCCTCGCTTCGGCGCTGGCGCTGACCGCCACCGCCTGCGACAGCTCCGGCGACGACAACGCGGGCGGCCCGGCGTCCGCGTCCGCCACGGCCGACACCGGCGACGGCAAGATCAAGATCCCGGACGACATCAAGAACAAGCTCAAAGAGCACGGGATCGACATCGACAAGTGGAAGAACGGCGCCTGGAAGAACTGGAACAAGGACGACTGGCTGCGCGAGGCCAACGACTTCATCAACCCCATCATCAAGGGCCTGTGGGACCCGGACCGGATGCGGGACGCCGACGACCCGGACAAGGACAAGGGCGTCGACGACAACGACCTCTCCGGTGACCAGGGGGTGACCGACCCGACGCCGGACCCGGTGGAGGCGAAGGCCGTGCGGCCGACGTACCACGCCAACGCGGCCACCGCCGGGAAGGTGTTCTTCGACTCCCCCGAGGGCACGATGGTCTGCTCGGCGACGGTCGTCGAGGACCCCGCGCACCCGGGCAAGTCCAACCTGGTGTGGACGGCCGGCCACTGTGTGCACGCCGGCAAGAACGGCGGCTGGTACCGCAACATCGCGTTCGTGCCGTCGTACAACGACCAGGGGCTGACGGGGACGGCGCTCACGCAGGCGACGCGCTCCCAGATCGCGCCGTACGGCGTCTGGTGGGGTGACGGGGCGCAGACCTCGCAGCAGTGGATCAACCAGGGCGGGGAGACGGGCGGCGACGGCGCGTCGTACGACTACGCCGTGATCCATGTGACACCTGAGCAGGGCAGTGGCGGCAAGTCCCTTGAGGAGACGGTCGGTTCGGCGCTTCCGGTGAACTTCGACGGACCGGCCGTTCCGAAAGTGTCGAGCATCACGGCCACCGGGTATCCGGCGGCGAAGCCGTACGACGGGTCGCTGCTCTACCAGTGCGCGGACAAGCCGGGGCGGCTGTCCGTCGACGCGTCGGCGCCGACGATGTACCGGATCGGCTGCACGATGACCGGCGGGGCGTCCGGTGGCGGCTGGGTGGAGACGGGTGCCGACGGCAAGCCGGCGCTGGTGTCCAACACGTCGATCGGACCGGTGAGTTCGGGGTGGCTGGCCGGGCCGCGGTTCGGTGACGTGGCCAAGGGCGTGTACGAGGGGGTCAGTAAGGAGTTCGCTGATCAGTGAGGGCGGTGCGTGTCGCCTTCGCGCCGTGATGGACCGGTTGCGTCGGCGGCGAACTCACCGTCGTGGTTGATCGCGCAGTTCCCCGCGCCCCCAGGTGCGGGAAGGCCCGCCCCCTTGAAGGCGGTTTCTAGGGGTGGTCGCAACACGTGGTCGTGTTGATCAGGCCGCGAGCAGTTTATGCAGGCGCTCGGCTGGGGTTTCCCAGCCGAGCGTT